>JAAFJP010000022.1 GCA_013298125.1 Cytophagales bacterium | reverse complement strand
TAACCAGTATTTGTGCTTGAAACTTGTGGGTCTGATTCTGATAATGCTTGCCAACTTGCATTGCCCGAACCATCACTTTTCAAAAAGTAACCATTGTTTGCTCCATTTGTCATTTTAAAAGTATTTGTAGAGAGTAAACCTGTTACTTTTGCAGCACCGTTTGAATAAACAGCCCAATCGTCAAAATTAACGTCTCGATAAGCCAATGCACCCCAAGTATTGGCATCATAAGCTCCCACAACACCCCCCGAATTTGTTGCAGATCCTTTAACATAGCCATAAACTCCCGCTTGATATGGGGCATTTCCGCCTCTACCTGAAACGGCAGCGTAGTTTTGGTTTACGTCCCAACTTGTACCATTGCTCAAATTTTCTGAGTTTACTCGCAAAGCATCGGCACCAGTTATTTCACTATTTATTTCTACTTTACTTAGTGGAGATTCTACTCCAATGCCCAGTTTGCCCGTGAGATTAAAATAAGCATCGGAAGTATTGATATTGGTAAAATAATTGGAGATTGTATTTTCAACCCAAGAGGCATTTCCGTCGGCATCTGATTGCAAAATTTTAGATTCTCCTGCACCATCGGTCATTTGAAAATTGGTAGTCTTTGTTTTCCCTGAAACATCTAATTTTTCTGTCGGGTCGCTTGTGCCAATCCCTACATTACCTAATCTGTTTATCATCATTCGGACAAAGGAGCTAACATAATTAGTACCAGACATAATTCGAAAGTTATCCGAATTATTGTCTAAATGATAAGCCACAGAAGCCAAGGAACTACCATTAAGTTGCAATTGTCCACCTTCGGTTGATGAAATAGCCCCCAATGCCAATTTAGATTCAGGTGAAATGGTGGTAGTACCTATGCTTATTCTTGTACCAGTGTTGTCATAAATGGCAGAATTTGCTAAGGTCGAACCATTCCAACGTGGTAAGTAAGAGGTTGTTAGTGTACCTATTTTGGGGTCAGATTCTGTAAGAGTTCCACTATTTATAGCTGTCCAAACAGTACCATCATAATAATAAAAAGCCTTTAAATCGCTATCAAAAACCAATAATCCAGTGGCAGGACTTACAATAGTTGTCCTTTGCTTAGTAGTCATTCGTGGTACAAGTACGCCTTTTGAATCACTCGAAATATCTACCATTGCCGAATTGTCGGGTGTTGCACCAGTAGAATTAAAGCCAAATTGGGCAAAAGTTTGCGTAGCACACATTATCGCTAAAAAAGTAAGTAATGATTTAAGATTCATAATCTTGTGTATTTTAAATATTAAAAAAGCGTATAACCCACAAGGAGCTATACGCTGGGTTTTATTTCGAAACAGTTCCCAATGTTTGATAAAACCACTTTTTTTCTCTGAAAAGAATTATTTTGTCCAAGTTCCAGCCGTTCCGAAGAAACCATTACCATTGATAAAAGGAGCTTCCGAAGTAGTATGATAATGATAAATTCCGTTGGGATATTCTGCGGTTTTGGTGGTATGCCCATGATAAGCATCTAAATCTGCGTTGGTTACCGTTTTGCCATTTTCTTTTGAACCATACACTGGAAAACCGTCCAACAAATACCCAATTAAAGCATCCGAACCTTTGGCGGTAGTGATAAAATTGGGTTCGATATGATAGTGATAATCAAGATTAGGCGATGGGTGTCCTCCGTATAAATCAAATGAAACATATTCACCAGTTCCAACCGAAATGGTTGTATTTCCAGCAGCATATTGGTTAAAAAGTGGTACGCCATTCAAGGCAACACCAATCGTAGCTGTACCCAAAGTTTTTTTAGAAGAAGATTCAACTGGTGCTTTGGGAATTTTGAAAGTGTAATTGATAGCGGCTACGTAGCTCCCAGGGGCTTGTTTGAAAGAACTTCTGGTATCATTTACATAAAGTGTACTTTCCCAAGCCGAACCTTTGAAATAAGGACTTTTGTGGTCAGGGACACCATTCGTTTTGATTAAAATATAGTCTCCATCAACGGTCACAGAACTTACATTTTTCGCCCCGTAAGCTGTAAAAGCCTTGATAACATTGGTGCTATAATCAGTAGCTGTTGTGGTTGTTCCTCCTGTTCCAGTTGTTGTTCCTGTTCCAGTTGTCGTGCCTGTACTTGTTGTGTTAGGCTTTACAGTGGATTCTTCTGTACAAGCAATATTTCCAATAACTAATAAGGTTGCAAAAATTAGCTTCTTCATGTTTTCTATTTGTTTAAGTCTAAAATACGATATTGTATTAGTAGCGTCTTGTCATGTGATATTTGATTTTGTTGTCAAAGTATTAGATGAGAAGCAAAAAGAAAACTTGCGGTTTGATTGAAAAAAAATAAAAAAGGCGATTTCGTTTCGTGAAATCGCCTTTTTTAACTCCTTATTTTGAATCCCTCGGAGGTGGTGGACCTTTTTTGTCATTATGATGTTTGAATTTTTCAATCAGCACTTCATCAAAATATTTTCTCCGTTCGGGTGTGCATAAATCCCTTATTTCTTTGAAATGTAAAAAAGTATTTCGCTCATTCTCAATCACTTTGGCTGACATTGAAGCTAAGTGATTATTTAAAATCATTGAATCATTCCCACCCGATTTTAACCAATCAAAAAGGGAATCTTTATCTTGTTGAATACTTTTTCTCAATGGAATTACTGCCTCAAAATGCTTACGCATCAGAGGTTTAAAGTCTTCTTTCTGGTTACTACCAAAATTGAGAGCTTCCTCAATAATCACAGGACCAATAGGCGGTTCCTTACCTTTGCTTGTAAAAAATATCCAACCTAATGTGCCTATATTAAGCACAAACAGGCTGATAATGGCAAACCAAAGATTTCTGAATTTATGTTGTTCATTCATAATTTTAAAGATTTATAAGCCATTAGGGTCATACAAACTATACACCTGTACATTATCCTTGGGTGGCTGACTACTTTTATTATTGAGAGTAACAATCGTAAAAATGTTTATCGACAATACCAACGCTAAGGAAGCATAAGCATAAATGGGCTTGAAAGTCCAGCCCAAAACTGTTTTGGGTTGCAACAATTCTCTTTCCATTCTCGCCTTCAAACGGGTGTAATAAAAAGGTTTGGGTTCGGCTTGTTCAATGCCATCCAACGCCTTCAAAGTTTCCTCAACTTTTTGTTCTATGTCGTAAGATTTTTTCATCTGATTAAATGTTCAGTTATTTTCAAAGGCATCAGATGGAACTCACTGTTTAATCATCCGCCCTGTATGGTTAAAAATCATGTGCGTTTCATACAAAATGACTTTTATAATAATCTCCTAATGACTTTTTTAAATTTGATTTTGCTCTAAATAAAAGTGATTCTACTGATGATAAAGAAACCTCCATCACCTCCGTAATTTCCTGATAACTCAATCCTTCAATATTATTCAATGTATAAGCAACTTTTTGATTTTCAGGCAATTGATTTATAGCTTTGAATAACACTTTTGAGTTTTCTTGCTGTTCAAGAACAACCCCAGGATGTATAAAATCAACGGATTCATGCAGCACTTCATTACTATCTCCAAATAAACTCGTAAAAAAAGCAAAACGTTTGGCAGTTTTCTTTTTACGAATTTCTTCTAAGGCTTTTGTGGTAGCAATGCGATACAACCAAGTTGAAATTTTTGAATCACCCCTAAATTTCCCGACCGACTGATAAACTTCCATAAACACTTCCTGCGATACATCTTCTGCCTCTTCAAAATCCTGTACAATCGCCAAGACAGTATTGAAAACCCGCTTTTGATGGGTTTCAACCAAAGTCTTAAAGGCTGATTCATCACCAGACTGTAATCTAAATAGTAGTTCTTGTTCGGTCATTTATTGGGAAACATCTCGAATTCAAATACTTAGATGTAAAGAAAAAATAAAACTTGCGGAAATTTATGATTTTTTTGAAACAAATTTTTAGGATTAAATCGTCTAAGATAGCTATAAAATAAACCATCCATTACTTCTTATTAGATGGAACAAGTCGGTAAGTAACCCCATTCGCAGAATAACCATAAGAACGCAAAAAGCATAATAACCCATTATGTGGATTAAAAATAGCAGTCCTTTTATTTCCTTTGGCTGATTTTTCTCCTAAATAAATACCTAATTCTCTCAAAGGGTCAATATCAGGTGCTACTTTTTCAAATTTCCTCCCTTCAAATATAATGTATTCGTTTTTTTGTTGTGAGTCAAAATCAATTTCTACTACTCTAATGGCTGAAAGATATGCCGCTTTATATTGGTCTCCGAGATTTTTCTCTTTTTCTAAAGTCTTAATCTTATTGAATCTTCATTCACAGGTCTATTTCAAAGTTTTGTAATACCCGATGCAAACCTGAGAGCCGATATTGTGATAACAATAACACCGCTTGCCTATCTACAAATTACCATCTCAAAAGCCCTTTGAAATTATTAAATTGTTCTTTGGATTGAAAATTATTAGAAAAATTATATTTTGAATCAGGTTAGTAACAAAGTAGTAATAAGGTAGTAACAAAGTAGTAATATCTTAATAGTAAGTTAGTAATGTCTTAGTAATAGGCGGGAAAGGAGTCACGGAATTATCCTATCAATCTCATTCTCAAATAAATCAGTTTTATTCGAGGGCTATATTCTCTTTCTTACAAGTAATAAGTGCTTGCACGATAGTTTATGTACACATAAACTCCATCTTGCTTCACTACTTTCGTATTGAAAATTTAGAAGTTTATCAAAAAAATGGATAACGAACATGATTTTAACCTAATTACATCTTAATTATAGCTTAATCTGATTTTATAGCTTAATCTCAGACTAATTAGAGCTTAATTACATCTTAATTATAGCTTAAATCTTATTTCTACACAATAGTAACTGAAACTTAGATTCACTAAAAACTAAGAAATACATCAATGATATTTTTAATATTATATTAGATTTTTTGTAAAATGTATTGGTAATAAGTTAAATCTGAGTATTTTATTTACTCCATTTTACAAAAAAAATCATAAGTGCAAATTTTGCACTTATGATTAAATTATTGATAATCAGTATTTTATAGAAATTTTTTCAAATCTTTCACCTTTTGCACTAATGCCAAATAATCTGATTTTGTTGATACATTGATTACCAACTTTGCTATTTCTTTTTTGCGAAGAAGGACTTCATTATTATCAACTAATTTATTCTCAGCTTCTTCGGAAAAAAAATTTAAAGATGATAATGTCCCAATTAATACTTCTTCTTTACGCCCTAAGTCTTGAATAAGTGAGCGACTTGGATTAATCTTTCCTGTCAATACTTGTTGTTGAAGTTCAGGAACTAATTTAGCGATACCTGCCGCAAAATTTCCATCATTCTTTATTGTTCTGGGGCTAACTTTATACTCTGTTGCTAATATTTCCGAGAAATCCCCTTCTTTATCTGTTCTATCATATTTACCTTGACTTCCTTTTTCTCGGTTATATCTCAATCCTCTGAAATATGACATTTGCTCTGGTGTTAGATTTCGACGACCCAATTGATAATCAATCATGTAATCTTTCACTTGCTCAATACTCTCGAACTGTAAAAGAACTATCTTAAAATCTAAACCAAATTTCTGGCAAATCGTATATCTGTTATGCCCATCAATCAACACAAATGCAGGAGCATCAGGATTTTCGGCATTTTCATCTATCACCCCCTTAGTAGTTTCCCAAATAGCCAAAGGGTCTTTACAGCCTTGTTTTAAGAGGTTTGATTCTAAATTTTTAAATTCTTCATTTGATAGAGGAGTGATAAACTGTCTCAACTCTTCTACAACAATTATTTCTTTTTTTATCTTTTCTAATTCTGAAAAAGTAGAATTAGGTAATTGAGCTGCAACGGTTTTTAAACCAGTCATAAAATCTTTTGCCATTGTTAATCCAATTATATTTTGATTACTTCCTTAGTTAATTCCATGTATTGATTTGCCGAAACTGATTTTCCAGAATAAGTAAATAAATCTTTCTTCGCCACCTGAGACTGTTTGATGGTTGTCGAGACTTCAATCAAGGTATCAAAAATCGTAAAGTGTGTATAAACCTCCTTGATATGTTCAATCATGCCCCGATGAACACTTTGGTTTTTATGAACCATCGTAAAAAATATACCTTTTACTTTCAATGAATAATTAAGATGTTCTCTAATCTCAAAAATTCTATTGAAAAGGTTTTCAACCCCATGATATGCGGATGCTTCTGGTTGTATCGGAATCAAACATTCATGCGAAGCCACTAATGAACAAGTAGTCAAAATATTAAGTGATGGCGGGCAATCTATCAGGATATAATCATACTTATCTAAGTAGGGTACTAACTTGTTGTATAGTCGTTTTTCGCTCCCAATTGAATTTACCAATTCTAATTCTCTGTATGCCATTTGAATATCAGATGGAACAATGTGTAATTTTGGTTCTATTTCAACAATCGGCAAAGGGATTTTATCCAAAAGGGCATCTATTAATTGGCTCTCTGGACGATGAATCCCAAAACATTGAGACAAGTTACCCTGAGAGTCAATATCTATCATTAAAACCCTGTTCCCCATCATACTCAATGCTTTTCCAATATTGATAGTAGATGTTGTTTTGCCAACACCTCCTTTGTGATTAACAACAGAAATGACTCTCGCTTTACTAAACAGTTCTTCTGAATATCCATAGCTTCGCAATATTGGCAATAACTTCGATAGATGGTTTTCGTTAAGATTAATTAGCCCTCCCAGGGCTTTATATAATGTTTTTGAGGGTAATCCCGCCTCTTTCTCAATCTGAGAATGGTTTAAGGCAGGTTTCATCTGTAAAAAACGAAGTACAATTTCGTGACTGAGCATATTAAAAGGTATTATTTTATACAAATATAGATAATTATTTATCATTTTAACAAAAATAAGCCATATATATATCTAAATTTTGCTCTCTTTAATATCAATTTTACAAAAACGACTTTTATAGGGTTATAAAATAATTGCAGTTTATATTTACATAAAATACTGATATTCAATGATTTATGAATAAAAATAAGTGATAATTTCATACTTTAAAACGACTTTTATAGGGTTTTCTATTCTTTTCTATACTTTGATTACCTTTATCATATATAAAACAAAAGAGTTTTCATAAAACGACTTTTATAGGGTCATCCATCACATAACACACTTTTTCTTTTATCTATAATGTAAAAAATGTTAATTGATGAATATTCACCTAAACCTAATCTTAAATACCTTTATTTTTAGTAATAATTTACTAACTGTTTGTTTTTCTTTATATTTCTTTCTTATCTTTCTATCTTTCCTCGTCCGTAACGTATTGAAAATCAGTTTATTATAAGCCTTAAAACGACCTTTATAGGGTTTAAAACGACCTTTATAGGGTTTAAAACGACTTTTATAGGGTTCAAAAACGACCTTTATAGGGTTTTAAAACGACTTTTATAGGGTTTAAAACGACTACATAAAAATAAAGTCGTCTTTGTTGGATAATTTAAAATAGTATCTGTAACTTTGAATTACGACAACTTAAAATAATAGTCGTTTTTGTGATGGATAACCCGCAAATACCCACTGAAAAAAGAGAAATGGCTTTACAGGCTATTTCAAAAGACCCATATAGACTCATTAAGACTAATCCTATTATCAACGCCAAGTTTGATATTACGGCGGTTCAGATGAAAGTGTTTTTAAAAGTGGTTGCTTCTATCGACCAAAGTGGGGATGAAATGCCCGAAATAAACATCTCTATTAAAGAATTTCAAGAGTTTGTAGGAGGAAAAGCCAAAAATATACACACCTATTTACAGGAGGAACTTACTAAACTTCGTAAAAAAGATTTGTATTATGAAGACGATAGAATCAGATTGGAAGCCAATTTTTTTAGTTCGATTGTCTATCATAAAAAAGAGGGTTATTTCACTTTTGAGTTTTCAAAAAACATAAAACCCTTCTTACTACAAATAAAGGATAATTTTACGGTTCTGGATATACGTAACATCATGTACTTGGACAGTATCTATGCGATTCGTTTCTATGAATTTTGTAAGGAATTTGAGCGATTTAGAACTTTTGAATTTGAAGTAGATGAACTGAAAGAAAAATTTGGACTAACTGACAGATATAAAAACTACTTCGATTTTAAACTCAAAGTAATTAATCAAGCCAGAACTGAATTGATTAAAAATTCTGAACTCTACTTCGATTTTGAAGAAATAAAATCTGGGAAAAAAGTAACTCGGCTGAAATTTTTTATCTACAAAAACGCAAAGGGTAATGCCGTTCAAGATGATACGCTAAATCATGAGCAAATTGAAGAAATTACAGAATTGGTTAAAAATTTTGTTGGAGATAAAATCGTGCTTGCTTGGTTTAAAAAATACCCTTACTCCCAAATCAAAGAGGGCGTTTTATACAGCTTGAAAGAGTATAATAGGGGAGTAGTCAAAGAAATGGCGAAGTATCTGCAAAAGATGGTCGCCGTTGCGGAGATTGTTGATTCTAATGAAGTGAAAAAACAGGCTATTCAAAAAAAGAAAAAGCAACAAGCTGATTTACAAGAAGTTGAGAAACAAATTATAGCAATTGACCGTCTGAAAGATGATTTGAAGAAAACTTATTTTCAGAAAAGAATAGATTTTGTCAATCAAATTTTTGCATCAAATGCTCAAATTAATGTGTCGCTGATGAAACAATTACAGACCGATGTAGAGTCTGATAAGCCCTCATTTTTGGCTGAGTTAGCATTTAATAGCTTTAAGGGAGATAAAAAATCCAAAGAAGATCTCTTACTAAATTTTGCCGAAGGTGCTACTTTTCAGGCGTATAGTTTGGATTATATAGCTCACCAATATCCAACAGAATTCAATCAAATAAAAATGGATTTCCTGCCTTTGGCGAATAAATTAGGCATGACGATTGATGATTTAGTTTAAATAAATTCACACAAATTATGATTGGTATTTACTTGAAAAATTCCCAATTTTTGAGTAAATTTATGTGAAGAAAATTACAAAATTATGAGCTAAAAATGAATCAAGTTTTTATCAATATCAGCCTCTCGACGCTCTACGATAGCAAACGCAAGAAAATTAGAGTTCGCCCCATGAAGGGGCAGAACGTACCTGAGCTTTGGGTGAGTTGTTCTAAATCTCAGCGAAATCAAATGACTATTGGAACTGTTTTCAAAACGGATGTAAAATTGATAGAATCCTCAACACGTAAACCTTATTTGAAGGCGACTACTAAGATATTAGGGCAATTGAGTTTGTTTTAAGTCTTTCCCTAACCCATTATCTCAAAACCACTTTTCGTCCCTAACTTTGCAGGATATTACAAACCCTGTTATTCCCTAATGACCAATCAACAATTAAAAGAATTAGAAGACAATCTTTGGGCTTCTGCCAATGCCTTGCGTGCTTACGGCGGTCTGAAAGCCTCTGATTATGCCCTGACCGTTTTGATATAATAGTGGCGGAAGATGGAGGCGTTTATGATTTTACAGCATAAATTTAGTCGTTAGCATCCGCAGATTTCAAAATCAATATTTTCAATATGGAATTAGAAACACAAGTCAATCAACTTTACGGAGAGATAGCTCAACTCATTAAAGAAGCTAAAAGTCGGGTTGCTGTCAAAGCCAATGCCGAGCTTACTTTGTTGTATTTCAAGGTTGGGAGACACATCAATCATTTCATTTTGAACAATAATAGAGCTGCTTATGGTAAGCAAATCATCATCAATTTGTCGGCTTTATTAACCCAAAATTTTGGTTCAGGTTGGAGCGATAAACACCTCCGACATTGTCTCCACACTGCGGAGACAATTACCGAAGAACAAATTGTCTCCGCAGTGCAGAGACAATTGAGTTGGACACACATCAAAACCATTTCTTACGAAGAAAATCCTCTCAAAAGGCATTTCTACCTTGAAATGGCAATAAATCAACGATGGAATACGAGGACATTATCAGACCAAATGGATAAGATGCTTTATGAGCGTACAGCCATTGCACAAAAGCCAGAGGAGCAAATAAGTCAGGCATTAATCGAGTTGAAAAGTGAGGATTTGATTAATCCAGATTTGTTTTTCAAGAGTTCGTATATCCTTGATTTCATGGGTTTGAAAAATACATTTTCGGAAAATGATTTAGAAAAAGCCTTAATCGGAAATATAGAAAATTTTATCCTGGAATTAGGGAACGGGTTTGCTTTTTTAGAACGCCAAAAACGCATCAGTATAGATGCCATTGACTATCATTTGGATTTGTTGTTCTACCACAGAAAATTGCGAAGATTGGTGGCGATTGATTTAAAAATCGGTAAATTTAAACCACAGCACAAAGCTCAGATGGAATTGTATTTGCGATGGCTAAAAAAACACGAAATGCAAGAGGGCGAAGAAGCCCCGATTGGATTATTGTTGTGCAGCGAAGGCAATACCGAACATATAGAATTGTTGATGTTGGATGAAAAAGAAATAAAAGTAGCACAATATTTAACTGAATTACCGAGTAAAGAATGGTTTGCTGATAAACTTCATAGAGCCATTGAAATCACAAAAATGAACCAAGAGACAACATAAAAAACCGCCAAAAATATCGTATTCGATGATTTTCTTTTCTAAAAAGGTTCATCGAAAAGTCAATGGCAATTGGTCATTTTTGATAATTACCGACAGAAAGGATTTGGATGGTCAGATTTACCGAAACTTTATCGAAACAGGAACTTTTGCAAAACCAGATGATAAAAAAGAGAATTTTTATCGTCCTGCCAACAAAGAAAAATTGCGGGAATATTTGCAGTTGAACAAAAATTATTTGTTCACGATGATTTTTAAATTTGGTATCGAAAAAGGAAAGACGTACCCACAATTGACAGACCGAAATAATTGGATTGTGATTGTGGACGAAGCCCACCACACGAAGTACAAAGGTTTGGCTGAAAATATGCGAATTGCCTTGCCAAACGCTCAATTCATCGCTTTTACGGGTACACCACTTTTGAAAAATGAATTGACCAAAGATAAATTTGGCGAATATGTTTCGGAATATAACTTCGCCCAAAGTATTGAGGATGGGACAACTGTGCCACTTTATTACAAAAAAAGTGTTCCCAAAGTAGAGCAAGTAAACCAAGATTTAGTGGGCGATGCAGCCGCTATTTTGGAAGACGAAAATCTGAGCGAAGAACAGAAAATGAAGTTGGATAAAGAGTATTCGACTTTGTTGCAAATCGTTCGGAGAGATGACCGATTGAATGAAATTGCCAAGCATATTGTCCAACATTTTCCGTATCGTTTGGACGTGGAAGACGATGAAGGCAACCGAAGACCAATGAAGGCGATGGTGATTAGTATTGATAAATTCACGGCGGTAAAGATGTATGAAAAAGTCCAGTATTTTGCCAAAGAAGAAATCAAGGATTTGAGGAGAAAAGTCATTTCAGAACGCAATCCAGAACTAAAACTACGATACCAACGAGCCATAAAGTTTATTGAAGAAACCAAAATGGCGGTTGTAATCAGCCAAGAAGGAAGCGATAAAGACGAACAAGCGACATTTAAAAAAGAAAATTTGGACATCAAACCTCACCGAGATTTGATGGATAGTCCAGATGACGACGGACGAAATATTGAAGATTATTTCAAAAATGAAACCAATCCATACCGAATAGTTTTCGTGACGGCAATGTGGATGACGGGCTTTGATGCCCCAGCCGTTTCGACCTTATATTTGGATAAACCCTTGCAAAATCATACCCTCATGCAGACCATCGCAAGGGCAAACAGGGTGATAGAAGGGAAGAAAAATGGGTTGATTATTGATTATTTTGGGGTATTCCGTAACCTCAAAAAAGCCTTAGCCGACTACGCAGAAGGCACAAAAGACAGAAATCAAGGACAAGAAGACAACGAATATCCAGCCAAAGAATTTGAAGAGCTTTTGGCATTATTGGAACAAGCCATTGAGGAAGTGAAAACCTACTGCAAAAGTTTAGGAATAAACATTGAGACGATTTTGAATTATGGAGAAAAAGGATTTAAAGAAATAGAGTTATTCCAAGATTATGCCAATATTATTTTAACAAAAGACGATTACAAAAGATAATTAGCTTTGTACATTAATACCATTGTTTCTTTGTATGACTCAGCAAAGCCTGAAATTTATGATTTGCCCGTCATAAAAAAGAATCGAGATGTATTTCAATATCTCCGTGACATCGTGGACAGAAAGACCGATGCGGATGAATCAATAGAAAGAGCCAAGAAGCGAATAGATGATTTATTGGATACGAGTGTATTGGGTAAAGGTGATTTAGTATCAGAGCCAAATGTTGAATATTTTATTGAAGACTCCAAGCAAATTGATTTAGGAAAATTGAATTTTGAGGTACTGAGGGCGGAATTCCCAGAAGTAAAACATAAGAATATTCAATTTGCCGACCTCCGAGAACTGATGGAAAAGAAGTTGAAATTAATGATAGCCCAGAACAAAACGAGAGGTTCATTTTTAGCAAATTTTCAGAAAGTAATTGACGATTACAATGCGGGTAGTTTGTCGATTGAACAGGCTTATGAAGAATTGCTGAGACAAGCCAAAGCCATGAATGAAGAGGAAAAACGGGCAGCAAAAAATGAAATGACCGAGCAAGAACAAGAGCTTTTTGATTTATTGAAGAAAGATAAATTAACTAAAATAGAAGAAAAAAGTGTCAAATTAGCGGCAAAAAATTTGCTCGAAAAATTATATTATTCCAAGAATACAATACTTGTTCAAGAGTGGCATAAAGAGAAATCTACCCAAGAAAAAGTGAAATGGGAAATTCAAAAAATATTAGGAAACTTACTGCCTGAACCCGCTTATGATAGAATGGTTTTTTCTCAGAAAGTTGATATTGCTTTTCAGCATTTTTATGAGAAAGCACAGAATGGAGTTCGTGAGGCAGCGTAATGTTTTTGAGAAGGATTGATGTGATACCAACTTGATACCAACTTGATACCAAGTTGATACCAACCTGATACCAAGTTGATACCAACTTGATACCAACTTGATACCAGCTTGAAACCAGCTTGATACCAACTTGATACCAGCTTGATACCAACTTGATACCAGCTTGATACCAGCTTGATACCAATCGTAATACCACTTGATACCAACACAGATACCAGAATAGATACCAAGATATACCAAAAGAGAATTCAACCAATACTAAGTTGCTGAAAATACCATTTAGAGTTTGGAGGCAATTTTAGGTTTCTGAATCTTATTCTTCTTAATCCAATTGCTCAAAGTTGCCTCAGTAACTCCGTAACGATTAGCAATAAAACTTTGCGTTGATCCATTTTGAAGTAAGGCTTCAATCTCAACTCTATAAATATCTAATTTGCTCTTCCCTGGACCTTTCGGGCGACCCAATACCATACCGTTGGCTTTCTTCATCCGTAAGGCTTCTTTGGTTCTTTGGGAAATCAAATCTCTTTCAATCTCGGCTGCCATCGCAAAAACCATTGCCATGATTTTGCTCTGGATGGTATCATCCAATTGCCAGTTGCCTTTGACAGTGTACATTTTGATTTCTTTGTCAATAGCAAACAAAATGATTTCCATAATTTCCAACATACTCCGACCCAATCTGGAAAACTCACTAATCAAAAGTACATCTCCTTTTTGGAGTTGATTGAGAACCGTAAAAATCTGTCTTTCCTTCCAAGACACTTTTCCCGAAATTTTATCTTCTACAAATTCGACTTTACCCAAACCTTTTTCATTGGCTAAGGTTAGAATGTCTGTTTTGTTTTTGGAGTTGTCTTGTTCGAGAGTTGAGACACGTAAATAAGCGATATTTTTGGGCATTTTGATAAGATTAGATAAAAACCTCATAAAGGTAATTATTTTATAAGATTATACCCATTTTTATAAATGAGATTTGTTTGATTATTGTAGTGGTTTATAGGATGGTTTATTTTATAAGGTAATATGCTTAAAATTGTAAAATGGGTACTTAATGACTTCTTAAAGCGATTGCAAAATTTTTACAGAATTTGAACTGATTGAAAATGGGTGTTTCCCAAAAGATTTTCAACAAAATAAAGAGAAAATAACTACTTTTTATATTTCAAGAATTTTTAGACCGACACTTTTATAAGTTTGAATACTTTAAATACATCGGGTATTCGTAAATTGTTCTTAATCAGGTATTTATAGAGTTTTTTACCAATTGTAAAAAGGTTTAAAGTATCCTTTTGAATTTTGTAAACTCTCTTTTTCCATGATTTTTTAGTAAAAATGGTTAGTCCCATTCCAATTAACCATAAGTAGGCTAAGGCACAAACAATAATAAGCCTGTTTAATCTTTCAGGGTCCGTCATTTTAGACTTGTGAAGATTAAAACCTTCACTTTTAAAATCCTTAAAGAGTGTTTCGATTTTGAATCGTTTTCTATAATAACCTATTACCATTTGCCCAATTTCTTGATTGGTCAAAAGACAAACAGGGTCTTTAAAAGTTCTTTCATGCCAGAGGACAAAATGAGCTTTTATTTGACTACTTAATTGACAATCAGGAATATACAAACAAGAATTGTCTCCCACATCTAATTTTTTAGGTTGGAATACTTCTTGGTCTTGATTGGTTAATAGGGTATCTTTTGCAGTTCTTAAAATGTATTCAAATCCTATATTTTGGAGTTGTTGAATCCATTGAGAACCATCATATTCACCATCACCCAGCATCACACAACGGACGTTGGGAAGTGGTTTTAAGATACCTTCTAAGAGTTTTAACAAGAGCAAATGGTCTGATTCTGGAAAATGTCCTTTGGGAGCTTGAATGGTTTTCCAAACTACTGGAATAGCTTTCTTTTTCCAAAGCACACTCAGCATTAAGGTTTGACAACCTCGACCCACTACTGAGCCATCAATGACAAATATCAATTCTTTCTCTTGGAGAGTAATACCGTGTAATATCTTGATAATCAAGGGAGTAAAAAATGTTTCAGTGTCAATTAAACCATTGGCAAGCCAGCGTTCATTTTTCTTAACTTGACTCAAAGAATGTATTTTACCTGATTGATTATCAGCTATTTTACTTAATGAAACGTGCTGACTGGCTATTAAGCCACTAACCATACTTATTAATGTGTTGAATCGTCTCAAAGGATTGCCTTGCAATTTCGAGGGATATAGGTTTTTAAGCCCTGATTCTATATTTTTGCGGATATTAAGTGTTTTCAATAGCCGCTATGATACTGTCTGGCGGCTATTTTGTCAAATAAATATCCCTTTTTATTTTTTCAGCTATAAAAAGTGTCAGTCTAAAAATTTCAAGAAATCCAAAATTGTATTTCCCAAACTGGTTTTCCAATATCATTGATAATTTTCTTAACATTAAATTAACATACACTTAACTGAATCATAACTGACTCCTAATATTCAGGTTAAACTACGAGCCTAATTTTGCAACATCAAACAACCAATATGATAATGCAAAAAATACTGAGTACAATTTTAATCCTAATCGCTTCAACAGCTTTCACATTCGCCCAAGAGGGTACAATCAGAGGAACAATCAAGGACATTAAATCCAAAGAGGATTTAGTAGGTGCAACAGTCTTCATCGAAGGCTTAGGTAAAGGAACTGCTGCAGACATTAACGGCTTTTTCTCAATTAGTCGTGTTCCCGCTGGAAATTACAAATTAAAAGTTTCTTTCGTAGGATACAAAATCAAATTTATTGAAAACGTAAAAGTTCTTGCCGACCAAGTTACTGAAATCAATACATTCATAGAAGAAGAAGGGGCAACCTTAAATGAGGTAAAAGTAATTGGTCAGAAATTAACCAATACCGAGGTTTCTGTTATTTCAGAAATTAAGGCAGCTCAACAAGTAGTGAGTGGTATTTCTGCCGCCCAAATTGGCAAAACTCTTGATAGAAATGCCGCAGAGGTAGTAAAACGTGTACCAGGGGTAACAATTTTTGGAGACCGTTTTATCAACATTCGTGGTCTGAATGAACGTTACAACACAGTTTTATTGAACAATGCTTTTGCACCCTCTATGGAAGCTGACGTTCGTTCGTTTTCTTTTGATGTAATTCCGTCAGCTCAAATTGACCGTATTTTGGTCTTCAAATCTCCTGCCGCTGAATTACCTGGCGAGTTTGCGGGTGGTGTTGTTAAAATCTTCACGAAAAGTATTCCTGATTATAACTATTTCACGATTGAAGCAAGTGTAGGCTCACGTGAGGGTACAACTGGTAAGGAATTCTTCCAGCCACAAACTGGCAAAAACTACTTGTTAGGTTTCAACAATGGATTTGCTGATTTACCTAAAAACTTCCCTTCAACAGAACTACTAAAACAATATGCTACTTCCAATCCAGTAGCACAGGCTCAATCTGGACAGTTATTGAGAAATACATGGACTCCAACTACCTCGACAGCTGCTCCTGATGTTCGTTTAGCTTTGCAAGGTGCTTATAAACTAATCAACAATGATGAGATAAAATTATCAAATGTTACAGCTGTTAATTACTCAAAAACTCGTTCGTTTTTTGATATGGTTAGAAATGACTTTGGTTACACGGCAGTGCCGAATCAAGAGAATCGAATAGACCAAGCAACTAAATTTGCCGATCTGCAATATAACGATGCTATTCGTTTGGGAATTCTTCACAACTGGGCTGTGAGATTAAATACAAATCATACCTTTGAGTTCAAAAACTTGTTCAATCAAATGAGTAATTCTCAATACGTGAACAGAACAGGTAATGAAAATGGTGGAGACTGGAATATCCGTTCATTAGACCAAATTTTTAGAGGAATTTATACAGGTCAAGTTTTAGGTCGTCATAAATTAAATGATGGAAAAACCAACCTTGATTGGGTAGTTGCTTACAACAAAGCATATCGTGACCAGCCTGATTACAAGCGATTTAGATATTCATTGGTACAAGGGTCAGAACCCGTACTTTTTGTAACGCCAGGGGTTGTTCCTTCAAACTTGGGTAGAACAAATATCGTATTGAGTGAAAGTTCAATAATGGCTGGTGCAAATCTTGTTCAAAAATTAACAGTCAAAAAAGGTGCTACCAAAGAAGAAGACAAAAGTTTAGAATTGAAAGTGGGGGCATTCTACGAAAACAAAGAACGTGACTTTAAGGCACGGAACTTAGGTTTTATTCGTGGTTCAAACTTCAATATTGGCAATTTACCAATTGAACAAATTTTCTCACCAGTCAATATTAATCAGTTTGGAGGAATTAGAATTGATGAACAAACTAATTTGTCTGATTCATACACAGCAAGCAATAATCAATTGGCATTCTACACTTCTGGTAACTACTCTTTTACTAAAAAGTTGAACATCATTGCAGGTGTGAGAGTTGAAAAAAACGTTCAAAAACTTAATAGCTTCAATTCAGATGGTAAATTAGTAAACTATAACCGAGACATTACAAGTGTTTTACCATCTGCAAACTTGACCTACAATTTCTCGGAAAAATCATTATTGAGGTTTGCTTACGGAAAAACACTCAATCGTCCAGAATTTAGGGAAATTGCTCCCTTTTCTTTCTATGATTTCGTAAATAATAGAGTTGTACAAGGTAATGAGAATATCAAAAATGCTCAGGTTGATAATTTAGATTTTAGATATGAATTTTATCCGACACCTTCTGAAATCATATCTGTCGCAGCATTTTACAAAAAATTCGATAGTCCCATTGAGTCAGTGTTTGGCGGTTCAAATAATGACCTAACATTCGCTAATGCTGAAAGTGCTTTCAGTACAGGTGTAGAGGTAGAAGTAAAAAAATCCTTAGATAGATTAACAAATTCTAATTTTCTCAATAAAATAAATTTGGTTTTTAATGGAGCATTTATTTACAGTCGAGTCAAATTTGGGTCAACGGTAATTGAACAATCAGATAATCGTCCATTACAAGGACAGTCCCCTTATATTATTAACGCTGGTATAAACTACAATGACACTAAAAATAATACTCAAATCAATTTATTATTTAATGTCATTGGAAAGCGTATTTATGCTGTTGGAAACAACATCGCAGCAGGTTATCCAGATTGGTATGAAATGCCAAGGAATGTTCTTGATTTAACATTCTCGAAGGAAGTATATAAAAATCTCATCATCAAAGGTGGAATTACGGATATTTTAAACAATAACAATGTGATTCTTCAAGATGGTAATAAAGATGGAAATTTTGATAGCACTTCTGACCAAACCATTCAATCTTTTTCACCAGGAAGAGTGTATTCGATAGGTTTTGTTTATACTATCAGATAAGGATTATTTTAAACTTAAATATATTTTCAAATAATTATTAAAATCATGAAATCTATCAAAATTATTGCTCTATTACTCTCAGTAATAACAATGTTTCAGGCTTGTAAGGATGATACTAAACAACCAGTTCCAGTTCCTTCAGTAACTACTACTGGAACACTTAATGGAATACCTGGTGCTACAGTGCAAATCAAGGCTTCTATCAATGCCCCAGGCGGTATTAAAACAATCACTGTGTTAAAAAATGGTGCAGCTTTTGATTCGCAAACTGGCACTGGACAAACTACTTTAGAATACACAAAAGATTACGTTATTGAAAATCTTGCAGCAAATACAATCGTAAATTTTACAATTCAGGTAACAGACAACGGCGGACAAGTTTCTGCTTTGACTACAATTCCAGTTACTGTTACAGCTATTCCTGCAAAAACAGTAGTTACGGTTCAAGGTGTCTTGGAAGGGAATATTTCTTGGACAGCTGATAAAATCTATAAATTAGTAGGTTTTGTTCGGGTAGGTGAGGAAGCAGTTTTTGGCACTGTTACCAAAACAGGAGTTTTAACAATTGCTCCTGGTACTTTAATTGTTGGAGATAGAGCCACTAAAGGTACGCTTGTTATTCAAAGAGGAAGTAGAATTATTGCAAACGGAACTGCGACGCAACCAATTATTTTTACTTCGGAAAGAAATCCTGGTGAACGTGAACCTGGGGATTGGGGTGGATTAGTAATTTGTGGAAGAGCAGTAAACAATAGACCTAATGATGGTGGAAACGGAAATCGTCAATTAGAAGGTGCTTATGGTGGATTCCACGGTGGTACTGACGATGCTGATAATTCTGGATCTTTAAAATATGTTCGTGTTGAATTCGCTGGAATTCCTGTTCAACCAAATGCAGAAGTAAATTCATATACCTTTGGGTCAGTTGGGTCGGGTACTACTATGGAATATTTACAAGCATCCAATGGTCTTGACGACTCTTTTGAATGGTTTGGTGGTACTGTAAATGCAAAATATTTAATTGCTTACAAAGGATTAGATGATGATTTTGACTGCGACTTTGGATATACAGGTAATGTACAATATGCCATTGGTATTCGTGGTGCAACCCAAGCCGATATTTCTGGCTCGAATGGCTTTGAAGTAGATAATGATGCCCAAGGTTCGAGTAATCTTCCTTTTACTGCACCAACGTTTGCTAATGTATCTATTATCGGACCAAAAGCTGATGCAACTACGGCTATAAGTGCTCAGTTTCAAAATGGTATGCACTTACGTCGTAACAATAAAATTAAAATATATAACACTGTTGTTACTGGTTATCCATGCGGTATTAATATTGACGGATTATTAGGGGATGCCAGAGGAAATGCCGCCAGAGGAGAAATTGCTTTACAGAATATCGTTTTAGCTGGTACGTTAGGGTGGGGTTCAAATGGTTTTGGTTTATCTGCAACTTCTATCGCTGGATTTAACTATCCTGTTGCTGAATTTAATCAAAATGCAGCAGGGGCAGCAGTTTTAATTGATGGTAAAAATCCAACTACTTGGTTTACTGGTCTTACAGGAAATAAAGTATTGCCATCAATTGCAACCACAGGATTGAATGCATCGCTGTTCTTGACGGGTCGCCCTAAATTTACTTTGGATGCTGGTTCAACTTTAACAGGCGTGAACTTACCAACAACTTTACCTGCATTCTTTACAAGAACAACTTTCGTAGGTGCATTTAATGATACTGACTGGACAACTGGTTGGTCTGAATTTAATCCACAAGGAGCTGTTTATGGTAGGTAGTAAATAAGAAAATTATAAAAATGAATCTACTACCCGAAAAGTTATAATTTTCGGGTAGTTTACATGAGTCTATTTATAATATCAAAAATCATTATTAATACCACTTTTATTTACTGTTATTACAATCACTTTCGTAATGTTAATATCCGCTAATTAACGATTATTTATGAAAGGTGCAAGCCGAAAAACCTTATCAAGAGTAGGCATAACATGAAAATAAAAAATTATTATGAAAAAGTTAGTTCTAAGTTTGTTTGGCATGATTGCATTAGCCTTTTTAGTGGCAAGTTGTTCTCCATCAATTGAACAACAAGAGGTGAAACCTTTGAAAGAGAAAGTTGATGTGGCTAATAGAGGGAAATGGTTAGAGTCTATCATTAGTAATTACACTAATACAAAAGGGTCAAGGACTGCTACTTTGTGTGGAAATGGTACTGGTTATTTAGGCGATTTAGGTATAATGAGGTGTACAACTTTTCCGTTAAATGTGCCTTCAAATGTAGAATGTGGTTATTTTTCTGCTGTTGCTGGTTCTGCCTTTTGGAATAATTGGGGATTGTGGTATGAAGCTGTTTATAAACCTAATAGTTCAACAAGTTCACCAGATGCTCATATTTATATAATTAAGGATGATGGAGCTCTAATTGCTTATGGGTTTAACAATTCTACAGCTGGTTATGGAGGTAACGGAAATTTAGCCGAAGGAACCTTATTTTACGTTGTAATAATAAAAACTTCACAAGGTGATGGAGTGTATAAAATTGATACTCATCCACAAGGGGCACAAGAGTCTTGTGGAGACCTTCTTTAAATCGTAGAATGTTTCTTAAAAAATAGTAACAGCATAAGATATTGGATAATTTTTTATCCAATATCTTATTTAATAAAAACAACCAATATGAAAAACATAATTTTAATACTTTCAATAACGATTCTATTATTCTCTTGCAAAGCAAAAAAATACGAAACAAATATCTATTTCAGTCAAGAACAAGAAGATAGTTTACTCACAAATATCATTACCTATATCTACACCCCCGCCCCACAGGCAACAAAAGAAACTAAATTTCAACCTCAATTTAGAGGTTTCTATACCAAAAATTTTAAATCGTTTAACCTCCAAAACTATTTTCAAGCCAATGATGGTTGGAACTATTTTTTCCTGATTCGTCCTGTGGGTGGAAGTCCAAAATTTAGAAGGGGCGTTTTTGGGAAATTCAAACTGAAAGAAAACTCTTTGATGCCCATTGAGTTTGAAGAAGTCGCTAACACGCCACATTTAGAAGAAGAAGTGGTGAAAGAAAGAGGCAAATATTTATTTCAAGAGTTGATAAAAAATGGAAATTTGGACAAACAAGTTCCCATGAAACATTATATCGAGTGGCCCGATGAACATTTGGCTTACGACAAAAAACATCATGAGTGGATTGTGGTAAAACCGTATTGATGGTTTTCCTCTCTGTTTCGGCAGGGAGAAAGTCCAAACGGATTTTCATATTGGTGTAATAAAGTAAAAGCCGAGACTTGTAGTCTTGGCTTTTCTGATTTCACACCCCCAAAAACTCCCTAAACCATTTCCCCGACCTCTTCAAAGTTCTTTTCTGCGTTTTGAAATCTACATGAACTAATCCAAATTTTGGTTTATAACCCTCTGTCCACTCAAAATTATCGGTTAAAGTCCAAGCCATGTAGCCATTCACTTTTATGCCTAATTCTTTGGCTTTTAGGACGGATTTGAGATAACTTTCGAAGAAGGCAACTCTTTCTTTATCATTGATATTTCCTTCATCTAAATTGTCCTTGAATGCAGCTCCGTTTTCTGTAATAATAATTTGTTTTATGCCTTGATATTGAGATAGTTGATTTAATATTTCATACATACCATAAGGCGAAACTTCCCAACCCATAGCCGTTAAATTCTTGATATTTCTTTTCTGAGGTTTTACTTCTGTTGCTCCCAGATATGGCATCCACCAAGCGTTTTTTGCTACGATTTTGAAATAATTTTGAAGACCAATAAAATCAAAATCAAAAGCTAATTTCTCCATGTCTCTTTCATGGACATATTTGGAAATCATTTTATTTAAAAACGGTAATTCTTCGACAGGATAACCCAAGCCCAAAGCTGGTTCAAGAAACATTCTATTCAATAATGCGTCAGTACGTTTAGCAGCTTGAATGTCCTTGATATTTTGTGAAAAAGGTTCGATGAATGAGCATGAAAAAGTTGTTCCAATCACTGCATCTGGAACATTTTTTCTGATAATTCTCCCACCCTCAGCTTGACACATGGCTGCATGATGTACGGCAGGTAAAAAATTACTCATACCCATACGCCCAGGGGCATGATAGCCCGTCATGTAGCCTAAACCCACGAAACCCGCTGGTTCGTTGAGTACCATCCAGTTTTTTACTTTTCCAGAAAATTCACGGGTTACTAATTCACAATACACTGAAAAAGAGGCAATTATGTCTCTGTTTGTCCAACCGCCTCGATCTTCTAAGGCTTGGGGTAAGTCCCAATGGTAGAGTGTTACAAAAGGTTCAAGACCATTTTCGAGACAACAATCAATTACCCGATGATAGAATTCTAAGCCCGCATAATTGACTTTTCCTATGCCATTTGGAAGAACTCTTGACCACGAAATTGAGAAGCGAAAAGCATTGAAATTGAGGGATTTTGCGATGAGAATATCCTCTTCAAAACGATGGTAGAAATCACAGGTAGTTTCAGCGTTTTGACGGTCTTTTATTTTAAATCTTTTATGAGAAAATTTATCCCAGATGGATTCACCTTTACCGTCTAAGTTCCAAGCACCTTCATTTTGAAAAGAAGCCATTGCCACTCCCCAAACGAAATCATTACCAAAGGCACTTTTTGAGAAATTATTGGATTCAATTTGTGAATCAACAGTAGAGTTAATAGTCTGATTATCTTGCATTTACACCTAAAATTTTATGGGGTGCAAATGTAAAGAGTTTTTTTTGGTTTTTAATATTAAATTTTCTGTACGTTGACTTGAAGAAAGTTAAATTTGAGCCACAAAGTCTCCAAGACACAAAGGAAAATAAAAAACTTGGAGACTTTGTGGCTTGGAGGCTAATCCTACTTATTACCTAAAAATCAAAACCCAAAAGCCCTTCTAAACGATTTGGACAATACATTTCCTGTTCTTCTTGAAAACGTATAAATCTCTGCTTCTCGGTGGGTTACTTCTTCAAAATTCTTCAAAAAAATCTGCGGGGTTTGTCCTTGCCAATTTTTGAAATTTTCGCTAACGTTCTGATGAACAGGAAGATACGAAATAAAACGAGTTAAATTGAAATCTGTATCAGCAATTCCTGCCCCTGCCCGTTGTCCGTCCAAAGCATTGATTTCTTGTTCGATATGGTTAGGAACTGGCACCATCATAATCGGTTTTCCTAAGTACATGGCTTCACAAACGGACTCGAAACCAGCCGTGCAAATCAAGCCAGCACATTCTTTCATCATGCCCAAAAACTTCTCGGAATTGACCTGATGAAAGGTTAGATTTTCTCTGAATTGCCATTCGTCAGCAAACTCACGATTATTCCAAAAACAATGAATTTCGACTTCACGGTGATTGGCGTGCCAATTGATAATATCCTCACTCAATTTGTGATGAGTGATATATGCTAAGATAAATGGTTTAGAGGAAGGCGTTAATTTCTTGACTTCATCACGGATGAGTGGGGGCATAACCGCAATGCTATGTGCCTCATCATTAGGCATTTGTACAAAGGAGAGGGCTAATTTACGGGTAGAGTTTAAACAGGTAAGACGGGTGTTAAGGTTTAATAAAAATCGGTCAATGTGTTTGTTCGGCAGGGAAATAAACGATTGGTGCAATAATAAATACTGGTGTCCAATACACACAACTGGAATCGTTGGGCGATAAAATTGGGCATACAATCCGCAAATCATATCGTAAAAATTAACGATAACGTCGGGTTGATGCTCTTCTATTTTTTGAGCTAAAAATTGAACACTTTTTCTATATTTTGGTAATTTCTTTAAATGCGTACTTATCGTGTCCCATACTTTCAAGGCTTTGGTTTGTCCATAAACCAAACTTGGGGCTGGGAAAGTATCTATTTTGACAGGCATTCTTTCTTGGAAAAACGTAGGTAAATTGCGTTCATTATCCATCCCAACTAATATCGAGACTATTTGGTGATCCGCAGAGGTAAGAATTTCTGCAAGAGAAATGGCTTGTGTGAGGTGTCCTCGACCTTCGCCTTGTACTACGAATAAGAATTTGCTCATTTTTTTGAATAGTGATTTAAAATAAGGATTAAGCTACACTCATAAAAACACCTTTGGCATTCGTAAATGCCTCATCGTCAATCTCTTCCAAGTCTTCATCTTCCAAATCAAAGTGATTTTCATTCAAGAAATAGAGAAGTTCCCAATTGCCTTTGTGGTCTTCTACCAAAGCCGTCAAAGACTCCACCCAATCGCCAGAATTCATGTAAGTAATGTCATCAATTTTACGCATATCGGGTTTGTGGATGTGTCCGCAAATGATACCGTCACAGTGATTGGCTTTGGCGAGTTCTACCAATTTTTCTTCAAAATCAGACACATAATTGACTGCTTCTTTGACTCTTTGCTTTATACGTTGAGAAAAAGAATAATACTCCATGCCACGCCAAGAACGATATTGATTGTATAACTTATTGAAAGACAGGAGGATAGTGTATCCAACATCACCCAAGTAGGCAAGCCACTTCATGTTGGAGGTTACAGAATCGAAAATATCCCCGTGGGTAATAAGAAAGTTCTTTTTACCAGATTTGAGGATAATATCACGTTGAATAGTAAAGGATTTGCCGAGGGAAAAGGGAATTATTTGGTCTAAAAAATCATCGTGGTTTCCTCTGAGATATACCACTTTGGTATGCTGATTTTCTATCATTTTGAGGATAGTCCTGAAAAAAGCTGTATGCTTTTTCTTCCAAGAACCTCCTTTTTTGAGTTGCCAACCGTCAATAATATCACCATTCATAATCAAGGTTTCACAGGTAACGGACTTCAAAAACAAGGTAACTTCCTTTGCTTTTGAGCCTTCCGAACCTAAGTGAACGTCTGATATGATAACAGTTTTGTATTGTTTAACGGCTTTCATATGTGTCGAATTTGCTTTTTACAAAATTCGACATTTACTTTAACCTAATGATTTCCAGAATGTTAAGCGTTTGTTATTAATTTTTAAAAAATAAATACCCAACTCCTTTAATGGTCTTGATATAATCCTCGCCAATTTTCTCTCTGATTTTACGTATATGCACGTCCACGGTACGTTCGGTTACGTGAACACCACGCCCCCAGACGCTCAAAAGAATTTCCTCACGGGTATAAACTTTGTTAGGATTGTTTACGAAAAACAAAAGTAGGTCGAATTCTTTTTTGGGGAGAGCATATAGTACATCCTTGACCGAGATAGTATAATTTTGTCGGTTGATAATTAATTCATCTTCCACAATATTTTCTAAATCCATAACCTCGATAGGCGTATTTCTTTGGAAAGCGGCTTTTATTCTACTAATTAAGGCTCTCGGTTTGACAGGTTTTGTAATATAATCGTTTGCTCCAATTTCAAAAGCGGCAACTTCGGAAAACTCTTCGGTTCGGGCAGTTAGGAAGATGAGATAAATATGTTTGAGCAATTTATTTTGCTTGATAATTCTACCCGCTTCGATACCGTCCATGATGGGCATCATTACGTCCATCAGAATCATATCAGGCATAAATTCTTCGGCAACTTGTATTCCAATTTTTCCATTTTCAGCGGTTCTGGTCAAAAAGCCCTCACGATTGAGGTTGTATTCGAGTAGTTCTAAAATATCAGGATCATCATCTACTAATAAGATTTTAAGCGAGCTTTCAATCATAATTTTTGTTCAGTTTTGAGCTTAATTTTAGCAAATCTACACCCCCAATATTATCCCAATATTAAGAGAAAATTAAGTTTTAAACTCAATGTTAAATCAACGCTATGAAATAAACATTGAGGTCATAAACCAAGTGAAATTACGTTAGAAGGCGGTAAGGATTTTTGTTGCTTTTTGCATGATTAAGGATTGTTTAAAATTCACTGCAAAATTATTATTTGTTTATAAAGTAATGATTAACAGTAGTTTATCAGATTATAAAATGATTTATTTAACAAATCAATAACTTTTTCTTAATCAATAATTCAAATGATGGGAGGTATTTTTGGAATATAAACTAACCCCAAAAAGATGTCCACGCAAAAGCTAATTTATCTTTATTCTGACTCCACCTTTACACCGTGGAAAGAAAATATTTTCGCAACAACGGTTGCCAATTTCTTAAAATCCACGCCTGAAAATTATTATCCTTACGTAGCTCATTTCGTAGGATTTACGAACGAATTTGCGGACTTCTTGAAGCAATTTGATGTGGTTTTTAATGTTTGCTACGGCTTTGGCGAAGCTGGACAAGCTGACGTAGCTCGTTGGTTGGATAGTCATGGAATTAACCACACGGCGAGTCCTTTCGAGGTTCAGATTTTGGCAAAAGACAAATTGAATTTACCCGAAATTTGTAAGGAAATAGACCTAAAAACGCCCCCAATTATCAATTTGGGTGATATTTCTCAGTACAGTTTTGACAAATATATCGTCAAACCTCGCATGGGAAGTTTGCATTTGAATATGATGGTTTTTGAGCATGATAACATTCCGTACAAAGAATTATTGGAGCGTGAAGACTACATTATTCAACCCTATTTAACGGGTCGTGAATTTACGATTGCCATTATTCCCAATGAAGAAGGGGAAGATTATATGGCTTTACCACCTTTGGAGATTCGTCCAAACGATAATCGAGAGGTGTATATTGCGGGTCAAAATTATGGTATAACCGAGAAAATTGTAAATCCAGATTTGGAAGAAGACCTCAAACAAGAAATCATGTCGAAGGTTTTGAATTTGAATAAATCCATGAAAATCAGAGGGATGTCTCGTATAGACGTTCGCTTGCATGATGGAGAAATCTATATTTTGGACATAAACACTATGCCAAATTTAGATGCAAAAAGTTTTTTACCATCCATTGCTCAAAATCAAGGAATTGATTTGAAAGAGTTGTTTCGTAGGATATTGTTGAGAACAAATCATTATAAAATGATTGAAAAAGAGGTTTATTCTGAGATGGTGGATTGAGAAAATGGAATAGGGACAAACCTTAAAATTTGTCCCTAATTTTCGAAACAACCATTTCCTTTTCAAATTTCACATCCGTTAATGCTTTCATAAAAGCTACTAAATCCTGTTTTTCTTGATTAGTCAGGTTCAACTTATCTTCTGGTAAAGTCTGATTTTCCAGTTTGAATCCTAAGCCATTTCCGCCTCCTTTGTTGTAGAAATCTACTACTTCTTCGAGGGTTTTATACACGCCATTGTGCATATATGGAGCTGTGAGAGCAATATTTCGGAGCGTTGGAGTTTTGAAAGCGTATTTCCAAACATCAAATTTATAGAAAGTATATCGCCCTAAATCTGGGTCAATTCGTTGATTTTTAGTGGTTTCTGGAACACCAATAATTTCTGATTCGGTATTGGTAAAATTAGGAGGGATTGTACCGTTGAATAGGGGTGTAAAATGACAAATTCCGCATTTTGCTTTTCCTGTAAATAGATTGTATCCATTCTTTTCAGGCTCGCTCAAAAGTGTTTTTTGTCCTCGCATATATTTGTCAAATCGTGAATTGAACGATACCAAAGACCTCTCATAACTTGCCAAGGCATTCATGATTTTAGATTCTTTGATACTCTCTTCATCTTTTGGAAATGCCTTTTTGAATAAACTGACGTAGTTTTTGTCTAATTTCAGTTTCTCCGAAGCCTCTTTCAAAGAGCCGTGCATTTCGTCTTTATTGTTGATAACATCCATGCTTTGGTTTTCGAGATTATCGACCCGCAAATCATAAAATAATTTTGCTTGCAAACCTGCATTCATCAAGGTCGGCACATTTCTTTTTACTAATCCATTACCCGTTAAGATAGTTGGTTTGGTAAGTCCATCCGTGAAGGCTTTGTCGGGTTGATGGCATGACCCACACGAACGACTATTGTTTTTAGAAAGAACGGGGTCATAAAAAAGTTTTTTGCCTAATTCAATCCGTTCTTTTGAGGTGTATGAATCAGCATTGGGAGCATAAAAATTTGCATCAAAAATAAGTTCGGCAAAAAGGTTTTCTGCCTCCGTTTTCAGAGGACGTAATTCTTTGAAAGGCAAAATATTGATTGATTTCTGAAAAGCCAAAATCTTGCTACAAATCGGATTGAGATATTCCGAAGTAAATTCAAGGCGGTTGAAATTATCAAAATTTTGATTAACCGACAAATACTTTTCAGCATCTTGAATAAATACTTTTAAAGTCGTAAACTCCTGATAATCATTGTTATACAAATCTAAATATTGTTGAATAGCATTTAGAGCAACAGCAGCCTCAGACAAAGAAGTTTTAGCTAACGGAACATCAAAACCACTAATTCCCAAAGAGATAATTCGGAAAGTTTCCAGTCGAAGGGCATCAAAAATATGGGCATCGGTCATGGTCAGGACTTCCCATTGATTTTGAATAATCAATAAATCACGATTCATTTTTTTGATTTCACGCACTAATTCTTTCCGATTTGAGGAGTCAAACGGATACAAATATTCTTCAATCACTTGGAGCCCCGAAGGTGGTTCAACTACATTATCAGTCAATTCCACTTCATCCAAAGGTGGACCGTTCAACAACTTAGCTGTTGATGGGAAAAAGTATTCTGTAAAAGGCTCAATTTTCTTATACAATTGTCTGGTTTTCAGAAAACTACGTTTCAAAGAATCTTCTGAATTAGATTTTTCTGCCAAAGGAAGGAATGTTTTTTCAACATAAGATTTCAGAGCATCAACATCATTTTTGTAAAGCGATTTTGAATTTATAACTCCTTGATTTTTAGTGTTTTGGCAACTAATTATTGAAAAGAGTAAGATTGAAATAGTGCTGATGAGAATTATCTTTTTCATGGAATTCATGTTTAATTTTTCTAACTCAAAATGTTCATAAAAACGGAAGTCGTCCTTCAAAAGGACGACTTCCGTAAATTCAACAAATGTAAATTTCTACTTAGCAATTCCTCTAACAATCAAAGTCTGACCGCCTTCACGGTTGGTACTTAATCCACTTCCATCAGGATTTCTGAATTTATCTTCTTGCCATGTATGAGGGTGAATATTTACCATGAAAGTATTGGGTTTTCCGATAATGTCCGAAATGTCCAACATCGCACCGTACTCCCAAGAGCTTAATAATGAGCTATTTACGGTGTTATATTTTGCATTAAACGTAGCGTTGGTACGTTGATGATTCATTTCTAACATCGCAGTATTTGTTTTTGAAGCGATGTTATATTGCCAAATACGACCATCGTGTTTATTGTCTTTGTAAAACGAATCGCCATCTTCTTGTACGTAAACAAAGTTTTTGGTAACACAAACGTTATCTGGATTGACTATTGAATTTCCAGGGTTATCTGCACCATCAAGTAAAATTCTCAATTTACCTTTCAAAGGATTAGTTGGATCCATTGTAAGATTGTATAAACGTCCCCACATTGTATAATTTGGAACGGGAGTAACTTTATCCGCCTGACTTACACCTGTTGCCACGAAATAAATTTCACGATTAGCCGCATCACTTCCTTTACCGTAATCAACATCCTCGACACGAGCAAAAGAAATCGCTTTCACTTCTTTTGTCTTTGCCGCTATTTGAGCACCTGAGAGGCTTTTTGCTCCTGGGATTTCTACAAACTCAACATTATACTCATTAAATTTATTCATTTCCGTTTCAATGGTATTTTGATTTTCACGTCTCAAAACATACAATTTGCCGTTTTGCAAATCACCAACTTGGTCAGAAATGTAAGCTACTAATTGCCCATCACCCGAATCTTCACCGATTATAATTACTGTTTTGCCAGCGTAGGCAGTTTTAGGAAGAGGAACTGCATTTTCCATCGAACATCTACCCAATGCAGGAAGCACACGATCTTTGCGAGATTTATCATTTACAGAACCAAATGGGTCAATTCCATGAACTAATGATTCTTCACCTGATTCGCCAGCGGTTAAGAAAATTGGACCAAATCCGTGTTCTTGTGGCGTTGCCATTGTTGCAGAGCAAAGTCTTGTTACTCCACCAGCAGCATCTACAATGTATTCACCTTTTGTAGGTTTGAAGGTTTCATCAAGATAAACTCTTGATACTGATTGAGTTATCTCGTGGTTATTGATAAGAATGTAACCACTTCCCGCAGGGTTTTTGATAAGAGAGGCACCATCTGGTTGAGCTCCAAAAACGAAATTGGGAGTTTCAGGGAGTTTATCATCCGAAGAAATTAAAGTTGTAATTTCCAAAGATTCAAAACCTGGAAGGGCTTTCATCAAGGCTTCGTTTACAGAATAATTTTTCAAAACTACCTTCGAATCTTCGATGACTTCTTTCTTGGCATCGTCACTACACGAGAACATGGTAGCAACTAAACAAAATGGTAAGATTATCTTTTTCATTTTTGTACTTTTAAGGGTTTATTTTAAAATTGATGCACAAAGAAAATACATAAAAATTACCAAGTGATTATGATAGTTTTATTAGAATTTTAAGTTTTTTGGCATATTTTTAATATAAAATTAACGTTCAAATCAAAACAATAGACTTAAACAAATTAGGATAAGTAATTGTACTTATTTTAGATTTTTTGTTTTATAAACACATTTAATATTCGCTTAATATTATGGTAATATTCCTGATGTAATATTGGTTTTGTAAAAAATTTCTAAAATCTTTATGGCTTGGATATACTTGATTTTTGCGGCTGCCTTAGAAGCCTGTTGGATGTTTTCATTGAAATTTCTTTCTTTTGATAAATTCAAAACACTCACTCTGAGTAATTTTTTTCATAATCAAGAAATGAAAATTTGGCTTCCTTTGGCGGGTTATATTTTTTTTGGGGCTTCAAATACCTACTTTTTTTCTTTGGCAATGAAAAATATTCCAACCGCCATTGCCTTCACAATCTGGACAGCCGTTTCAATCATGTTCATCAAAATTGTTGAGGTAACTTTCTTTCAGAATAAAATCAGTTTTTTAGAGATTTTCTTCCTTTTGCTTATACTCACAGGAATTATTGGTTTGAAAGTGGTTGCGAAGAGTTAGCGTGGTAACAATTTCTTTATAAAACTCCTAAATCCTTCACAAAACCTTAATTGTCAGACAATCAAGAGGTTAAAGTAAATCACCAACTTTGTGAAACCAAATTCTTAAAGTATGCAAAGACGTGATTTACTTCGCCAAGCGGGTCTTCTCGCAGGCGGAATCTCCTTACCAAGTTTTTTAAAAGCAAATTCAAAATCGACCACTCCCCAAAAAATCTTACGTATAGCCCACATTACGGACGTACACATTCAGCCGCTGATAGGTGCGGCAAAAGGATTTGAAAGATGTTTGCATCATATTCAAAATCAGGAGATTAAGCCCGATTTTATCATCAACTCAGGAGACTGTGTGATGGATGCTCACCGCCGAAGACATGAGAATGTGCAGAAGCAATGGTCGCTTTTTAATGAGGTGTTGAAAACTGAAAATTCCCTTCCAATTCATCACATTGTGGGCAACCATGATATATGTTGCGAAGGTGATTCAAACAGCAATTTTGAGGATGGCAAAAAGTGGGCAATGGACGAGATGTCAATGGACAAACGCTTTTATAGTTTTAATAAAAAAGACTGGCATTTTGTGATGCTGGATAGCGTTCAGAAAAAGAAAGACGGTGGTTGGTACACCGCTAATTTAGACGATGAACAAATGGATTGGCTTCGAGATGATTTAAAACAAGTGTCTGATAATAAGCCAACTATGGTAATTTCGCACATACCAATTTTATCAGCTTGCGTATTTTTTGATGGGGATAATATGAAGGAAAAAGAGAACAAATGGGAAGTCCCTGGCAGTTGGATGCACACAGATGCGAAGAAAATTTCAGAGGTTTTTAATCATCACAAAAATGTAAAATTGGCGGTTTCAGGGCATATTCATTTGACCGATAGAGTTGATTATAATGGTGTTTCGTATTGCTGTAATGGAGCGGTTTCGGGTAAATGGTGGTTTGGAAAATATCAACACACCGAGGCTGGTTATGCTATTATTGATTTGTATGATGATGGAAGTTTTACAAATACTTACGTAAATTATTGAGAATAAAATTTTGGTTATTGAAAATGGTTGATGGAAATAGGCGGGGTTATACTCCGCTATTTTTTTTACCAAAAATTGATTTGATTTTTTTCAAGAGAATGTGACGCAAATAATAATACTTCTCAAACCATTTGAATTTCAGTAACTTACGTTCTTCAAAACGTTTGACAGAAAAAGCGTGTTGGAGAAAATAGTCTCTGGGATAGTCATAATAAAGCCCCCAATTATTGGACTGATTGCCAGGTTTGTGTTCTGGGAAATAGACCGTTTTGAAAAGATAATCCCAAATAGAAAATTTGGTAGAAAAATTGGCGTGAAAGACTTCTTGATAGTTGGCATGATGCCACAAATGAAGCTCTGGGGAATTAAAAATGTATTTCCATTTACCCAATTTTACATCAATATTAGCATGAATAAACATCCCAAACATTCCGTCTAACATCAATTTTATCGGCAAAACTTCGGGGGCTGCACCGAGTACGATGATGGGTAAAAACTCAATGGTTTGATTGATGATAATTTCGACAATGTGCGAGCGTGAGCCTTGCAAAAAATCAACTTCTTTACCCGAGTGATGGGCTTCGTGGGTACGCCAGAGGAATTTATTAGCGTGTTGGAGTCGGTGAAACCAATAAATGTAGAAATCGTGTGTAATGGTGAAAAATATTACTTGCGAAGCGATAGACCAATGCTTAACAGATTGATAATCAGACCAATTGATGGAATGATTGATAGGTTGAATGATAAAATCGAAGATGATAATTTTGAGAAAATAACTCTGAATTAAGGTGTACCAAACTAAGTCTGTCCAAAAACCATCTCTAAAAAATGGTAATCCTTTGCGGTAGGGGCGTAGTCTTTCAAAGATGATAATTATTACCATCCAAACGATTAAAATTGATGTAGTTATTGAAAAAATGGTCATTGAAACGTAATGAAATCGTATTTTATTATTTTTGAAATAGTGTAAATTTTGAAATGATAAATAGTGGAATAAACCTATAAGGTTTTCGAAAACCTTATAGGTTTGTGGCAATTAATTTTAGTTCATATTCAAAAACTAAACAGCATACTCCACCGAGATATGTTTTCTTAATTTTTTCATTTGGGCTACTTCTGCCTCATAAACTCTCTTCACGCCATCACCAGCGGCAATTTCGACATCACGAATATCTTTTACCAAACGAGCAAATCCCTGTGGTTCAACCGATGCGGCATGGTCAGAACCCCACATGGCACGGTCAAGTGTGAAGTGACGTTCTACAAAAGTTGCTCCCATCGCTACGGCAGCCACTGTGGTAGCCAATCCAGTTTCGTGTCCAGAATAGCCAATTGGCGTATTTGGGAACATTTCTATCAAAGTACGAATCATCGACAAATTCAATTCTTCGGGCTTGCATGGGTAAGCAGACGTAGAATGTGCAATCATCAAAGGATAATTTTCATCATATTCACGGATGAATTTAACGGTTTCTACAATCTCCTTTTGCGTGGACATTCCCGTAGAAATCATTAAAGGGCGACCTGTATTTTGGATTCTCTCAATCAATTCAAAATCCGTCAAAGAAGCCGAGGCTAATTTGTACATCACAGGACTGAAATGTTCTAAGAAATCAACTGATTCTGCATCCCAAGGTGAGGCAAACCAGTCAATATTATTTTCTTTTGAATGTTGGTCAATGTCAGAATATTCCAAAGCTCCAAATTCTGTTTTACGTTTGTAGTCGATGTACGACATTCTGCCCCATGGCGTATCTCTTTGGATTTCCCATTGGTCAAGTGGAACGCATAATTCAGGCGTTCTTTTTTGGAATTTCACGGCATCAACTTTTGCGATAACTGCTTCATCAATGAGTTTTTTTGCGGTTTCTACTGAACCATTATGATTAATTCCGATTTCGGCAATTATGTAGCAAGGATGCCCTTCACCGATAGTTTTTCCAGATGATAAAAGAATATTTTTCATTTTTTGACATAAAGCGTCCCCCTGACCCCCACGGGAGGGACTTATTGAAAAAACCAGAAATCATGCCTTGGGAATCTTAGGCATGGTGTGAATATTTTTTAAACTTTTGAAGCAATAATTAACTCGGCAAATTCTCTAAAACAGCCCTCGCCTCCTTTATTTTCACATATATAATCGGCAATTTTTTTGGTGAAAGAAATAGCATCCGAAGGACAAGCTGTCAGTCCGACTTTTTGCATTATCTCAATATCGTTTACATCATCACCGATGTAAGCAATTTGTTCTTTTGAAAGATTTTTATTGACCATAATTTGCATCAAGACCAATAGTTTATCTTTGATTCCTAAGTGCAATTCAGTTATTTGGAGTTTTTCGGCTCTTTTGACAAGCGAAGGAGAAACTTCACCCGTGATAATTCCAGTTTGAACATGGGCTAAATTTCGTAGCCTTTCGACACCCATACCATCACGGATATTAAACTTTTTTAAGACCTCACCTTCCTCTCCATAATAAACCCCTCCGTCCGTCAAAACTCCGTCACAATCAGTAATAAGCAATTTTATTTTACTTGCTTTTTCTCTAATTTCTTCGTTTTTCATATTTTGTATCACAGGTTTCCAACCTGTCATTCGATAAACTTTTTTCGCTATTAGACAGGTTGGAAACCTGTGATACTCTTAAATCGCTGTCCAACCACCATCTACCACCAAGTTTGCACCCGTCATATAGGCAGAAGCATCTGAGGCTAAAAATATCAAAGCTCCTTGATAATCAGTAGGTTGTGCCATTCTTCCTAATAAAGTTTTGGCTGAATAGTTTTGGATAAAAAAATCATCTTGTGAATTTTCAACGCCCCCTGGTGAAAGCGTATTCACTCGCACCCCTTTTTTCCCCCAATAGGCTGCCAAGTATCGAGTGAAATTGATAATTGCTCCCTTGGTAGTTGGATAAGAAGGTGATTTGAAAAAAGTTTGTTCACCTTTTTCGTTTTTATAAATACTTTGGTCTGGTCCGACCATTCCGTAGGTTGATGCTAAGTTTATGATACTTCCAGAACCTTGTTCTGCCATTTCAGAACCAAATATTTGAGAACATTGAAAAACCCCTAATACATTCACTTCCAAAGACTTACGGAATGATTCGATTGGGTAATTTTCAAAAGCTGATAACTCAGAAGCCATCTCTGGATTCTCAAACATATCATTGATGGCGGCATTATTTACTAAAATATCAATCGTTCCGAATCTTGATAAAATAGACTGTTTTGCATTTTCTAAGGATTTAGCATCGGTAACATCAACAGATATTCCGAAAGCATTTTTCCCTAATTCATTGGCAAAATCTTGGGTAGATTTTTCTGATATATCTGCAATCACGACATTTGCCCCAGCCATTGAAAGTGCCTCACAATGCTTTTTGCCAATCAAACCCGTTCCGCCAGTTACGATGGCTGTTTTTCCTTCTAATGTGAATAACTGAGGAATTCTAAGCGATGGGCTATTGATTTGTTTTTCCATTATTCATTTGGGGGACTACATTGATGGCATGACTCAAAGTCATGCCATCAATCAACATTTATGCCTTAACCAAGGCTGGTTTGATATTATAATTGCTCGTTTTTCTGAAAACCGCCTCCAATGCTTGTCCTTGCAAATAAGACTTTACATCTTGTGATTCGATTGCAGCTTTTACAATTGGCATCACCTCACGATAAGCCGATAGGGTGTGTTCAATATCTTCGTCAGTATGGCTGAAACACATATTATGAAAACCTGCCCAAAGTACCCCTCTCTTAATCATTTCTTGTTGCATCAAAGCCTTGACTTCCAGACCATTACCCGCTTCTGGTGCAAAAATGACCATCGTCCGACAGTTGTAACCTACGCATTTGGTAAGATTTTCTAAACCAAACTCTTCTGCAATGTGATTATAACCATCTTTCAAGATCTGCCCTTTTTTGTCTAAATATTCAGGGACATTTTTATCTCTAATTTCTTGAATTGTAGCAATACAAGCTGCCAAAGAAAGAGCTTCGCCACCAAAAGTTGTATAGCTAAACACCTCATTATTAAAGAGTTCCATCACATCTGCACGACCTGTAAGGAGAGCGATAGGCATACCATTGGCACAGGCTTTTGAGTAAACCGCCAAATCTGACTTGACATTAAAATACTCCTGAGCACCACCCAATGCTATTCTGAAACCTGTCCACATTTCATCAAAAATGAGTAATGTTCCGTTTTCACGACAAGCCTCAACTAATTCTTGAAGGAAGTTGTTTTGAGGTGCTTCAAAAATGAAAGGTTCAAGAATAACGGCAGCAACAGTTTCATCCAAAGCCTCACGAATTGCCTCAATATTGTTGTATTCAAAGGTGTAGGTCATGTTTTGGATGGACTCTGGAATCCCCGAGTTTCTACTTGTGATTCCGATATACCAATCGTGCCAACCATGATATCCACAACAAAATATTTTTTCTCTCTTAGTAAATGCCCGAGCCACTCGAATCGCCGCAGAACATACGTCAGCACCTGTTTTTGAGATTTTTACGGCTTCTGCATTAGGAATTACTTCTTGGATTAATTCAGACAATTCTACTTCCAAAGGGTGCATCAAAGAAAAGGTGATACCATCTTCTAATTGTTTTTTGATAGCATCATCCACCGCTTTGTAGGCATAACCCAAAGAGATTGGACCGATGGCAGAATTGAAATCTATATATTCGTTTCCATCAACATCCCACACATGAGAGCCTTTGCCTTTTTGAAGGTATTTTGGGGCTACTCCGTTTGTGAACTGACCAGGACCTTTTGCAAGTGTCTGTGTTACAGGCTTTTGCACTTGCAAGGCACGGTCGTATAAAATATCAGAAATGGTGATATTTGGATAGTTGGGATTAGATGATACTGTGTTGGGCATGGGATTCTTATTTATTCGTAATATTTATCGTTATCGTTCAAATCATCTTCTCCTACTTCTTCGTAATAACTTAAAATCTTAGTCGCCATTTTTATTCCTGTAAATCCCTCATAATCAAGTACTTCGTTGAGTCTTGCGGGTTTAAACCATCTTTCTTCTAAGGCAATTGGGAGTACGTCAACGGTCAAATTATTTCTTAAAAGTGTTTCAGCCACAATGGAATATAATCCACCTGTGAGGAAATGGTCTTCAATTGTTACTACTAAATCAGAATTTAAGGCAGCTGAAATTATCACTTTTTCATCGACAGGTTTTAGACTTCTCATGTTTACTAAACCTACTGACAAACCTTCTTTTTTCAAGATTTCAGCGGTTTGATAGGCTTGTTCAAACATAAAACCATACACCAAAATCGTAATGTCAATTCCTTCTGAAATTACTTCTGCTTTTCCGATTTCAAAATTGGTATCGTGCTGATAATCAGAAGGTCTATGACAAATTCTGACGTAACTTGGGCTTGATGAATTCCAAATTTGAGGTAGCATATTGACTAAATCGTTTTCATCGGCAGGGGCAAAAACTTGCATATTCGGAATACCCCTCATGATGTTAATGTCTTCCAAAGCCTGATGGGTTGGTCCATTGCCGTCTGACAAAAAACCTGGAATAAAACTACTCAACTTGACAGGTAGATTTGCAATGCCAACATCAGTACGGATAAATTCAAAAGCTCGCATCGACAAGAAGGCAGACAGTGCATGAACTACGGGAATTCGCCCACGTAAGGCGAGACCCGCAGCCGCACCTATCATCGTTTGCTCAGTAATTCCTGTATCAATAAATCTGTTTCCCAAAGCGGATGGTAAGTTTTTTACCAATGCCCGATTCTCGGCGGTCATTACGATAAAACGCTCATCGGCAAGGGCTGTATTTTTTAATAATTCTTCGTACATTATTTTGATTTCGGATTCAATACTGTAGCTCGAAGTGGCACTTCGAGAATGGACAAACAATTGGACTCGGTTCTCGAAGTGCCACTTCGAGCTACAGTAGAAATTAGTTTACCTAACCATCATCGTTTCAGATTCAATATTTGCCGTATGGTTTCCATGCAATTCATCTAATAATTCTTCTACCTCTTTTTCAGAAAAATTGCAAAACCAACGGTCTGCACGGGCTTCGATGCTTGGTAAACCTTTTCCTCTGACCGTATCGGCTATGATGACATTTAGCTTTCCAGTTTTGTATGGAATTTCTGCAAATGCTTCTTCTAAATCTTGAAAATTATGTCCATCAATTCGGGTTACTTCTGCCCCAAATGCTTCAAATTTATCTGCCAAAGGTTCGAGAGGAATTAAGTCTTCCGTTGCCATGTTGGCTTGAAAATTATTACGGTCAATTACGAAAATGAGATTGTCTAACTTGTAGGCATTTGCTACCATGACCGCCTCCCAACATGAGCCTTCGTTGAGTTCACCATCGCCCATGATACACACGACAAAGTTGTTCGTACCACGAATTTTGCAGTCCAAAGCTACACCCAAAGCCACCGAAGGCAAATGACCCAATGAACCAGAATGAAATTCAATACATGGAATATTGGTGTTGGGATGCCAATAAATACTATCAGAAGTTGAGAGGTGATTTTGTAATCTTTCCTTTTCTAAAATGCCCATTTCAATCAATGTACCATACAAAGCTGGGACATCATGCCCTTTCGAGAGGAATAAATAATCACGGTCTGGGTCTTGAAGATTGTCCTCAAAAACATTGAGAAATTCAGAATAGAGGTAAACCATCAAATCCGTTGCTGACAAAGAAGCCCCCACAAAACAGCCCCCATCGGTGGACATTTTGATGATGTGTTCTCGTACCCGTAAGGCAACAGATTCTAAATCTTTTATTTTATTTTCGTTCATTATTTATACCAAAATATTGGTTTGTTCGGCAGTAATCGTTGTTAATTCTGATAAATGATTCCGATACCAATTCACGCCTAAATATTTTTTATTGATGTCGTAAATCTCTGGTTTTGAATTGATTAGATTCAAAATATCCTCCATCGAAAATTCAGGATTGTTAGGATATAGCTCCTCAAAAATCCGCTTAATAAATTGGTAGTCCTCATAATAATCTATGGTAAAACGATGTGACATTGAATAATCTAAACCCGATTCCCAAGTAAGATTGGCAATTCGGAATTTATCTGGATTTTCCCAAAAATAGGGGGTCGTATGTTCTAACTCTAAGGGTCGGCGACCTTCTTGCCAAGCCTGTTCCAAAGCATCGAAAGTCATCAATTCTACATCATTGCCGTCAGGATAAGTGGCTGGATGTAAGTTGCTTATGTAATCGTATTCAGTTTCGTGTTCCAAATAAAAATCAATGACTTTATCAATAATTTTTGGGTCAATTAAAGGACAATCGGCTGGAATTTTTATAACAGCATTTGCTTCTGTCAGTAGCCCAACTTGATAGTGTCTATCTAATAAATCATGCAATTGTCCACGATAAAATTCTATGCCTTTTTCCTGACAAACTACCTCAATAATCTTGTCTGTTTCGTCAATGGAAGTCGCTACAACGATGTTTATAGGATATTTTACTCGTCTTAATCTTTCAACCATTCTGAACAAAAGACTTTCTCCGAGAATCGGAAATAAGACTTTCCCAGGCAAACGAGAGGATGACATTCTTGCCTGAACGACCACTACGATTTTAAGTAATTTATTATCCATAAACCAATTCGTTTTCGGTAATTTTGAAATGATAATTTTTCATAAAATCTTCTTTCTTTCCCTCAAAAGCTAAGAAGTCACGACAAACTTGGGCGATATTTTTGGCAGAAGTTCCACCATTTTGAATGGGCATTTGTCGTTTCAATTCGTCCATGTCGAAGAATGAATGTACCTTTTTGCCCAAAGCCATTCCCACATAAACCGCCGATGAATATTGGGTGATAAATTCCTCACAATTGGCAATCATTGGGTTAATGTTTCCAGAGGTATAAATGATAGTTTCTTCGGGAGCATTAGCTTTTATCTCAGCCACGGCACGCTCCATTATTTCGTTGGGATGAATCTTAAAAATTAACTTTCTTCCGTTTGCAATTTCTACACATTTACGAATAAAAGTAGGTCTGTCTTCTTTGCGGAAACATTCTCGCCCGTCTGAGGTAGCCACTAACACATAATCATGGAGTGGAAAATCGTTAATTCTGTATTGTTCTGAATTATCAAAATTGGGAATTCCCGTAGCTATAATTTTGTGTTTATCAGTACCAATTTTTGCAAATTTTTCTTTGTACCCTTCCGAAGCCGCACAATAGACATCGCATAAATTTGAGGAGCCATTTAAGGAAGTTCCAACCGATAAATAGGGAGGTAATTGTAATTTTTTGACGATTTTGCTCAACGTTGTAAATTCATCAATCATTCCTTCTTGCACCCACAAAGTTTTGGTTTGCAGCATTCTATCGGGAATGACCATATCTGAACAATAAACGACTAAATCATATTTATTTTTCTTTCCTTTATAATCCATTTTCAAGCCATGCTCACGACAATATTTCTCAGAATTTTCTTTGAATTGACCCGATACGACTGTTTTTGACAATATTTCAGTATTATCAATTAACCACTGAAAAGGTGGAAAATCGACGAATATTTGACTAAACCAACAATCGAAGTCGGGTAGTTGAGATGCAATTTGTTGCATCTGAGTGGTTTGATTAATAGAACCTGTAATGAAAAGAATTTTCTGTTGCATAGTAAGGGTAAATAGTTAAGTTCTTGTACAAAAATACAATCCAGATATTACCTGATTATTACCAAGAAATTAAGAATTGTTAAGGGTAAATTAATTGTTAATGAACGAACCTCACCCCCAGCCCCTCTCCTTCTGAGAGGGGAGTATTCGACGAAGTAAAACTCCCCTCTCAGAAGGAGAGGGGCTGGGGGTGAGGTTTAAAAATCAAACCGAATCCTAAACCTCAGCCCCAAATTAGAATTGACATTTGGATTATCTAAGTAGCTCAAACGTTTCACCAAATCTAATCGAATAACCTTAAAAATATTCTCAATTCCAAAACTCATTTCCATGTAAGGTTTGCCTTCGAGCGAGAAGGTTGTTGGCTTACCATCTTTATCAGTTGGTAATAATGGAAGACCATTTTCAATCGTAGGTCGGTTATCTTCTGAAAGTCGCCCCCAGAGTGCTTTGAAACTGATTACTTCTCGAAGTTTTAGTTTTTTGATTAAGGGTAACTTGTTGAAAATGAATCCATTAAAATGATGGTCGATAAAGATTGTCCCGTATTCATCACTGACAAATTCCAAGAAATTCATCATATTATACGATTCAGGTTGAAAGGCATACGATTGATTCGCTCTGTGAATGGTCAGTAAAATAAAAGGTAGCTTACCAAAGGTTTTACCGCCTTCGAGTGTAAAATCTGTATAACCAATGGGAGGAAGATATACTCGTTTATTTGCATAAGCCATCAAGCGATGAAAGGAATAATTACTCCCCAAAAAATCTTTAATTCCAAGGGTGTATCTGACTTGAAATTTAGGATATTGATTGATAATTGGAATCCTATAATTTCGTCCTTGATAGAATTGTTCTTTCGGTGCGTAGCGTAATCCAAGCATCAATTCACTACTCACTACTTCTTGAATTGGGGTGTTTTCTCCAATTGAATTAACAGTATTAAAAAACAAATTACCCGTAGGGGTTTGGCTAATTCTTTTAAAATTAATATTGACCGCCAAACCCGAACGAGATTCATTCAAATAATCCAAGTTGAAGACTTTATTATAAGTCATTCGGTTATTGATGCCTCTTTTGAAAGACACCAAAATATTATCCTCCTGAACAAATTGAAGCTCCTGACCTGGGATTTTTATTTCATCCTGATAAGATAAACGGAGATGCTTTATGGGGTAGGTATATGTGTTATGGTCTGTTAATGAGAGGGTTGCAGAACCAAAATACTTAAATCGTTGATCATCAAAACCATACGCTCCATAAGTTTCAAAGGCAATTCTTTCACTAAAACTAATCGTCGTTCTTCCTCCCAAACGCAATCTAAAACCTTCGATAGGATTGAAACTATAAAAAGTATTAACAGGTCCAATTTCAAAACCACCAATGGGTTTATATCCTTCCAAAATAAAGGTGGCGGTATTCATAAATCGCTGAAAAGCAGGGACTTTTTTCACACTATCCACCATCGAATAAATGCCTTGTTCTTTGTTGCTCAATTCTTGATGACGAGCCTTTTTCCAGAAATCATCATCTCGCTTGTCAGAATTTTTTAAAATATCTGTTTTTAGTCCGTCGAAACGGGTTTCTTCGATGGGTTTATTGATAACGTAGTCTATATACGACACACTCCGCTGACCGAAAAGCCCCATGCCGTTTTCCTTTTTCAAAAGGTTAAATTCAATCGCCAAATCGTCCTTGGTGAGCATCAAACCTTCATTATTGACAAAATCATATTCTTGATTGATTCGTAAATCAGTTACAAAATTGACATTAATATCCTTTGAAAAACCCATCTGCACTTTTCGGATAGCATAACTCGAATCCAAGGCAATCAACATTGTTCCTTGAAAAAGTTGGTCGTTGGTATTTCGTGGTGAAAAACCCAAATTGACACATTTGATATTTTTGTAAACTGTCGTGTCAATAATAACGTAACGATAAAACTGAGGAGCAACGGGGGCAGTTGGTCCTAAAAACTGAGTCGCCAAAAGGAGAATATTATTGTCATAGACATTCACATCCTGATAAAGTGCTTCGAGATAGAGTTTTATGCCATTGTTATCTACATAATTTCCTAAACCCGTCATTTTTTCCCCTTGAATAATCTCTTTTTTAGTTTCGGGAGATTTTCTAAAATAAACATCCGAAATCGTTTCTTTCAGATACATCGGTAGGTTTACTTTACCTGTAATTTGAGAAGTATCAAGGTGATTAAAAACGAAATCAAATTTTTTGAGAGAACGTTTATTCCTAAATTTTTCGGAAATATTACTTAGGTCAAATTCTAATTTTTCGTATTTATTGTACTGATAAAAATCCGAGGATTCTTTACGGTTTTTATCCTTATTTTCAATCACTTTTCGAATCAAAATTACGGCAGGATTATCTTTATTTCTGTATTTATCTTTTTTGCCTTTTACCGTAACTTCCTGTAAATCTGTGGCTTGTGTTTTGAGTTTAATATTAAGCGTCACAATTTTTCCACCTTCAACTTTCCGTATTTCGGGAGCATAGCCTACGAAAGCTACCCGAATTGTTGGGTTCTGTTGAGGAATTTCTAAATAAAAACTTCCATTCATATCCGTCTGAGTCCCTTGTTTTGTTCCAACAACTGAAACATTCACAAAAGGCAAAGTTTCTCCTGATTTTGCATCTGTAACTTTCCCTTTGAGTCGAGTAAGCGTTTGGGCATAATTATCATTTATTCCGAAAAACAATAGAAGTAAAAATGAATATATGAGTTTTTTGAAGTGACTTTGTATTTTCATTAATCAAAGTATAAGTTCTGTAAAGTGCTGTTTTGCCATGTCTTTATATTTTTCCAAACTTGGGTAGTTAAAATCTGTAACTTTTGCCCTGTCATCCCACTCCCTCATTTTTAGAAATAGGTCAAACATTGGCATTTTTTCAAACTCTGATGCTTCTTCTGTGGTCATTCTGCCACCTTGAAATTCAAGGGTTTGCTTACTGGCTTCCGATAATTTTCCGTAATAATCGGGATATTTGAAAGTGAGATAACGTTTTGCTTCAACATGGTTTCTAACCAAAGAAGCTACTCGTTTTGAGAATCCATTTTTATACAAAAAATTTGCCCCAGCTACTTCATGCGAGATATTTCCCAAACCATTCATTTCATTTTTATTCGGCAAAAAATGTCCGATGTCATGGAAGAAGGCAGCAAGGATTACATCTTCATCAAAGCCCTCATTTTCAGCCATTTGGGCAGCTTGTAGGCTATGTTCCAAGATACTGACAGGCTCTCCCACGTATTCATCTGAACCATTAATTTCGTACAACCCAAAGATGGTATCAATTCTTTGATTGAGGATAGATTCTGTAATGTTCATGGTTTAAGTTTATTGTTAGTTTTAAGATTTAGAGGGTTTGCTTTAAAATTATCTACCTAAAAATCTCCTCAACCCTCTTCCGACTATAACCAGCTCCTGTGGTCATTCCTTTGCCCCCAATGCCCGTGGAGATAAAAATTTTGTTAGAAATTTGATGTTCAAAAACACCTCCGTCAATCGCCTGAGCATAATATCCTGCCCAATAGTTTTGTATTTTCCAGTTAGGCAAGGTCATAATTCTTTTTGCCTCTTTCAAGATTAACTCATTGATTTCCATATCAATACCAATTGGGAGCTTTGAATTTTCATCCACATTTGCGTACTCGTGCGAATCTCCGATGATGATAGAACCGTTGAGGGCTTGTTTGAATAAAAGATGAATTCCCCATTGTTGATAGGGTTTTTGCCATTCGGGCGTGATGAGGTTATCGTAAGAAATACACGATTTAAAACTGTCATATCTACGAATCGAAAGCCCTGAAAGAATGTTTCCATTTAGCTTCACTTCTGGCAATGGAAAAGTCTGCATCATGTTGAGTTTACAGATTTTCATTTGACTTGCTTTGAATATTTCTGGAAACAAAATCTTAAATTCATAACCACTACACAATGCTACTTTTTCAGCGTAAAAACTCTGATTATCAGCGGTTTGTATTTTGCAAATACCATTTTCTAAATCGCAATTTTTTACGACAGTATTATTCAAAAAACTAAGCCCATAGTCTTGAATCAACATTTGCCTAACTCGATGAACCATCGTTCTGGGTTCTACCGAAATCTCTTCTGGAAAGAATAATCCACCTTTGTAATAATCGGTATTGAGGTTCTGGAAACGTTCATAACACGATTTTCTGTTCAATAAAGTAGATGGATAATTCTCTAATTTGAACAAGGCTCTGGTTTCCTCCAAAAGCGTCATTTCTTGGTCATCGGAAGCAAAATAATATGTGCCATTTTGACGAACTGTAATGTCAAATTTTGACTGAATATCTTTATAGATTTTCAAGGATTCACGTCCATATTCAAACCAATTTTCAAGGGCTTGACCAGAAGGAACTACTTGCCCAAAGTTGCGAACAGTGGCTTCGATAGGTTCAGAATCTTTCTCAATCATCAAAACAGTTTTACCTTTCAATAAGGCATGATAGGCGTGAAATGTGCCTAAGTTTCCAGCTCCAATAACAATCAAATCATACTTTTTCATAGACAAGTGAGTGGTCAATATTTTTGATAAATTGCTTTAAATCAGATACTTTACTCAAAAATCCATCATTTCGATGAACGCTTAATTGTTGGCGTGTATGTGTGCCATTCGTTACCCCCAAAGACATTCTTACGCCCGCCCGAATGCCCGATTTTAGGTCGGAAGGTGTATCTCCGATATTGATAACTTTCATGCTATCATGCACACCAAGCAAAGACATTGCTCTGTGAATCATTTGAGGTTCAGGGCGACCTTTCAACACTTCGTCTGAGGCAATGGAGGCTTGGATGGTGGTATTTTTATTCCCAACGTAACGACTATCAAGCCCATTGAGCCAACCTAATTTACCCAAAATGATATTGGTTACTTTTCGGTAAAAACCTGTGGTAAGGGCAATTTTAATTTCTCTTTCTTTTAAAAAATTGAATATCTCTAAACATCCATCCGTTGGAAAAATATTACTTGTATTGTAATGATGCTCTAAAATACTGCAAAAAATTTCATAAGAATTATTTACAAACTCCTGTAAATCAGGATGTTTCTCTCCAATCATCTCTTTCCAGAGTAATTCAAAAACGTAGATTTTAGAATATCCTTGAAGGGCTAAAACTCGTTCGGGCGTAACACTCAAACCTGTGTGTGATGCCGCTTCCAAGAAACACATTTCTACCTCATGGCGGTCTTGAACAGTTGTTCCTGCCATATCAAAAACGACTAATTCGATGGGTTGTATCATAGCTTAAATTGTTTAGTACAAAGGTAAAACGACTCATTTTATCCACATGTTAAATAATGATTAAGCCTTTGTAAAGTCCTGATTATTAGAGGTTTTTGTAAGTATAATTGTGTCAAAAATTTTAGTCATGGCAAATTTTAGACAAATTTTACAAGCACAATCTCAGCAGTTTTTGAGCTTCTATTTGGGGCTTGCGGGTTTCAGCACGTACTTCTGTATGTATGCTTTTCGCAAGCCTTTCACGGCGGGAGATTTCCATGATATTTTGTTGTGGGGAATTGATTACAAAATCATCTTGGTCATTGCTCAGGTATTAGGTTACGCAACCGCTAAGGGCTTGGGAATCAAGATAGTGTCCGAAGTTTTGCCCAATAAAAGAGCCAAATACATTCTGTGGATGATTACTTTTTCAGCTATCAATTTATTGTTTTTTGCCATCGTTCCGCCTCCATACAATTGTGTCTTTTTGTATTTCAATGGTTTAGGTTTGGGGATGGTCTATGGTTTAGTTTTCAGTTATTTGGAAGGACGACAAATTACCGAAATCTTGGGTGCTGGTTTGGCAATTAGCTTTATTATTTCATCAGGCATTGTAAAATCTATCGGTAAAACTTTAATCAATTTGGGCATTAATGAATACTGGATGCCCTTTTGGTCGGGACTGATTTTCTTTCCACTTTTATTGCTTTCAGTTTATGGATTAACACTCGCCCCAAATCCTACTGAAACCGACCAAAAAGAGCGTACAGTACGTTTACCGATGGATTTCAAGGCTCGAAAAGGGTTTTTAGACAGGTATGGTTTTGGACTAATTGCTTTGATTTTAGTGTATTTATTGATGACTATTTTAAGAGATATTAGAGATAATTTTGGCGTAGAAATATGGAAAGAATTGGGAATTACCGATGCCTCAATTTTTAGCAAAACAGAATCAATCATAGGCTTGGCAATTTGTATTTTGACTGCCTTGATGTACTTCGTAAAAGACCATAAAAATGCCTTTTGGTTGAACCATTTGATGATTTTTTCAGGATGTTTTTTGATATTGGCATCAACGATTTCCTTTCAAAATCATCACATAAATTCACTCGTTTGGTCAGTAATTATGGGCATCGGAATTTACATGGCTTATGTGCCTTACAATGGAATGTTATTTGACAGATTGTTGGCAGTTTTGAAAGAAAAAGGAAACGTCGGATTTCTCTTTTATTTGGCTGATTTTAGTGGGTATTTGGCAACGGTTTTTATCTTGATTTATCAAAATTTTGGAACGCATAAAACCTCATGGTTGAGCTTCCTGATGGATTTATCACAGATTTTACCCTTGTTTTGTATTGTTTCGATTACGGTTTCTTTCTTTTATTTTAATTGGAAATTGAATCCAATCCGAAAAATAGTTACAGATTAACTCACAAAAAATCGTAGCTGTTACATATGTAGTTTTACTTACTCTACATATTTCAATCCCCAGTCCGCCATAGCTATCAAGATTGGTTCCATTTCTTTCCCGCTATCACTAAGCCAATATTCTACAAAAGGCGGCACAACGGGTAGAGACTTACGAATAATTAAACTGTCTTGCTCCAATTCTTTAAGATGTTGAATCAACATTTTTTCAGAAATGGCAGGGATTGAACGTTTAATTTCGCTGTATCGCATTTTCTCTGCATTACTTAAACTCCAAAGTATTAAAGGTTTCCATCGCCCTCCAATTTTACCAAGCGTATGCGAAACAGGGCATTTATTGATGACTGTTTGTTTATTGAACTGATTAGTTGAATTTTCTTTTATTGCCTTCATTTTATACATACTTTTAGGTAGGTACTAATTTTATTGAAAGTACAAATATACCTTTGTGTCATTAATTAAACAAATAAGAAAATGAAATATGTACTAACTGGCTCAATTGGCAACATCAGTAAACCAATCGCCCAACAATTAATCAATGCAGGACATGAAGTTTCAATCATAACCTCCAAATCAAATAATATCGAAGCCATCGAACAATTAGGGGCAAAAGCTCTCGTGGGTTCAGTTGAAGATGTAGCTTTTTTAACCTCGGCTTTTACAGGGGCGGATGCAATCTATTTGATGATTCCTCCGAAATGGGATGTAAAAGAATGGTTTACATACCAGCAAGAGGTTGCGAACAATTTTATATCTGCCATTCAAGCAAATCAACTCAAAAAAGTGGTAGTTTTGAGTAGCGTTGGAGCCCACATGGGCAGAGGTGCAGGACCTATTGACGGCTTGGCATATTTGGAATCAAAACTTAACGAACTCTCTGATATTCAGGCGGTTTACTTACGCCCAAGTTATTTTTATTACAACTTTTTCAGTATGATTCCGCTCATCAAAAACATGGGAATTATGGGTAGTAATATGCCTGCTGACCATAATTTAGTTTTGACTGATACTTCCGATATTGCCGATATTGCGAGTGACTATTTATTGAATGATAAATTTAATGGCAAAGAGATTTTGTATATTTCGAGCGATGTAAAAACGCTCGGAGAAGTCACATCTGCCATTGGGAAAAGCATTGGAAAACCTGAATTATCGTGGGTTCAGTTTACTGATGAACAATCATTGAACGGAGCATTGCAAGCGGGTCTTTCTCATACGCTTGCAGAGGGATATACCACTATGGGAGCCGCCATTGCGAGTAAAGAAATAGAGGCTGATTATTGGAAAAATGAAGGGAAAGTAATTATTGGCAAGATAAAATTAAATGATTTTGTTCAACAATTTGCGGGGGCTTTTGCACATTCTTAACAACAAATAATACACGGAAGTCGCTGTTCAAAAAGACGACTTCCGTTTAACTACATTCCTAATTAGAAACATTATCAACACTCGCCTCAATCACATTTTGAATGGCCACAGGCACATTCGACAAAAAATTATAACCTGTTGCCGCTTCAATGGCATCGACCGAAGTGCGGTAAATTCTCCAATCATTATTTCTGATTCCTTGTACATTGGGCATGATGATGGCGATTACTCTCGTGGTTGTTGTTACTCTATTGACATCATCAGTACCATTTGACAAAATAACGGCAATTTTATATGTTTGGGCTGGCACAGTTACATTTCCATTGGCAATTGTGTTTATTACAACACCAGTTTGAACTGACCCTATCCCTCCAACACCATAAGACCCTGAGATTATGTAAATTTCTTGCCCACCGTTTGCATTAAGTTGACCTCTTAGATAAACCTCTAAATCGTTCCAAGGACCTTGATTATTGTCAGGTGCTTGTGGAATCATATTAGTCATTAAAAAAGTTGAAGAATTAACTAAGGCAGAACTTGTCCTATCTCCCGAGGGTGTCATATGTCCACGGTCAAAACCATTGATACTGAATTGGTAGTCACTTTGATTCACCTGATACCATCCACTTGGTAAAGTATTGTCCGCACGAAAATCATCTTGACGAGTGGCAGAACCTAATGAAGCACTGTTCAAATACCAACTCACCCAATTGGAAGTCCCTCTCGACCGATTATAACTCAACACATAATTGGGTTTATCCATCAAATAATTATCAGGGAAGGCGGTATTGGTAGTAGCTCCCGAAGGATTCCCCATGGCTAAATTGATATTTGAAGAAGGTGGAACAATATTCGGAAATCCCATTTTGAAATTTCCAGTCTGAATATTTAGCGTTGCTCCATTTTCGAGAATAATTTTTGCCGCACCTTGGTCATTTGGAGAGGCAGTAACGTTAATCGTGTGGTTCGCTTTGATTTTGACCGTATCCGATAATAGAGGAACGCAATTGCAACTCCAACTTGTGGTAACGTTCCAATTTCCAGAAGTTACAGACCTGATGATGGTTGGGCTGTTATCCAAAACATTGAAAGCGGTACTATTCCCAGCCGTCAAAACATCCCCAGAAGTTCTGGTGGCGGTTAAAATCACACCATTTTCTTCTTTGTTATAAGTCAATCCGCTGACGGTAATACTATTTGCACCCGCAGGAATTGTACCTGTTAATGTTCCTCCCAAAACTCCCGTTCCCGTATTCAAACTGATTGAAAATGAAGTAGCTGAGGCTACATTTTGAAGATTAGAAGCATTATCCTGTGACCTAACTGTAATGGAAAAAGGAGCGTTTAAAGTCGGTGAGGCAGGATTTATGGTAGTTATTGCCAGTTTGGTAGGTAAAACAATATCCGTAACCGTACCCGATAAACCAACCGTTGGATTGATCGTAATACCCCCTCCTGTGTGTGTGATGCTACCTGTGTAAGTATTCTGAGAAAGTCCAGCAATTAGTCGAACATAAATGGGTGTATTGATTGAACCAGAAGATGGTGAAATCAAAAGCGAACTACCAAAACCTGTTGAGTTTGAGGTACTTGAAATCTCAAAATTTGCTGGGGCAGTTACAGTAATATCGCCAGTTAAAGATGAACCTGTCAAGGTATAACTACTTGCTGTTGAAGGTCCATTTCCAGTAAAATAGTTCAAATTACTGATTGAGGTAGGATTTACCGAAACATTAGGACCTGAGCTGACCGAAGTTACGAGTACATTATCAATTGAAATTTTGGGTCGGCTACCCGTTGTTCCTGCGGGCGTACCACCATTGTGATAATAAAAACGGAGTTTTACGGTGGGTTGGTTGTTAATTACGGATGGTAAAACAACATTAATGGAGGCTGATTTTGCTACGTTATTAGTAGCTACAAAAGGTAAATCCGTAGTTGTCAATTCCGCCCAAGTTGTTCCGTTAATTGAATAAAAAACCCTCAAAGTTCCTAAGCGATTACTACCAGATTGATTTGATACCTGTGCCGCATCAAAGCTCAAATTACCTGCATTTCTTCCAGTATAGTTCAAGTTTAAATCTAAGGCAACTGAACTTGTGTTATCGCCTGTACCAGTTGATAAAAACTGAATATTAGTACTTCCGTTGTGAATTCCGCCAGTAGTTGTACTTGTAGCAAAAGCGGTTGAATTTGTGGTAACAGAAGTTGCCAAAGGAATTGTTCCAGAACTAATGGCAACCGAAGACCAAGAATTGGTAGCTGGCGATGTCCATCCAGTAAAAGTCTCAGAATAATTGCCAGTGAACATATTGAAATAAGTTTGTCCAATACTTGAAAAATGACAAATCAGTAAGAGAAAAAGAGCGTAAATCGACTTATTGATTTTAGCAAAATGGACGATTTGGGTGTGCGTAAAAAGTTTTGACATAATCAGAAAAATTATTGATGAAAAAATTTGGAATGAATAATTTTTAGGGGGCAAATAGTGGATTTTCTGAGCTTGGAATTAACAAGCAAAACTATGTCTTAGGGGAAGAAAGGGTGTTAATGTATGATTAACATTGTGTGAAGAAATTTGCGGAGTGTCAGTGGTCTAAGTCTTTGAAAATTAACTAATTGTTAATTTATTATTAAGTTGAATTTACACAGAAATAATGGAAGAAACTAATGTATAAGTTTGCACTAACATAATTAACAAACTATACATACCATGAAAAAGAATTACTGGATTGGACTTTTATTTTTTTTGTTTTTCAGTGTCGGCACAAACGTAAATGCCCAATTCACACAAGGGAGATTAGTCGTTTTACAAGTAGGTGATGGGACGGCAGTTCTTTCAAATGCGGCAACCCCTATTTTTTTAAAAGAATTTACCAATACGGGTACGGCAGGTATTATTGTTAATGTGCCAACCACTGGGTCAAATAGATTAACAATAAGTGGTTCAGCTGGATCAGATGGACAAATGACACTCTCGCAAGACGGAAAGTTTATTACTATTGCGTGTTATGATGCTGCAAGTGGGACAGCGAGTGTTACTTCTTCAACATCAGCTTCAACAAATCGAGTCATTAACTCAGTTGACGCTTCTGGTACTGTTGTTAGGGTTGCAACCACCAACAGCGTATTTAGTGCGAATAATTTTCGTTCAGCTGTGAAGGGGAATAATACCGATTATTGGGGTGCTGGGGGAAACTCTGGAACGTACTACTTTGGGACAACTGCAACGGCAGGGGCTATTCAAACCACAACTGCAAATACAAGAGTTGTTAATATTTTTAACGGAAATCTTTATTATTCAACAGGTTCTGGAACAATTGGAGTTTATGGTTTTACAGGAACACCAACTGCATCAAGCACCCCAAGTTTATTGATTGGAACTGGTACAGGCTCTTCACCTTATTCGTTTGCGATTAACCCTTCTGGAACAATAGCTTACATTGCGGACGATAGAGCGAGTGCATCGGCGGGAGGCGTACAAAGGTGGAATTTTAACGGAAGTTCTTGGACATTTGCCTATACTTTAAATTCAGGAGCGACTATTGGAGCAAGAGGACTTGCCGTTGATTTTAGTGGAACAAATCCAATTGTTTATGCCACTACAACGGATAATAAACTGATAAGATATACCGATACAGGAGCCTCATCTACTGCAACAACTTTATTTACAGCTCCAACTAATACTGCATTGAGAGGACTAACTTTTGCTCCCTCAAATCCAGTAATACCTCCTTCAATTACAAAGTCTGGAACACTTAATTCTGTAAACACCACCTACGGAACAGCCTCAGCAATACCTACAAATTTCACAGTCTCAGGCTCAAATTTGACAAATGATATTATAATAACACCACCAACTGCTTACGAAATTTCTAAAACAGTAGGCGGAACGAGTGGATATGCTGCAACCCAAACTTTAACACAAACCGCTGGTTCTGTGGCAAGTACAATAATTTATGTACGTTTAAAAGCTGATGCAACAGTTGCGGGATCGCCATATAGTGGAAATATTGTGTTGTCAAGTACGGGTGCATCTTCTGTAAATGTCCCAACCGTTTCAAGTACCATTTCTCCCAAAGAACTGACTATTACTGGATTAACAGCTGATAATAAAACCTATGATGGCAATACAACTGCCTCATTTTCAGGCACTCCTGCCTATAATGGTTTAGAAAATGGGGAAATTTTTTCTGTTTCTGGAACAGCTACTGCCAGTTTTGCGACAGCCACAGTTGGCAATGTAAAACCCGTTTCAGTAACGGGTTATACTGCCCCTTCGACAAATTATACACTTTCACAACCAACCCTTTCAGCAAATATTACACCTGCCATCCTCACGATTTCGAGTGCGGCTACGAGTAATAAAATTTATGATGGAAATAACTCAGCCACGATAACTGGTACATTGTCAGGAGTAATTGGTTCTGAAACAGTAACCTTAAATTTATCAGGAACTTTCTCACAAGTGGGCGTTGGAACGGCTTTGCCTGTTACTTCAACCTCTACGATTACTGGTATTGATGCTGGGAATTATTCTTTGACCCAACCAACAGGATTAACGGCTGATATTACTGCTAAACCTTTAACAATTACGGGTTTATCTGCCAATAATAAAGTTTTTGATGGAACTACTACGGCGACTTTATCAGGTACGGCAATACTCAATGGAATTGTAGTTGGAGATGAACCAAATGTAACTTTGGCAGGAACACCAACGGCAACTTTTGCTCAATCAAGTGTTGGAAATGGCATTGCAATCACCGTAACAGGATACAGTTTAACAGGTTCAATATCAGGAAATTATACCGTTTCACAGCCAACTGGACTTACGGCTGATATTACTAATTTACCAACTCCAAACATAAATAGTCCTTTGACTGCATCGGCTACTTATGGTGTTGCTTCAACCAGTTATTTTATCACAGCGACCAATTCTCCAACGAGTTTCAATGCCACTGGTCTTCCAACTGGTTTGAGCATCAACACAAGCACAGGAGAAATCTCAGGAACGCCTACTGACGTTGCAGGTTCGCCATTTAGTGTTACGATTTCAGCAACAAATTTAGGAGGAACTGGAACGGCTACTTTGGTTTATACGGTTAGTCCAAAAGCCTTGACAATCACCTCTCCAAGTGTTCCAAATAAGGTTTATGATAGAACAAATGTGGCTATTATCACTGGTACATTATCAGGAATTGTGGGAATAGATGTAGTTACTTTAAATGGAACTGGTACTTTCTCACAATCAACCGTGGGCAGTGGTTTAGCTGTTACTTCTACCTCAACTTTAAGTGGGGCGGATGCTTCAAAATATACTTTAACTCAACCTACTGGTTTGACAGGTACAATCGTAATAAAGCCATTAACAGTATCGGGGGCAAGTGTTTCCAGTAAAGTTTATGATGGAAATTCAACGGCTACTTTAACGGGGGCAACGCTTAATGGAATCCTTAGCCCAGATGTCGTAACGCTTACGGGTGGGGCAATTTTTACTACGGTTGATGTTGGAAATAATATTTCAATAAATACTTCTTCTTTAACATTGGGAGGGGCAGATGCAGGAAATTATATAGCACTACCGATTATTGGATTAACTGGAAATATTACTCCTAAACAATTAACCATCAGTGGATTATCTGTTAGTAATAAAGTTTACGATGGCAATACCAACGCAACTTTGACGGGAACAGCAACTTTGAATGGAATTATTGGAACGGATGATGTAAGTATTTCAGGAACTGCGACGGCTACTTTTAACAACAAAAATCTTGGGATCTCAAAACCGATGACAGTTTCTGGATATGCCTTAACTGGCACAAAATCAGGTAATTATACATTTTCTCAACCAACAGGATTGACAGCAAATATCACTCCTTTGGCATTGACCGTAACTAACCCCATTGCTCAAAATAAACCTTTTGATGGCAATACCAATGCGACTATTACAGGGACATTATCAGGCGTGATTTCTCCTGATGTAGTAACATTCATCGGAACTGGAACATTCGCTTCAAGTGCCGTTGGAAATGGTATTGCTGTTACTTCAATTTCTACTTTGGGAGGTGCTGATGCAGGAAATTATACACTTACACAACCAACTGGATTGACCGCAAATATTACAGGACCTCCAACTATTATTGTAGATGTAGCCACCACTACGAACTATCTTGATGGTGGAATTTTGACCTCGCCAACAAGCCCTTATTCGATAAGTGGGGTTATCAATGACCCAACCGACCCAGCCAAAACGCTCGGAATTGATTTTACGATTAATGATGCCAATGTCCCTGTGGCTAATTTAACTGTCACGGCAACAAGTAGTAATTTGAGTGTTGTTCCAAACGCAAATCTGAATTTAACGGGTTCAGGGGCTTCGAGAAATCTAAAAATCACTTCTATTGCAGAAGGCTTTTCTACCATCACTGTTACCGTAAACAATGGAAGTTCAACTGCTTCATATTCAATCAATTATGCTTCTTCTCTTGCTTCGACGAATGTATCTACTACTCGTTTTCATACAGGAACTGCCGATGCTTCAACCGCTCAAATGATTGACAATAATTTGATGCTTGTGGGTGATGATGAAAACCAAGCCTTGCGAATGTATGATAGAAATAACTCTGGTTTACCTGTCAATTCTTTCAATTTTACAACTTCATTGGGTTTAACGGATATTTCAGGAGGAAATCCTCGTGAGGTCGATATTGAGGCATCTGCAAAAGTTGGAAATCGGATTTATTGGATGGGTTCACATAGTAATTCTTCTGGCGGTGGTAATCGTCCGAACCGTTCTCGTTTCTTTGCTACGGATATTACTGGAACTGGAAATGCTACAACCCTCTCATACATAGGTAGATACGACAATTTAAAATCAGATTTATTAGCATGGGATGCCAATAATGGACATGGATTAGGAGCAAATTTCTTAGGACTTACAGCCAGTGCAGCCACAGGGAAAGCTCCTGAGATTGCGGATGGAAGTGGTTTTAATATTGAAGGATTTGAAATTGCACCCAATAACACAACGGCTTATATTTGTTTCAGAGCTCCACTACAAACGACCTCGACTCGCACAAAAGCCTTGATTATTCCATTAACAAATTTTGCCAATTTAGTAAGTGGAAATCCAACTTCGACTACGGCAACTTTTGGAACTCCAATACAATTAGATTTGGGTGGAAGAGCCATTCGTGAAATCAAGAAAAATGCAGCTGGTGAATACCTCATCATCGCAGGACCAAATGATGGGGCAACTGGCATTGCTCCAAAAGATTTCCGTTTTTATACTTGGACAGGGAACCCAACGGACTCTCCAATTTTGAGAAGTGCCAATTTGACAGCCTTGAACTCAAACGGAAGTTTTGAATCAATCGTTGATTTACCAAGTCCACTTTTATCTACTTCAAATCTTCAAGTGTTGGTGGATAATGGCGATGCCATTTTCTACGGAAACGGCATTATCGCAAAGGACTTACCACAAAATAATCACAAAAAATTTAGAAGTGAAACCATTAATTTAGGAACAGAATCATTGTTAATTGGCTCAATATCAGGGACTTCATTCTGTGAAAATGCTTCGATTAGTATCCCTTTTACAACAACTGAGACCTTTAATACAGGCAATGTTTTCACGGCACAATTGAGTAATTCGACAGGTAGTTTTGCGAATCCAGTAAGCATCGGAACGCTCACAGGTACAAGTGCAGGAACAATCGTAGGTACAATTCCGACTGTAACAGCAACTGGTTCTGGATATAGAATTAGAGTAGTTTCAAGCAATTTAGCGATTGTGAGTAAAGACAATGGAGTCAATTTAACCATCAATAATTGTACGCCATTAGCCACGATTAAAAGTATAACAACAGGAAATTGGGAATCAACTTCAACGTGGGATTTGGGCAGAGTTCCACAAGCGGGAGATTTAGTCATCATTGACCAAAACCACGAAGTTACACTTAATGGAACGGGAACAGCTAAGAGAATTGAATATCAAGGAACAGGGAAATTGAAGCTTAGTTCAATCGCAAGTATCTTAAATACAGGGCTTTAAGGATTAATATAAACCTAAAAAATTAACAAACACACATGAAAACGTATCAACAAAAAGGCAGTGAATCTTTACTAATTATTAATCATAGAACTTCTAAGAAAATCTTGATTAAAGATGTGGTTCTGTTAAAAGGAAACATCAATTACACGATTTTTCAGCTTCAATGTGGAAAAGAAAAATTAGTGCCTCATTCGATAAAATTCTTTGAACCCTATTTAGAAAAGCGTGGATTTTTAAGAATCCACCGCTCTTACATGGTGAATATGAATTATGTGAAAGAATACAATCAAGAACACGAAATTTTGACAATGACCAACGGACAAAAAGCAACTATTTCAAGAAGAAGAAAGCATACGATGAAAGGCTTTGGAGAATAACAAAACCTTTGACCTACCTTTACTAATGTATATGAAAGACAAACCAAAAATATCAGTATTAATGTCAGTTTACAATACTGATTTTCAATTAGTTAAACGAGCATTAGATTCAGTGTTAAACCAAGATTTTCAGGATTTTGAACTCATTGTTATTGACGACGGAAGTGATAAAGACCCTGATAATAATTTGCTAAATTATGCCATCGACCACGAAGATAAAATCACTTATTTGAGGCATAGTAATTGTAGTCAGTCGATGTCAATAAACAAGGGGGTAAAATTCAGTTCGGGTGAGTATATCACGATGATAGATGCAGATGATGAATACAAGCCAAATCACCTGAGTATGTGTTTGAAAGAGATAAAAAATGCCGATTTAATTTCGACTAAAACGCATACAATCGTTGATAAAGAAGAAGATTATTACGTGCCTGATAAGTTTAATCTTGAAAAAGGAATTCACGTGGATGATTGCGTACTTTTTGCGACTTTATTTGGTAGGAGAGAGGTGTTTTTGAACATTGATTTTAAAGGTGATTATGCGGCGGATTCTAATTTTTATGAAAGTGCTGCCAAAAAATATTTAGTCAAAAAAGTGAATCTGAGAACCTACATCTACTATCGAAATATCCCAAATAGTATCACTTTTAAACTCAAACAGAAAAATTCTAAAATCACTAATAAGCCCATCAAATATGCCCCTTCAATCAATTAATGAGAACTTGATTTTAGCTTGCCAAATCAGTGGAGTTTATGATGTGAATCGAAATGAAACCTTGGCGGATGATGATTATTCCTTGATTGAAAATTGGTGCGAATCCATCATTGAGTTAGATTTAGACGGAATAATTTTTCATAATAACTATTCTGAGACTTTTTGTAGGGCTTTTTCAAATAAAAATATCCAATTTGTTAAGATTTCTTACGACCCAAATTTTAATCCAAATGTTTATCGATATTTAGTTTACCACAAATTTTTAAAGGAAAATTCTGAGCGAATAATAAAGAATGTTTTTGTAACAGATATTTCAGATGTTGTTGTGGTAAATAACCCCTTTGAAGAACCCTATTTCAAAGCAAATCCCGACTTTATTTTTTGTGGTGATGAACCCAAAATACTTGATAATGAGTGGATGAAAAATCACTCAGAACATTTGAGAAATAAGATTGAAGATTATGCCGAATATGAGGAAAATTTCAAGGTGAGTACACTCTTAAATTGTGGCATTATTGGAGGAAATTTCAAAGTGATGCAGGAGTTTATCGAAAAACTTTCTAACATTCATCAAACCTATAATTTTGACAACAAAACCGCCTACACTGGCGACATGGGGGCTTTTAACTACTTGATTCATACACAGTTTGAAACTCGATTTTTACATGGATTTCCGATAAATACTGAATTTAAAGGCTATCAAACTGAGAGGAATGATTGTTGGTTTAGGCACAAATAATCGGGGTGAAATTTCCTTATTTTACCCCGATTATACTACCCATAAATTTCACAGATTTTTCACGTTCAAATTCCTAAACCTATAAAATGCCCCTGAAAAAACACATACGGCAGTAATCGTTACTATTTGTAAAAAGGCTGTATCTGACACTCCCCTTAACCCAAAAAAAATACCAATAAACGCCCATAAAATCGTTCCTCCATAAAAGTAATTTGCCTTAGTTTTGTAGAGCCAATACATGGTATTAATTAAAGCTCCAATCAGTAAGATTGATTGCCAGATGATACCCTGCGTACCTAAATCCGAAAGCCCATAAAACTTTAAAGCTGCCCCTGTGTTGGCAAATATTGCAATACTCGACCATCCGAAATACAAACCAATTTGCCCTTCTAAAATTACTTTTTCAAGGGGACTTAATTCCTCTTTATTCTGAATAATTGCTTCAAAAACCTTCAATAAATTATAAAACATACTGCCAAAAATAATGACCGTTAAGGCAAGCCAATCTTTTTGTGCGACAAATAGCCATAATGAGAAAAGTAAATACGTAAAAATTAGGTTAGGTGCTATCCTAAGATGCAGTGGTTCATTTTTACGGTTGGGCAACATTTGAAACACCCCATACACAAAAGCGAGCGATGTAATAGCCACCCAAATAACGAAAGTATAGCCTGCGGGTGTAATTTGTACATCCTGATTATTATTTTCTTCTCCAGTAAACGAACTCAATGCTGGTGAAATAATTTGTGTTATTGAAGTCATCAACACCAATAAACGAAGGAGTTTATTTTTTTTCATAAATGATAGTTTTTAAAATTCATAAATCAACCCAATCGTAGGAACGCCAGCATTAGCTGGGTTATCCAAAATAAACGGAATAGCATTTGAACCATCCGTTTTCACGGGTTGTCCGTCTGTTGAAGCAAATCCTGTGGCATCAGCATTTTGCTTGAAAGTATAGTTGGGATATTGGGCATTTTTAGATTGCAAAATATTGGTAAAATCTATGTAAAAATCCAACAATGATTTCTTGTAATTCCATTTTTTATCAAGTCTCACGTCCATTGCACTAAAACCCGTCAGACGTAACGAATTTAATTTTGAATTATCCTTTATGCCCACTCCCGTAGTCAAATAATTTCTTTGCGATGCTTCCAAATCAAAAGGCGTGTAGGGTGCTCCACCTTGATAGCGATATTTTACGCCCAATTCCCAATTTCTTGGCAATTTATACCCGCCCACCAACGAGATCAAATTGGTATTGTCCCAAGCCGTTGGAATAAATTTTCCATCCTTTCCCGAAAACTCCGATTTGAACCATGTATAACTCAAAACGGCAAATAAGTTACCCGTTAATTTTTGTTGTAAAAATAATTCAAAACCGTAACTACGTCCTTTGCCATCGGTTGTAACAGCCTCATTTCCAAGTACATTAAAATCTCCACCTTGATTTGCCAAAGAAATGCCATCTCTTACTGACACTGGATAATTACTGTATTTCTTATCAAAAGCCTCCAACGTTATCCGTGTTCCCTTGCGTGGAAGCCACTCAATACCCGCAACAAAATGGTCAGATTGCGTATATTTTGAGTTTTGATTTTGAAGATTTCCTTTGTTATCTCTAAAACCTAACATCGTGTAAGGAGGGATTTTGAAATATCTTCCGATTGACGCATTCAGGTTGATATTTTCCGTTAAAGCATACGAAATATTGGCTCTTGGTGAAAGCGTTTCGATAGGGTTTCCACCATCAGTCGTAAATGAATTCATATCCGTTCTGATGCCAAAAGAAGTGTTTAATTTATCGTTAAAATAGCTGTGAGATACTTGCCCGAACAAACCGTATCGCCAAAAATCAATGCCATTTTGAGGAATATTTACAATAACTTCTGGTTGAATAATATTTCCTTTCGCATCCTTAATTTCCTGACGAAGACGATTAAATGTTTCATTCCTATAACGATTTTGCTGAATCATTGCCCCAAAATTATACTTCCAACCACCCACAAATTTGTTATAATCAAAACGCAATTTATGCTCTGCCTCGGTTGAACGAATTTTTAATTGTCGCTTAGATTCGTTGCCTTCGTCGTTGTCATAAAATTTATCTATCTCATTATCTAAACGGTTGGCAGAAAGGGCTAAATTCCAGTAACCACTTGGTAATAAGTGTCTTAACGAAAATCCAGTCGTATTATTCCATTGTTTTATGCTTGACAATGACCGTAAAATATAAGTATTTTCAGGTGTAGAATTTCTTGGAACTCGGAAACCAAAGTTGTCAATTGCACCCAAACCCAAAGCCGTGAAAGTTGTTTTTGGGGAAAGTTTACCCGTAATTTTATACTGAAAATCCCAATAATCGGGTAAGAAAGGCAAGTCAATAGCCTTGAAAAGTAACTGCAAATAAGAACGTCTCATCGAAGAAAGATGTGTCCATTTTCCATCTTTCGACAAAGGACCTTCCAAAGTGGCAGCCGTTTCGGATGCACCTAATCGAATGTTTCCTTGGGCTTTTTCGGAATTACCAGTTCTTTGCTTAAACTGTAAAACCGATGAAAGGGCATTGTCGTATCGGGCATCAAAAGAGGAAGAAGAAAGCGTGACATCTTCGATAAAAGATACATTCAAAATCCCCACTGGACCACCCGAAGAGCCCTGTGTAGAGAAGTGATTGATAACTGGAACTTCAATGCCATCTAAATAAAAAACGTTTTCATTTGGAGCTCCCCCACGAATAATAATATCGTTTCTGAAACCGCCGCCACCACTCGTTCCACCCACACCTGGGAGAGCTTGGATTACTCTCGAAATATCAAAATTTCCTCCTGGATTTGCTTTTATTTCTTCAACAGTAAGTTTCTGGACTGATAAAGGAGTTACTTCATTGGCAACTCTTGCTTTGTCAGCCGTAACTTTAACTTCCTGTAATTGTGATGTTTCTGGTTCTAATTCAAAGTTGATGGTATTTGCATTACCAGAAGTAACAGTCACATTATAACGAATCAAAGTTTTATACCCAACAAAAGAGGCACGGATATTATAAGATTTTACGGGAATATTTTTGATAGAAAAATTGCCCTCAGCATCAGCCGATACACCAATGTTTGTGCCTTCCAAAGAAACGGTTGCTCCAATGAGAATTTCTTGGGTATTTTTATCCCTAATCGACCCCGAAATGTTCCCTTGACGTTCTACTTTTTGAGCATTTATTGAGAAGGAATGAATAAAAAATATTCCCAAAAATAGGCATAAGGAAATAGTTTTGTTGAATTTGAAATTCATAAAATCTTATGTTTAAATTAAAATGTTTTCGTACTTTAAGTTTATAACTCGAACATTTTTAAAATGTTTTCGTTTTAATTAAAAATAATTTTGGACTAATCTGGAATAATTTAGTACGATAACGTATTTTTGTTAAAATAATAATCAAGAATGAATTACGATTTATTAAAAGAAATTGTGGTAAATCTGGAAAGATTTGAACAAGAAAATGTGTCTCAAAACGGTTCATTGAAAGAATTTGGATTATGGTTATCTGAAAAACAGAACGCTGATTATCAGTCAAATAATGGCGTAATGAAGACTTCAAGTCTTGTGCCTGATGACGTAAAATCTACGGCAGAACAATCTGAGGTAGTGATTGGAAAATTATTAACTTTTTTATCCCGCTATTTGAAAATTTATTTAAAAAAGGGATTAGAAGGCTCGCTACTCACTACGGGGGATGATTTTACCTATTTGGCAACTCTTTTGAATAAAGGAAGTCTCACTAAAACCGAGCTCATCTTATTATCCGCCCACGAAAAGACATCGGGCATGGAAGTGATTAAGCGTCTGTTAATTAATGAGTTAATTGAGCAAAAAGATGACGAAGAAGATAAACGAAGCAAACGGATTTCGCTCACTCAAAAGGGTATGGGTGTATTGATGCAGAGTTTTGAAGCCATGGGAAAAGTAGGGAAAATTGCGGCAGGAGATTTGATGGAATACGAAAAAAATCAGTTGGTATTTTTACTGAAAAAGTTAGACAATTTTCACAATGATATTTATTTGAATCACAGGGAGAAGAATTTGGATGAGATTTTGAATCTTTAAATCTATCATAACCAAAATTCTTAATCAAAAAGGCTTCAAATTCCATAATTTGAAGCCTTTTTTGTTATTTAACTTTCTTCAATTCATCTCTAATTTCAGCTAATAAAGCCTCCGAAGGCGTTGGTGCAGGAGGACCAGGTTTTTGTCCAGCGGCTTTTAGAAGAAAATACAGAACAATGCCAATAATAAGAAAATCAAAAATGGCTTGGATAACTTCTCCATAGCCAATAATCGAATCTCCAATCTTTAATTCCAGACCTTTGAAATTGACACCACCCAGCAAAATACCAATAATTGGCATGATGAGTTTATCAACCATCGTGGTAACAATTTTACCAAAGGCTCCACCAATGATAATACCAACTGCCAGAGCAAGTACATTGTCTCTGACTAAAAATGATTTTAAGTTAGCAAGCATAATGTTATAAGGGTTTTGGGTTTAAAATTCTAAAATAATGGTTAAATTTTATTTCAATACACTGATTATCAATATTTTACATAAATTTAATATTGATTTTTTACGAAAACAAAAAAGAACCTTCCATTTGGAAGGCTCATTACATTACCATAAAATAGCTAATTTAAAATGAATATCTTGCTCCCAATTGGATTCTCCAAGGTGTTCCACCAGCCGTTGAAAGTTTACGACCCGCCCCAGATTCTACGTTGTAATTATAGTTTTTAGTAGCTTGGTCAAAGGTTGTCATCGTTACTAAGTTGATGTTCCCATGATTATAACTTATGCCATCTTCCTTATTTAGTAAATTGGCAAAGTTGAAACAATCTGCCGAAAGGGCTAAATTATGCTTTTTCAAGAATTTAAAATCCTTAGTTAAGCGTAAATCAATCGTATAGTAAAATGGATTCACACCACCATTTCTTTCTGCCACTTTACCTACACTTGTACGAATATAATCCTTTACACTTTCTGTAACGTCTGGATTATCTAACAAACCTTGAATACCTTTTCTAACTGTTTCAGGCACGGCTGGGTTGTTTGGGTCAAAGACAAAAGCTAAATCATTCGTCAAAACGAAGTCACCGTTGATACTTTTGTTTCCTCCAACTAAGAATGAGTAACGTGTTCCTCCCACACCGTTCAAAATAGCCCCTAATTGAAAGCCTTTTACGGTTGGTGTCGCAGCTGAAATAACTAATTTATCAGAAAACTGGAAGTCAGAATAAGCCGTTGTTTGGTCTCTTGGGTCGTCTTTGATGGCTCTGAAAGTTGAGGTGTTCGCTACACAACAGTCAAAAGAAGTGTTATCTTTTGTATCATTTTTGGTATAACTAATTGTGAAATAGCCGTCTTTACCAATTCTCATACTGGCATCAATTACAATTGCCATTTGGTCTAATTTACCAGCAGATTCTAACTCTAAAACACGACCCAATTCTGTTGATTTACGTCCTTTTGTCCAGTCTGTTGTACCATTGGCTGGAATCGTATTTGCAGGTACATAAACCCCTCTATTTCCTTCATTTGATAATCTGAAATAAGGTTCATCCACAATATTTCTATCATAATACACATAATTATTGACCGTTTTCGACCACAATAAATTCACCCCTGCACGAAATCTCGAATTGAAAAAACGATTGTAAGATAAATTCAATTTATAGATTGAAGGTACTTGAAAATCATTGCTTACTGCATTGATTGTGGAGATATAACTTGCCCCCTTTGGAATGCCTGGCGTAGTGCTTGGGTCATTTCTATACGACACAAAATCTGGACTTGGAACACCCGCACCCGAAACATCTAATGAACCTACAATCGTACCGCTGTTTTGAATATTGTTCAATTGTAAATAAGAAACTGGTTGAGCTGAAAAAAGCCCACCACCAAATTTGATTAAATCTTTTTGCTTTCCGTTCACATCCCAATTCAACTGAAATCTTGGTTGGAAATTATTAAAGTCTGACAAAGATTTGTTCGTTGCAATCAACAATTTGCTTTCGGTAACAGGGTTAGGGTCACCTTGTTTGAAGAAAATGGTAGCATCGTAACGTAAACCCAACATGGCTGTTACGTTCTTGAAAGGCTCAAAATCAACTTGTCCGAAAAGAGAAAAATCAAGTAAAGATTGTTGAACGGCAGGATTGACCAAAGGCACTTCACGAGCAAAACGACTTGGTTTTTTGTCGATAAAATCTTGGAGCGTATTAAAGAAAAAACGCCCGTTCATTTCGTTCACAATCTTCGAGTCTAAGAAAGTAAGCATATTGTCCGTTCCAAATTTTATGTTCAAATTTCCTCTTCTCAAAAAGGTAGTATTTGACAAATGAATCACTTGGTCGTTGGCATATTCAGTACCAAATCTTTGACCCCCAAACTGTACAGTTCTTGTTTGAGTAGCATTCGGATTTGCTGCCGTTGGAATGACAGAACGAACTGTAATAATGGCTCTTGGGATATTTTCAACAGGCAAATCAGAGCTAACGATATAGTCTCGATTGACGGTTTGGTACTGCAATTTCAACTCATTCGTTAAGTTTGGAGCTAAGTCAGAACGCAATGAAATCAAAGCACTGTTTTCGATGGTTTTAAACCCAATCCAGCTTTCTAAAAGGTTGATGTTTGAGTTATCATTTTGTGAAGTTGGGCTATTCCAAGTCGTTAAATTGTTTCTAAAAGTCAATTTATTTTTGTCATTTATTTGCCAATCTATACGGGCAAAGAACGCATTTGCCTCTGTTTCTCTCGAAAAATCTCCGTACTGACGGGTATTTTTCATCCCATATTTTTCTCTGGCGGTTGCAATTAATAAATCCAAATTAGCTTTTGTGATACCGAAATTTTGTTCTTGTGTCGCATCAAAAACTGGGGCTATTTGGAAAGGAATAGTCTCGGTCTGACGGTCAAGAGCCACGAAATAGTGTAATTTGTCTTTGATTAAAGCACCTCCCAACGAAAACCCAAATTGTTTTTGGTCAATGTTGGTTGTTCTTGGCGTTCCGTTGGCGTTGAATTCACTATTCATTGGGAATAATTCGTTTCCAAAGAACTTAAATTTACTGGCTCTCTGGAAAAAGAACGCCGAACCTTCCATCGTATTTGTACCATTTTTTGTGACGGCATTTAAAGAACCACCACCTTGACGACCCTGAGTTACGTCATAATTGTTGGTAGTAACTTGATATTCTCGGATGGCTTCTTGCGAAATCGTGTATGGACCGTTTCCTATTGCTCCCGTTGTGTACATATTGCGGGCATTTGCTCCATCCAAAGTCACGTTTGTAGAAGAAACACGTTGCCCTCCAAAACTACCGTTTCTTCCTTGCAAAGGCGAAAGTGCGGTCAAGGCTGCAAAATTTCTACCTTCAATCGGGAGTTGTTTTAGTTGCAAAGAAGTAACGGCAATGGCAGCACCTGCCCGCTGAGATTCTTTATTCACAAATGAATTTGCATTAACCACCACTTCATTTAATTGAGTAGTTGCAGGAACTAATTTTGAATCGATTTTCAATCTATCTCCTTGATTTAGAGCATAGTCTGAAAATTTTTGTGTCTGATAACCTACAAAACTGATAGTGATAGTGTAAGGTCTTCCGAGGGGTAATTGTTGTAAAAAATACTCGCCTTGCACATTTGTTACAGTACCCGTTTGGAATCCCGTTGATTCGTTTTTGATACGAATAGATGCACCTGGGACAGACTCACCTTTTTCGTCGGTAACTTTTCCATAAATAGAAGCATCTGTGCCTTGGGCTAAGGATGAATTATGGAAAATTAGTAGAAATAAAGAAAGAAAAATACTTCCTAAAATGTTCCTCTTTTTAGGAAGAAATGTTGTAAATTTTTGCATGATTTAGATTGATTTGATGAATACTTTTTCATACAAATTTACCTATCTCGTATTAGCTGTGTTCGTTGAATATGTTATCAATTCTTTAACAAATCGATGCCTTAATGTTAATAATGTTTGGGTGCAAAATTTTCATAAAATAATGATAATCAGTTATTTGTAAATAAAAAATCTATCAATTTGTCGTAAATTGATAGATTTGAAAATGAACAAAAATATTATGTTTTTCTGTGTATCAATCTTCATCCTCTTCCTCAACCTCTTTCCTCACCAATTTCACAAAAGCCCCTCTTCGTGGCGTAGGCATTACACTATTTTCACCCTTCACGGTTTTCCAAATGATTTCACTAAATAATTTATCATCAATCATATCTGGTTTACTGAAATCAAGGTTTTGAGATTTTTTGGATGATGAATTAATAGCAACATTTTTGGCATTCAAATCGACCTTTGCTTCTATTGATTTAAAGGGAATGGGGTTTGCTTTATCCGTAAAACATCTCCACATGGGCGTTGCGGCAGCATCGTATTGACTCATCGGTTTCATTCCCAAAATCAATTCCATTGTCCGCAACATTCCAGAGGTTGTGTACATCGTGTGGTCGATAAAATTCCGTTTCACAAAACCACCTGCCACAAAGGCAATTGAACGGTGAGCATCCACATGGTCGGAGCCATTTTGAGCATCATCTTCCAAAATAAATACGACTGATTCCTTCCAAATGGGGCTTTTTGATAAATGTTCAATGAAACGACCAACTGCCAAATCATTATCGGCAACGGCGGCAGTTGGAGTGAACATTCCTATTCTTCCACCCGAAGTGTGGTCATTTCCAAAGCGGATGGTACTAAGTCTTGGAACGCTATTTTTTGCTAATAATTCATCAAAATCTTTCTCCCAAACAGCCTCTCTATCAATGTCTTTGGTATCTTGTCCGAAGCCCTTGAAATTAGGACAAAAATGGTCTTTCAAAATCGGAATATTGGCTTTTCCATAATCAGCAAACCAACCGTATGTTCTGAAACTAATTCCTGCCCGTTGGCAATGATCCCAGATGAAGCCGTCACGTGGGTAGGCAATCGTTTTTTGTCCTTCGTAATCATACGTACCCCCACGACCACCATAACTCGATACCCAGTTTTTTTCTACATAATCATTGGCATAAGCGGCAGATGACCAGTTATGACCATCGGCACTAACTTCGGCATCTACATAAAAATTATCTAATAACACAAAATCTTTTGCCAATGCGTGTTGATTTGGGGTTACATTTTCTGGAAAAATACACAAAGAAGCATCTCCATTTCCACCTTTTAAATCTCCCAAAACTTGGTCATACGTTCGGTTTTCTTTGATAACATAAAAGACATATTTGATAGGAGATTTTTCACCAACTTTCATCGGAATTGGATTTCCTTTTTCACCTTCGGCATTCAATTCTTTGTTTTTTGAATAAGGAGAATTAGCATAAACCAATTGCGAATAACTACCTAATTCAGCTTCTGAGGGGCTTTTTATGATAGAAAGTGTCCCTTTAAATAGTCCTCCAATATATTCAATCACCTCCTTATTCGCCTCTGGATTCGCCCCTTCGGCTTGTGGTTTGCGAGTCTTTAATGGATTTGGACCTTTGGGGTTTGGGGCAGATGTAAAGCCCTTTCCATTTAGCACATAAATTTTGCTATCAATCACTTTCACACCCGTAGGGTACCAGCCCGTAGGAATAAATCCTTTGGAAGCACTTTGCCCTTTTTTACTAACATCAAAAACAGCTAAACAATTATTGTCAGCGTTGGCAATGTAGAGCGTATTTTCATCATCACTCAAAGCCAATCCATTAGGTGTTGAGCCTACGGGAGCATTTGGAAAAAGTGAAGTTGTGAGGGTTTCGACAGTCTTTAATTTAGGTAAATCTATCACCGCAACGGTATTGTCATTTCCATTGGCTACAAACAAAAATTGCCCATTCTGCGTCAGAATCATGTCATTTGGATTTTTGTTGGTCGCAATTTCAGCCTTTATTTTATTGGTTTTAGTATCAATCAAAAGCACTTTTGAATTTCCCCAAAGTGAGACGTACAAGGTATTTTTGTCGTGGGATAACAAACAAGTATAAGCCGAAGCCCTGATATTTACTCTACTGATAATTGACTTCGATTTGGTGTCACAAATGTATAATGAGCTGTCAGCTTTTGTGACCACATACAAGCGAGATTGGCTATCGTCCACACACAAACCCGTTGGCGAGATGTATTTGGGCCACGCTTTTCCTAAAACGATAGGGTCTTGGGTGATGAGATTTTCGTTTTCAATATTAAAAACCAAAACTTTGTTGTCGTTCCCGCCAGAGGCATAAATTTTTGATTCATCATCACTAAAAGCTAAACCAATGAATGATTTGGCAACAGTAACTTGTGAAACTACTTTTTCAGAAGCTACATCAATCAACTGAATGCTTTGCGTGGACTGACCATTGTTGGTAACTGCCAAATATTTTTTGGAAGGCGAAACCACAATATTCAAGGGCAAATCATCCAAATTAATGCTTTTTCCTGCGGGCGTGATTGACCAACCATTGGGCAAAGTCACTCTTTTGGCAGAGAGTTCTTTGTACAATTCTGAAAATTGATTTTGCGTATTTGTAGGCTTTTGGGGAGTACATCGAGACAGAAAAATGATACTTCCCAATATGAAGGAAAGTAATAAAAGAGCGTTTACTCGTTTCATGTTTTTTTATGTTTGTTGTTAAATTCTACCAATCAAAGTTACCCAAGCACTCCGCCCAACGCCATTGATACCTGAACCGTGCGTTCGATAATCCATATTATTTAAGTTTTGGAACGATAAGTTTATGGAATAATGCTTTTTGTCAAATCCTGCAAAAATATTAGTTGTCATCCAACCTTTTGTTCCCAATTTTCCAATTCTGATGTCGTCTTTATCTCCTTGTGCCAAGCGAGTTTGTTCAGAAGCGAACCATATTTCGGGACGAACAAAAAAACTATTTTTTCTATATTCAACTCCCAATTTTCCATTCATGGGCGGAATACGTCTGATGGGTTCATTTTTTGTAAGATTCTGTCCGAAAGCATAACTTAAATTACCAAAAACCTTTACAGAATTACTTGCCAAAAACTCCATTTCAGCCTCAAATCCACGAATATACGCCTTTTCAGTGTTTTCTTTTCTGTAAACATTGATGCCGTTTATTTGCTGATTTTCTACTTTTATTCTGGTAATTAAATCTTCTAAATCTGTGTTAAACAAAGCCAAAGAAGTTGCAAATCGGTTTTTTCTGAGTTTATAACCAAGCTCGAAATTGTATGATTTTTCTGGTTTTAATTCGTAGGTTGGCAATTCATATCTAGAATCTACGATGCCCAATGTTCCCATATCATCAACATTTGGGCTTCTGAATCCTGTGGAGTGAGAGGCGTAAATGGATGAATTTTCGGATAATTCATAAGCCGTTGAAAGATTATAAACTAAGGCTCTGGGTTCTACATTGATTGTACCCAAATTGTCGTCCGTAATTTTAATATTAAAACCATTTAGTCTTCCCCCAAAATTAAATTGCCAATTTCCTCGTTGAATTTGATGTAAAGAATAAAGGGCATAACTCTGAAATTTGCTATTGTCTGGATATAAACCTCTACTTTTTTTGATAGAATTAGTCTGAATATTTTGGTCTATTCTATCACTATTCACCACATCTTGATAATATTCTACCCCAGAACTTGCCGTCCAACTATTTGATATTGAAGATATTACATTAAGCGTCAACCCTAATGTTTCTACTTTATCTGTTTCAATTCTGAGGACATCACTTCCGTTTTTTCGTATATTTCGTTGTTCGGAAGTACTTTGTAAAGAAGCCGTTAAATTGATTGATTTTAGTAAATCCTTATCAGTTTTACCATTGAGTTGAAAATAAGACAAATTTCTTTTTTGAGGATTAAATTCATTGACGGCAAAATTTTCCAACTTAATTCTGAAAAACAGCGGAATATTTTTTTGCTCAACAGATTGATGAGAAAGAGTCACCTCCCAATTTTCGGAGAGTTTGATTTTTCCTTTAAAATCAAATGCCAATTCTTTATAGCCACTTGGAGATTGCCTTCCTGTGGTATCTCCGCCTACAATATCCCCAAAATCTCGATAACTCAAACCCGCTTTTAGGGCTACGTTTTTACTTCCAAATAATAAATCTGAATGAAAAGTTTTTTCCATATCACTCGATGCAAATCGAGTGAGTGCATTGACATTGAAAGTTGGTTTGTTCGCAAACTCAGGATTAGCCGTAAATAATTGAACCGTTCCGCCCAAGGCATCAGAGCCATAAGCCACAGAACCACTCCCTCTCAAAACCTCAATTCTATCCAAGGAAAATGGGTCAATGGTGTTCAAATACTGATTAGGTCCAAAGCGAAAAGTGCTGTTATTCAGCCTGATACCATCAATCAAAATCAGGGTTTGGTTTCCCGTAAGCCCACGAACAAAAGGTGACCCCGCCCCATGCGTAGATTTTTGGACAAAAACGCCCGTACTATTCATCAATGCCTCTGGGGTAGTTCTGACTTGATTATTTTTCAGGGTTTTGGAATTCAAAACGGTTATGGAAGCGGCAGTTTTTACATTTTTTTCAGAGATTCTTTGACTACTGACAATGACTTCTTTGAGTAATTCAGTTTTGGTTGAATCACTTTTTTGGGCAAATAAAAATATTGAGAAAATTGTTAGAAGGAAAGTAAAAAGTATTTTCATAACTATATGATAATCAAAATTTAAAAAGATAAAGTGTCAATTTGAATCAACTTTTTTAGTGAAGATGTTGATTGCTAAATTCAATAAAAAGCATATACAACTGGCTTGAATTCCTATTGAAGGTTTTTTTATGACAATAATAATTGTCAAGATTAGAATTATTAAAATGAGTAGCAGGGCTATGTGAGGTTTCATAATGAATTAATATTTTTCAAAAAATTTAAGGCAATTTTTGATTTTTATCTTAGTAAATTCTAATACCTTTTTTAGAGTTTTCAAATCTAATAATTTTCCAAAATCTAAATTCAATAAAATATTATGATAATCTAAACTTAATAATCTCTTCATAATCAGCACTATACGTTTATAAAATCTTCACAGTCTAATAATGTTCCGTTAAAAGTAAGGTTAAAGCCCGTGGGTAATTTTGTGTAAAATTTAAAAACCAAAAAACCCATGAGAAACATTTTACAATTCACTTTCGGAGGAATACTTCTGAGGTTAATTTCCAGAATTTTCCTGCCAGTCATGTTCATTTTTTTCTCGTTTGTCGGCAATGCCCAAGAGCGTACCGTAACGGGAAAAATTACCGATGCAACAGACAAAGCTCCAATAGCGGGGGCAACGGTTAGAATTAAGGGTACAGAAAGAGGAACAACCGCCGATGCAAACGGAACTTTCAAAATCTCCGTTTCTGAAAACAACATTTTACAATTCTCTTTCATCGGATTTGCTCCACAAGAAATCCAAGTAGGTTCAAAATCAACGATTAATGTGGTTTTGAATGAGAATGTGCAAGAATTACAAGAGGTTGTAACAACAGCTTTGGGTATTTCTAAGGAACGTCGAAGCATAACTAATGCTATTCAATCTGTCAAAGGGGCTGATTTAATTAAAGCTCGTATGCGTCTGAAATAGCTTGACAGTTCCTAAAAAGCCTTTTCAGGTTGTTTTTTCACCACATTAGAAAACCTTATTTTTTTATAAGGATACCATCTTAATTTTTCAACACGCCCAGAATTGTGACATTGCGTAGGTGTTTTGTAGTCAAGCGAGGCATGAGGGCGATAATTATTGTAGGTCTCAATCACCTCTGGTATTGCCTTCAAAGCCACCTCTTCAGACACAAATCCATTCTCTAAATTGAAGTCTTCTTTTAGGGTTCGGTTGAGTCTTTCAGCCATCGAATTTTCATTGGGTTCTGCCGAAGAACACATACTCAATTTGATACCCGCCGCTTGAATTAAATCCACGTAAGCCCATGAACAATATTGAACACCACGGTCTGAATGATGGATTAATTCCGTCTTCTTTTTGCGAGATTGTAAAGCCATTTTCAAAGCACCCACAGGACCTTTGGCTTCCAGAGTTGGTTGCAAAGCCCAACCCACAATCTTGCGAGAAAAAGCATCCATAATCAAAGATAAATACACAAAGCCCTTACCCACTTGAATGTAAGTCATATCGCTCACCCAGAGCTGCTCAGTACCCGTCGGAATAAAATCTTTTATCCGATTAGGATACTTTTTATAAGAGTGATCAGACTGAGTCGTTACAGGCTTAAAACCCTTCTGTTTGACCAATAAACCCTCTTTTTTAATCAATTGATGCAATTTATCTCGACCAATTTTTAACTGGTGGGAAAAAAAGAAAGGTTTTAATAATTCATACATCTTCCCTTAGCCTATCCCGGGAATACGCTTACGAATTCGTTTGATTTCGCCGATAACCAAGTCAAATTCAAACGAATTCTTCTCCATTTGCTTGATAGCCGCATACCAAGCCTGACGGGAAAACCCAAACCACGAACACAGTAAACTCATACCCAATAAAGGGTAGCGACAGCTTAAGGTTTCGACGGCTTGGGTACGAACTTTTTTTTGATAGAAATATTCAAAGTTTCTTCGGCGATGTCCACCAAAGTTTCCCAAGCGATGGATTTCATCCTGAGCATTTCATTTTCTTTTTCAAGCCATTTTATTTTGGCTTCTAAGTCCTTGGTTTTGTTGATTTCTGGTTTCATTTGCTTTCGTCTTTTAGGTTTTAAATATGGAATAATTCTATGTTTAAAATACCACCGATTTAGCTTTCGAACACGTTTGAAATCCATGTGCAAATCCGTCTTTAATTCCTTAGAAGTTACGAATCCAGCACGGTAACTTTCGACTACTTTTCGGAGATAAAGTACTAAGTTACGATTTTTTTTATTTCTTTTTAATTCAGTGATTTTCATATACTTAACTGTTTAATGTCAAGTAATTTTAGTAGCATATGAAAAGTTGTATAATTTAAGTTATGTTAATCCTTTCTGAAATAAATACTCACACCTTTTATCAAAAATTGCTCATAATTTCCTTTATAATATTGTATTCTTCTTGTTTTGAAAATTTCAGATATCGTATTTATTAATATTTACATTATGGCAATATATTTTATTATTGCCATAATGTAAATAGTTATTACCTTTGCAAAATAGATTTTTCTAAAAGTTAAATGAAAGCAAACCATATACAAATTGAAGATATACGACCACTCTTTCAAAAACAGAGAGAAGTGGATAGGGAAAGCATCATTAAATTTATCCGTAAAAAATCAACCATCGAAAGCTCGACCTACTTATTAAACAAATTGATAAAAAGTAAAATTATTCAACGTAAAGGATACGGCAAATACACTTTGTGGGAAAGGGAAAACCGCTATATACCGCATTTGGATGATTTTGAGAAGGAGATTTATCAATTAGTAAAGAAAGAAAAGCCACTTTTGGAAACCTGTGTGTGGCGAGATTCAATTATTAATGAATTTACGTTACATCAACCTGGTATATTTTTTATATTTGTGGAAGTTGAAAGAATGGGTTTGGATGCAGTGTTCGATTTATTGAGGGATAATTATCCAAAGGTTTATAAACAGCCAAGTGCCGAAGTTTTCGATAATTACGTAACCTATCAAAATAACGCTATCATCGTAATTCCTTTAATTTCGGAAGCCCCTTTGACACAAGTAGATGATGTTCCGACAATATCACTAGAAAAACTATTAGTTGATTTAGTGAGAGAAACTAAATTACACGAAGCTGTACAAGGGGCAGAATTGACCTATGTTTTTCGAGAAGCGATTAATAAATATACCATCAATAAGACTAAATTGTTGAGGTACGCCCGTAGAAGAGGAGTGAAAAATTTAGTTCAGGAAAGAATAGTAGAAGCAACCACAACGGAATATAGTACCGAGCAAATAAGATAAATCAGAAAACAATTACTTCATCTATTTTTGAAGGATTGTTACACAGTAATTGAAAATCTATGATAATAAATAACGAAATAGAAAAGTCCGATAGTCTATTTAATAAGGTATTCCAGTTGGTGGAACTGGCTCGTATGCAAGTGATTACTGCCGTCAATTTGGCGATGGTTCATACTTATTTTGAGATTGGAAAGATGATTGTTGAAGAGGAACAGGAAGGTAAAGATCGTGCAAAATATGGTAAATACGTTTTGAAGGAGCTTTCAAAACGCCTTACCGACCAATTAGGTAAGGGTTTCTCTGAACAGAACCTTCGTAATATGAGGCAGTTTTTCATAAAATTTGCTGATAGAGATATTTCAATTCGCCAGAAGGCTTCTGGCGAATTGGGAAAAGTGGATTTCACTTTTTTTAATTCGTTTAATTTAGGCTGGTCGCACTATTTAGTCTTGATGAGAATTGAAAATATTAGCGAAAGAAATTTTTATGAGATTGAGTCTCATAAAAATAATTGGTCTGAGCCACAGCTTAAACGCCAATATCATTCAAGTCTTTATGAACGATTGGCACTGAGCCGTGATAAGGAACAAGTTTTGAAGTTGGCAGAGCAAGGGCAAATCATTGAAAAATCAACGGATATACTCAAAAATCCTTTGGTATTGGAGTTTTTGAGTTTGGAAGAAAGTAATGGGTATTCAGAATCTACGCTTGAAAAAGCCATTATTTCCAAGTTGCAACACTTTTTACTCGAATTTGGAAAAGGCTTTTTGTTTGAAGCTCGACAAAAACGATTTACATTTGACGAAGTACATTTTTTTGTAGATTTAGTTTTTTATAACCGTTTGCTACAATGTTATGTATTGATTGACCTGAAAACCGATAAGCTAGTCCATCAAGACATCGGACATGCAAATGTATGTCAATTACTATGACCGTCATGTAAAGTTAGACCATGAAAAACCTACTATTGGAATATTGTTATGTAAAAAGAAAAAAGATGCCCTTGTAGAACTCACTTTACCCAAAGATGCCAACATTTATGCAACCGAGTACAGTTTATACTTACCAGATAAGAAATTATTAAAACAAAAACTCAATGAATGGACGAGCGAATTTGAAAATTCGTTAGAGAATATGGAAGGGGAGGGTGCATATGCTACTAAAATTACTTGACACTAAACAGTTAAGTAAATGAATATCAGATCTTTGCATAGATTTAATTTTCTAAAGTATCATTATATAAAAGATTCAATTTTTTCAATAATCGCTCAGTTAGGCTTGTGTTATCGGTAATGATATTGACAGTTCCTGTCATTTGAGGTTTGAATGGAATTTGTTTTTTTAATGAACTTACTAAACCATTTTTGAAGGCTATTTGTACAGTATAAGTATTTTGATTAGTTGCTGAAAAAATTTTAGAAACAACACCAGTAATTTTACCAAAATCATTGGCTGAGTAACTGTCAAGCGAAACCAACACTTTTTGCCCTATCTTCAATTTTCCTGCATTAAGTGAAGGCACTGTCGTGAGTCCAATGTAGGTACTTTGTTGAGGAACAACCAAAAATAATGGTTCTCCCTGTTTAACAAACTGATTTTCTGTAAGATTCTGAACATATTTCAGTCTACCGTCTATATAGGCTTTGACAATATAATTTTTTTGCCAATTAACAATGGCGTTACTTAGATTAATTTTTTTTTGAAAAACACTCTGCTCTAATGCTAGCTTTCGTGTTCTATACTCATTGCTCAATTCTAATTTTTGACGTTTTAGGTCTGTAATAGTAATATTTGTTTGAACAATATTTCTTTTTAAAGTAACAAATTCTTGCTGTTTCCGACTCAGTTCATCTTGTTTTTCTTGAAATTCTAAAGGAGGAATTACTTTTTCTTCAAAGAGTTTTTTGAAAATATTATTTTTTCTGACAGCATTTTCCAAATCTTTTTCTGACATTTTTAAGACCTCATAATTTATAGATGATAAATCCGCTTGATTTTTAAGTTGGTTTTCGATACTTCTTATCTTTTCAGTGAAAAAACGGTTTTGAGTCAATTCTTGGTATTGCTTTAAATCACCGATTAATTGAGAGTATTCTCCTTGAAAATCTCCTAAATTTAAAGAATCTTGAAATCTGGATAAACCTATTTGAATACCGTTTGGATTTAACTCAATTGAGTTTAGGGCTTTTTTTAAAGCAACAACATCCGCCCCATTTGCAGGACTTTCAACGGCAGCGATAACATCACCTACACGAACAGTCGAATCATCTTTTACCAAGATTTTTTCTAAACGTCCTGATATTTTATTGATAATGGTTACAGTTGGATTCAGAGTAGTAATCGTGATTTGTCCTGATAAAGTTTCGGGGTATCTAATAACCGTTGATAATAATAAAATGATGGCAATGATAAGAAAAATCACTGTAATACCCCACTTGATAAGCCATGTTGGCGTGTAAGACATAAAATCAATTATCTCCTCTGAACGTATTTCTATATCGTTTTCCTTTATCATTTATTAAGAAGCTGTTTTTGCATCTAATTCCAATTGATTTTTTACTAAATTATAATAAAATCCTTGTTGTTGTACCAAGGTTTCGTGATTACCGATTTCAACAACCTTCCCTGCTTCCAAAACGATAATGTTATCTGCATTTTTCACCGTGCTTAAACGGTGGGCAATGATAACGGATGTTCTATTTTTTAGGAACTCGTTTAGGTTTTCAATGATTACTTTTTCATTATTAGCATCTAAGGCAGATGTTGCTTCATCAAAAAATATTAACTTAGGATTCTTATAAACAGCTCTCGCAATCAGAATTCGTTGTTTTTGACCCGTGCTTAATCCAACACCTTCTGCTCCAATTTTGGTATTATATCTTGCTGGTAATTGCTCAATAAAATCTTGGATGTTAGCGATATTGACGGCATATAGAAGGTTTTTCTTATCGACAATTGTTTCGCCAACGGCTATGTTGTTGGCAATCGTATCATTAAAAATAAAGCCTTCTTGCATCACTACCCCACATGAGTCTCGCCAAATATGTTGCGGAATATCATTGAGACTTGTATTCCCCATTTTTAGTGTACCTTCATTAACAGGATAAAATTTGAGTAACATTTTCATCATCGTCGTTTTACCACTTCCACTACTTCCCACAATTGCCGTTGTTTTATTAGCAGGAACTGTAAACGATAATTCTTCAATGGCATCATTTAAAGCACCAGGGTAACGATAACTCACTTTATCAAAAATAATGTCAGCGGAATAATCAATATCCTCAGCAGAAATCATCTGGTTTTCGGGCGTTTCTTCGGATTTCATATCGTGGACTTCGTTGATTCTGGCTAAACTAATTTTTGCATCTTGAAAAGTTTGTAAAAACCCAATAAATTGTTGAATTGGAGCATTTAATTGTCCAACAATATAAGATGTTGAAAGCATCATACCAATCGTCAATTTGCCATCAATTACCATCTTTGCGGTGATGATTGAGATAAGAATATTCTGTAATTGTCCCAACAGAATAGCCCCCGTACTTTGAAATTGGGAAAGCGTTGTGCTTTGGAGCGTGAGCCTAAATTTACGTGCTTGTATATATTCCCAACCCCATCGTTTCTGACGTTCTGCGTTATTGAGTTTAATATCTTGCATTCCATTGATTAACTCAATAACCTTATTCTGGTCTTGGCTCATTTGGGAAAACCTTTTGTAGTCAAGTTCTTCTCGTTTTTTGAAAAATAATAAGGTCCAGGTAATGTAGGCAAAACTAAAAACAATGAATATTCCAAAGATAGTGATGCTGTAAGTAGCTAAGACAAAACCAAAAATAATTACATTAAAGAAAGAGAATAAGATATTGAGAGTAGAGCTTGTCAGGAGGCTTTCGATGCGATGGTGGTCATTGATTTTTTGCATAATATCTCCCGTATGTTTTGCATCAAAGTAAGCAATAGGGAGTTTCATTAACTTAATAAAAAAATCAGAAAGCATAGCCAAATTTACCCTCGCACTGACATGAAGTAATATCCAACTACGGATAATCTCAATGGAAGTTGAACCTAAAAACAAGAATAACTGAGCAAAGAGAATCAGGTAGATAAAATTAATGTCTTGATTTTGAATACCCACATCAACAATACTTTGGGTAAGGAAAGGGACAATTAATTGTAAAAGGCTACCCCCTAAAAGCCCAATAAATAGTTGAAGCATTAGTCTTTTGAAAGGGCTTAGATAACGAAATAGGTAGCCAATATTTCTTGATTGAGACTCTTCAAATTCAGCATTATAAAAATCAGGAGAAGGCTCTAAGGCTAAACCAATGCCTTCTTCAACATCAAGAGCAAGATGACTCCCTGTCCAGCTATGGATAAATTCTTTTGGGGTATATTCGATTAGACCAAAAGAGGGGTCAGAAATCCAAATCTTATCTTTGGTAATTTTATAGACAACTACATAATGTTTTTTATTCCAATGAACGATACAAGGTAATGGGATTTCTTCTAATAGTTGATTGTAACTTATTTTTACTCCTAATGTCCTATATCCTAAATCCTCAGCACCACCAGCTAATCCCAAAAGTGAACTACCTATTCGAGTAGTTTCACAAAGTGTACGAATTTGAGCTAATGGTATATTTTTTCCGTAATGTTTAGAAATAATTTTTAAACAGGTTGGACCACAGTCCATCTCATCGTGTTGTATGTATGAAGGAAATTTTGCCAATTTCTATGGAGTATTTTATTCAAATAAATTATTTTGCTTGGGCAACTTCTGAACGGTAAAAATGCCAAAGAAGATGATAATGAATCATCTCCATTTGTCTTTGATTCGTAATAAATAAACGATTCATGAACATATGGATATAGCTTCCCAATAAGTCATTGAGTTTTACTTCAAGGGCGTCCGTTTCTAAAATTGCCTTTGCAATAAAATTACTTTGGTCTTGGAATTGATGCAAAATGCTAAAAGCCTCTTTAAAATCATCTTCGAGTAAGTGTTCACTATTGATACATTTTGAAAGTAATGAACGCTCTTTTCTAAATCGGTCTCCCAATTGTTTTTTGAGGTCAATATTCATGTTGAACTCCCGACCAAAGTTTTCAGATAAATTCTCCAAAAGCTCTTTTTTAGCTTTCAAATCAAAATTAAAACTATTTAAGAGTATATCAATACCTTTAAGTCCAAAAAACCAACGGATTTCTGCTTCACGATCTTCATTACCATCATCAAAAAGGTCAATAAGTTTTAATATTTGTTCACTATTTATACAAAATAAATCCTCAGTAATTTCAATGGTAGAAGCCCCATATCGTTCTAATTCACGGTTATAAGAATCAGTTTGAAGTTTCCATATAAGTTTATTTTCTAAAAAATAAGAACAATTTTCTTTTAAAATCCGTGTTACATCTGAAATATAAGCTGTGTTTTTTAGTTTGAAGCGAATTCTTAAATGCACTTTTGGATCTGCATATCGGATAAAAAACCAACTTTCAATAAGGTTTCGTTCTTTAAGTTCGTCTAAAGTGGAGATTAAAGCATATTTTAGAAATTGGTCAGCTGTTTTAGCCCCACAATAGACCTTAAAATATAACCATTCTTCACCTGTTACAAAAGTTCGTTTCGTAATTTGATTTGAACTTATTTTTGAGGATTGAAACAAAGAATCTCTCATCGTTAGTTTTTCTTTTCTATGAAAGGCAAAAACAAATTGATTGACATAATTTTCTCCTATCGAATCAGAAATCAAACAGTTTTCTTGGGTAAATAAAAATTCACTTAATTGGATTGATTCCCTTTTTTTGATGGTATTCAAAAAAGTTTTGATACTCAAAAGGTTACTCAAATCTATCAATAACTCATTATCATAATCAGCTAATTGAATAAACTGAGGCATATTCCATCGTTTTCTCCATTCATTGATGCTTTTATTTAAACTTTGATTATCTTGATTTTTTAATAAGCCTTCAAAATCTTTTTTAGGTAATCTCCATTTGGCAGGGGATATTATCGTATTCTTATAAATCACTCTTGGTAAAAACTGATATGCAGACTCCAATGCTCCCCAGCTAAACCCAATACCGCCTCGTAGATGTTGAGTTTGTAAATCGCACAGGAAATTGTACATGGGCAAGGAGTTAAACCCAAAGTTATGAGCATTCGTAAGCCGAGGAATGATGATTTTATTTAATTTTTTGGAACGTAGAATTACATTATTTCCTCGAACAGAGACGAATAAATCTTCTGGAAGTATTTGAAAATCAGTAGATACCGAGGATTTTGCCAGATAAGGAATTTCATATTCACGGAGGGTAGTTCTCATTAAAATATTCCCTGTACGTGATTCGGGTAAGTGAACTATCTCAGCAATGATGGTATCGGCGGGTTTCAAAATTTCTTCTTTCTCAACAATATTTTTTACCAATAGGTCAATCTCTTGCCCTGCATGGCTAAATCTTCCCAAAAGATTACCCGCCCCAGAACTACCTGTTCCAGAAAATACTGATTTTATCTGACCTTCTTCTTCAATGAGTTCAACCATGAAGGCTATAGTATCAGGTTGGTCAGTCCAATTTTCTTTGAAATCTTTGAAATCTTCATCCGACAACATGATTGCCTTTAGTTTTTCCGTTCGAGCCGTTAATATTTTTCCCAATAATATTTCAGAGACTTTATTCCAGGGAATCATATTTTGTTCCTGTGCTTCGGAGGCTTGCAAATATCCTATGCCTGTTTCTACGTCTAAGGCAAACAAGAGAGGTATTTCAGCATCTTCATATCTTTCGTAAAAGGCTTTAGCAAATTTTTCTAATTTGGTTTCACCTTGTTTAATACTAATTTTATTCAGAAAACGAGCCGTCTCTTTTACATCAGATAAAACTGTTTTATCTATTACACAAGAGGTTGACTTCCTGACTAAATCAGTCTGAAATAATTTACTCAATTCAGTTTCGATGCCTAAGACTTTTAGGCTATCGGCGAAACTATGATAAACCTCTATTTTATTAAATTCTGAATTATCAATTGTTTCAAGCTGATGATGTAATCCCTTCAAAAACTGTATTAACGAATCAATAGTCCATGATTGTTCATTAATCTCAAAAGCCTTTTCGGAAGGTAATCCTTCAAGGGTCTTTATCATTTGAAACAGCAATTCATCACCACAAACCGAAGGCTCTAATTCACTAACAAACAATTGACTGTTAACTATTTCGAGGATAAAATCATAGGCTTCTTCCTCAGAAATCTCATCGCTCGTGATTGAATCCATCAAGGTTTTCATTGTAGCTCCTTGCTTGGCAGTTTTTAAAAGTGTTTGAACATACTCTGAAAAATCAACGGATGAAATTTGATGGATTCTACGGGTTTGTTGGTAGTGATATTCTACAAATCTTAGTTCTTCGCCGATGACATAAATACTGGTATTGGGATAAAATTTAATCTCTTCTCGAATGGCTTTGATTTGAGCAATTTTTGCCGACAAAGCACACAAATAATTCATATCAATCCTTGTATGGCGATTATTAGCAATTTTTTTATCAATAATTATGTTGGATTCATCTGATATTTCTCCTATTTCAATACTGGCAAATAGCCCAAAAGGAGTACATCGGGTAGTCATTCTCTGAAAGTATTTCATCAGAGAATATGCCAAAGCATTAACCTTAGTAGAGTCTTTAATGTCTCCTTTATAATATTCCAATAAACGGCTTTGAAGGTCGGGAGAAGCCAAAAAGAGGGCTTCTTGGTTGAGAGGATTTTTGAAAAAATCAAAAAGAACTTCTACCGACTCCTCCATGTTTTTTTGAGAGAGGACAGACTGTAATTTTTGAAGAGAATAAAGTGGGGTTCTGAGGGCGAATTGAGTAAAATAAGAATATTCCAAGTTTGATAAGTTTTAGAGTTTTAGCTAATAAATAATAATTCTTCCCAAGATGGATTTTTTCCAGAGATCTTATAAAGTAATACTAACCCAATACCAGAGATACCCTCTAAAAAACTTCTTGAAGGGCGTTCTCCACCATATTCTATGGGTGTATATACCTTATAACCAGCATATCCGTCTTCAAAATGAGCCATTTTTAAAGTTTCTTCATACCAATAATCGGCGGTTTCTTTAAACAATGGAATTTTTGTCCAATCATAAAATCTTTGAAATATATGAGCTGCACCAACTGTACCGTGGCAGAGACTTGCATCATAAATTTGTGTTGACTCCTTTGATTTTCTTCCAGAAGCAATTGTTAATATTGAAATAATCTCTTCTTTAAGTTCTACGCTATTTAGAACATCCGAAGCCTGCCATAATGAACAACACACGCCTAAGTCACCATAACACCAAGCTAAACGTGATACAGTTTCATTAGGTGTGTTAATATCAAGAATCTCTGAAAAACTGTAAAGTATTGAATCCGTCTTATTTTCTATAATGAAGTTTACGATTTTTTCAATCATGTCTTTGGTCTTATCAATCAAAATTCCAGCATTATGAACTTTACTTAAGAAAGAAAGTATAGCTGGTATTCCGTGAGATAATCCCATATTATATACGTTAGGATGCAAAAGACCATTTTCTGCTTGATAATAATTCCATTTCATACTACTACCATCATCAATGGAACTTAATTCCAATTGATAAACTAAGTCTTCAATAAATGTTTTGACATTCGCAGTTTTTTTATTCCTTAGTAAAAAATAAAAACCAGCTCCTACTGCTCCATTTAAAAAATCATAGTTACCTTCTCGGGCATCAATCATCATTTTTTCATATAGATAATCATCTAAATCTTCCAAAATTTCATTTGAGTCCATTTCTATCAAACTATTTTGCTCTGCATATTCTATTAATACACCTAATCCCGCAATGCCAAAAGAATAGTTATGGCTCTCTCTTTCAACAATTATATTTTCTATAATGTTGTCTAAGCTCTCAACTGCTCTATCATAAAATTCAGATTTTTTTGAGTGTAGCAAAAATAAAAGAATTCCTAAACGACCACTCATAAACCCAAAACGTTGCTCTTTTACTTCTTCTTCTTTCAAAAGTTCAATTATTGCATTAAATTTTTCATGATACTTATCCATAACTTTAACATAATTAAATTATTGTTTATTCAAAAAAAGGTAGCTTCACAAATTTTGTGAAGCTACCTATAAAATTTCCATACATTAAACTGAAAATAAATGTACCGAATTTTGTTCGTTAGAGGACTTTGAATTAAATAGCCTTTACCTATACCATGTGTCCCCCACTACACAAGAAATAGGTATTCTAATGAAGCATATGTTAACTATTGCTCACAACTTGATAGACTACGGACATCTTGTACAACTTGAAAAGCTAGCTAAACAAGTGGTGAAACCACCCCCACCGCCACACTTAACTACTTGACTAACATAATTACCTCCTTGTAGAGTTGACATTTCCTCATCATTTAATACAGCTACTGCACGTTTTCCGAGTGTTAATTTACTTGAGATTTTCTTTTTCATTTGTTTAATTGTTTAAAATGTTAAATAAAATTGTTTAAAATTGTATGTAGAACATTGAACAAAATTTTTTGTTCAACTACCATGATTATAAAAATATAACCATGGTAGTTAGAGCCCTGCGGATTCTATATTTGGCATAGTAAAATCCTTTCCTACCTCATTAAAACTGATAGAAATAATAATTAAAACAACTGCCACTTTCGTCTGGTTTAATAATTCAATATAATCTCATATTTTATTATTTTTACATATATTTGTAAAGTAAAGACACTAAATATATCATTGAATGAAAAAATTAATGTTTTTAAAATGAAAATAATACATAGCTTTTGGTCTAAGCCATCTCTCGAAAGAGGACTATTTCGATTCCAAGATAGAAAAATGGGAGGCTGGTTGGATAAAAAATATAACTACATGAGTTGGACTTTGAGTTGTTTACAATTCAAGAAAATTTATGGTTATGTAGAGTTGATTACTGACCAAAATGGGTATGAGTTATTTGTAAACAAACTCCAATTACCTTATAATAATGTTGAAGTAAAGTTAGACAAATTTAACGATTACCACCCTGATTTATGGGCGGTTTCGAAATTGTTTACATATACTCTTCAAGATGATCCTTTTCTTCATGTAGATGGGGACGTATATGTTTGGAAAGAATTAGAAGCTATTAAAAATAAACCCTTGATTGCCCAAAATGAAGATATTAATTTTAATTATTATACCGATATTTGGAATGATTTAGTATCAAATTTCAAGTATATCCCTTCATATATGCTTAACGATTACCAGAATGATTCCATAATTCGATCTTGCAATGCAGGTATATTTGGCGGATCGGATGTTTCGTTCTTGAAAGAATTTGCTCTTGAAGCCTTTGATTTTTTGGATAAAAATAAAAATAGTTTTGATAAAGTCAGCTTAGGAAGTACAGGCTTAATTTATGAACAATATCTATTTTCATGTTTAGCAAGATTGAGGAAAAAAGACGTTACTTATCTTTTTCAGTCAATGACTCCAAGTTATGAACAGCTTACTCTATTTTCTTCAATTCCACTAAAAAGGCATTATGTCCATGCTGTTGCTGATGCAAAAAAGAAAATAGTTATTTGTGAAAATTTAGAAAATCGTCTTCGCCATGATCATCCTGAATACTATTATTATATCATGGAATTGTTAGAAAAACATGAAATTTAATTTTTAAGAGCAAATTATTAGGTAATACCTTTTTGTACAAAAGAAAGTAATAGCCATCAAAAACTTTGATTTTACTATATTTTGACCCTAATGAAAAATGGTAAAATTTGAGAAATACTCAAAAAAATGAAGAATAAACAGAAATATTTAGATGAACTCAATAACATTTTACCTGACTATCTGGAAGAAAACATATCATTTTATAGCGAAATCAGCCCACAGAATTTCATTGAGATTTCGGAAAGAATTTTGCAATTAATTTCTCTACAAAAATATCATCCAGAAGCAAAAAAACAACTTATAAACTTATGTGAACAGCTAAACGAAATTGAGGAGAGAATACCTTATGACTATTGCTTGTTTACAGGTAGAATGAGAGTTATTTATACTTTTTTGAAAGTATTTGAATCATTAAAAGCAGAAAAATATTTAGAGTTTTCTAAATCATTTTTTGTGAAAGAGAAAGTCATTGATTATGCAATGTCTTCTCAAAATAATAATGGAATTTTCAAAGGAAAGATAGGTACACTATTGGGCTTACTATATATAAAAAAGCACATCCCTCAATTAGAATTAGACGATGTAGTAGATTTTATATTTAACGAAATAATTAAAAACATAGTCATTGATAAACACGGATTATGCAACTTTTATCAGGAATCTCATAAAGGTACTCTCACTGATTTGGCAAATGGAAATGCTGGATTAATTTGGTTCTTTACAACATTATCACAAACAAATTCAACCAAGGAAATTGAAAAAATTACACAATCGTTGTTACAATCTTTAAATGCTCAATGGAGTAGTAAATGCTCAAATTGGAAAGATAATACAATGAAAATGTCTTCAATTAATGACTATTTTTTTTATACTGAGCAATTTAAAAATGTGAACCTTACATTTTTTAAATCTCCAAAAAATAATTATGACTTTTGGGAAGGCTCACTGGGAATTTGTGTTTCATTAGTAAATTATCTATTGAATTCTACTCAAAAAAATGATGAAATATTAGCTAAGGTTGAAACCAATTTAGCAATCGTTGAGGAAAAAAGAGGTAAGGTCTTTAAACACCAAAATGTTAAAAACTTATATTATTTGTATATTTCACTTTATAAAATAACAAATAATACAAAATATGTAGTCAAGATTAATAAGTTAGTGGAAAATTCAAAGTTGAAAAAGGCAACTAAGGTATCATTAATCATGTCTATATTGAATAATTATGATGCAGAAGAGTTAGATATTTTGCCTACTTTAAATAATCTTGAATATTTCTCTAAAGACCTCTTGATGAATATTCAAAAATCTTTAATTTTTAGATACTACTCCCAAACCATAGCATTATTAAACTTTTTACAGCAAGACTATTTTGATTCAAATTTCATACAAACTGATAGTGAACTAAATGTACATTTTTTTAAAAATTTTGATTCAAGTTTTAAAAATAGTGCATTTATAAGAAGGAGTGAATATAAAAAAATGCTAATGGATTCATTCAAACGGGAACAATTTATTAGAAAGAAAATCACTAAACATCAAAATAAAATCTTCCTTAAAGTACAAGACATAGTTCAATTTTCACAAGCCGACGAAATACTTAATTTAGACGAGTCAGCTTTAAATTTAAAAGAATTTATTGTTATTGATAATGTTTATGTATTAACCACGAAATGGAATTGGAGTCATAATGATAAAATAACTCTTGATGAAATTTTTAAAAAACCTTCGGATAGTCATTACGAATTAATAAAAATAAAACCTATTGATGAACAAAAAATATCTGTAATTTTTTCTGAAAATCAGTTAATTCTTCTTGAATTATTTTATGAAAATATATCTATTAAAGATGCAAAGCGATTGTTTTTTGATAGCTTTAATATTAATTCAGAAATTGAATACAATGATTTATTATCATTTGTAGATAAAACGATAGAGCAATTTATTTTTAACAGATTTATCTTCCCAAAATAATTTTTTGTTTGATTAGCCTATATCTCACATGGCAATTAGAACAAAATAATATAAAATAAACCATGGTTAATTTTGTAAGAAAGTCGCATTTGCGAAAAATAATTATTTAACTTGTTGCCAAGTTGTTCCATCACTTACAATAAGTATTGAAGTAGTGTGAGGAAGTGTGTTTTTTGATGTATTAGTCATATCAAAATAATCACTTATTGGTAATGATATTGCCGTTTTATTGACAATGGTATAAGTACGATTTGGGCAAGAAGCTGGGGCTGGTAAGTCGATAGTTCCACCATCTGATGTATAAATCCAGATTCCTGCCGATTCATCGGGGTCTGTGCTTCCACTTTCTAAATTTGCTTTTACTTTCAAAGCAATAGAACCATTCACTTCTAAATCCGAAGTTGGGCTGTCTGTTTTTATTCCTACTCTTTCAGCAGTGTAAAATTTACCATTGATTTTTAATTTTCTATCTTGAAAGTGACCTTCAATTAAAGGCTGATTTGAGTTTGAATTATGAATCCATAAACGGCTTGAAACATTAGAATATGAACCTACTTCATTTCCAATAAATACATTGCCTGAGCCAGTAGCACCTTCACCTGCGGCTGTTCCAATAAAGAAATTTTGACTGCCAGCAGAACCAAAACCTGCATAATTCCCGATGGCAGTATTGCCTTCCCCTTCATGATTATTTTGCAGAGCAAATTTACCAATCGCAGTATTGAATGATTTTGTGTTGGTTGCCAATGCCGCTTCACCAATGGCGATATTGCTTTCTCCCTCTACATTTTCATTGCCTGCATTAGAGCCAATATAGACATTGGCAAAACCACTAACATTGCTTTTACCAGCACCATTGCCAATAAATGTATTGATTCTGTCATTTCCATTGTCGTTTGCACCAGCCTCATCGCCTATAAAAATAGAATTGCCTGTATTGATAAATCTTACACGACCAGCATTGATTACAGCATCGCCTTGAAACTCCAAACCACCATTGAATTTTGTAAAACCATTGATGGTAAGACTTTCTTCTATGAATGTTTTTCCATCAATTTTTGCATCACCGATAACGTGTAGTTTATGATTGGGGGCATCAGTCCCAATTCCTACTTTACCCTCAATAATAGCCCCATCGGTTGGAGAGGCACTATTGGCTGAATAATTTGTTCCAATGCCCAAGCCTCCTTTTACGGATAATGTACTCTTGGCATTAGCGGTGTTTATACCAATATTCTGGGCATTACCAAAAAAGTAAATGCCCAAAAATAGTATGGTGAATAGTGATTGTTTTTGATTGAGAGTTCTCATTTTGGTATGTTTTGTGAAGGATTATTTTTAGCTAATTTGGTTCAAATAAATCAGATTTCTATTTAAATAGGTCTGCTATGCCAAGCATTAAACAAATACTCTTTATCTCTATCAGCCCTAATTTTATCCAATTTGTGAAGATGATTTTCTGAAACAAAAGGGGATGTACGCTTATGCAAACTCTCATCTGCTAATTGGATTCCAGTGGATAGATAACTCATTTTTTCCATCCAACCATTCGCCCAAGAACCATATTTTTGGGTATCGGCTGGGTTTTCCCAAGTGCCATAGAGGGCAATGTAAATATTGTCTTCCAATGAATACGCCATATCAGTTTTGCGGCTTGGTGGATACCAATTCAGCCAAAGTACGTGCGAAGGTTCGGGCGGAAGGTTGTTGGACATTCCCTTCAAATATGGTATTAGTTGCTCCACAGGTGCTTTCGTCCACATATTGTCCACGCCCCAATGATGATTGTCGGGGTAATGGGTCATGGCGGCACTATACATGGCGGACATATTGGTAGGCAAACAAGGCGTGCGAAAAAAGGCTTTTTTCTTAATCGGACTATTGACCATGAAGGCTTTACTTTCTTCAAATTCATCTTTGGTTTCAGCAAAAATTGGAGCAATGGCTTCAATACCACTTCCCAAAAATTTCAAAACACTACTACTCATCAGCATCTGAAATTCAACTGCATCTGGAATAGATGGTCCAACTTCTGCTGCCCACTGATAGACAGATTCTAAATGTTTGATGTCAAAAACGTGGGTAATTGAACCACAATAGGCAGGTTTTTTGAATAATCGTAAATGAAAAGCCACTACTACACCAAAGAATCCGCCCCCCGAACCACGAGCCGCCCAAAATAAATCTGCATTTTCGTTTTCATTGGCGTGGACATACTCGCCATTTGCCGTTACGATGTCTAAGCCAATGACATTTTCGCAAGCCATTCCGTACTTTCTGCCATTCCATCCAAAACCACCTTGTAGTAAATACCCTCCCAAACAAACGCCCTTGCAATGTCCCGCAGGAAAAAATAAATCTCGTTTGAAAAGCTCTATCAAAAGTGTACTTCCACCCACACCTGGACCTACTTTGGCGGTCATATTTTCACGATTGATTTCATATTGATTAAAGCCTTTCATGTTTATCAGAATACTATCCTCACGTACATGATTTGCCGACCAACTATGTCCGCCAGAACAAATACTGACCTTTTTCCCTGCGGATTTTGCATAATGTAGGGTTGAAATAATATCATCAATATTTTGAGGTGAAACCATCATTAAGGGTCTTCTGCCAGTGTCCCATTTATTGAAAAGTGTCCCCATGATGGCTTCGTGAAAGCCTTTATCGTGTTGGGTGATTATTTGTCCCTTTATGTTTAGATTTTCCATGAAGATTTAAAACTTGGTTTGGGTTTGTTGATGATATAATTCAGGTAAAATTTTGGCTAAATGATTCATCTCTTCCGAACAATGTCGCATCAGGTCAATAGCTTGTTGTTCGGGTAGTTTTACTACTTTTTGTAAGATTTTTGAGCCGACTTTTCCTATACTATTTTCCGTTCTGAAAGCTATGTGTTTACCGCCCATCCAAAATCTTGAACGCATTTCTGAACCATTTTCAGTAGTTCTAACTTGATGAACTAACCATCCAAAATCTATTGGAAAATTACTATAACCCGTTCTGGCACAGATATATACAGTTTTGCTTTTATCTGCAATTTCATTTTCGTAAAAGCCTAATTCAGTTGGAGAAACAAATCTGATAGCGGCTTTTTCTAATTTGTTTCCGATATATTCTTCTATCAGAGAGGTTCTACCTACGTACTCCGCTAAATCTTCACGACCATCTTTCCATCGTACCGATTGATGTGCCTTTGGATGCCATAATTTATAACGATTGGCGTGACTCCCGTGCCACCCAAACCACCAATCCCACATCTGAGGCGTTACATCAGGCATATCCGTCAAAACAGAAACTTGTAAAGAACCATCAGGCAAAAAAGCATAGCCATTTTCAACTTCGTGATAACCGTTTGTATGTAAATCCGTGACATTTTCTAATCTCAAAAAGAAATCAGAGTTCTTTTCCTTTTGCTTCAAACCTTTCAAAACTTGAATGGGAATTGGGGCAATTTCTTCTCGGAAAAACTTTGCATAAGAAGTATTGAAATCCTCTTGACGATACCCAATATATAATAGTTGGTGATTCATTTTTTTACAACAATAATGTTCGACAAAAATGTTTATTTATTTTCAAAAAAATATGACCAAGTTTTAGGTCATATTTTTTTGAAAATTTATCAAATACTAAGGTCTAATACCTTTAGTTATCAATTCTTTAATCTTTATCCTCCGTTCTCGGATAAACTTTACCATATCTTCATCCGTCCGATTTTCCATGACTTTTATATAGGAAGCTCCTAAATAAGGCATAGAACAAAGCCCATATATATTCATAATTAAATCTTCGCCCGTGATATTTTCAGCAATTTCACCGTTCTGTTTCGCAGTTTTTAAGATTTCTTCCAACTCAAACGGAATCGTATCTTGTTTAGAATGGGCAAAGGCATGAGCCATTTGTGGCGATTCGTTCAAAATGTTGATGATAAAACTGGGTAATCCTGGTTTTGCTTCTAACAAATCTGCGAAGACATCTACTAAATTTTCAATCAAAGAATTTAGGGATAAATTAGAACCAATGATTTTCTTTAAATGACTAAAAACTGTCGATAGAGTGTTTTGTAGCACTTCCGAAAACAAAGATTCTTTGGTACTAAAATAATAATGCAGCATCGTCCGACTGATACCCGCTTCTTCCGCAATTGAGGTTGTACGAGTTCCCTTAAAGCCGTTGGCATGAAATACTTTTTCAGCGGCAGCTAAAATTTTTTCTTTGGTATCATGGTCGATTTTAGGCATCTTGTTTTTTATTCGACAAAATTGTTTAAAATAAACTTAAAAAACAAGAAATATTGAAAATTATTCTTTCTCCAACTCCCAGATATCCTTTATCAATTTCAAATTGGATAGTAATACTACAAATCCTTCTGATGTTAATTTCAAGGCTATTGTCTTAATAAAAATGTAAAAAATCTTTTAGTTTTTTACAAATCGTTTGATACGATTACTAATTATTTCATTATTTGAAAGTGATTCAATGATATAAATCCCAGATGATAAATCTTCAACTTTTAAGTAAAGATTGGTTTCATTCACAGGAATTTGTTTTACTAACACCCCTTGTAAATTATAAATTCTTATCATGTCAGAGTTTTGTACGAAAGAAAGAGGTAACTTAATAGTAGATGAACTTGGATTAGGGTACAAAACTAATTCACGTTCTTCGTAAGCATATATCACACTAATTGGACGGAGATAGTTGATTTTTTTGTCCAAATCAATTTGTTTGAGGCGGTAATAATTGATGCCTTCTATTGGATTAGAGTCTGTAAATTGGTATGTCTTGCCAGTTTGGCTATTACCCAACGCCTCCAACTTTCCAATGATTGTATAGTCCAAAGCATCGCTACTTCGCTCAATTTCAAAGGATTGACTATTGATTTCTTGGGATGTTTTCCAAGTTAATTCTATTCCTTCTATTACTCTATTTCCTGAAAAAGAGACTAATTGTACAGGCAATGCTCCACTAAAACTGATTGAATAATTCAAGGAATTACCGTCTTTTTCAACGGAGAGATAGTATTTTTTAGTGGATAAAAATGTAAATGTTGGACTTGAAGTGGATATTGTCGTTGATACCCCAGAAGTTGCCCCTGCCATTCCAGCTGTACCAGTATATTCTTTTATTTTAACTGTCGAACCAGTCACAGTTGGAAAATTTGAAAATGTGAGAGTTCCACTAAAATTCGTTGGAAATAAAAAAATATCTTCGCCATCATCATCAAATAACTCACCATTGATAGGAGAAGTTCCAACATTTGCAAAGCAAGGGGATGCTGGTGCAGCATAGTCATCTATCCAATTATTGCATAAATCACTTGCATCAGAACTACTTTCGTTGGTTTGTGAAAAGATGGATGTGTAAAAAAAACATAGACAAATTGATAATAAAATTGTTTTCATGGAAAATGTATTTTGATATGTTATTTTTCAAAATTAATAATTTCGAATCATTTTCATCTGTATTTATGTCCTGAATTGAAAACTTATTCTTTTTCCAACTCCCGAATATCCTTTATCAATTGTTCAATCTCTAACTGTAAAGTTCCATTATAAACTCCACGGATATGCAGGTTTTTATCTACCAAAATAAAATTTTCAGTATGTAAAAAATCATTCACTCCCTTTTGGACCCCAATATTTTCATCTGCAAAATAGGATTTACGGGCAATTTCATAAATCTGTTTTTTATCGCCAGTTAGTAAGTGCCATTTATTATCAATGATTTGATTTTCAGTGGCATACCTCCGTAAAACAGATACGCTATCACGGTCGGGCATAACGCTGTATGAGGCAATCAAAAAGTTTTTGTTGTTTTTCAAAGAATCTTGAACCACCTTCATATTGCCCATAATTTTAGGGCAAAGGCTTGGGCAAATGGTAAAGAAAAAACAAGCTACGTGGACTTTTCCTTTGAAAGTGTTGGGAGTAATTTTTTGCAAATTTTGATTCAAAAAATCAAAATTTGCAAGTTTATGTAAGGTGTCTAATTGACTTTTTTCTGATAGCCATTGTGGGGTAAAATCAGCTGTGTGGTAGTAGGGGAGTCCTTTTTGTTCGTTTTTTTCTCGTTTTTTAGAACACGATACAATCACAAAAAAAATAAATAAGAGGAGTATATTTTTCATTATTTTTTAAAATTTAAACCCGTTGCTTTTTTCTCCCCCTCGCCCATACAACCTTTTGCACCCAAAAATCCAAAACGCCTGCCGTCTTTGATGACGTAATTTGACTTTACTTGTCTATTTTCAAACCACATTTTTTGTTCGCCTTCTGGTTGTCCTTCTTGGTTGTAGTTTGAAAGCGAATATAATTGTCCATTCTGATACCATTCTTGGTGAGTTTTGATAGGAATATCGTTTTCGATGAAATATTCAAATTTCATTTGTCCATTTTCCCACCAACCATGATGCTCGCCCGATTTTCGATTTTCTTTGTAAAAACGAACTTCCATTTTTGATCCGTCAGCATACCATTTTTCCTGTTTTCCTTCTAATTTTCCATTGAGATACCCATTTCGAGAAGCCAATTTTTCATTTGGATATTTTTCAACTACATAACCAGAATACGGTTTCTGTTCATAGAACAAAACGCCCTGTCGTTCCGAAAGATTGGTGTCCGCCAACACCACAATTCTATCTGGAATTTCGACAGAGGCTTGTTCAATTTTTTCAGTCTTTTTGTTACATGAAAAAAGACTGAAAATAGTTAGAAAAAGGATTATAATATTTTTCATTAATAATTTGCTGACTATGAATAGTTTACTGATTGGATGCAAATTTTTCAAAAAACTTGCGGACTTTATCCTGAGAATTCAATTATTTTCTGACATAAGTTGAAGTGGAAGATTTTCCATCTATACCAATGAATGTGTACGTATATTTATTTGCCGCATCCCAACTGTAATTAATGAATCCTTTCTGACTACCAACTGTATATTCCAAAGAATACGCATTCGTACCAGTTGATTTAAAATTTGTAATACTTGCTCCTTTCAAAGGTTCCCCCGCTGGACGAAGTGGCGTTGTTTTAGCCTGTGGAATTAGCTGATTTTCAGGGGCTGTTGTACTTGGGTCAAGCGTTATTTTTCCACGCATTGACCCAATAAAATAAGGGTAAGTTGTTGTGGCATGATAATGATAAACACCATTATTTATTGAATGTCCATGATAAGAATCCAAGGTTTGCATCGTACTTCCATCGGGTTCTTTTGAGCCATAAATGGCAAAGCCGTCTAATGCCATTGCGATAGGATTTTTACCCGCCGTAGTTTCAAAATGTAATGGGGCAATGTGATAATGATAATCGTCCGCTTTGCCACAATGTCCGCCCCATTGGTCCAATTCGCCGATTGCGTAGGCATCTTCACCTCTGTTATTCAAGGGATTAAAGATAGGAACTCCATTTGGAGCAATGGCAACAGCCCCTTTCATCAAATTAGTTTTTAGACTTAATGGCGAATCTGAAAGCTCTGGTTTTAGCGGAATCAACCATGCGTTTGCACCCGAATAGCCTTGTGGAATAGGCACTTGTTGTTGCCAGTTTGTAATGCCTACCATCATATTATGCGAAAGTAATCCTTCTGATTCTACATAAAAATAGGTATCGTCAAAACGAGTTTTTACGAGTGTTTTGAAAGGACTAAATACAGTTTCAATAAACGTAGGGTCAGTTTTAGAAATTGTCGTTGGAGTAACGATTTCAGATGTTTTGCAAGCGTAAATAAATATGAAGAAAGTCAGAAAAAAATAAGAAAATTTTGCGAACGAGTTAACTTCCCGAAAGTTGAAACCAATAAAGATTACAATTAGTAAAATTGATAGTAAGAATAAAATAAATGAAAGGATTGATTCCTTCGTTTCCACCAAATTTTTATCAAGATTCAATTTTTTCAAATGAGCAATTTTTTGACTCAAATTACTTTGATTTGAGAATGAAAAATCTGTCAAAGGGGCTGAAATGGTCTTTCCATTCAATAATTCAATAAAAATTTTATCATTTTTAGCCATCAAAAAATGCCCTTCAATTTGCTTTCCTTTAAGGTAAAATATTTCAGAATTTTCAGAATCATGTCCTCCTACGTGAGCAAAAATAGGTGTGCCCACAATAAAGGCTATTAAAAGCAAAACACTTTTTAATTTGTTCATTTGAAATGATTTTTAATTTATCTTATGCCAATTAGTCCCATCACTCACAATTTGCAATGAAGCATTGGCAGTTATTGTGGTGCTTGTAATACCATTTGCCGTGATGTAATTTATACCATTATTAAGGCTAACGGTACTACTACTATGGTTTATGACAAAATAAATTCTTCCTTCACAAGTATTGGCGGCTGGTAAAGAGAGGGTATTGCCAGAATTGGTTCCTCCATAAATGACCATATAATCTGTGCCTTCCATCTGGGTATTTGTATTACTTGAAACGACAGTTTTTACTTTCACACCCATGCTTCCATTTACTTTCAAGGTTGTTTCGGTTGTACTTAGGTCAAAATTTCCTATTACTACCTGTCCCGATGCACGTTTTATTGAAAATGGGCTACCTAAATAAGTTCCGCTATCATCATATCTATTAATGTACAAATCACTTCCGGCATTACTCCCTGTTTCAGTGCCATTTGATTTTCCAAAATGCCATCTGTTTTTTTCAACGCCTCCTATTAAAGAATTATATTGAATTACGGCTTCTCTGGCTTGATTAGTAGTAAGGGCAATAGCGGCTGCATTATCAGAACTTTGTACTTTGGAATAAACATAACCACTTCCCCGTATGTCCAATTTTGAAGTCGGCGAAGACGTGCCAATACCTACATTAGCATTAAAATTAACGATATTACTTCCAAAATCTCCATAAATCAAAGGACTGGCTGTATTGCTATTACTGATGTAGAGTTTATTAGAACCTGTTTCATTATAACCAGCCTGATGACCTACAAATACATTTGCATCACCTGTGATATTTCCATAGCCAGCCTCATAGCCTATGGCAGTATTTTGAGAACCTTCGGTATTCTGAGCGAGGGCTATTCCACCAATACCAACATTATAATCGCCAGTAGTATTGGCTTTTAGTGAATTAAAACCTACACCCGTATTTTCTTCCCCTCCATCACTTAAACTCAAACTTGCATACCCAATCGCTGTATTGTAATTATTAGTCTGATTATATTCTAAGGCTTTTCTTCCCAAAGCAACATTGTTTACACCAGTGGTATTTCTATTGGAAGCATATAATCCTACGGCAGTATTGGAGCTTCCCGTTGTGTTCTTTTCTAATGTCCCAAAGCCCAAAGATACATTGTAGCTACCAGTTGTATTGGTATATCCTGAGAAAGAACCCAAAAATGAATTATACAACCCAGAAGTATTGTTTTGACCAGCTAATGCACCCACAAATAAATTATAAGTTGCTGTATTATTTATTCCAGCACCGTAACCAAGACTCACCGAGGAGTAGCTATCGCTGATATTTAATTTCCCATTATTAACTTTCAAATTTCCAACTACTTCTAATTTTTCACCAGGCGTAGTTGTTCCGATACCCACATTTCCACTGGCAGAACTGTATTGATTATTACCTGATTTAGTCCAATTACCAGAGCTTAAAGTGGTACTATTAACCCAAGAGGCATTTCCATCAGCATCACTTTGTAAAACATAACCATTGGTTGCTCCATTGGTCATTTGAAAGTTTATAGTTTTAGTTTTCCCTAAAACGTCGAGTTTTTCAGAAGGTGTTGAAATGCCGATACCCACATTTCCATTCACTGCACTATACTGGCTTGTTCCGCTTAAAGTCCAACTACCATTGGTCAATGTACTCGAATTTACCCATGTTCCATTTCCATTGGCATCGCTTTGTAAAACATAGCCGTTTGTTGCTCCACTGGTCATTTGGAAATTGGTGCTTTTGGTTTTTCCACTAACCTCTAATGCTTCACTTGGATTATTTACACCAACTCCTACATTATTATTTCTCAAAACCAATCTGTCCGTATTTTGACCTGAATAAACACGAAGTGGTAATTTATTGCCATTAGAAACATCTTTCAAGAAAAAAGTTGTTTCATTACCACCTAAATCCCAAATGTAATTAGGATAAATGCCTGTTTGCTCTTGATAAATACGATAAGCAGGTGTATTTCCACTGTGTACCGTGATACTTGGCGAATTACTACTATTGGTTTTTACGACAGCACTGCCATCACTACTCATACCAATTCCTTTGCTACTCCCATCACTTGAAATAAAATTTGAGCCAAGATTGATGTTTTGTGTAGCGGTATGATTACCGAGATTATCAGCAGAAGTAGAAGTAAGTGCTACCCAAGCTGTTCCCGAATAAAAGTAAAATAAATTAAGCGTATTATCATATACTAACAAACCAGTAGCGGGTGAACTGATGGCGATACGTTGCGTAGAGGTCATACGTGGTGTTAGCAAACCTCTTGTCGTACTAACAATATCTACCATAGCGGAATTGTCAGGTGCAGCCCCCGTTGAATTAAACCCAAATTGAGCAAAAGTTTGAGTAGTAAAAAAAAGGAAAATGGAAAGTGTGGTTAAGTAATTTATTCTCATAACTATAATTGTGTCAGTAATGTGTTGCGTATAACTCACAGGGAGTTATACGCAATGTTTTGTTTCAAAATAATTTATTCGTAAAGCTAACGACTTACTGTGCCAGCCGTACCATAGTACCCACTTCCATTAATATAAGGGTCAGTTGAGGTAATGTGATAATGATAAATTCCATTGGGAAATTCGGCGGTTTTTGAAGTATGTCCGTGGTAGGCATCCAAATCTGAATTGGTAATTGTTTTGCCATTTTCCACAGGACCATAAACGGGAAATCCATCCAATAAAAGCCCTAAGAAAGCATCACTGCCTTTGTTTTTAGTCAAACTTGTTGGTTCAACGTGGTAGTGATATTGACCCGTATTTTGCGGATGTCCCAAAAATTGGTCAAAAGAATCTACTTCATTAGTCAATGGTTGATTGGGTCCTGCGTATTGATTGTAGAATGGAACTCCATTTATTGAAATTCCAATAGGTCCGAGTGCCGTTGCTGATTTATTGGTGGCAGCGGCAGGTTTCAATGGGATTTTAAACGTTATATTCTGACTGGCAATAACATTTGGGTTTTTCATAAAACGGGTATTTGTACCATTGTAAGCCTGATAACGAGCATCAGTAGTAGCAAAATACGGACTTTTGTGGTCGGGAATTCCATTGGTTTGTATGACTAAAAAATTTCCTTCGACAGTTGCCGTAACAGTGCTACTAAATGCCGAAGTGCTATAAAATTTGTCCTTCAACACTGAAATATCCACTGTTCCAGTAGTGTTAGTATTTGTGGTACTTGGCGTGGTATCTTCTGTTTTTTTACAAGAAATTGCCATATATAAAAGGAGAATTGAGAGCGTGATTTTTGACATGATTTTATGTTTTAAAATTTTGGAAATGAAAAGGATTCTTTATTCATATTTCGATGAAAATATTGAAATAATCAAATAAGATTCAAATGTTCAAGCATTATTTAATAGTCTGATTATCAAGGGCGAAAGTTCGTTCGTATAGTTTTTGGATGCTCGTTTTTATGATAAGAAATATCGAAGCAAAAAAGGCTATCACACCACCAATTATTATCCAAGAGGTTTTACCAGAATCACTTGAAAGCTCTTTTATTTCCCATTTTTGATTCATTAGATTAAGCGTTACTTGTCGATTGTTCTCTTTCGTAAGGAGGTATTGTTTTTGAGGCAAGTTGCTCAACGTTAATATCACCTCACAAATGCTTTTTGGCATATCTTCAAATACGGTACTTTCAACTTGTATTTCAGAAAACTTTTCTGGGAAATTTTTTAGTTCCGCAAATACAGTTGTTTCATGCCCTATTGTTACATAAGGATTGATTAACGGAACTATCTGATTATCTACTTTAACCAAGCAATGTTTTTCAAACCGTTGAATCACTAAATCCTGAAATTCTTTCGGAGTTTTGTAAGCGTTTTTACCATTCTTATATTCTATTTCACTTTCAAATGCTCCAAGAGAACTTTTAATGATTAACAAGTATTTATCGTTTTGTTGATAAATCATCAAACTTGAAATATCTGGCTGATGGGCATTTGCCAAATAATGAATGCAAAGAATAAAAATAAATACTAAGGAACGCTTCATAATTTTAGAAATTTTGGTTGAAATTTTAGGGCATCATTTATTTTACGTAAGCACCAGCCAATCCATTAATAAAATTATTTGACCCCGCCTTATCCACATGATAATGATATCCCCTTGTAGCATCGTAATGTCCTCGGTTGGAGTCTAAATCCGTATATTCAGTACCTGTTTCACTTAATCTTTCATAAATTCCAAAACCATCAAGTGCATAGCCAATCATAGAAGCATGACCATCTGATTGTTTAATCTTGGTGGACATTCCTGTTGCCGCATGGTAATGATAGCCCGCTTGCAAATTAATATGCCCTCCCGCATCATCAAAAGGGGCTAACGTATAGGCAGCGAGTATGATGCTCGTGGGTGCAGGTGCATCGAAGGGTACGCCATTGAAAGCAATTCCTCTCTGTGCTGGACCGCTTGAATTGGGACCCATTCCAAAACTTGTCGAAGAACTTTGTTTTACGGGTGTAACAGGAATGTAAATAGTTTGAGTGATAGAAGAAACATAAGACGGCAAACACTCTACGCAATAGTTTTTATAGGTAGCTGTTACATTCGGATTTGCCGCAGCCTGACATTCAGCCAAAGTTTTTGTTTTTGTGATTGCTCCTGTGTTTGTATTATACATTTGCCATTGGGTATTTTTATAAAATGTGGCAAGGTTTTTCACAAAAGCCCCATCAACATCATAAACATTACCCCCTTCAAGCCAAATCCCCCCTTTGCTGGCATCATCACTGATGTTTGTGGGACACCAAGGACCCATGTTGTGGTCGGTTGGGGTGCTTTTGGTTACAATTTTATAACAATCGGCAGTTTGCCCGTTTGAGAGCGTTTTAGAAACCACTGAAATTGATTCTGAAAGCCCCGCAGTAAGAAATTTGGAAGCATCAACCTTAATTACCGTTTCAGATGAAGGAGTTGTAGTTTCATCTTTTTTGCAAGAAATTACTACTATTAATAAAAGAAATAAGAGCGTGATTTTTGACATGATTGTATATCGTTATTATTTGTAAAAAATAAATTGATTTCTTTACACAAGAGTACGAAGAGAAATTTGTACTTATTGTTTCCAAAATGCAGTTTTCAGTGAATTGCCCTATCTTTTCAGTAAATTGCTTTTTCTATGCTGTATATTTTTTCTACGACTGGCATGATTAATACTTCAAAATAATTCTCTTTGAAAATCTTGTATCAAAATACTAATTGGTATAAGTGCCAGGCGTGCCATAGTACCCGCTTCCGTTGATAAAGGGGTCATCGGCAGTAATTACATAATGATAAATTCCGTTAGGATATTCTTTGGTTTTTCCTGTTCTCCCGTGATAAGTATCTAAATCTTTGGAAGTCATTGTTTTGCCATCAACCACAGGTCCATACACAGGAAAACCGTCTAATAAAAAGCCCAACAGAGCGGAATTACCTAATTTAGTCGTGAGATATTTGGGTTCAATATGATAGTGGTAGATTCCCTGATGTTGAGGATGCCCATAATATTGGTCAAAACCTGCGGCTTCATTGGCTAATGGTTGGTTCATAGCCGCATACTGATTGTAAAAAGGTACACCATTTAATGCCACTCCGATTGAGCCTTGTGTCGCTTGGCTACTACTTGCTTTTGCAGGTTTAGTTGGGATTCGATAGGTAATCGTAGTAGCTGTAATTGGATTAGGGTTTTTTCTAAATGTAGAAGCTGTATAGGCTTCATAACGGCTATCCGTAGTAGGAAAATAAGGACTTTTATGGTCGGGAACGGTGGTAGTAGTTACGACTAAATAATCTCCATCAATTTTTGCCGTTACGCCTGGGGAAGCATAATCAGTGTATGCCTTCAACATAAGCGATGCATAATTTGTGTCAGAGCCTGTTGTTGTCGTAGTTGGGTCAACAGTGGCATCATTGGTTTTGCAGCTAACTACAACCATAATTGCGATGAATAAAATGCTATTCTTGAACATAGTCTTATGATTTTAAAATGTGAAATGAAATCGTTTATTTGTTCAAAAATACGTCAAGAAATTGTGGCTTATTGTGTGTAAAATGCGGTTTTCAGCGAATTGCCCTTAGTTTTCAGCGAAACGGAATAGGTTTTAAGTATAAATTTTTGCTAAAAAAATAGGTGAAAAAATTATGTAGTTTACCCTATTTTTTTCTATAACTTGCACTATGAAAACATCAAAACGGTTTATTTTTCAGGTACTTTTTTGGCTTGGCATTTGGCTGATTCTTTGGGCTATCGAAAGAAGAAATCTTGAAATAGCTTGGGAGAATATTGTAATTCTTATCTTTCAAATCTGTATCATTGGAGGGATTATTTACTTTGCAGTACCTGTCTTATTACTAAAAAAACGAACCTTACTTTTTTGGATTTTTATCGTTGCTTCTGTGTTGGTGTTGAGTATTTTTTCAGCCCATTTATTAAGCATCTTAGGCTTTCAACCACCTCATCCGCCACCGTCTGAACTTGGAGAAAGACCACCACCCATGGGACCTTCACGATTCATTGTTAATTTTTTAACGCTCTGTATCACCGCATCAATTTCAACGGGAATCGAGATGTTTATTTTTGCTGAAAAGAAAGAACGAGAAAATATTTTGAATAAAAATGAAATGCTCCAAACGGAGTTGAAATTGCTTAAATTTCAAATAAACCCTCATTTTTTGTTCAATACCCTCAACAATATCTACACGCTTTCAGTCATTGATTCCAATAAAACACAACAAAGTATTGCCTATCTTTCGACAATGTTGCGTTATGTGTTGTACGATTGCGAGCAAGCCTTTGTCCAAATCCATCAAGAAATAACATATATTGATAATTATTTAGCACTTTTTGCCTTGAAAAGTACGAATCAATATCCGATTAAATTTGAGAAAAAGATTGAAAATCCGAATACTAAAATTGCTCCGATGCTCTTGATTCCATTTATTGAAAATGCCTTGAAACATAGTCATATCGAAAAAAGAGGAACGTCATTTATTCGTATGTTGATTTCAGAAGAAAAGGGTTCTTTTTTGTTTGAGATTGAAAACAGTAAACCTACCAAAACCATTCAAAAAGACAGCGTAGGTGGAATTGGGCTTGAAAATGTGAAGAAAAGATTAGCGATTTTGTACCCTCAAAAACATGATTTGTACATAAACGATGCGGACACTTTTAAAGTAACTCTAATAATAGACAGCAATGAAACAGCTTAAATGTTTGGTGGTAGATGATGAAGAATTAGCCAGAATTCTTCTGAAAACGTATATCGAAAAAACTGAAAATTTGACTTTTATTGGCAGTACTGAAAATCCATTAGAAGCCTTGCAAATACTTCAAAATCAAGAAGTTGATTTATTGTTTTTGGATATTCAGATGCCTGAATTGAGTGGAACGAGCGTAGCAAAAATAGTCAATCCTAAAACCAGAATCATCTTCACGACAGCCTATTCTCAATATGCCCTTGACGGCTTTAATCTCAATGTATTGGATTATTTATTGAAACCCATCACGTTTGAGCGGTTTGAGCAAGCCATCACAAAAGCCAAAGATTATTTTCAAATCCAAAATCAAGAAGAAACAATTATCATTAAATCGGGATATGATTTGCACAAAATAAAATTGGAGGATATTTTATTTATCGAAGGCAGTAGTGAATACGTTACGTTTCAAACCATCGACAGGCGAATTATGAGCTATCAAACGTTGAAATCTTTGGAAGCAAGTCTGCCCAATCAACAATTTATGCGAGTTCATCGCTCTTATATTGTGAATCGAAATAAAGTTAACTCGTTGAAAGGAAAGGAGTTATTGATTGAAAGTTATAAAATACCCGTGAGTGAGACTTATATGGAAGAGGTGAAAAAGATTTTGTTTTAAAAAACACCACCTTTGAGTCTCAAAGGTGGTGTTTAAAAATGTTGCTACAACTACTAATTTATTTGCAACCAATTACTACCATCGCTAATAATTTCCAACGTTGAATTTGCATTCATACTGGTTGTGGTTGTGCCATTTAAATTCATAAAACTTGAAATAGTACGTGTAGTATTACTTCTGTTTACGATACGATATAAACGATTCGTAGATGTGTTTGCCGCAGGGAGATTTATACTTGCCGTACCCGTAAAATACCAAACAGTTGCAGTATTATCTATCGTTATGGCTGTGTTGCCACTTTGGGTACTTATTTTAAAACCTACTGCCCCATTCACTTCTAATAATGACTTTGGCGTGGTTACACCAATGCCCACATTGCCACCAGTTCCATAAATAGTCATGAAGCGAGTTCCATTTTTTTCTAACCATAAATCTGAACCCGTTTGGATGTTCCAATTATCGTTAAAATTCACTTGACCTGCCAGAGTAGTATTACCTGATACGTGCAATTTTGTAGAAGGTGAGCTTGTACCAATACCAACATTTCCAGCAAGGGCATTATAGGTATTTGTGTTTGAAATTGTCCAACTCGTACTATTTTGTGGAGAAGCCCATGTTCCATTTCCGTTGGCATCACTTGTGAGAATATAACCATTGACTGGTGATTCAGTCATTTGGAAAGTTTCGGTTTTTGTTTTTCCTCTCACGTCTAATTTTTCAGTTGGATTTCCTGAGCCTAAACATATATTTCCACTACTATTCATGATGAATTGAAGATTTGTAGATGCCGAATTTGTACCCGACATGATACGTAATTTATCATCGTAATTATCCATAAAATAGGCTACCGTTCTTCCTGAACCACTATTTAGCTGAAATTGACCCCCTTCCGTGGCATTCAAAGCACCGATTGCTAAACGACTATCGGCAGAAATAGTGTTTGTGCCGATGCCTGTTTGTGTGCCGCTGTCATAAATAGAGCCATCCACAAGACTCGCACCATTAAAATAGGGAACGTAACCAGTATTTGTGCTTGAAACTTGTGGGTCTGATTCTGATAATGCTTGCCAACTTGCATTGCCCGAACCATCACTTTTCAAAAAGTAACCATTGTTTGCTCCATTTGTCATTTTAAAAGTATTT
>JAAFJP010000021.1 GCA_013298125.1 Cytophagales bacterium | reverse complement strand
ATTCAAATGTAAGTGCGAGTTTCACGGTAACAGTCCTTCCAAGTACCCCTACCCCAGTGATTGCCGCTACGCAGACGGTTATCAATCCTGGACAAAGTGTTACGCTTTCGGCGGCTGGTACGTGTGCGGGTACGTTTACATGGAGCAATGGGCAAACTGGAAATTCTATCACCGTTTCACCTAACAGTTCAACGTCTTATCGGGTTCGTTGTGGTGGAACAGGTTGTTCAGATTGGAGTAATTTTCTGACAATTTTAGTCGGGAATGTCGGCACACCAGTCCCACAAGTTTCGGCGAGTGGTTTGTCAATCTGTCCTGGGCAAAGTGTCAGTATTTCGGCAAGTGGTTGTACAGGTATAGTTTCTTGGAATACGGGTCAAACTGGTTCGCCAATTACAGTTTCTCCAACTGCCACAACTGATTATACTGCCATTTGTACGGTAGCAGGGATTCCAAGTTTGCCGTCAGACCCGATTACGGTAACGGTTCGTCCGAATCCTCCAATTATTGGGATTTCAGCCAATGCTCCTTTGGAAAATTGCACGAATTCGCCCATAACTTTAACCGCAACCAATACTACCTCTGGACTGACGTATCAATGGTTCAAAGACAATAATCCAGTAGGCGGAGGGACAAACGCAAGTTTAGTTGCCAACACAACGGGCGTGTATAAAGTTGTTGCTACTTTGGCAGGTTGTGGAGGAACATCACAATTAATTACGATAAAGATTTCTCCCCCAGCTTTGCCTGTAACTGCCAGTAATTCAGTAGATTACGAAGGGGTTGCATTGATTGGAACAGAGTGCAGAAAAATGTATGATTGGACTGGTCCAAATGCGTTCAGAGCCATTACTGCAACCGCTACTACGATGGTGACACTGCCCAATGAAGGCGATCATGCCTTTTATTTAGGAAGCTATAATGTAGTAATTACAGATGGAAATGGTTGTACTGCCAACGCCACAACCACAGTAGTTGACCCAACCCCAGCCGAAGAAATGTGTGCCAAAAAGTCCATAGATTTTAATGGTACAAATGTTCGCTCTGGACAAATGCTCGACGGTGGAGACGTGATAGATTTAGGAACAGGCTCGTTCAGTTTAGAATTTTGGATAAAACCACAAACTTTCACCGCCGATTTAGGCTCAGTCAGAAAAGTGATTTTGAACAAAGGAGAAGACGTAAACGATTTCCCAGGTTCAACGGGATATGGCGTTTATTTACGTGATAATCAGACGATTGAATTTTCTATCAGTAATGGATTTGGGACTCAGGCAATTGTGGCAAGTAACGCCCTGATTGCGGATAGTTCGTACCATGTGGCGTGTATCCGTGATGCGGTGTCGAACCAATTGAAAATCTATGTCAATGGTTTCTTGCAAAATACGGTTTCAAATAATGCAGGATTAAATCTCGACAATAATCATCCATTCACGATTGGCGGTTACAGAAAGATAGACGGCAACACAGTGGCTTTCTTGAATGCGATTTTGGATGAAGTAAGAGTCTGGAAATCAGTACGTTCCGAAAGCGACATTCGTGGAAATATGCACCGTGCATTGTCAGGGGCAGAAGCCACGATGACAACACTTTTTGCGATGGATGAAACAGGCGGACGCATTGCCGACCATTCAACCGACGGCGGAGCAACACACTTGACATGGGTTACAACGGCGGGTGCTTTCTCCCAAAATTTATCAACTTTCCCGATGGGTTATGATGGTCGTTTTGTGAATACAATTGCTCCTTCTACGGTTGGACAAACCAATGCTACTGAGACACTTACGGTTACAAGTGCCATCTCGGCAAACCAAGCGATGGGAACTTATGTCTGCGGAGAATTGAACGAATTTGTTTACCGAAACGAAACTTTCCCCGATGGTATCAAACACCGTAGTAAGGTCGTTTGGGGCAACTGGACAAACAATTCGGGCATGGTCACAGACCTCAGTTTTAGCTATGGAGCAATTCCGTTGAACAAACCAAATAAAGTACGTTTGCTTTATCGTAGAAATCAATTAGGCACTTGGCTGGACGTAACTTCACAATTTACGCTCAATCCAAGCACTAAGATTTTTAGTACAACGGGCAGACAAGTTTTTGGCGAGTTTTCAGTAGCAGAAAGCACTTTGCCAAATGGTTTCACGGCAGGACGAGAAGAACTTTGTGCAGGAGATTCCATGGCAGTGGCGATTGCTCCAATTTCGGGAGCAACCTATCTATGGACGTACTCTGGCACGGGGGCAACATTCTTCGGAACGGGCAATGCCGTAGGCGTAAAATTTGCAGGAACAGCCATGCCAGGCACAATCACTGTAACACCGTCGGTTGGAACAGCCCAGAGTTTTGCGGTAACCTTCAACAACGCCATCGAAACCATCAGTGCAGGCAACTGGAACGATTCAAATATCTGGAATTGCGGACGTATTCCGAAAATCACAGACAACGTAAAACTCAATACTGGACACCACGTAAAGTTGAACAAACAAGAAACAGGTTTCTGGAAAAACATCAATATGAACGCCAACATCAACATAAAATCCCGCACGGCTGGGTATCGGGTTGGGAATTGATGGAGTAGAAATTCTGGTTCTCCGACAGTTTTTGTGGACACAAAGTCGCACAAAGTATAACACAGAGTTAAAAGAGTATTTTCTTCGTGTTACCCTGTGAAAAACTCTGCGATACTCCGTGACCTCAAAATTGTCAGACATCCCAAATTACCTAATAAATGCCTCAGTCGAAAGATTGGGGCATTTTTGTTATCGCTTGATAAAAAAGCCTAATAATATGTAGTATTTTTGCTAAAAAACAAATTCATATTATGCCCAACTGGATTACTGCCAAAGAATATAGCGATATTACTTACAAAAAATGTGATGGGGTGGCTCGTATTGCCTTCAATCGTCCCGAGGTACGCAATGCCTTTCGTCCTAAAACTACTTTTCAACTTCTGGACGCTTTTACGGATGCTACGCATGACAAAAGCATAGGTGTAGTCTTGCTCTCGGGAGAAGGTCCTTCACCCAAAGATGGTATTTGGGCTTTTTGTTCTGGCGGAGACCAAAAGGCTCGTCAAAAGGGTGGCTATCGTGCAGAAGATGGACAAGACCGCCTCAATATTTTGGAAGTTCAACGTCTCATCAGGTTTATGACCAAGCCCGTGATAGCCGTTGTACCAGGTTGGGCAGTTGGCGGGGGACATAGCCTTCACGTGGTTTGCGACCTCACATTAGCAAGTAAAGAACACGCCATCTTCAAGCAAACCGATGCTGACGTTGCCAGTTATGATGCTGGTTATGGTTCGGCTTATTTGGCAAAGATGATAGGTCAGAAAAAAGCCCGTGAAATTTTCTTTTTGGGACGTAGCTACTCGGCACAAGAAGCCTACGAAATGGGAATGGTCAATGCCGTAATACCACATAATGAACTCGAAGATACTGCCTTCCAGTGGGGACAAGAAATACTTGGTAAAAGCCCAATGGCGATTCGGATGCTCAAATTTGCCTTCAATATGGTTGATGATGGTCTGGTAGGACAACAGCTTTTTGCAGGAGAAGCCACTCGCCTCGGTTACATGACCGAAGAAGCACAAGAAGGCAGAGATTCATTCCTCGAAAAACGGAAACCTAATTGGGATAAGTTTGAGAGATATTCTTAAATATATCGAAACGCAAATCATAGCAAACTGTTGATAAGGAATGTTACTTTATTGGATTGTCATTCCTAAGATAAAATTCCAAGAAACAAGCCTTTTCAAGCCATTTGGAGAGGCTTTTTGGTGTTTGATGGCACACGAATTTAATGGATTAGACACGGATAAATTTTTTATTTAGATTTATAAATCCGTATCCAATTCGTGAAATCCGTGTGCCATTCAATTACCTTTGCACCATGGATTATTTTAAAAAATTACTTGATTTACTGAAAATTGAACGGAATGAAGACCGTGAACAATATAAAAGATTAACCGAATCATCGTCTGTTTCTGACCGCCGTGCTAATGGTTTAACGTGGTTTCCTGTGGCTATTAGAGGTTCTGAAATTGGTCGGGGAGATTATTTGACGATTGAATTGGAACGTACTACGCACCAAGACGTTTCGCACCAATTTCGTGCGGGAATGCCAGCGGTATTTTTCACCAATCACGACCCGCAAAAAGATAGAATTGAAGGCACAATTGCTCATCAAAATGGAAATAAATTAAAAATCACCATCAAAAACGATGAACTGCCAGAATGGAGTAGAGATGGAAAATTGGGCGTTGATTTATTGTTTGATGATAATAGTTACGATGAAATGAATGATGCCCTCAAAATGGCATCTGAGTTAGCTGAGAAAAGTACTTTGATTCAGGTTTTAACAGGGGAGAAAAGTCCGACGTTTAATTTATTTTCAGATAACGTTGTTAAGGTTCAAAACCTTAACAACGTTGGAAAATCGGTTTCAAACCTCAACGAATATCAATCAAAAGCTGTTGGTAAAATACTATCAGCCAATGAGTTATCTATCGTCCATGGTCCTCCTGGAACTGGAAAAACCACCACATTGATTCAAGCCATCAAGGCATTAATCAAACAAGAAAATCAAAAAATTTTGGTAGTTGCACCCAGCAATACAGCCGTTGATTTATTGAGTGAAAAATTATCGGAAGAAGGGCTAAATGTGCTTCGGGTGGGTAATCCTACACGAGTATCTGAGCGTTTACAAAGGCTAACTTTGGAAGCAAAAATGGCGGAACATGATTATTTGAAGGAAACCAAACGCTTGAAAAAACAGGCGATGGAATTCAAAAATATGGCTCATAAATACAAGAAAAGTTTTGGTAAATCTGAACGTGACCAACGCAAAGCCTTATTTGACGAAGCCCATAAAATCATGAAGGAGGTTGCCAATACCGAACAGTACATTATTGACGACATTACCTCAAAAACCCAAGTCGTAACGGCCACACTCGTGGGGGCGAATCATTATACCATTAGAAATTTAGAATACAACACCGTTGTCATTGACGAAGCGGGTCAAGCCCTCGAACCTGCCTGTTGGATTCCGATTTTGAAAGCAAAAAAGGTAATTCTGGCGGGTGACCATTGCCAATTATCCCCCACGATAAAATCAAACGAAGCGGCAAAAAATGGACTGAGCGAAACGCTTTTGGAGAAGTGTATAAAACTCCATCCAGAGGCTGTGACCTTACTGGAAGAACAATATCGCATGAACGAAAGCATCATGGGATATTCATCTCGAGTTTTTTATGAAGATAAGTTAAAAGCCCATCAATCCGTAGCAAAATCACTACTTTTTGAGCATGATTCTCCGCTACTTTTTATTGACACGGCGGGTTGTGGATTTGAGGAAAAATTGGAAGGAACAAGTAGCACTAATCCAGATGAAGCTGTATTTGTTTTTAAACATATCCATTTGTTTATCAATGAGTTAGATAGCAAACATACCTTAGGAAACTTCCCAAGTATTGCCGTAATTTCTCCTTATAAACAACAGATAAATCTCCTGAAAACGCAATTTGAACACAGTCCAGATTTGCAGAAATACAAGGAAAATATTAGTGTAAATACGATTGATAGTTTTCAAGGACAAGAGAGAGACATTGTTTATATCAGCCTTACGAGAAGCAACGATAAAGGCGAAATAGGTTTCCTCTCAGACATCCGCAGAATGAACGTAGCCATGACTCGGGCGAGGAAAAAATTAGTAGTAATTGGTGATAGTGCCACGTTGGGACAACATTCTTTTTATGCTGATTTTATTGATTATGCTGAGAAAAAAGGAGGATATGTTAGTGCTTGGGAGTTTATGGATTAGATTTTTATGTAAATTTGTTTTGTACACAAATATTAAGGCTATTACAGCTATATCAAAATGGGATTATTGAAGCTTTATTCGATGTACATTGAAGACAAAGATTTACTCCATTTTAATGGATTTGGTCGTAGATTTAGCGAAGTATTCCTACGACCAGACCCAGCGTGTTCCGAACTAATTTTTACTGCCTACTTATTTGTATCGTTTCAAATCTATCAAATTCGGAGGTATTTCTTTCGTATTCCAATCTTCATGTATTGCCAAAGCAGCCCCCAAAGACGTTGCCTGAGCTACTGAGGCAGCATAAACCTCCATTTCGGGAAATGCTTTTGCTAAGAGATTCATATAAATTTCATTCTTCCCAAATCCCCCATCGACAAATAATTTTGTGACAGAATGATCCTCCAAAACCAATTTCGTAGAAGTAATTTGCTGATTTACCAAGTCAATGATTAATTGGTGATATGCAGATTCATAGGAGTTATCATTCTCATTTTCAATCAATTGAGCATTAAATTTTACGGTTTTATAATAATCCAAAGGCTTTTCAAAACGTTCCGCCATTTGTTTGATGGCTTGCTCATGTGTGTTTCCCGCAAATAGGCGTGATGCCTTCACGGGTTCGCCTGTGTACTGCATATACGCCAGACAGTCATACTGCAATTCTTCATCGGTCAAAGGCGTATGATTGAAGGGATTGAGCGTAATGCACCACGTTCCCGTAGAAATCAGCACAAACTTTTGTCCTTTGAAAGTAGCTAAGTAAGGAATCAAAGCGGCGGAGCTATCGTGCAAGCCAAAGCCTAAAAACAGCCCCCTAACCCCCAGAGGGGGAATTTCAGACATAGAATTAAAGTCTGATTCCCTCTCACCCCCCCCCCCTCTGGGGGTTAGGGGGGCTAATTTCTCTACAATTCCCTCCTTTTCAACCCACTCATGGTATTGATTCTTTTCAAAATCCCAGAGATTGGTATGACATCCAATACTGGTAATATCCGAGAAATGTTTTCCAGTAAACAAAAAACTAATATATTGTGGCAAATGCAAAGAATAGTGAATCTGAGCAAATAGAGATGGTTTTTCGTATTTTAAACGATACAGAATCATACCAGAGTTTAGACTACTCAAGACTGGTGAAGCCGTTTTACGAGCAAATTCCTGTTCGCCTCCGTAAGTATCATAAAACTGTTTTTTGAGGATTTCTGAATATGGTTTTAGGTAATTATACAACGGAGCAATCACCTTTCCTTCCGAATTAATATGCACAAAACTGGCTCCGTAGGTTGAAAAATTGATAGCTTTTATCTCAAAATCAGGGTTTTGCAATACTTCGTTGAAAGTATCAACAACCCAAGAACTCAATAATTCAACATTCTCACAAGGGTCTCCATTTTCGTCGGTTGTTTCATCGAATTGCGTGGATTTTTCGTAAACTATCTTGTAGTTTTCGTTGAAAAGGAAGAGTTTTTTGTTGGTTTTGCCAATGTCAAAAATGGCGATAGTTGGAGTTTTCATAACACACTTTATTACAAACCTGTTGCCACCGTCAAACTACCTCTTTCACCAATCAAATGCTCTCTAACTTTCAGATTTCTAAATACTTGCAATGGATTCAATGCTCCTCCTGAACGTAGGCGAGCCTCTGCCACAATCGAGCGAACGTCTGTACGGAAAGCATCTTGTAAAATCTCTTGACAACGTACCACATCGTTTTCGTCTTGGGCGATTTTCAAGGCTTTTCTGTCCACCAAAAGGGCTTGTGCATAAGCGGTCATAATGCCCTCAACCGACTGTAAAAGGTCTTCTAATGGGTCTTTCACGTTATGTGAAGCGTCAATCATCCAACCTAAATCGGTGGCGTGATTCATACCCCTTGCATCCATTCCATCCACTAATTCACTGAAAATGAGGAATAACTGATAAGGTTTAATTGCCCCAGCCGTCAAATCATCATCTCCATATTTTGAATCGTTGAAATGGAAACCGCCTAATTTGCCTTCCATCAATAATAAAGCTACGATTTGCTCAATGTTGGCGTTGGGCAAATGATGCCCTAAATCAACCAAAGTGAAGGCTTTTTCTCCTAATTTTTGAACATAAGAATACGACATTCCCCAGTCGCCTACGGTGGTTGAATAGAAGTTGGGTTCAAAGGCTTTGTATTCCAAAAACATCTTCCAATTAGAAGGCATGGCAGCATAAATTTCTTGCAAACTTTCCAAGGTGTTTTGGTATGCCTGTCTGAAATTTAGTTGCCCAGGGAAACATGAACCATCTGATAACCAGACTGTTAAAGACTCAGAACCTAATTCAATACCTTGTTTAATTACCTCAATATTATGCTCAATGGCTTGCTTACGAATGGCTTTATTGACGTTTTGTAACGAGCCAAATTTATAAGTATGCTCTTGATTTTTTTGGTCTTGGAAAGTATTAGAATTGACGGCATCAAACTTCAAACCATGTTGTGCGGCAAGGGTTCTGATGGCTTGATGATTTTGTGGAATATCCCAAGGAATATGCAAAGAAATTGCTCCTGATGATTGATTGAGGGAATGAAGCAAACCCACATCTTCAATTTTTTCTTCCAAACTACGAGGTTCACCCCCACCTGGGAAACGCCCAAAACGTGTTCCACCCGTACCCAACGCCCACGAAGGAATGGCAATTTGGAAGTCGATTAATTTAGAAATAATGGCTTCAATACCGTCTATTTCTGATTTTATAAAGTCTAATTTTTTGGTATGAGATGCCGCTAAATCTGAGTTTAGGGAGTCTAATTTGTATTTTTCGATTTGCATTTTGGATAATTTTGAAATTCAAAAATCTGTTAATCTTTCATTTTTTGTCAAATACTGATAAAGTAATGTCAAAGTCATTAAACTTGACAATTTCTTTAAATTCTGTATAAAACTCCCTCTTTGCTTCAATAGTTTTCTTCAAATAACTATCAATAGTAATTTCATAATTTCGTGAAGTTGCAATTCCCAAAACATGACCGAACAAATCAAATTCAAAGAATTGAGAATCATGAACATATGTATTATGAACTTTCTTAAAGTGAATCTGTGGATTTTCTAAATGTTCATTAATTATTGGAATGATTTCTCTTTTAAAATAGAAGACGGGGTAATCTCCAATATCATATCTTGAAAACTCCCTAATAAAATCATATTTTGGGTCTAATGTTCCTCCAAATTGTCTTTCAAGCTCTTCAAGATACATTTTATAAATCCCCCTCTTAAATTGTCTTCCCAAAGTTTCAAGAAAATGTGCATGAAATTTCCATTTCATTTTTATGTCAAACTGAAATTTAACTAAATCAAGTTTGAAATATTCAGAAGAATACTTAGAAATAATTTTATTCTTTCCCACATTTTCTGGACCTAATAATCTCAATTTTGAAAGTAAAAAAGCTTCTTTTATAATGACTTCAATAGAAGGTTTTTTATTTTGTGGACTACCAAAATAGCTATTACAAATGTCACATACATTGACACAGATATTTTTGCCACCGAGAGATTGAGGTATTGTATGAGCTACTCGATTAAATGTTGTTTCTACTTCATCTTTTTTGCACCAAATACATATTTTCATAATTTCCGTAAACTGTTGAATAATTAGTTACTATTTTTTGTTAATTTACAGAAAATATTTGGTTCGATGAGTCGATAAAAGTCGCTTAATCACATAGAAAATAATTTTGTATTTAATTTCAAGAAAAAATGGAAAGACTTAAAGCATTACCCAAAAGAGACCCTGCAATGTTTCGGACAGATACATCCTTAGATGATAAATATAAAAAAATTATACAACAGCCTGAAATTATAAAGTTACAGGATGAACTTCGTGCTTTCGTGAAAAAAATGAATGCAAAAAAAGCTGCCGAAGAATCTATTTAGTCTAACGTACAAAAGCCATCGCCACGCCACCATCAACATTCAAAACATTCCCCGTTGATTTACTCAAAAGTCCACCCACGAAGGCGAAACAGGCATTTGCAATATCGTCTGGTAAGATTGATTCTCCTAACAATGTACGTTTGGCGTAGTACGCTGGTAGTTCCTCAACCGTGATTCCATACGCCTTCGCACGACCTTCTGCCCATCCGCCTGCCCAAATATTTGAGTCGGCAATTACGGCATCAGGATTTACGGTATTCACTCTGATTTTGTCCGCTCCCAATTCAGCCGCATTCAATCTCGAAAGATGCAATTGAGCCGCTTTTGCCGAGCCATATCCAGCATTATTTGGACCAGAAACTAAGGCATTTTTAGAGACAATATTCACAATATCACCACCAAATCCTTGTTTTTTCATCACTTCAACGGCAGCCTGTGTTACGAAAAATTGCCCTTTTACTAAAATATCATACAATTTATCCCAATCTTCCAAAGTATGATTTTCGATGGATTTGGAGATACTGATTCCTGCATTATTCACGATAATATCTACCCCACCAAAAGCCAAAGCCGCCGCATCCATTGCAGCAGAAATACTTTTGGCATCAGTTACATTCAACAAAGTAGTAGCAACAGAATCTTTACCGAATTTCTTGATAAATTCTTCCTTCGCACCTGCCAAACGCTCTTCGTTAATATCGTTCAAAACCACGCAAGCACCTTCTTCGGCAAACTTCTTAGCAATGGCTTTCCCGATACCTCCCGCAGACCCCGTAACCATCGCCACACGTCCAGAAAGGGCTTTTGGCTTGGGCATACGTTGTAATTTTGCTTCTTCCAACAACCAATATTCAATATTGAAAGCCTCTTGTCTTGGCAATGCGGTGTACTCAGAAATCGCCTCCGCACCCTTCATTACATTGATGGCATTGATGTAATACTCAGAAGCCAAACGAGCCGTATTTTTATCTTTTGAGAACGTAAACATTCCTACACCTGGGTACAAAATCACCACAGGATTTGGGTCACGCATGGCTGGTGAGTTTGCGTGTTTGCAGGTTTCGTAATAAGTTGTATATCCTTGACGATATTCTTCAAAAACGCTATCCAAATAGCCTTCTTCTTCCAATTTTGCTTGCTCTAAAACTAAGGGTGCAATTTTAGTACGCAAGAAGTGGTCGGGGCAAGATGTTCCGAGGGGAGCGAGTTTCGCTAAATCATTAGAATTGATAAATTCCAAGACACGAGCATCGTCGGTGAAGTGACCAATAGCCCCCCTGCCCCCAGAGGGGGAGTTTTTCATCTCGGAAGAACAAAGTCCTCTTAGAATCGGAGCCATTTTTGACGCTTTTTGTAATCGCTCTTCTTTTGATAAAGATGATATTTTCTGCCCTCCAAAAGTCGCTCGAACAGTTCCCCCTTCGGGGGGTAGGGGGCTATATTCAGCACATTTTTCGATAACGTCTAAGGTGTTCACGTAGCTTTCGTAGGCAGTATCTCCCCACGTGAAAAGTCCGTGTGAACCTAACATGATTCCTTTTAATTTGATGCCTTTTGCAGCGGCTTCATTCAGACAAGTTCTGAGTTGCAGACCTAAGTCAAACCCTGGACGTTGCCAACCTACCCAACCGATTTCTCCGTTAAATAATTCTTCCGTGATTTTTGCTCCATCTTTTGCCGCCGCAATCGCAATGGCAGCATCTGGATGAAGGTGGTCGATATGGTTGAAGGGAAGAAAACCATGCAAAGGCGTATCAATCGAAGGGGCTTTTGAGGCTAAATCAAAGATACAATGATTGAATAATTCCACCATTTTATCTTCCGTTTCAATGCCTTGATAAACGTTTTCGAGAGCCAATAATCTGTCCATATACAAGGCAGCACAACCCGATTTGGTCAAAGTTCCGATGTCACCACCAGAGCCTTTTATCCACATCACTTCTACGTCCTTGCCCGTGAGAGGGTCTTTGTCAGTAATTTTTACGGATGTATTTCCTCCGCCATAATTGGTCAATCGGAGGTCAGTTCCTAATAGGTTTGAACGGTAGATAAATAAATCTACTTCGTTGTTGATTTGAGCCGCTTTTGCATCATCCCAGAGATAGGATACGTGTTTGTAAGTCTTCATGTTTTTCTGTTGTAATGACGCAAAACTAAAATTATGACCTACCGAAACCATCCTGTACTATCATGTTGAATAGCTTTTGAATAAGTCAGAATGGAGAATAAGGAATGTATAATGGAGAATTGGTTATTTACTTTCTCCATTATACATTCCTTGTTCCTCCATTCTGAATTGAAATATTTTCTCTATTCATTTTTGCGTAATTCTACATAAAATACTACCTTGTATTCAAACAAAATTAATTATGCAAAAAGGATTTCTAATTTTACTATTTTCAATGCTTTGTTTCAGTACAAAAGCACAACAGATTTTTGTGAATGGACAAAATCTAAATACTATCAAAAACATTTCTTACATCACCGTCAAGGTTCAAAAAACTTGGATGATGACTCGCTTTTCAGCATTTTTAGACTACGGGCAAGGTTCATCCGACAGTCAGCAAGAAATGACGGATGCTGCCAAGAAAGCCTTATTCTTTAAGAGTAAAGTAGAGATTTTCAACCTCTTAGACCGCAACGGGTGGGATTTGATTGATTCTTACGAAGAATCGAAGGATAGTAAGGTGTTTATTTTACATATTTTTCGGAAGAAGAAATAACGGTTATTTCATCTGCCCAGCCAAAACCTCAATCCCCTCCTCAAAACTAACTGGGTTGTACTCCAAAACTGAAATAGCTTTATCCAAGACAAATCCCGTGCGAGGTGGACGTTTGGCTGGTTGGGCGAAATTCTTAGCATCTACTTTTGAGATTAAAGATTTGTCTAATTGAAAGAAATCAGCGGTTTTAATTGCCATTTCGTAGGGTGTCAAAAAGTCCTTACCTGAGATGTGAAAAATGCCCTCAGCTTTTTTATTGACCACCAACCAACAACCCATCGCTAAGTCTTCGGCAAGTGTCGGAGTACGAAATTGGTCGGTAACAACCCTGATGGCTTTCTGTTGCTCTAAGGAACTTTTTACCCAAAGAATGATATTTGAACGACTCATATCATTCGTAATGCCATACACTAAAACCGTCCTGACAATACTCCAAGGACATTTTGAGCGTTTCACTACTTCTTCGGCGGCATATTTACTCCAACCATAAAAACTCACTGGGCTGGGTAAATCTTCTTCCCGATAAGGTCCCGATTGCCCATCAAAAACAAAATCCGTAGAAAGGTGACAAAGAAAAATCTGATATTTTTCGCAGGCTTCTACTAAGTATTCTACGGCTTTTACATTCATTGCCCAACACAAATCTTTCTCGCTTTCGCACTGATCGACGTTAGTCATGGCGGCAGTATGAATAATAGCATCAGGGCGTATTTTTTCGATTACCTCCGCTACTTGTTGAGCATCAGTAATATCCAGTGATTGGTATTCATAACCATCTGTAAAATCCATACGATTCGTTCCACGGGAAGTAGCAATTAGCTGAATATCAACTTGTTGAACGAGAAGAGGAACTAATTTTTGTCCTAATAGTCCGTTAGAACCTGTGATGAGAATTTTCATTTATTAGAGATTAGATGAATTAGTTTTTCAAGTTGTACTCACCCCACCCAACCCTCCCCTCGAAGGCAGGGCTGTTAAGTTCTGAAAATCAAGTCAGAATTCAGAACAAGGAATGTAGAATTTAGAAGGAATAATAGAATGAAAAATCGGATAAGTTATATTTTTTACTTCTCCATTCTCAATTCCTTGTTATAAATTCTGCATTTTTTAGAGAACTTAACAGCCCTGCCCTCGAAGGGAGGGCTCATTGAGCTTAAAAGCCCTCCTGCCTTCGAGGGGAGGGTTGGGTGGGGTGAGTACAACTTAAAAAACCAGTTCAATTAGATTAAAGAGATTAAAGGTCAGGTTTTAGAGAATAGATTAAAGAAAACAGTTTATAGAGATTAGATTATACTACTTTTTATAGAGAATATTTTGACAAATTATCTTTTCTCTATAATCTATGCTCTATAATCTAATCAACGTATTCCCAACCATACAACTTTGTTATCTTCTTCTTCCGCATTTTTTTACAAGTAATTTTCATGGCAATATCTTTCAAAGGACGATTATTTCCGTCTCTTCGTTGCGTAGCAACTGAATCTATAACCCACAGATTATCAATTACTTGTCCAAAAACTGTGTAGTTACCATCAAGGTGTGGCGTACCTCCAATGGTTTTATAAACTTGCTTTTGAGCATCCGTAAAAACTCTTTGGGGCGTTCGCATCATACGTTCTTTGAGGGTTTCATCATTCCAAACTTGCCCCTGTACCACATAAAACTGACACCCCGAAGAAGCCTTTTCTGGATTACCATCTCTTGCTGCCGCCAATGCTCCTTTTTTATGGAAAAGTTCGGGCGTAATTTCCGCAGGAACTTTGTAGCCATTTTCACCATTTCCTAACATCATCCCTTGTGTGGCAGTACGTGATTGAGGGTCTCCACCTTGAATCATAAACAAATTAATGATGCGATGAAAGAGTAGCCCATCGTAAAATTTACCATCAACTAATTTCAAAAAATTGGCTTTGTGTTGGGGTGTTTGGTCGTGCAGGATTGCGTGCATATCTCCCCAAGGCGTGGTGATGGTTACGAGATAATCTTTTTTGGATTGAGCTGTAAGTTGTTGATTTATAAAAAGTAATGAAAGTATTGTTAATATTTTTTTCATATTTAAACTGGAAAATATAATTATTAATCATCAAAATTATGTTGTCAAAAGTACACAAAAATAGTCATTGGTGATTTAAGATTTAGTGTCGGCGATAAATTTACTTATGACTATAATTTTGGAGATAATTGGAAACACGAAATTAGAGAGGTACAAAAGTTTCCAGATTTGCCAACTTTTTTTGAAAGTTGGCAAATCTAATTCCAATAAGTACCCGTTTGAATTTAGTTTATAATTTTTAAAAACCTTCTAAAAACAAAAAACGCTCGAAGCATAGCAACGAACGTTTTGGTATCACCTAACCACTAAATATAATCTTGTCAAATGATGATTGATATTGTCATTTGCTTTAAAATTTCGCTCTAAATCTTGCTGATTCCAATTGGGCTTGTTTCCCTTCTGAGTTATTGGCAATGATAATTAGCTCTCCCTCAATTTCATCTTCCGTCAATCTAACAATATTTACACGTCCAACTCCGTTCTTCATACCCTCGTCGTTGGCTAACGTAGTTTGATAAAAATTAGTTTGCTCACGGAACAAATTAACATCTTTTATCAGGTTCCCTACATTCTGAAAATCTCCCTCTCCTGGTATAAAAAACGTTCCTTTATCTGAAACATTGTATAATTTTACAAAAACAGACTCAGGTGTATTATTATCCGTAACAATGATTGTCAAAACTGTAACTCCACGTTCAGAACTCTTCTTTACTTGTACTCTGTCTGAATATAACTTATGCGTAACGCTATCACCAAAACTAATTTTACCTGAGAAAAAACCTTTTGTAGTATTTGCTGCCGCCTCTAAATTCTTACTGTACGTAATTACGGTTACCACCAAAAGTAGTAAGGCACTCAAAAGAATTATTGGGTTATTTTTAAGCGTTTGCTTCATAGGTTTTTCAATATAGTTATGCTTATACAAATTTTAAAAAAATACTTAAATTAACAAAACGACAAACATAAGATTATCAAATTTGTATTTTTCCTATATTTAAAGCACAAAAATACATTTTTTAAATGATTAAGTCAATAATATTCCATAACAGTTACAAATTAAAATTATTAAACGGTCATAATATTGATTAATGGCGGATTCTATATTTTGATGCAATATTCAAATCTTCTATTTTACACTAAAAAACCACATTATGCTTAGCTCTTATGAAGATAAGACGCATAAAATTGATAAATGGTTGTATGGGTATTGAGAATTAGACCATAATATTTACATCTATTACAAAATCATTGAATTTGTTTGTAGTAATTTTGTGAAAATTTGATATAAAGCATGAATCTATCCATCAATAACAAAACTGAGAAATCAGATATTTTTACTCAAATTACCTCTGAACTTTCACAGTTAGGATTTAACATCGAAAAGCAAGACCTCAGTCGTCCGTGGGGGGGGTTTTTTGTATTGGATGAAAGTCAAGCGGTAGATTTTGCTGCCCATTTTTTCCCAAATCTTGAAATATCTGATATTCAGATTACCAACAAATTATCTCCTAAAATTTTGGTGGTTGCCCCACACAAACGCTTATCTTGGCAATATCATTTTCACCGTGCCGAAATTTGGAAGGTGATTGCGGGTACGACTGTGGGAGTAAAAATCAGCGATAATGACGAACAGCCAGACGAAGTCAAAGTCTTAGAATCAGGAAGTTTCATTCAAATGGATAAAGGCGAACGCCACCGTTTGATTGGCTTGGATGGTTGGGGAGTTGTGGCTGAAATTTGGCAACATACTGACCCAGAAAACCCTTCGGATGAGGATGATATTGTGAGATTGCAAGATGATTTCGGGCGATAGGTTTTGGGGATTAGGGATTCGGTAAAACTAATCTCCAATTACCCAATCCCTAATTACCTAATCCCTAATTACCCAATTCCTAATTACCCAATCCCCAATTACCCAACCCCTAATCCCTCAATACTTCCCTCAAAGCCACATGATACAAAGCAAATTCCCCCAAATTCTTATGCCCACCACCTGGAATTGTAGTCAAGATTTCTGACGGTTCTTTGTTTAATATTTCCGCTAATTTCATGCTGGATTTGTAAGGCACAACGGCATCTTTTGTTCCATGAAAAAAATGTATTGGACAGCGTACTTGCCTAATACAGAGGTCGGTACGGAATTGGTATTTCAAGATTGAATGATAGGGCATCAAAGGAAAATAACTACTCGCCACATCTCCAAGGCTGACATAAGGAGTTTCTAATAATAACATTTTAGGGGAATTTTCTGAGGCTAATTTTGTGGCAATTCCTGTGCCTAACGAACGCCCGTAAACGATGATTTGATTTTCTGGAAAACGTTTTTTCGCCCATTCATATACGTAGTGTGCGTCTGCGTGCAGGGCTTTTTCGGATAATTCTCCCGTCGATTTCCCAAATTGACGATAATCAATCATCAAAATATCATAGTCATTTTTAGTAAAATCAACAGCGTGTTTTCCCCACCTTCTGAGGTCGTCGGCATTACCGTGAAAATAGACGACTAAGCCCTTTCTCCTCGTGGAATCAGTCTTGAAATATAAGGCATTCAACTTCACATTTGCTTCGGGCGTAAACCACATTTCTTCAAAATTATCCTTGAATTCGTATTGATAATCCACGGCTATTTGCGTATTTCTGAAAAGGAAATTTTCTTGAAATAAAACGGCTATGGCTACGAGTAGGACGTAGATGATGAGGAGATATGTAATCACTTTGCGGAGCGTTTTCATGTTTACAAATATAGTGAAAAAACATTATTCAATCGTCTTTGGAGACACAGACAACGGCGAGGATAATTACAGACAGCAAAAAGGTCATTGACTGGAATTTCAGTCAATGACCTTTTTGCTATTTTAGATATTCATAAATCTTTCCCCAGAGTGCTGCCGCCAGATGGCTGGTCGGGAGACCGTTTTTTTACTCCTCCCAAAATACTTTCCTTTCGTTAAGTCCTTTTGGTGAAATTTTGCGTGCTGGTGTCAAGTCATACCAAGTTGTTCCCACGTCAGCAAGTCCACCTGTAAATGTCCCATCTTTGTTTTTGTAAACAAAATTCATATTTTTTGACAAACGATTTGATACTTTAATATGAACTATTGAATCTGATTTAGTTTTAATGGTTGTTCCACCAAGAGGAAAGCTAATAAAATGCTTCTTTTTGTTATTTGTAATAACTCGAATTATAATTGATTTGTCGGTCGTTTTTACAGAGTCAAATTCATAAATAGCTCGTCCACCAGAATTTGATTTATAAAAAATTGTCTTAGCGATAAAGTCTCCAAGTTTACTAAATTCTGTTTTAATTGGTAAAGTGTCTTTTGGCTGTTCCAAGTTGGATTTAAAGTTATAAACTAAAAGAGTGTCGTTTGAAATCCATTCACATATTGCACCGTCTATTGTTTGCCCTTTCCCTTCTTCAAATTTTTCATCTAATTTAAATAATTCTGTCCCATAAATGTCTGAGCTAAATGCCATTGGTCCATATCGTGCATAGTCATAAATAACATATTTCCCACTCGGTGTAATCTGCTTTCTGAATTGATGGTATTCAACTTTTTCTTCCTTTTCGGTACACGAAAGAATGATTAAAGTTGTTAAAATGGTTAATATTCCTATTCTCACTTGTTGTCTGTTAAAATTACCGCCAACGAGCGTATAACCGCATACGCCCTTACTTTTTATATTTTATTGCGTCTATATCTCGTATCTCCGCAACATTTCTGAGCGTACTAATTATTTAATGCTCTTGTGTTCAAATCTATTTAATGTTTTCTGTAAATCCAATTTTTCTCACACACTTTATTTTACGATAAAAATATCAAACTCTTCTGCCATTGTCTGCATCTTCATAGACGACCAAACCAAATTGAATAACAACAAAAACCTCCCTCCCCAAATAATACAATTAAACCATTCTATAACTATTCCAAGAATAATTTAAAATATTACTTCAAATCTCCCTAAACAAACATTCTTTTTCTTTCTAAAATTTTCCAAAATTAAAATTTCTAAAAAAAATTATAAAAACTTGAAACCTTTTAAAAGTTTCCATAGTTTAATAATTGGAAACGCTAAATGTATCAAGAGTTTCCTGTGACAAATTTTGGAAATTAAAGAACGTATAATCGCTAAGGCACGAGAGCAATTTTTTCGGTATGGGGTCAAATCCGTAACGATGGATGATATTGCCAGCGAGTTGGGGATTTCAAAGAAAACCATTTACCTACATTTTGAAGACAAAGATGACATCGTGCATCAGTTAATGTTGAGTGAAATGGAACAAGATAAATGTGATTGGGAAGCATTGAATGGGTCTTCCCAAAACGTAATTGAAAAGACCATGAAATCTATGGATATTTTCAAACAGACTTTTACAGAAATCAATCCTTCTACCTTTTTTGACATCAAAAAATATTACCCAAAAACCTGGGAGGCATTTCAAGAGCATAAGCAAAATTATATCTTAGGGGCTATTCGTCAAGACCTTTTAGAAGGTATCGAACAAGGTTTTTTTAGACCTGATGTTAAGGTTGATATTTTGGCAAAAATGAGATTAGAACAAATTGAATTAGGTTTTGACCCTCAAATTTTTCCGCCAAATAAGTTCTCAATTGTTGAAGTTGAGCTTACGATGTTAGACCATTTTATCAGAGGCGTTCTCACAGAAAAAGGATTAGAAGTTTATCAAGCATATCAAAAACAAATAAATAATCATGCTACATGACCTCACCCCAACCCCTCTCCTACTGAGAAGGGAGATAGTCGTCCTACTACTCCCCTCTCAGTAGGAGAGGGGGTTGGGGGTGAGGTTGTAAATCAAGCATATCAAAAACAAATAAATAATGAAGACAAAGATACGAAGTAAATGGCTGATAATGAGTCTGTTACTTGCCTCAAACCTTGGATTTTCTCAACAAAATTACTCGCTCCGTGAGGCGGTGGATTATACCATCAAAAATCATATTTCCATCAAAAATGCTCAGTTGGATATTCTCAACGCTGAGGCAAGGGTGAAAGAAATTAAAGGACTCGGCTTGCCACAAGTCAATGGTAATTTGAACTATACCAATAACGTGGTGATTCCGAGATTTTTTATTCCTGCCAAAACTTTTGACCCTACTGCGGGCGAAGGCGATGTCGTTGCGGCTGAATTTGGTGTGGCAAACAGCGGTCAGGCGGGTATTGGATTGAGTCAATTGCTGTTCGATGGTTCATATACGCTCGGACTCAAAGCCGCAGATGTATATAAGGAATTGTCGAAAAAAGCCCTCGTTCAGACTAAACAACAATCTGCCGAAAACGTTACGAAAGCCTATTATGGGATTTTGGTAAACGAAGAACGTATGAAACTTTTGACGCTCAATATTGGTCGTTTGGACTCATTATTGCGTGATACCAGAGCATTGAATGTACAAGGTTTTGTAGAAAAAATTGACGTACAACGCCTTGAAGTTCAGCTAAATAACTTAAAAACCGAAACGAAAAACGTAGAGCGTCTGCAGGAATTAAGTTATCATTTATTGAAATTTCAGATGGGTAAAAAAGTTTCTGAAACGATTACTTTGACAGATAAATTAGCGGACATCAATGTAAGTGAATTCACGCCAGAGAATGATTTGGATTTAAAATACGGAAATCGTATTGAATATTCTATTTTACAAACTCAAAATCGTTTAGCGGAATTGGATTTGAAAAACCAGAAGGCTGCCGTTTTGCCGAGAGTGATTTTGTCTGGTAATTATGGATTTTCAGCGGGTCGTCCTAAGTTTTTTGACTTAATTACTAAGGAATGGTTTGGGTCGGCAGCTATTGGATTCACGGTTCAAGTTCCAATTTTTGATGGTTTTCAACGCAAGTATAAAGTTGAACAATCTCGCAACAATTTGCAGAAGGTAAAACAGAGTTTTGATTTATTAGAAAACTCAATTGATTTGCAAGTAAAACAAGGACAAATTACCTTGAAAAATGCCTACGAAACGCTCCAAGACCAAAAATCAAATATGGAATTGGCGAAGGAAATTGTAAGAGTTACGAAGATAAAATACAAACAAGGGGTTGGTTCAAATTTGGAAGTAATCAATGCCGAAATCTCGTACAAAGAAGCTCAGACCAATTATTTCACAACTTTTTATAATGCCCTAATTGCCAAAGTTGATTTGGATAAGGCGTTGGGGAAGTTGTATGTGGAGTAAAAATGTTAGAATCAGGATTTTAGGATGTAAGGATAAAAAAGATGTCTCTCAATAATCCTGTTCATCCATCAATCCTAAAATCTTGATTCAGAAAAAGAAGACAAGTAAAAAATAAAAAATACATTTTAGATGAAAACAAATACATACATATTCTTAGCATCAATGGCTCTTTTGTCGGCTTGTAGCAAGCCCGACAAAAAGACCGAATTAGCTGATTTGAAATCTCAACAAAAAGAGATTGAAGGTAAAATTAAAGCCCTCGAAAAGGAATTGGGAACTACGGAAAAGAAAGCCGAAGCTACTCCGATAGTCGTGGCGGTGAGCCCGATTCAAGCACAAAGTTTCAAGCATTTTGTTGAGGGTCAAGGCGTTGTAACTTCTAAAAATATCGTGATGGTTACGCCACAAATGGGTGGAACAATTACGAGTATGATTTTGGTAGAAGGGCAAGCCGTGAAAAAAGGGCAAGTAGTTGCCACGATTGATAATGCTGTGATGAAAGAGTCGATGGTTGAAATAAAAACGCAATTGGAGTTAGCCAATACAGTTTTTAATAAGCAAAAGGCTCTTTGGGATCAACAAATCGGAACGGAGATTCAGTATCTTCAAGCAAAAGCCAATAAGGAATCGTTGGAGAAAAGAATCATTACGATGGAAACTCAAATGGGTTTGAGCAAGGTATATGCCCCTATTTCAGGAGTAGTTGAAAAAGTAATGCAAAAATCAGGAGAAATGGGAATGCCAGGAGCTCCAATGGCTCAAATTGTGAACGTTGGTGACTTAAAAATTACCGCAAAAATTGCTGATACGTATGTAGGTTCTGTGAAAAAAGGCGATGCGATTACGGTTAAATTTCCAGACATCAACAAAGAATTTACGACCAGAATATCCTTAGTAAATGCCTTGATTGACCCAGCTTCAAGAACTTTTGGCATTGAGGCAAATATTCCAAGTTTGGGAGGTTCGTTGAAACCAAATCAGGTTGCGATTATCAATATTAACGATTTGTCAAAAGCTAACGCCTTGATTGTCAGTCAGAATATTATCCAAAAAACCGAATTAGGCGACCTCGTATATGTAGCCGTTACGGAAAATGGCAAAAAAATCGCTAAAGCCAAAAAGGTAAAAACAGGTATTTCGTATAATGGAAATGTTGAAATCTTGGAAGGACTAACCTCTGGCGAAATGGTGATTACGCAAGGGTATCAGGATTTGGTTGATGGGTCGTTGATTAGTTTTTAAAATGTCTGAATCAGGATTTTAGGATGTGAGGATAAAGAGGATGTTTCTCCAAATAATCCTGTTCATCCGTAAATCCTAAAATCTTGATTCAGAAAAAGTAAACGTGATTAGTTTTCCAATTCCCCAACCATTGGTTGGGGAATTGGAAAAAGTGCGATTTTTCTATTTCAAAGGCTCAAAAGTCCTATAATTTATACGGAATTAAACCTATAAGGTTTTCGAAAACCTTATAGGTTTGTTTGTCAAAATATTCAATCTTATGAACAACAACAACCTTGAAAATAACGAAGCCCTGACCAACGAAAAGCATGGTTCGGGAGCGATTTATAATATGATTGGTTGGTTGGCGACCAATCAAAAAACGGTGTATTTGTTTACTACCGTACTCTTTATTGTGGGAATGGTGATTTATAACATCCTGCCCAAAGAGCAATTTCCTGACATTAAAGTCCCACAGATTTATGTGCAGACTATTTATGCAGGAACAACGCCAACGGATATTGAAAATACCATCACGAAGCCCATCGAGAAGCAAATCAAGACTATCTCTGGCGTGAAGCGTGTGAAGTCAAATTCGCTCCAAGATTTTTCTATCATTTTGGTAGAATTTAATCCTGATGTGAAGGTAAATGATGCCCTCCGTATGGTAAAAGACAAGGTGGACATCGTGCAATTACCAAAAGATTTGACCAAAAAACCTGTTGTTCAAGATGTTAATTTCTCGGAATTTCCAGTAATGAACATCAATTTGGCGGGAAATTATCCTTTGGCAAAATTGAAAACCTTTGCAGAAGTTCTCCAAGACGACATCGAAGGTTTACCCGAAATTACTCGTGTGGACATCGTGGGGGCATTGACTCGTGAAATTCAAATCAATCTGGACTTGTACAAAGCACAGTCGGCTGGACTTTCGTTTTATGACATTCAGTCAGCCATTCAAGGCGAAAACGTCAATATTTCGGGTGGTGAATTGAATGTTGATGGCGTGAGAAGAACGCTCCGAGTAAAGGGTGAATTTAAGTCAATGGCTCAGATTCAAGACATTCAATTACGTTCGTCTTCGGGTGCGATGATACGCTTGGGCGATGTTGCCGAAGTCGTAGATGCGAGCGAAGAACAACAAGATTTTGCACGTTTGGACAACAAAAAAGTAGTTACTCTCAACGTTATCAAACGAGGTGGTTCAAACTTGATTGAGGCGGCTGAGAAAATTAATAAAATCATTGAAAAAGCCAAAGAAAGCACCTTACCGCAAGGTTTAGAAGTCAGAATTACGGCTGATACCTCAGAAAGAACCAAAGTAGAAATTGATGATTTGGTCAATACCGTAATCCTCGGATTTATCTTCGTAGTATTGGTTTTGATGTTCTTTATGGGTGTCAGAGATGCCATTTTCGTAGGACTTTCTGTGCCTCTATCGGCTCTGTTGGCGTTTATTCCTTTGTATTTCTTAGGTTTTACGCTCAATACCATCGTACTTTTTGCCTTTTTGTTGGGTCTCGGAATTGTGGTGGATGATGCCATTGTGGTAATCGAAAACTCTCACCGTATTTTCAATAAATATCGACACATTTCTATCGTAGAAGCCGTTAAATTGGCTGCCTCAGAGGTTTTTATACCTGTACTTTCGGGTACGGTCACGACGGTTATGCCTTTCGTTCCCCTCCTCTTTTGGCCTGGGATTGTGGGTGAATTTATGAAATATTTGCCCATCACTTTGATTTGTACTTTGATAGCCTCTCTGATTGTGGCGTATGTGATGAACCCTGTGTTTGCAGTATCATTTATGAAACGTCATGACGAACACGGAGCGGTTGATACGAGTGTAGCATCCTTGAAAAAACCGATGATTATCTTGGGTATTTGTGCTTTGTTGGGCTATGTTATCAATGTTGGTTTAGGAAATTTCTTTGTGTTGATTGTCATTTTATACGCTTTCAATCACTTCATCCTAACGCCAAAAATTATCGTTCCTTTCCAAGAAAAAACCTTACCCGCTTTAAAGCAAAAGTATGAAAATTTGATTTCTTGGTTAATTACAGGGTATCGCCCAGTTTGGACGGTTTTGTCGATGTTTGTGTTGTTTTTTGTAACCATATTTTTATTGACCGTCGTAAAACCAGACGTAATTTTCTTCCCAAGTGGCGAGCCTGACGTGATTTATGTTTACAACAGCTTACCCATCGGTACAGATGCAAAAGTGACAGATTCTGTTAGTAAAGTTTTGGAGAAAAAAGTGTTTGAAATTATCAAGCGTGAAAAAGCCGAAGTTGCTATCAACTCAGTGATTTCTAATGTGGGTAAAAATGCGGGAGACCCTTTCAATCCCGACAGAGCTCCAACGCCACATAAATCAAAGGTTACGATTGCTTTTGTAAGTGGAATCTATCGTCAGGGCATTTCTTCTGAAAAAATGTTGGGTATCTTCCGTAAAGAAATCAAGGCATTACCTATTCCAGGGGCTGAGATTTCGGTGGATAGAGAAAATAATGGACCACCAACGGGAGCTCCTATTTCAATCGAAATTGCAGGGGATGATTTCAAGACTTTGGCAAAATTGGAGAAAGACGTGCGGGCAGCCATCGACAAATCGGGCATCAAAGGCATCGAAAAATTGAAGTCAGATTTGATTACGAACAAACCCGAAATCATCATTGATGTTGATAAAGCCAAGGCACAACGTGAAGGTATTTCGTCGGCACAAATAGCGATGGAAGTACGTACAGCCTTGTTTGGTTCTGAAATTGCCAAGTTTCGTGACGATAAAGACGAGTATCCAATTCAGTTGAGAATCAAAGCGACAGACCGCAATCAGATTGAAAAACTATTGGGTATGAAAATCGTCTATCGTGATATGGTCATGGGTGGAATGTTGCGTGAAGTGCCTTTGAATTCTATCGCAAATGTCTCATATTCAACTACTTTCAGTCAGATTAATCGCAAGAATCAAGAGCGTGTGATTACGTTGAGTTCAAACGTGTCGCAAGGCTATACCGCCAATGAAATTGTACCACAGATTGAAGAATTGACCAAAGAATTGAATGTGCCAAACGGTTACGTAATCCGTATGGGAGGCGAGCAAGAAGAACAAGCCGAAACAGGGGCATTTTTGGGCGGGGCATTGATTGCCGCTATTATCTTGATTTTCTTGGTGTTAGCTACGCAATTTAATTCCATCTCGAAACCCATCATCATTTTTGCCACGATTCTGTTGTCATTCATTGGAGTTTTCTTAGGGTTTATGGCATTTGGTAAAACCTTCTCAGTCATCATGTCTGGGGTTGGAATTATTGCTTTGGCGGGTATTGTGGTAAAAAATGGAATCCTTTTGATAGAATTTACCGATGAACTTATCGGTAGAGGCTATCCTCTGAAAAAAGCCATCGTAGAGGCAGGAAGTACCCGTCTTACCCCCGTAATTTTAACGGCGGCGGCGGCAGTTTTAGGACTTGTTCCTTTGGGAATTGGTTTGAGTATCGACTTCGTAAGAATGTTTACGGAATTGAACCCACACATTCACACAGGCTCAGACAGTGCAGCATTCTGGAACATTTTAGCGTGGACAATCATCTACGGCTTGACCTTCTCAACAGTCCTTACACTCGTCATTGTACCATGTATGTACTACATCAACGAGCGTATTCGTGACAAATGGTTTCGGAAGAATAAAGCCGTGAAAGTAGAGGAGTTGGAGGCAGTGTAAACATAGAAAAATTTAGTGGTTTAAGGGTTATAGAAACGTTCGTTGCGGTGCAGCGGGCGTTTTTTTTGTTGCTACTTTCAACTAAAAAAACCTCTTCTGCCAAATTGCAAAAGAACTTTCCCCAACAAAATAAGTATTTTATTGGGATATTTATTTTTTAAAATGCTTATTTGTGTGAATTATTAAAAACCCATTTGAATTGAATTTTTTGAGAACTGAGATAGATATATTAGAAAACGAAATCATAGAGCAATATCCCGATATTCTGCCTATTTTACTGCGTGACCATACTACCCAAAAAAATATTATTTGGGCTACTAACAACTACGAAGAATTTGGAGAGTCATATCTGGCAAATGTTGAAATTCTGCCTGAACTTATCACGCACGATAATGGCAATATCATTATGCCAAGGGTGCATAAAGACAAAATTTTACAACAATCACGGTCTAAGGAAATGGCGGAAGTCTTTACGCCTTCTTGGATTTGTAATGCTCAGAACAACTTGATTGATAATGCTTGGTTTGGAAGAAACAATGTTTTCAATACAGAATTAACCTTAAAAAATGGCTCTAAATCGTGGGAAGTTAATACAGAAAAAATTATATTCCCCGATAAAAAAACTTGGAAAGACTACATTCGTGATACTCGCTTAGAAATGGCTTGTGGCGAAGCACCCTACATCACAAGTAGGTATGATACCACTACGGGCGATTTTATTCCCATAGAAAACCGCATCGGAATATTGGATAGAAAACTACGGATTATCAATGAAAATGTGGACAACACAGGCGATTGGCTCACTGCCGCCCAAACGGCTTACAAAAACACCTACGCTTTTGAATGGCAAGGCGATAGTTTGTTGCTTGCCCGTGAAGCCATGTTTACAACTTTTATAGAAAATTATACCTCTAAGTTTGGCAAAGAACCCTTATCGAAATCCTTAGAATACATAGCCTATATCATTTCTTGGAACGTCTGGCAAATGGACGGACTCAAAGGCGTGATACCTAACTCTTGTAAAAGCTACGAAGTGGGAGCTCAAACTGATATGTTTACTACGACAGAATCAAAGAAAGTTAACTGTGAAGGCTGCGAAAAAGACATCATCCACAAACATAACGGCATAAAATGTTTGATTAAAGATTGGGCAAACAAAGATTTAGAAACTGGTAAATCAAGCAGAAAAATCAAGTTTATAGACTTATTAAAGAACAAAGGAAAATGAAATTTACCTCATCATTAAAACTCAAACTAATCTACGTATTCCGCATCAACGATGAGGCTCATCGGGGATGCGTGAAAATTGGTGAAGCAACGTCTGACAATGAAAACATTTTTGGACTTGAACCTAACAGCAAGCCACTAAATGATGCAGCCAGAAAACGAATTGACCAATATACCCAAACGGCTGGTATTGCTTATGATTTACTATACACCGAAGTGGCAATTTTTGCCCAAAAAGGCAATATTATGGGTTTTTCTGATGCAGAAGTGCATAGCGTTCTCACTCGTTCGGGTATAGAAAAGAAAACATTTAACATTGAAAAAAAAGCCAATGAGTGGTTTATAACTGACCTTGAAACCGCTAAAAAAGCCATTACAGCCGTTAAGCAAGGAAGAGATTCCTTAGATGCCCACGAGATTTCAAAAGACAAAATTCCCGTTGCTTTCAGACCAGAACAAAAAGAAGCTATTGAAAAAACCATAAAGCAATTCAAAAAAAGTAACGAAATGCTTTGGTTCGCTAAAATGCGTTTTGGCAAAACACTCTCGGCTTTGCAAGTGGTAAAAGAACATCAATTCAGTAGAACCCTGATTCTAACACACCGACCCGTGGTGAACGAAGGTTGGTTCGATGATTTCGGAAAAATCTTTTATGATAGCCCTCCGTTTGCTTATGGTTCTAAAACCCAAGGAAATAAGTTTGAGACCTTAGAAAAAGCCTGTAAAAACAAACAAACAAAATATGTCTATTTCGCCTCTATGCAAGACCTCAGAGGCTCTGGACGAGTAGGGGGAGATTTTGAAAAAAATGATGAAATATTTGACATTTCATGGGACTTTATCATCGTGGATGAAGCCCACGAAGGTACCCAAACCGAATTGGGCAAAAACGTACTGAAAGAGCTTAAAAAAGAAAATACCAAAATACTCCACCTTTCGGGTACGCCCTTCAACTTGTTGGATAACTACAAAGAGGACGAAATCTATACTTGGGACTATGTGATGGAACAAAAGGCAAAAGCTAAGTGGGATGAAACACATTTTGGCGACCCAAACCCTTATAACTGTCTGCCCAAATTAAATATTTTTACCTACGACCTTGGCAAAATACTTCGTAGCTTCATTGACGAAGAAGTAGCTTTTAACTTTGTTGAGTTTTTTAGAGTGAACCAAAACGGCAATTTTTTGCATCAAAAAGATGTACTTTCATTCCTGAACCTCATTTGTAAACCCGATGCTGAAAGTAATTATCCCTATTCCACTACGGAATACCGTGATAATTTCCGCCATTCGTTATGGATGGTGCCAGGCGTGAAAGAAGCGAAGGCTTTGAAAGCATTGCTCAAAACACATCCTGTTTTTGGGCAATTCAACATTGTGAATGTGGCAGGCGAAGATGACGAAGACAAAGAAGATGAAGCCCTTGAAAAAGTTAAGAAAGCCATCAGCAATCGCCCCCACGAAACCTATACTATCACGTTGTCTTGTGGAAGATTGACTACGGGCGTTTCCGTTCCTGCATGGACTGCCGTCTTTATGCTGGCTGGTTCGGCTAACACTTCTGCGGCTACGTATATGCAAACCATTTTCAGAGTCCAAACACCCGCCACCATCAACGGGAGGGTGAAAGAGGAATGCTTTGTGTTTGATTTTGCCCCTGACCGTACCCTGAAAGTTATCGCCGAAACCGCCAAAATGTCTGCCAAAGCGGGAAAAACCTCCAACGGAGACCGAGACATCATGCGTGATTTCCTCAATTTCTGCCCCATTATTGCCTTTGATGGTTCACAGATGAAGCCCTACGATGTGAAAGGGATGCTTGAACAACTCAAAAAGGTGTACGTGGAACGGGTGGTGAGAAACGGTTTTGAAGATAGTTATCTCTACAATAACGACCAACTGATGAAACTCGGAACCCTTGAATTACAAGACTTTGAGGGACTCAAAAAGATTATCGGTACCACCAAAGCCATGCCCAAAAGTGGCGATATTGACGTAAATAAGCAAGGTTTCACAGAAGAAGAGTACGAAAAACAAGAAGCCGCTCAGAAAAAAAAGAAACAAACTGAACTAACCGAAGCTGAAAAGGAATTATTGGCTAAAAGATTTGAACAAAAGAAAACCCGAGACAATGCAGTTTCCATTCTCAGGGGTATCTCTATCCGTATGCCTTTGCTCATTTATGGGGCAGACGTTCAGCACGAAGAAACAGAAATTTCCATTGATAACTTTGCCGATTTGGTTGATGCCCAATCTTGGGCAGAGTTTATGCCCAAAGGCGTAACCAAAGCTACTTTTCAGAAATTTAAACGATACTACGAACCTGACGTTTTTAGTGCCGCTGGTAAACGCATTAGGGCTTTGGCAAGGGCAGCCGATAATGAAACCATCGAGGAACGCATTGAACGGATTACCTCCATTTTTGCCACTTTCCGCAACCCCGATAAAGAAACAGTCCTTACGCCCTGGCGAGTGGTGAATATGCACTTAGGCGACTGTTTGGGCGGGTATGTGTTCTTGGACGAAAACCGTGAAAAAACCATCGCCCAACCACATTATGTAGGGCAGGGGAACGTGACAGAAAATGTCTTCTCGCCCGAGAGTAAAATCCTTGAAATTAACTCAAAATCAGGGCTTTACCCGCTTTTTGTGGCTTATAATATTTACCGCCAAAGAATAAATCAGCAATATCCAAACCAAGACCATGAGACCCTCACGGTGGCACAACAACAAGCCCTGTGGGACAAAACCATAGCGGAAAATGTGTTTGTGATTTGTAAAACCCCCATGGCAAAAAGCATTACCAAACGGACGCTCGTAGGTTTCAGAAACGTAAACGTAAATACTCGGTATTTTGAAGATTTAGTAAAACAAATTACCCAAAAACCCGATAATTTTATTGCCAAAGTAAAAAAAGGAAAAAGCTATTGGAATACTAACAATAACGACAATATGAAATTTAACGCAATCGTGGGCAATCCGCCGTATCAGGAAACCAAAGAAGGAACAAGTGACAATCCAATCTATCATTTATTCATGGATATTGCTTTTAAAATCTCGGACAAAGTAACTTTTATTACCCCCGCTCGGTTTTTGTTTAATGCTGGAAAGACCCCAAAAGAATGGAATACCAAAATTCTTAACGATAAGCATTTTAAGGTAATTTGGTACGAAAGCAATAGTTCTAATATATTCCCAAATGTAGATATTAAAGGTGGCGTGGCGGTAACTCTTAGAGATAAAAGTCAAGAATTTGAGAAAATTGGCTCATTCTCATCTTATCCAGAAATAGGAAGTATTTTGGAGAAAGTAACCAATGAGAACTTTCAGCCATTGAGTGAGTGGGTTTATCCAACTGAAAGTTACAGATTTGATAAAAAACTACATACTGATTTTCCTGATGCAGAAGCAAAATTAAGTAAAGGACATCTTTTTGATTTGACCACAAATATTTTTGAAAAATTAGGAGATGTTTTTCTTGATGTAAAGCCAATTGATGAAAACGAATATATCCAAATAATCGGCAGACACGAAAATGCAAGAGTTATAAAGTGGATAAAAAGAGAATATATTGACCCACATATTAATTTGAGTTTTTACAAAGTTATCTTACCAAAATCAAATGGTAAAGGTGAATTAGGAGAAACACTTTCATCACCTCTAATTGGCTATCCAGGTCTTGGACATAATCAAACATTTATTAGCATAGGTACATTAGAAACAGAAAATGAAGCTAATAATTTGCTTGTTTATATTAAATCAAAATTTTTACGATTATTACTAAGTTCTTTAAAAATTACTCAACACAACAGTAAAGATGTTTGGAAAAATATCCCTCTCCAAGACTTCACCCCAAATTCAGACCTTGATTGGGGCAAATCAATTACTGAGATAGACCAGCAATTATACAAAAAGTATGATTTGAGTGAGGCAGAGATTGATTTTATTGAGCGGATGATAAAGCCTATGGAGTAATTACGGTACACGGTGAACGGTAAATGGTGAACGGATTTGACGACCGTTTTTTCCGTGAACCGTTCACCGTTTCTGTAAATAAGGCTACTAACTTAGTTGGTGATTAAGTAAATAACTACAAATTAACCCCTCATGAAATGAACTTTGATTTACTAACAAATACTATTCTCGAAACCCACATCTCACTCCAACAAAGTGCAGTAAAGGCAATCAATATTCACCTCACCATCAGAAATTGGCTGATTGGCTTTTATATTGTTGAGTTTGAACAACACGGGGAAGATAGAGCCAAATATGGAGAAAAATTAATGGTATCTCTTTCAAAAAAATTGAATAATAAAAGCCTATCAGAAGGAAATCTTAAAGTCTTCCGACAATTCTATTTGACTTATCCTCAAATTGGGCAATCAGTGATTACCCAATTGAAAAATTTAGGCTTTACGCTTCCTTCAATTCGCCAATCACTGATTGGCGAATTGCAAAATGTTGAAAATCAAGTGTTTAATAAAAATGAACCAATCGTTAATACCGAAAATAATGTTCCACAAGTACCCCCTGAAAAAATACTTACTAAATTATCATACACACATTTAGTACAACTTTTTCCGATTTCAAACCCTCTCAAACGCACTTTCTATGAAGTTCAAGCCATTAAAGGAACTTGGAGTGTAAGCGAACTCAAACGACAAATTGCTTCACTTTATTTTGAACGAAGCGGCATGAGCCTAAATCCCGAAAAACTTAGTCAAATCACCCATGAAAAAGCCGAAATAAATCATCATAATGAATTAATCAAATCTCCTTTCGTTTTTGAATTTCTGGGTTTAAAATCGCACGAAGCTATTTTAGAGAATGACTTGGAAGCTGGATTAGTGGAGCATCTACAAGATTTTATGCTTGAAATGGGGCATGGCTTCTGTTTTGAGGCTCGCCAAAAGAGAATATTAATTGATGAAGAATATTATTTTGTGGATTTAGTTTTCTATCACCGAATCCTAAAATGTCATGTTTTACTTGAACTAAAAACTGATATTTTCAAATCTGAATAACTTATGTTGCTTATTTTAATGCGGAAGTAAAACGAGAAGACGATAATCCAACAATCGGTATTTTATTGTGTACCCAAAAAGGAAAAAAACTCGTGGATTACGCCCTCGCAGGAATGGATAAAAACCTTTTTGTGAGCAAATACCTCATAGAATTACCTACCGAAGAACAATTCATATCGTTTATCAATAGTGATTTACAAAATATCTAAATTTTGTTATTTCCTGCCTTCTTCAATTCTTGGTTTGGCATCCCAAGAATTGCAAATCATTGATAATCAATATTTTCGTCTCTGTTGAGTAAATTGGTTTACATTATTAGCTTCCATTCCCTATCCCCAACCTAAAAATCTGGGAATAGGGATTTTTCTTTCCCCATACTTGTAAATAAGTCCTCAAAAAAGATAGATATTTACAAGTATAAAAATAAAAAAAGCCATGAATACCCTCTTCCAAATCCTCCAATCCATCAACACCATCATCTTCCTCCTCATCGCAGGAATCCATTTTTATTGGGCTTTTGGTGGAAAGTTTGGTAGTCAAGCCGTCATTCCTGCCATTGAGGGAAAAGCCGTTTTTCATCCTCCTGTTTTAGCCACCATTGCCGTAGCTTTGGCAATGTTAGTTGGGGCATTTTTATCATTTACACCCAATGGAAAAACGGATGCTAAATCCTTGATTTACGGTAATTTAGCCATCGCTATTGTCTTCTTCATCCGTGCCATCGGAGATTTTAAATATGCAGGATTTTTCAAGAAAGTGAAGGGTTCAGTATTTGCCAAAAATGATACTCGTTATTACTCGCCTTTGTGCTTGGTGGTTTCGGGGATTGCGTTTTTTATTTATTGGGTGATTCGGTAAATCATACTTAATAAAGTCAAATCACCTCAACCCGCTCCGAAGAAAAAGCCACAGGTTTATCCAAAAACAAAACCTTCGTAGCTGCCCAAGTAGTTTTGAATAATTCAGAATCACGATAGGCATTCAGATGTTCTTCCGAAAGCCAGTAGCTGTACGTAAGCATGATGTTATGAGCATTTTTATCACGCAATAATTCAAGATGCTGACAACCTTCAAAACCACGAATCAGGTGTTTTGAACGATTAAATATTTCCAAAAAATCTTCTATTTTATCCTCCTGAAAGGTCATTCTAACGATTCTGATAAGCATTTTTTGTAGCTGTGAGTTATGAGCTTTGAGCAATGAGTTATGAACAGCGAGCATCTTTTTCTCATTGCTAACGGCTAATTTAATATTCCGTTTTATTTTCTTTCTCCGCCCACATCTCAAACGCCTTTTGAGCCTCTTCACGCCCAAGCGGAATCATCTCAATTTTGCGTTCTGACAATGGCAAAGGGATTTCATCATAAATAAAGGCATCGTCAAAACCAATATTGGCGGCATCCTCACGGGTATTGGCGTAATACACACGGGCGGGTCTTGCCCAATAAATTGCCCCCAAACACATTGGACAAGGTTCGCAAGAGGTATATATCTCACAATCAGTCAGTTGGAAAGTACCCAAATTCTTACAAGCATCTCTGATAGCCACCACCTCCGCATGAGCCGTTGGGTCATTGGTCGAAATTACCAAATTATGCCCTTCTCCCACAATTATGCCATCTTTCACGACCACCGCCCCAAATGGTCCACCCTTCCCCGTCGTACTTCCTTTGATAGAAAGTTCGATGGCTCTTTGCATGAATTGTTGTTTTTCCATAGCTTACTGATGTTTTTACAAATCTACCCATTTCCTCCTTACTTTTGCAAATATCAACAAATATTCATTCCATGAAATTCCTAAAAATAACTGCAAAAATCCTCTTAGGCATAGTCATTCTAATCTTCATTTTCTTAGCCTTCACCATAGCCCCAGTCGATAGAACTGACTATCGAAAAATGGAGTATTTCCAAGAAATGAATACTAAATTGGAGGCTTGGAAACCTACAAAAGATACTGCAAATAATTTCAAGGCGGGTTGGGCAACGGTCAATCTAACTCCCTCAAAACCAACGCCTACCGCTGGTTATGGAGACCGTCAAGGGAAACCATATCAATCCATTCACGACTCCGTTTATGTTCGTGCTATCGTTTTGTCAAATGCCTCAAAACCCATTGCCATTGTCAGTTGTGATTTATTGATTTTCCCTCCCGAAGTAAAGAACGTTTTGAAAGAAAAACTCAAAACCATCGGCTTCGATTGGTCGCAGGTGTATGTAGGCACTACCCACACGCACAACAGCTTAGGAGCATGGGGCAAAAACTCTGTCGGTGAGTTATTTGCAGGAAAATACGACCAAAATACGGTTGGTTTTATTGCCGATAAAGTCTTGGAAGCCATCAAAAAAGCCTCTCAAAATCAGGTAAAAGCTAAAATTGGTTTCGGAGAAATCAACGCCAAAGAATTGGTTTTCAATCGTTTAGTAGGTGATTCATTAGGCACAACCGACCCTATGATTAGACTTTTGAAAATCCAAAAACAAACGGGCGAAGTAGCATTATTCACTACATTCTCCGCCCACGCCACAACCCTAAATGCTGATAAAAACTTCCTCTCCGCAGACTACCCAGGAGAATATGTACAACGGATTTCCAAGTCCGTAAATTTCGCAACTTTCATGGCAGGGGCAGTTGGTAGTTCTGGACCCACGGGCGAAGAATTACACGATGATTTCAAACAAGAAAAAACCATTTCAGAAGGACTTTTCACAAAGGTTTTGAAAGAAATTAACAATATTAAAACCCAAGAAATCAAGGAGGTATCGTTATCAAGTTTTGAAGTTTCATTAAGAGAACCGCAAGTAAGATTTGCCGAAAATTGGCGATTCAGACCGTGGGTTTTCAAGACTTTATTTGGTGATTATCCAGCCGAAATCAAAGCCCTAAAAATTGGCAATAACGTCCTAATCGGCACACCATGCGACTACTCAGGTGAACTCATGCCAGAGGTTTTACAGGTAGCAAAAAGTAGAAATCTGAATTTAATCGTTACCAGTTTCAACGGTGGATACGTAGGCTACATCACTCATGACCGCCACTACGACCTCAACGCCTACGAAACCAGAGTTATGAATTGGTACGGACCTCAAAACGGAGTCTATTTTCAAGACATCATTCAGAAGGTTTTGAAGAAGATTTGATTATTAACCGCAAGGACGGAATTCGCAAAGAAAACTTAGCGTCATAGCTTCCTTGCGGTTAAAAACAATCAATTTTAACCATAAAAAAATGTCGTAAACAAAATTTTATAAGTAAATTGCGACTTAATTCAACAACGAAACAAAAACCATGTAGTTGTTTGTATGCATAGTATTTCATAATCAATGAGTTACCTAAAATTAATGGATGATTTAACTCAAAAGATTTCTAAATTTTCTATGTTCCCTATGACAACTATGTGGTTGCAAAAATAACATGAACTATCAACCATCAGACTACCTTCCAGTTCTTGTACAAATCGGTGCAGCCTTAGCATTTATCGTCGCCACGATGCTCGCAACACACTGGTTGGGACCAAAACGCCATAGCAAACTCAAAGACGATGTTTTTGAATGTGGTATCGAATCAGTCGGAGATGCCCGCACACCCATTTCAGTAAAATACTTCTTAGTAGCCATCCTTTTCGTACTTTTTGATGTCGAAATTATCTTTATGTACCCTTGGGCAGTAAACTTCATGGGTTGGGTAAAATCATCATCAGCCGTGGCGATGGATATGTTCTTAGAAATGATAGTATTTATGGGCTTATTATTGGTAGGATTCATCTACGTCATCAAAAAAGGCGTTTTAACTTGGGAAAAGTAGTTTATTGGTTACTGGTTATTAGTTACTGGTAAATTGGCAAAGAATTCCTCCAAAAAATTAGCAAAACCTTTCTCCAAAACACATCGTTTAGAGAATACTTAAAATATTCAGATTTTGGTTTGATGAGTTATCTTAGATTCTGGAAACACTAATAAACCAGTAACTAATAACCAATAACCACCAACACAATGAGCGATAGAATAATAAAAACAGTAGATGCCCCCGCAGGGCTTGAAGGACAAGGTTTCTTTGCTGGAAAATTAGATGATTTTGTAGGACTTGCTCGTGCCAATTCACTTTGGCCCCTTCCATTTGCTACCTCATGTTGTGGTATCGAATTTATGGCAACGGCAGGTGCTCACTACGATATTTCACGTTTTGGTTCAGAGCGTATGTCGTTCTCGGCACGTCAGGCAGATGTTTTGATGGTGATGGGAACAATCGCTAAAAAAATGGCACCCGTTCTAAAGCAAGTTTATCTCCAAATGGCAGAACCCCGTTGGGTAATTTCGGTAGGAGCTTGTGCTTGTTCTGGCGGTATTTTTGATACCTATTCAGTATTGCAAGGCATTGACCGTGTGATACCCGTGGATGTATATGTGCCAGGCTGCCCACCACGCCCCGAACAAATCATTGACGGCTTCATGCAGATTCAAGAAATTGCCAAATCCGAACAAAGAAGACGTAGAGAATCAGACGAATACAAAGCCCTTTTGGCTTCTTATGGAATCGAATAGGTGTGAATTTGAGCGATTCGGCGTACCGATTGTTGAATTGTTGAAATTTCTTCAACAACTCAACAACTCAAACCTCAACAATTAAAAATGAGCAACGAACAAATAGCACAAGATTTAGTAGCACAATTTGGCGAAGAAAAAATCTACGGTATTGTAGAAAATTACGGACTTTTGAACGTAACTACCGACACTGAGACCATCATTCCCTTGATGCACTACTTATACCAACATCCAACCTTCAAATTCCAATTCTTGACCGACTTAGGAGGAATTCATTTCCCACAAGTCCCAAGCCATGAATTTGGAGTAATTTACCATTTGCACAGTCTCGAAAACAACGTAAGATTAATTATTAAACTTTACGTGAATAGAGAAAATATTGCTGTACCAACGCTTACGGGCTTGTACGCCTGTGCTAACTGGATGGAGCGTGAAGCCTTTGATTTCTACGGAATCACCTTCACAGGACACCCAAAAATGGAAAGAATCTTGAACGTAGAAGATATGGACTATCACCCAATGCGTAAAGAATATCCATTGGAAGATGCCACTCGTGAGGATAAGATTGATGCTTTATTTGGTAGATAAACCCTGTTACCCTTAATCGTGAACCGTTATGACAAATATGAATCTCCCATGGGTTGAATCCCCATTTTTCAAAGAAATTCTCGCAGAAAAACAATTAAGTGAAGAGCAAAAAAGAATAGCTACTGAGTACAATGAAAATGGTTTTATTGTTCTTTCAGGCATTATTCCGCAAACACTGATTGACGAAGTTCAGAAAGACTCTGAAAAAATGGGCTTTGACAAAGACTTCCCCATCACAACCTATCGTGATGCAAATCGTGTACAAGATTTATGGACAGTTTCTGAGAACGCAAAACAATTAGCCTGTTATCCACAGGTTTTAGAAATATTAGAAATGCTTTACGGTAGAGAGGTTATTCCGTTTCAGACACTTAATTTTAAAGTAGGAACACAGCAAAAAGCCCATTCTGATACCATCCATTTTAGTTCATTACCCGCTAAATATATGTGTGGCGTTTGGGTTGCCTTAGAAGATATTACTCCTGAAAACGGAGCTGTTTATTACTACCCAAAATCACAAAGATTACCCGAATATGATTTTTCGAGTATCAAAGATGGAGTCAATGATAGTTCTTACAATGATTATTCTGAATATGAAGTATTTATCGAAAGTCTTATGAAACAATATGACATCGAGAAAAAATGCTTCTACGCTAAAAAAGGAGACATCTTAATTTGGTCTTCGAATATTATTCATGGAGGCTCTCCGCTTTTGAATAAGGAAAGTACAAGATGGTCTCAGGTTACACATTACTATTTTAAAGATTGTATTTACTATACGCCAATGCTTTCTAATATGGTAACGAATGAGTTATTTTTAAGAAATAATTTAGTAAACATCAGAACAAATGAGCCTGTCAAACAATCTTTTAATGGTGAAGAGGTAAAGTTTATAAAAACGAGCAAGGACAAATATATCATCAATAATAGAATAAGAAAATCAAACACTTTATTCAAATTTGTGGGTAATTTAGTTTATAAGCATTTTACTAAGAAGGATTTTCGATAGGGTTTTGACCCTGTAAAAGATGCTACTGAGAGACAGTTCATTTTAAATTTTCAACAATATGAGCATAAATCCAAGATATATAACTAACTCCAAGGGGAAACAGACAAATGTTATCCTGAGTATGAAAGAGTTTAATGAACTCGTAGAAGCGTATGAAGATTTAGAGGATATTAAAACTTGTGAAGAGATAAAAAGACGAATTGCCAGTGGTGAAAGTGAGACTATTTCTTGGGAACAAATGAAACAAGAATTAAGGCTTATTGGAAAATTAGATTAAATGTATTCAATAGAATTTGATAAATCGGTTAAGAAAACGTTGTCAAAGTTGCCCAATGACGTTATCAAGAAGATATTAGATGCTATTGCGGAATTAGCAAATGATGCTCGACCAAATGGTTGTAAGAAATTACAAAGTAGTGGTGATTATTATCGAATAAAGGTTGGTAATTATAGAGTGATTTATGAAATAAACGATGGGGAGCTATTGATTTTAGTCGTTGAGATAGGTCATCGAAAAGAGGTTTATAAAAGATAAGAATAAGAATGGCTGAAATAGCATTAGTGCAAAACCCCAACGTGGGCTTAACAAAGGCACAAGAAAATAAAAAATATGTGAACGACCTTTCAACGTTGAATTTAGGTCCAACACACCCTGCAACGCACGGAATCTTCCAGAACATCCTTACGATGGATGGAGAAACCATTATTGATGCAGAACAAACCGTTGGCTATATTCACCGTGCATTTGAGAAAATAGCTGAACGTCGTCCTTTCTATCAATTAACCACACTGACAGACCGTATGAACTACTGTTCGTCGCCCATCAATAATATGGGATGGCATTTGACAGTAGAGAAACTCTTAGGTATCGAAGTACCCAAAAGAGCCCAATACATTAGGGTAATTATGATGGAATTGGCTCGTATTGCTGACCATATCATTTGTAATTCAATCTTGGCGGTGGACACAGGAGCATTGACAGGCTATTTCTACGTTTTCGAGTGGCGTGAGCATATCTATGAGATTTACGAAGAAATGTGCGGAGCAAGATTAACAACCAATATGGGTCGTTTTGGTGGAATGGAGCGTGATTTGTCGAAAGAAGCTATCCGCAAAATCAATGTGTTGTTAGACGAATTTCCAAAAGCATTGTTAGAATTTGAAGGTCTCGTGAAGCGTAATCGTATCTTCATGGATAGAACGCAAAACGTAGGTGGAATTTCAGCAGAACGTGCTTTAAATTATGGTTTCACAGGACCAAACCTTCGTGCAACGGGTGTAGATTATGACGTGCGTGCCATGAACCCATACTCATCTTACGAAGATTTTGAATTTGAAATCCCAGTAGGTACAAAAGGTGATACCTATGACCGTTTCTTGGTTCGTGGTGAAGAAATGTGGCAAAGTTTAAGTATCATTAAACAAGCTCTTCAAAACCTTCCAGAAGGAGCATATCACGCTGATGCACCACACTATTATTTACCAGACAAACAACAAGTGTATGGTAATATGGAAGCCCTGATTTACCACTTCAAAATCATTATGGGTGAAATTGATGCACCCGTGGGAGAAGTTTATCAATCCGTAGAAGGAGGAAATGGTGAATTAGGATTCTATTTAGTTTCAGATGGAGGAAGAGCTCCATATCGTCTAAAATTCCGTCGTCCAGGTTTTATCTATTACCAAGCATTCCCAGAAATGATTGTTGGCACAACGCTTTCAGATGCCATCATCACGATGTCTTCGATGAATGTAATTGCAGGAGAATTGGATGCTTAATTTCTAAAAAAGGAGGTTCAAAATGGTCAAAACTCACGATTGGGGGTACTTAGCGGCTTCATCGCACTATGTACTGGCAAAGGAAATCAAATTTTCTTTGCAAGAAGGCGATATTGAAGATGCCCTCGAAGGATTAGACGAATTAATAGATAGTATGTCAAAAATTGCGATTCGAGAGATGAGAAGCCACTTACTCATCATTATGATTCATATACTGAAATGGAAATATCAACCTCAAAAACGAAGTTCGAGTTGGCGTAAAAGTATCAGAAATGCTCGCTATGAAATAGGGGAAGTTCAAGAAGAAACGCCTTCTGTTACAAAAAATATAATTGAGTCTGAATGGGAAAAAGTATTTCAGAAAGCTGTTTTGGACGCTGCCGATGAAATGAATTTGAATAAGCAAGAAAAACGTAAATACAACCCAGAAATATTAACTTGGGAAGAAGTTTTTGAAAAAGAATATTATTTAGAGGATGAAGATTAAGGGAAGGAAATATAAATCCGAAATCCACAATCAAAAGCCCGAAATCAATAAAAATGACCAATACGCAAACCATACAGTTTCCAGCCGACACGTTGGATAAAGTTCACGAAATAATTAAACGTTATCCAGAAGGAAAACAAAAATCAGCTTTATTACCCATCCTCCATTTAGCCCAAGCTGAATGGAAATGGTGTTCGCCCGAAGTAATGGATTATGTGGCTGGTTTACTAAAACTTAGTCCAGTGGAGGTTTATGAAGTGGCATCCTTTTACACGATGTTTCACCTTGAACCCGTTGGAAATCACGTAATTGAGTATTGCAGAACAGGACCTTGTTGTTTGATGGGTGGTGTTGAAGTTTACGACCACTTGAAAGCAAAATTAGGAATTGAAACTGGTGAAACAACTGCCGATGGTAAGTTTACCGTAAAAGAAGTAGAGTGTTTAGCCGCTTGTGGTTGGGGACCCGTTTTCCAAATCCGTGAAAAGTTTTATATGAATTTGACAACTCAAAAAGTGGATGAAATTATAGAAGAGTTATCAAAATAATGTTTTATATAACCCTCATAAACTATGGTAAAATTTATCAAAGATAAGCTCAGAAGACCTTATCACTTACTTAAACACAACCTTTCAGAGAAAAAGACTCTGGATTTTGATTACGATACATTGCCTTTGGTGGACAAAGATGTATCCTTGGATGAAGTAATAGCAAGGATAGATGTGCCCTCTGATACTCCTTATGATTTACGTGAGAAATTAGAGTTTTGGCGTGAAAATGGCTATGTGGTTTTAGAGAAGGTGTTGCCAACACATTGGTTAGATTTGTTTTGGGACGAAGTAGAAGATACCATTGAAAATCATGATAAACACAACGCTACGGCATTAGTCTATCAATTTAACGATCAAAAACCAACACCTTTAAAGGATATTCCCAAAGAGTTATTAAACGGAATAGGTGCAAGAATTAATGATTATCATAATTCGTCAATTGGTGCGAAACGGATTATGACCCATCGTCATATTGTAACATTTTTGAAAGCAGCCTTAGCTCCTGAATTGACGGCGTTTCAGAGTCTTGTGTTTAAGTATAGTAGCCAGCAATCAACTCATCAAGATTATCCGTGGGTAACATCTAACATTGCCAGCCATCTTGCAGCAGCTTGGATTCCTTGTGAGGACGTTCATGCCGATTCGGGACCGTTGTTCTATTATCCTGGTTCTCACAAATTGCCAAAGTTTGATTTTGGTAATTCTGGAATACTTTATAAACAAGGAAGATCACTTTTTAACCCCGATCAATTTTCTGAATATTTGGATAAAATTTGCAAAAAACACGGGATTGAGAAAAAGGTTCTACTCATAAAAAAGGGAGATATTTTGATTTGGCACGGAGGTTTAGCACACGGGGGTAGTAGAATTAATAATTCAGAAATGACCCGTAAATCATTCGTGTGTCATTACTCAACCGTAGAAGCACAGCCAAAACACCGTTACGAGCATGATAAAGATTCTTCAGAAGCTAATTATTATAATGGAGTAACAATATATAAAAACCCAACTAATCTGCCAGATGAAGATTTAGTAACTGGCGGTAAAGATTGGGTAGAGTAAATTTGTGAAATAAATTTCAACATGAAAATATTAACCGAACATATTGACGTTCAAGGCATTGAAACCATTGACGTTTTCAGAAAACATGGTGGTTATACTGCCGTAGAAAAAGCCTTGAAAAAAATGACTCCCGACGAAGTCACGGAGGAAGTCAAAAAATCAGGACTTCGTGGGCGTGGTGGTGCAGGCTTTCCGATGGGCATGAAATGGTCGTTTTTGGCGAAACCCGAAGGTGTGCCTCGTTACTTAGTTTGTAATGCTGACGAGTCAGAACCTGGGACTTTCAAAGACCATTATTTGATGATGAAATCGCCTCATACTCTTATCGAGGGTATGATTGTATCGTCGTATGCTTTGGGAGCAAACACTTCATACATCTACATTCGTGGAGAATTGATGTATGTGGCAACGATTCTCGAAAAAGCCATCCAAGAAGCAAAAGATAAAGGGCTTTTGGGTAAAAACATTTTGGGTTCAGGTTATGACCTTGAACTTCATGTACAATTGGGTGGAGGTGCATACATCTGTGGAGAGGAAACAGCTTTGTTGGAATCATTGGAAGGAAAACGTGGCAATCCACGAAACAAACCACCATTCCCAGCTGTAAAGGGTTTGTGGCAATGTCCTACAGTTGTTAATAACGTAGAATCCATCGCAGCTACTTCTTGGATTGTGAATAATGGTGGAGACGAATACGCTAAAATCGGAATTGGTCGCTCGACGGGTACAAAATTAATCTCCGTTTCTGGACACGTTCGCAAGCCTGGGGTTTATGAATTACCTTTGGGTTTATCAGTTGAAGATTTTATTTATTCAGACGATTGGTGTGGAGGTATCAGAGACGGACATAAACTCAAAGCCGTTGTGGCAGGAGGTTCATCTGTCCCGATTTTACCCGCAGAATTAATCTTAAAAACTGCCAATGGTGAAAATAGATTAATGACTTACGAATCCCTTTCAGATGGAGGTTTTGTGTCTGGAACGATGTTGGGTTCAGGAGGATTTGTGGTAATGGACGAAAGGACTTGTATCGTTCATAACACTTTGACATTCGGACGTTTCTATCACCACGAATCATGTGGGCAATGCTCGCCATGTCGTGAAGGAACGGGTTGGATGGATAAAGTTTTATACAGAATCGAACACGGAAAAGGTCGCCAAGAAGACATTGATTTATTGGTGGACGTTGCCAAGAAAATAGAAGGAAATACCATCTGTCCATTGGGAGATGCCGCCGCTTGGCCTGTTGCCGCTGCGATTCGTCATTTCCGTGATGAGTTTGAATGGCACATCAATCATCCAGAAAAAGCGACTCAGAAGGGTGCGGTTTTCATGCGTGAAGGAGCGAGTTGGTCGATGTAATTTGAAAATTTGAAAATGTGGTAATTTGAAAATGTGGTCCACAAATTCAAATCAATGTTTAAATTAATATTGCAGATTTACAGCTACTTTCAAATTTTCAAATTACTATATTTTTGAAATAAATATTGGAGATTAACTATTATTTTCAAATCTTCAAATTACTAAATTTTCAAATTGATTTATGAAAGTTACAATAGATAATATTACAATTGACGTAGAATCAGGAACTACCATCATGAATGCGGCTCGTCAGATTGGCTCGCACGTTGCACCTCCTGCCATGTGCTACTATGAACCGCTGAAAGGTTCGGGTGGAAAATGTCGTGGGTGTTTGGTGAAAGTAACCGCTGGTTCTGAAAAAGACCCACGTCCAATGCCTAAACTCGTTCCTTCGTGCATTACGCAGGTACAAGACGGAATGGTTGTGGAAAATACCATCAGTGAACAAGTCCTTGAAACCCGCAAAGGTATTGTAGAATTTTTGTTATTAAATCACCCATTAGATTGCCCAGTTTGTGACCAAGCGGGTGAGTGTGATTTACAAAATTTTGCCTTTGAACACGGTGTTTCTAAAACTCGTACGGTTGAAGAACGTAATACTTTTGAACCCGTTGATTTAGGTCCATATATCAAACTGAACATGAATCGTTGTATTTTGTGCTACCGTTGCGTTTATACGGCTGACCAAATCACGGACGGACGTGTACATGGTGTAATGAACCGTGGTGACCACGCCGAAATCAGTACGTATATTGAAAAAGCCATTGATAATGATTTCTCTGGAAACGTAATTGACGTTTGTCCAGTGGGAGCTTTGACCGATAAAACTTACCGTTTCAAAAGCCGTGTATGGTTCTCGAAACCAGAAGATGCGAGTTGCAGTTGTGGTAAATGTTCTGGCAAAGTAACACTTTGGTACAGAGGAGACGAAGTTATCAGAGTAACAGCCCGCAAAAATGAGTGGGGTGAGGTAAAAGAATTTATTTGTAACACTTGTCGTTTCGAGCGTAAGAAGACTTCTGAGTGGACATTAGAAGGACCAACCAAAATTGCAGGTAAATCAGTAATATCAGCCAATAAATACGGAGCAAATACCATCACTCCTGCATTCCCACTAAAACAAGCGGCAGCACAATACAAACAAATTGACGACAGTCGTGATACTTCGTTTTTAGTACCACAGAAACAGTTAAATTAAAGGTATGAGGTATGAGGTATGAATTATGAGGTATGGGAAATACATAAAACCTTATAACTTATACCTCATACCTCATACCTCGAAACATATGGAAATTACATCAACATTATTTACCGCAAAAGCCATCTATGTAGGTTTGATTTTTGTCATCACTTTGGGTGTTGCGGCTTATTCAACTTACTTTGAGCGTGTCATTGCGGCTTTTATGCAAGACCGTGTCGGTCCAGACCGTGCAGGTCCTTTCGGGATTTTACAACCACTTGCGGATGCCGTTAAGATGTTCATGAAGGAAGATTTTATTCCTGCACATTCCAACAAATGGTTATTTATCGCAGGTCCTTGTATCTCGATGTTCACGGCTTTGATGACTTCGGTAGTTGTGCCTTTTGGCGATAAATTAGACTTGGGCGGAGGCGTAATGCTTGATTTACAAGGCATTGACGTAAATATCGGTATTCTTTGGGTATTTGGAATTGTGTCTTTGGGAGTTTATGGTGTGTTAATTGGCGGTTGGGCATCGAATAACAAATATTCATTGTTAGGAGCAATTCGTGCGGCTTCTCAAAATATTTCTTATGAATTAGCGATGGGACTTTCAATCATCGCAATTTTGATGTTGTCGGGTTCACTTTCAACAAAATCAATCGTAGAGACACAACAAGGTGGACATTGGAATATCCTTTATCAACCATTAGGATTCGTGATTTTTATTGTGTGTGCTTTTGCAGAATGTAATCGTACTCCTTTCGATTTACCTGAGTGTGAGACTGAACTTATCGGTGGTTATCACACAGAATACTCTTCGATGAAATTGGGCTTTTATTTGTTCTCTGAATATATCAATATGTTTATTTCAGGGGCTGTGATGGCAACTTTATATTTTGGAGGTTATGATTATCCAGGCTATAATTTCATCTTTGAGAAATTCGGAAATAACATTGCGGTACTTTTAGGCGTAGGAGCATTAATCGGAAAAGCATTATTCTTCGTTTTCGTATTCATGTGGGTACGTTGGACACTCCCACGCTTCCGTTATGACCAATTGATGGGCTTAGGTTGGACAGGTTTAATTCCACTTTCGATGTTTAATGTAGTTTTGACAGGTGCAACGATGTTATTTACCGTAAATGATGGTGGTTCAAACTGGTACACAGTAGCGGCTTCATGGGCAGGTGTTGCCATTATGATTATCGTTTCAGCTTTGTACAGTCAGGCTCAATACAAAAAGAAAAAACTCGCAACAGCGTGACATTAATTTGAAGATTTGAGAATGTGTGAATTTGAAAATGATTTCAAATTCTATTTTTTCTCTCATTTTCAAATCTTCAAATTGCCAAATTTTCAAATTAGAACATGAAATTAAGTAATAAAACCAAAGTCTTAGAACAAAGAGAATTAACCTTTTCGGAACGTATTTATTTACCAGCAATTTTGGGTGGTATGGGTACGACTTTAAAGCACTTCTTCTCTAAAAAAGTTACCATTCGTTATCCAGAAGAAAAACGTTATTTAGGTCCTGTTTTTCGTGGACATCATATCCTAAAACGTGACGAAGAAGGGGCAGAACGTTGTACTGCCTGCGGATTATGTGCAGTGGCGTGTCCTGCGGAGGCAATTTCGATGGTGGCAGATGAGCGTAAAAAAGGCGAAGAACATTTATACCGTGAAGAAAAATATGCGAGTGTTTACGAAATAAATATGCTTCGTTGCATCTTCTGTGGACTATGCGAAGAAGCCTGTCCAAAACAAGCTATTTACCTACAACATGACAAAATGGTACCTGTATTTGAAGATCGTTCGGAAGTAATTTTTGGAAAAGATAAATTGGTTGAAAAAATGGATAATCGTTATTTGAGAGACGGGTGGAAGTAGTTTCAGTTATCAATTAACAATTATCAGTAAACAATAAATGAAATTAAATTTAGGGTTAAGAATGAATAATGAGCATAATACCTCATACCTCATACCTAATACCTAATACCTTAAAAAACATGAATTTTTGGTATTTTTTAACAGCTTTAACGCTTCTGAGTGCATTGATGGTGGTTTTGTCTAAAAACCCTATTCATAGCGTATTATATTTAGTGTTCACATTCTTCTGTATATCAGGGCATTATGTGCTTTTGAACGCTCAGTTTTTGATGGTCGTGAACATTGTGGTATATGCAGGGGCAATCATGGTACTTTTCCTCTTCGTGATTATGATGATGGATTTACGAACCAATATGCCAGACTCCAAAACGACCATGACCAAATTGGCAGGTGCAGTTTTGGGTGGAACATTATTAGTTATCGTAGTGGCAGCATCTCGCAAGATGAATTTAACGGAAGTAGTTGATGTTAAGTCATTTAGCTCACAAACGGGTATGGTGGAAGGACTCGGAAGAATCCTTTATCGTGATTACGTACTTCCTTTTGAGTTAATTTCAATCCTATTCTTTGTGGCAATGGTGGGTGCAGTGATGTTGGGAAAACGTGAGGCTGGGGAGAGGAATTTTTAAGTGGGGTAGAAGAAAAATACTTCGTATAGGGCAAAATCTCGGATTTTATTAAAAGTGTTTTACCAAGTTAATATCAATAAAAAAGCCGTCTCAATCAATTTGAAACGGCTTTTTTATTGAATCCAGTCAAACGAAACCTTATCGTAATCTTGGTTTATTTTGTCATATTGATTTGTTGATACTCTTCTCTTTTTCTGAAAATCTCTCCAACCGTTTTGTTGAAAAATTGCTCTGTGTTGCTTCATGTTTTTGTTTCAAAATTACGATGGCAACATCAACTATTTATGAACGGAATGTTAAGAAATTGTAAACAGATTTTCTTTACTTAGTATGCTTGCATAATATTTTCAAACAACAAACTTTGTAAGATTTGGTTTTCTCTGTAAATTGTGAGACCATTGAAAGTTATTAAGTTGCTAAGTTATTAAGTTGTTAATAATCAGTAACTTGATAACTTAGCAACTTAATAACTTAGTAACTCAACAAAATATGCACATTCTTCAACAAATTCTCTTTGTATTGGCTCTGGGTGGGGCTGGTTTCTTGATTAGCAAACGAGTTAATATCATCAAAAAAACCATCCAATTAGGTCGTGCCGAAGACCGTTCTGATAATCCTTCCGAACGATGGGGGACGATGCTTCGGATTGCTTTTGGACAAAAAAAGATGTTTGACCGCCCTGTGGTAGGCATTATGCACTTTGTCATTTATGCGGGTTTTATCTTGATTAATGTTGAAGTCTTAGAAATTCTCTTGGACGGAATCCTCGGGACTCACCGTCTTTTTGCTCCTTTCTTAGGGGATGTTTACCGTCTATTAATCAACTTTTTTGAATTTTTAGCCTTCGGCGTGCTTGTCGTTTGCGTAATTTTCTTGACTCGTAGAAATATTACCAAAGTAGAAAGACTACAACCCACTCGCCACCGTGAACTCAACGGTTTTCCAGTCATTGATGCTAACACCATTCTTTTTGCAGAAATCATTTTGATGACGGCTCTTTTGACCATGAATGCTGCCGATAGCGTTTTGCAAGACCGAGGCAACGAACATTATCACCAAGCTGGTACGTTTGCTTTCTCAGGATTTCTGAAACCATTGTTTACTTCTTGGTCAGAGGGAGCTTTGGTGGCTTATGAGCGTATTACTTGGTGGGTGCATATTTTGGGTATTTTGGGCTTTGCTTTATACGTTACTTATTCAAAACATCTTCATATTTTCTTGGCATTTCCAAATACTTATTTCTCGAATCTTAACTCAAAAGGGGAAATTCCGAATATGCCTGACGTGACGAAAGAAGTTCAGATTATGTTGGGTATGGCTCAACCAGATGCCAACGCATCTACCGAAATAGCCCGTTTTGGAGCAAAAGATGTCAAAGATTTAACTTGGAAAAACCTCATGGATGCGTATTCATGTACAGAATGTGGGCGTTGTACCTCTGCCTGTCCTGCAAACATGACGGGTAAGCAACTTTCACCAAGAAAAATCATGATGGACACCCGTGACCGTCTCGAAATCGTGGGGGCAAATATGGCTGCCAATGGAGGAAATTTTGTGGACGATGGCAAGTCACTTTACGGCGACCATATTTCTGCCGAAGAATTACGGGCTTGTACAACTTGTAATGCCTGTGTGCAGGAATGCCCAATCAATATTTCGCCTTTGGATATTATTTTGCAAATGCGTCGTTATCAAATCATGGAAGAATCGGATGCCCCAGCTTCTTGGAATGCCATGTTCTCGAACTTAGAAAATAATCAAGCTCCTTGGAAATTCTCTCCAACTGATAGGTTTAATTGGGTGGATGGGGTTAAATAAAAGCTGTTAGCATTTGGCAGTCGGCAATCAGCTTTAAAATCAAAAATTTAGTTGGTTAAAATTATCGATTATAAATTATAGGCTACTTCCGATAGGTTTAATGAAAAGAGACCATTAAATCTTTATAGGTTTTAAAAACCTGTAAAGATTTTTTCTTTTGTAATAATCAAAAAAGCCTTCCCAAATGATTTGAGAAGGCTTTTTCATAATTAAGGCTCTAATTGAGCAATCGAAAATAAATAATCGTCAAGAAAGTTGTCTGTTTTAAGCCGAAAGCTAACAGCTAACTGCCGACAGCTACTTATTTCTTCGCAGGGGCTGGTGCTGATTTTTTCTTTTCTGCATATTCAGCATTCAATCCATCCACAATTTGCTTAGTTCTATCGGCTGATTCGTCAGCAAATAAAATTCCTCCGCCCGCTGTGGTATATCCCAACACAAACTCAAAGTTGTTTTCAGCGTTGTGTTTCTTCACATACTCACGGATGTTTGCGTACAATTCTTGCATTTTTTTGGCTTGTTCTCCCGCCAATGCTTGCTGACGTTGTTGGCTGTATTGTTGTAATTCAGCACCTTTTTTCTTCAACATCATATCCGCACCTTGCAATTCCGCCTGAGTCATTGTTTGAGCTCTTTGTTGAATTGCTCCTAATTCACCTTGAAGAGCTTTTTCACGTTGTCCCAAGTCCACCTGTAAACGGTATCCTTTGTTTTCAAATTCTTTTTGAGCGTCTTTGTAAAACTGATAACCCGCCAATAACGAATCCGTATTTACATAAACTGTTTTCTTTACTACTTCTGTCTTAGTGGTTGCTGTTGAAGCCGTTGCTGTTGATTTATTTCCAGCTTTGTCGCATGATAAAGTACCGATTGCCAACAAACCGCCGCACACGATTAGGGATAATTTTTTCATTTCTGATTTGTTAAAATATTGATAATGAATCTGTTAATACTTTTCGTTTTGAATGAAAACTGAGTTCATTTTTAATCTGGTAGTTTAAAATTTATGAAGCATAGCAACGCTATGTTGATTAAATTTTAGACTATCAGGTTGAAAATGAGCCTGTTTTCAACAAAAGGAATAAGTCTTAACAGGTTCAAGATGTTCGTTTCACGAAAAATGTCAGCAAAGATAATAATTTTCGAGGGAATATTTTTTACAGAGAAAGAAACGGAGCATTTTTTATGAACTTTCGGTTATTTTTTAGGCTAAAAATGAGATATACTTGAAAGATTTACCTACTCAATCTAAACTATGATACGGCTATGATGAATTTATATTAATTTTGCACCTTCATTTTCAAGATAGTTATTAGTTATCAGTTATTAGTTATCAGTTAATAGTACCTATGTTACTCATTATTAACCAGTAACCAATAAACCAGTAACCAATAACTGATAACAAAGACCAATGGAATCCAAAAAAATCCAATCAGCTCTCATTTCAGTTTATTACAAAGACGGACTCGCTCCGATTGTTGAATTGCTCCACAAAAATGGCGTAAAACTCTACTCAACGGGTGGCACTCAAACTTTTATCGAAGACTTAGGAATTCCCGTTACGACGGTGGAAGACCTGACAAGTTATCCTTCAATTTTTGGCGGAAGAGTAAAAACCCTTCACCCAAAAGTATTCGGTGGTATCTTGTATCGTCGTGATAATCAAGGAGATGTGGACACTGCCGCTCAGTACGAAATCCCTTCGATTGATTTAGTTATTGTTGATTTGTATCCTTTCGAGGAAACCGTGGCGAGTGGTGCTTCGGAAGATGACATTATTGAAAAAATTGATATTGGTGGTATTTCACTCATCCGTGGGGCAGCTAAGAATTTCAATGATGTGCTTATCGTTTCTTCACGTAAGCAATACGCTGAGGTACTTTCGATTTTAGAAAATAAAAACTGTGGCACTGACCTTTCAGACCGTAAGCGTTTTGCGATGTTGGCGTTTGGTACGTCTTCGCATTATGATACTGCCATTCATGCCTATTTCAATGGCAATAAAACCGATATTTACGATTTCAAATCTTTACCCCAAAGCGGTTTACGTTACGGTGAAAACCCTCACCAAGCGGCTACTTTTTACGGAGATTTAGACTCACTTTTTGATAAATTGCACGGTAAAGAATTGTCATACAATAACTTGGTGGACGTTGATGCTTGTATCACGCTTTTGGATGAATTTGAAGAAACATCTTTCGTTATCATCAAGCACACCAACGCCTGTGGTGTAGCATCTGCCCCTACCGTACATGAGGCGTACAAAAATGCCTTCGCTTGCGATACGATTTCAGCTTTTGGAGGTGTTTTAGCCACCAACGGAACAATTGATAAAGCCTCTGCAGAAGAGATGAATTCTTTGTTTTTTGAGATACTTATCGCCCCAGATTTTACAGAAGAGGCTTTGGAGGTTTTGAAATCTAAAAAGAACCGTATCTTGTTGAAACGTAAGCAATTACAAGTTTCAAAAATGATGTTCAAGACATTGTTAAATGGTGTTTTAGAACAAGATAAAGACTTATCAACTGAGAAAGTTGCGGACTTCAAAATGGTTACAGAAAAAGCCCCAACTGATTCAGAATTGAAGGCATTGGAATTTGCTTTGAAAATCTGTAAACATACCAAATCAAACACCATTATTTTAGCCAAAGAAGGTCAATTATTGGCTTCGGGTGTGGGTCAAACTTCAAGAGTTGATGCTCTGAAACAAGCTATCGAAAAGGCAGGGGAATTTGGGTTTGATTTACAAGGTTCAGTTATGGCTTCGGATGCGTTTTTCCCTTTCCCAGACTGTGTAGAAATTGCTCACAAAGCGGGAATAACTGCCGTGACACAACCAGGAGGTTCAATTAAAGATAAAGATTCGATTGCTTATTGTGATGCCAATGGTGTGGCAATGGTGATGACGGGGGTGAGGCACTTTAAGCATTAATTTTTGAAGGAAATTTTCAATGTGCAATACTCAATGTACAATTTTCAAGTAGAAAAAGTAAAAATTTAAGACCTTGAATACTGTACATTGAAAATTTTACTCTAAAAAAAAGTGCAAACACTGGCGGGTCTTTGCACTTGACAGACATGGCGGTATCTGTATGAAACTTAAAAAAAATGGTTGGTATTTGTTTTGGTTAACTAAATAGTGGTTAAATACTTTGACAAATGTCAGGACTTTTGAGCAAGCGTGCATTGATATTTGTCAATAAATATAAAAACCGTCATTTTTTACAGTTTTCTAATCCTACTGAGGGTTTCGGGAGAGATACCAAGATAGTTGGCAATGATGTACTGAGGCACTCGTTGAATCAAATCTGGGCGAGATTTTGTCAAATCCTCATAACGCTGTTGGGCTGAGTGGGCAATCAATGAGTAAATCCTTTTTTGTTGTTCATTATAAGAATATTCCGCCAAAATCCTGACCATACGCTCCCACTTGGGCGAAAGCTCATACATTTTTTGTAAGTCATTGTAAGACAGCATCAATAAATCCAAATTTTCTAATGCTTCTACATACTCAACAGAAGGCTTTTGTGTCGTAAAACTTGGGACGGAAGACATGAAGATATTTTCGCAGCCAATAAAACGGGTACTTTCTTTGCCATCTACCAAGTAATAGACTCTGAAACATCCTTTGAGAACAAATCCACATTCGTAGGCAGTCTCTCCTGGTATTGTCAAAAACTCTCCTTTCTTTATTTTTCTTGGATGAAAAAACGTCCATACCTCTTCTAATTCTTCATCCGAAAAATCTACAAGGAAACGAAAAAACTCTTTGAGTTGTGTGTTCATAGTGAATGAGAGGTTACTTGATTATCATTTGATATTTGAAACTATTAAAAAAATTGATAAATGTCAAGAGAGTTAATCATTTTTAATTTTTTGAGATGAATATCGCATAAGGAAAATCGTATCAAATACCCTTGCATCTTACAAGATTAGTTTGACTCATGCGAGGCTTTTTGATTATCTTTGTGTCAGAAATTTAACCATAAAATAGTGGTCAGTTATCAGTTTATCAGTAGGCAGTAAAAAAGTTGCTAATTTTTTTCTGCCTACTGCAAACTATATAACTGCCTACTCAAAAAGATATGCAACACGATATTATCGTCATCGGTGGGGGAATTGTGGGGTTGGCTACTGCCCTCAGAATCAAGGAACAACGCCCTGATATGAAGATTTTGGTTCTTGAAAAAGAGCGAGAAGTAGCTGTTCACCAAACGGGTAATAACTCTGGGGTGATTCACTCTGGGCTTTATTATAAACCTGGCTCATTGAAAGCAACCAATTGTATCAAAGGCTATCATCAATTAATAGAATTTTGTGAACAAGAGAATATTCCCTACGAAATCACGGGGAAGGTGGTGGTAGCAACCAAACAAGAACAAATCCCACAATTAGATACGCTTTATGTTCGTGGACAACAAAATGGCTTGGAAGGAGTCCGTAAAATCTCGGCTTCGGAAGTAAAGGAATATGAGCCTTATGTGAGTTGTTTGGAAGGTTTGTTTGTGCCTCAGACAGGTATTGTGGACTATAAAGTAGTGTGTCAGAAAATGGCAGAAAAACTACGTAATTTGGGTTCTGACCTACAATTTAATGAAAAGGTAACAGGTATCACAAAGGGACAGTCGCTCTCAATTGTGAAAACCGAACACAATACTTACGAGACGAAATTGGTCATAAATTGTGCAGGATTATATTCAGACAAAGTAGCTCAGATGTCGCAAGATAGTCTGATTGATGTCAGGATTGTTCCGTTCAGAGGTGAGTATTTTAAAATTCGCCCTGAGAAACATTATTTGGTTAAAAACCTTATTTATCCTGTACCAGACCCTAATTTTCCATTTTTGGGCGTGCATTTTACTCGAATGATGAAAGGTGGTGTAGAAGCGGGTCCGAATGCGGTTTTGGCATTCAGAAAAGAAGGCTACAAAAAAATGGACATCAACGCCAAAGAATTGTGGGAAACCCTCACGTGGGGAGGATTCCAGAAAGTGGCAACCAAATATTGGGAAATGGGATTGGGCGAAATGTACAGAAGTTTCTCTAAATCAGCCTTTACAAAAGCCTTGCAAGAGTTGATTCCAGAGATTCAAGAATCTGACCTCATCGAAGGTGGAGCGGGTGTAAGAGCCCAAGCCTGTGACCGTACAGGAGGACTTTTAGACGATTTTGCCATCATTGAAGACGAAAAAGTAATCAACATTTTGAATGCTCCATCACCCGCCGCAACTGCCTCATTATCAATTGGTCAGACAATCTCGGAGATGGCTTTGAGGCGGTTTTAGAGGTTAGCCTTTCATTGGCACTCAATTTGTACTAAATTTGTAATCTTTTTCGTTGTTGAAGTAACCCAAAAATTGTTTTGATGTTGAAGCGTTTATCCTTGTTTTTTCTAACACTTATTCTCCTTTGGGTAGCCTTTCGCACTCCCGTGATAGGTGAGTTCAATAACACGCTTTTACGTTTGTTTAAGCCCTTAAAAACGGATACTAAAACAAATCTTCATAGTGTTTTTCCTCCTCCACCCGCATTTACGACTAACAGTTTACTCGCTGAGGATCAATGGGTTGATAGCGTTTTTGCTTCGATGGATGTGGATCAAAAGATTGGACAATTCTTCATGGTTGCCATCAATCCTACGCACGGGGAGGCTCATTACAAACGCATCGAAACGCTCATTTCTACCAATCATATCGGAGGCTTAATTTTCTTTCAAGGTGAGCCTTATGCTTATGCTTCTCTCAATAATCGTTTTCAATCAACTACTAAAATTCCTTTGTTGGTGGGCATTGATGGCGAGTGGGGTTTGGCAATGCGGGTGAACTCGACGATGGCATTTCCGAAACAAATTACGCTCGGAGCAATTCAAGATAATTCTTTGATTTATAAAATGGGAGGCGAAATTGCTCGCCAATGCAAACGCTTGGGGATTCACCTCAATTTTGCCCCTGTGGTTGATATAAATTCTAATCCTCACAATCCCGTTATTGGCTACCGTTCTTTTGGTGAATTGCGTGAAAATGTGGCTCTGAAAAGTAGTGCCTACATGAAAGGAATGCAAAATAACCAGTTACTGGCGTGTGCAAAGCATTTCCCTGGACACGGCGACACCCAAGGCGACTCGCATTTTACGCTCCCGCAGGTATCATACACGGCTGAACGCTTGAAGAATGTAGAGCTTTATCCGTTCCAACAATTGATTAATGATTCGATAAAAACGGTTATCGTCGGTCACCTTCAAGTGCCTTTTTATGACTGGAGACCTGCAACACTTTCTCAGAATATTATTACCAGTTTATTGAAAAATGAAATGGGTTTCAAAGGCTTGGTGATTACCGATGCTTTGAACATGAGAGGCGTACGTCACGGACAAGGAATTACCTCGGGAGAGGTTGATTTACAGGCATTTATCGCTGGGAATGATATTCTTTTATACTCTGAAAATATCCCCGAAGGCATCCGTAAAATCAAGGAAGGCATCACCGCTGGTTTGGTGCAACAGGCGGATATTGATGCTCGTGTCCGCAAGATTCTTCATGCAAAATATTGGGTTGGATTGAGTCAATTTAAGTACATTGATAGCAATAATTTATACCAAGATTTGAATACGCCCGAAGCTACCCAAATCAAGCAAGAATTGTACAATAATGCCATTACGGTTGTGAAGGATGCGAAGAATATTTTGCCTTTTACTGCCGATGAAAGCAAGTACGTTTCGATAGGTTTGGATGTGCCTGTGGGTAATCGTTTTCAACAAGAATTAAGTAAAATCACGGCATTTCAACACTTTGCGAGTGCCACAAAAACGGACGAAAACTTCTTTAATTCTGTCCTTCAAAGTATAGATTCGACCACGACGGTTGTGTTGAGTGTGCATGATATTAATAAAAAATCTGCCAGTAAATTAGAGGTCGGTTACAACGTTCAGAATTTTGTAAAACGTTTGGAACAAAAGGCTCAAAAAGTGGTGGTTTGTGTATTTGGAAATCCGTATAGTCTGAAATATTTTCCAGAACCAAATGCCTTAATTTGTGGCTACGAAGACGATGCAACGGCTTATCAGGCGATGGCGAGAGTGCTTTTTGGAGAAATTCCTGCCGTTGGAAAATTGCCTGTTTCAGTAGAAAATCTCTTCAAAGCGGGCGATGGAATTAGTCTTTCGACAGTCGGTAAATTAAGCACCGCCTCACCCGAAAGCGTAGGCATGAAAGGCACAGAACTGACTGCCATTGAACCATTAATTCAGTCGTCTATTGCTCAAAAAATATTCCCAGGTTGTCAGGTTTTGGTGGCTCGTAAGGGTAAAATTATTTACGAAAAAAACTTTGGAAAACTATCGTATGATGCTAATAGTCAGCCTGTTAATGCCAATACGGTTTATGATTTAGCCTCTGTAACGAAGGTAACGGCAACGCTTCAAGCCTTGATGCTTTTGTACGACCAAAAGAAATTGAATTTAGATGAAAAGGCTTCTCATTATCTGCCCGAATTGAAAGGAACGAACAAGGAAAATCTGACCATCAAAGACATCCTTTGGCATCAAGCGGGCTTGGTGGCGTACATTCCATTTTGGGAAAAAACCCGCATTCCTTTGGGTTGGAAAACCGAATATTATAGCTCAAAACAATCTGCGGAATATCCTTTGGAAGTTACGGACGGAATGTTTGCCAAAACTGCCATCAGGGATTCAGTTTGGCGTTGGGTTATTAAGTCGCCATTGATGAATAAAAAAGACAAAGACGGGGCATATCCGTTTGTGTATAGCGATTTGGGATTGATGATTTTGCATCATATCGTTGAGCGATTAACGAATCAACCTTTGGATGTTTTTACGTCCAAAAACTTCTACGAACCTTTGGCAATGAATACCACAGGATTTAGTCCTTTGAAACGAATCTCAAAACCTCAAATTGCTCCGACAGAAAATGATAACCTGTTCAGAGAGAGACTATTACAAGGAACAGTACAAGACCAAACCGCCGCCATGTTGGGTGGGGTTTCGGGTCATGCGGGTTTGTTCAGTTCCGCTTCTGACTTGGTAAAATTATTACAAATGAACCTCAACAAAGGGAAAGTGGGTGATAAACAATTTTTGAGCGAAGCCACCGTAAATCTCTTCATCAATAGTCGTTCGACAAGAAGTCATAGAGCTTTGGGTTGGGACAAATTACCTTCCGATGGTGACAGTAATTTCGTTTCCAATAAAGTTTCTCCAAACTCCTACGGACACTCGGGCTACACAGGCACACTCGTATGGATTGACCCAGAGAAGGAATTAGTGTTCGTTTTTCTATCAAACAGAGTAAATCCATCGGCAGCGAATAACAAGATTAACACCTTGAAAATCAGGCGGAAGGTGATGGATGTTGTTTATAAATCATTGGAGTAAAAATTACTTTACCACAAAGGCATAAAGTATCACAAAGAATTATTTATCAAAATTCAGTACCATAAAGACACAAAGAATGTATTAACTAAAACTTTGTTTTCTTTGCTCCTTTGTGGTAATAGAATAAACACAAATGAAAACACAAAGAACAGCCCTAATACTCCTATCAATCTTCGTCCTATCGGGCGTGGCGGTTTATTTTAAATCTTGCCAAAAACCTACTGAAACACCCACAGAAGACGTTTCTCTACTCCCTTCACCAGATTTCAAGGCTGATTCTGCGTATGCGTACGTAAAGGCACAAGTAGATTTCGGTCCAAGAGTTCCGAATACGAAAGCACATAAAGATTGTGGAAATTATCTCATCGCAAAATTGAAGCAATTTGGTTGTGAAGTTATCTCGCAGGACTTTGTGGCTACTCGCTTTGACGGTAAGAAATTCGATGCTCGCAATATTATCGGAAGTATTAATCCAAATGCTACAAAACGTATTTTATTGACCGCCCACTGGGACACTCGTTGGATAGCCGACAAAGACCCCAAAGACTCAACCTCAACCTTTGACGGAGCCAATGACGGGGGTAGTGGCGTAGGAGTTTTGTTGGAATTGGCACGTTCTATTCAACAAGCAACACAAAAGCCAAATGTTGGTATCGACATCATTTTTTTTGATGTAGAAGAGTTTGGCGAACCAGAAGGTTTTAAAGGAAAAACTCAAGAAAATTCATGGTGTTTGGGTTCGCAATATTGGGCGGCAAACAAACACAAAAAGGACTATTCAGCTTATTATGGTATATTATTGGATATGGTAGGAGCAAAGGGAGCGGTATTTCCTTACGAAGGTGGCTCTATGCAATATGCCCCGATGATTGTCAGAAACGTTTGGGATATTGCCCGTCGTTTGGGTTATGATAAGATGTTTTTGGATGCACAAGGGGGAGGGCTAATTGATGACCATGTAGCAGTAAATGACGTTGCCAAAATTCAAATGATTGATATTATCGAACTTCATCCCAACGACCCCAAAACCTTTGGATATTATCATCACACAAAAGCTGACAATATGAGTGTCATTGATAAAAACACCCTCAAAGCGGTTGGGCAGACGGTTTTATCAGTTTTGTATCAAGAGTAAAAATAAATAGAATCTTAGTGCAACCATTTTGGGTTCAATTACGTCCTTCTAATCATAACATTAAACTCCAAAATGCCATGAAAAGAATTATCGCTTGTTTGTTGCTTCTGATTACGGTAATGTCCTGTCAATCAGATAAGTTTGAGTATTCGCCAGATGAATTGACGGGTGTTTTTAAGCCAAATGCTACGTTTGATTTATCAGCGTCACTTTCTTGTGTTGCCAATCCAAATGCTTCGTTTGGTGGTGCTAAGATTAGGTTAGAAAAAGTCTCTGATACGGAGATTAAATTATTCTCAAAGGTTTATACTTGGGACTCAAATTTTCAAAAATCTATTGAAACTGAATTGGCAACAAGTTTGACTTTGAAAACGCATGAAGATCACGTGGATTTGACTTACAAAGACAAAGTTGTGGGAGATTATAGATTAGACAAAGTTTATGCGAGCGAAACGGATAATTCAAAATATAATAAAGGTAAAATCCTGAATATCAGAGTAGAAGACCTTGACGAGAAGCGTTTTTTGATGTTCAGAGGGGTGAAGGAATAGGAAAATCGTAAATTTTTACTTCGTACCACAGACTTTAGTCTGTTCATTAGAGAATTCATTACAGACTAAAGTCTGTGGTACAAAAATGATTAATGAGCAAATTCTACGGAAACAAATAAACTCCACCTTCTTGCCCAATCGCAACTGCCTTGCCCTGAGCATTTATTTTCATATCATTAAAAGTAGCCGATTCTGGCGTGTTGAGTTTTGTCCATTTTTGCCCGCCTTCTTCGATTTTGTAGAGAGACGTTCTACCTTCTATTTCTATGACGATTCCATAGCCTAAATTTTCGTTCTGAAAAACTAACTTTTTGATTGAACCCGTTACAGATGTTTTCAAGGTTGTCCAATTTTCACCTCCATCGGTAGTTTTCAAAAATGTACCTTCTTTTCCACCTGCAAAAGCTGTTTTTTCACTCGTCAGAAAGACTGATAATAAATCTTTATCTACTGGTCTGAGCCTATCGCTATAATCAAATGTTCCGTCAGATTTTACCGTTACGACATATACATTTCCCAAATCTCCAACTAAGATTCCAATTTTATTTTTCAAGAAATGAACATCGTTTGTGTAGCCATCCAAGGTTACATAATCCTTGTTTGTGGTCAAATTTGGGGTATTTACGGAGTATAATTCTGTATATTTTCGAGCATGGAAATTATCGAAAATCAGCTTCACTAAAAAACCAAACTGATTTTTAGAATACGAAACTCGATTAATGGCAGAGGACAGTCGAGGCAATGTTTCCCAAGTTGCACCACCATCTTTTGTACCTAAAATAGACGCTCCACCTATGATTCCGACTTTTTCATCATGAAATTCTACGGTGTTCATCGTAGGGTTCAATTCACTGTATTTTACTTCTGTCCAGGTTTTCCCTAAGTCCATACTTTTGAAAAGATAACCCCGTGCAGCATCGTTCCCGAAGGCAAAAAGGGTTTGGTCAGTCGCAAAAGTTAGTGAATTGAGATTTGCCTTTTTCATCACAGGGTCGTTGAAAAAAGGGATTTTCTCAGGTTCGGGAACGTTTGTAATGGGTGGAGTTACGCTCGTAGTGGGGGTGGCAGGCACAATTTTTATATCGTCCTTTTTCTCAGAACACGCCATGATGCTGAGACTCCAAAAACCCAAAACAGACAAGATTTGAAATGTTTTCATATCTTTAAGTTTAACAAGAAAAAATGAATGGATAAACGGGCGGTTGCGGAATTATGATTAGAAAGGAATTGACTGTAAAATTCAGTAAATTAAGGGATTAATCAAAATTTATGAGTCGTTTTTATTTTGATAAATGAGTCTTCGGTAATTTTACAAAAAATAAATAATATGCTCAAAATCAAAAACATACAAGCCTCGGAAACATGGGGTTTACGTCATAGAGTAATGTCCCCAAACCGTCCTTTTGATGCTATAAAATTGCCAAAAGATGAAGATGGACTACATTTTGGGCTTTTTCAAGAAGAGAAACTTATCTCTGTTATTTCGTTTTTTGTGGATGACAAAACGGCTCAGTTTAGAAAATTTGCTACCGAAATTTCTGAACAAGGTAAGGGCTATGGTTCTATTTTGTTGAAACATATTATTGAAGAGTCTATCCATAAGAACGTAGAAAACCTTTGGTGTAATGCTCGTGTGTCGGCTTTGGGATTTTATCAAAAATTTGGTTTTGAGGCTGTTTCTGAAACTTGGATGGATAATGGGATTGAATATGTGAAAATGGAGCGGGCGTTATGAAGTTTTTAGGTTGAAAATCTTTAATTTTACGAGAAAGAAACTTGGAACGACTTTGACGAACCCCTATCCCAACCCTTTCCCCTTGAAGGGAAAGGGCTTTATACCCTTGTAGAGAAAGTCCTTCCCTTCAAGGGGAAGGATTTAGGATGGGGTAAAGTAGAGGTAGTTCTCATATCCCCCACATTTTGAAACTATCTTTAATCGTAGCCGTTGCACAAAACAACGTAATCGGACATAACAATCAGTTAATCTGGCATTTACCTAATGATTTAAAACAATTCAAACGCCTCACGACGGGTCATTGTATCATCATGGGGCGTAAGACTTTTGACTCTATCGGTAAGCCCTTGCCCAACCGCACTTCCATCATTATTTCCAGAAATCCTGATTTTCAGATAGATAATTGCCATACGGTCAGTTCATTAGAAAATGCTATCAAATTGGCTCAGGAACTTGGCGAGACCGAAGCATTTATCATCGGAGGGGCTGAGATTTACAGATTATCCTTATCTTTGGTTGATAAAATCTATCTGACCGAGGTGCATCATGCCTTTGAAGGAGATACTTTTTTTCCTGAAATTGATAAAAGTATTTGGCAAGAAATCCATCGTGAGGATTTTGAAACAGACGAGAAACATTCGTATAAATATTCGTTTGTGGAGTTGGAGAGGTGTTAGGTTTTGGGTGCGACCGTCGCTCGGTTAGGTTTTAGTTTTTCGACCCTAACACCTAACACCTAACACCTAACACCCCTAAAAATAATGATAAAAATATCCGACCAAACCATTGATATTCAGGCGTGTATAGATGCTGCCCAGTCTGACCGTGCGGGGGCAATTGATGTTTTCATTGGTACTGTCCGCAATCATAATAAATCTAAAGACGTAGTGCGTTTAGAGTTTGAGACGTATGATGTGATGGCGGTCAAAAAGATGGAAGAACTCGCCCAACAAGCCCGTGAGCGTTGGGAAATTGAAAAAATCGTGATGATTCATCGTAAAGGTGTGCTTCAAATTGGCGATGTGGCAGTGGTGATTGCCGTTTCGACTCCACACCGTGTAGCATCTTTTGAGGCTTGTCAATGGTTGATTGATACGCTAAAAACCGTTGTCCCGATTTGGAAGAAAGAGATTTATGGTGATGGGGAAGAGTGGTTGGAGGCTCATGCGTGAGTTACAAAATAAATTTTTAAATTTTCAATATCCAATTTTCAATACACAATGTTCAAGTAATTGACAGTTAAACACTTGAATATTGTGTATTGAACATTGAGCATTGAAAATTATTTAAAATATTACCTTAAAATTCCCTTACTTAAAAACTTAAAAATGACTACTTGGCTTAAAAAAAACTTGGAAGGTGACTACCAAATCTGGACAGTTATTGCAGCCCTTTCGCTCATCAGTATCGTGGTAGTTTCGAGTGCCTCTGGGCGACTTGCCGTGCAGGGCGAAGGAAGCATCTTTTTTACCGTGATAAAACACATCGTCTTTCTGTCGGTTGGCTTGGGGGCAATGTTTGTCTTTCATAGAATTGATTATCACAGAATATCCCTTTTTTCTAATATTGGGGTTGTTTTGTCGGTTGTTTTGTTGATTTATGCCTTTATGTTCGAGCGAGGTATCAACAACGCCCACCGCTGGATTCACGTACCTGGGGGGTTGACTTTTATGCCTTCGGATATTGCCAAATTATCCCTCATTACCAATCTGGCATCTATGCTCGCCAAACGCCAACACCTCGAATATCGCTTCGTGGATGTCGTGCCGATGGCTGCAAAAATCATTGTGGTTTGTGCGTGCATTACGCTCTCCAACGTTTCGACAGCCTTATTACTCTTTGGGACTTGCTTTTTATTGATGATTATCGGGCGTGTGCCTTTGAAATATCTGACCATGACTTTCATTGGGATTTTTATGGCGGGTTCACTCTTAGTGATGTTCGGCGTGGGTTCTCGTATTGAAACTGCCCGAAATCGTATTGCTAATTTTGTCGATAATATTGGTAGTAATAAAAAGAAAAAGGATGATAAGAAAAAGCGAGACGTTGATTATCAGATAGATAGGAGTTATTATGCCATCGCCAACGGAGGTCTTACGGGCAGAGGTCCTGGAAAAAGTCAGCAACGATATTTTTTGAGTGAATCCGAATCTGATTTTATTTATGCCATCATCATAGAAGAATGGGGCATGATTGGCGGCATTTTTGTCTTGATTCTCTACCTCTGGCTTTTGTATCGAGGTATGAAGGCAGTGGATAGTTCTGGACGAGCCTTCGGAGGCTTACTCTCGGCTGGACTCACATTCAGTTTGGTCATTCAGGCGATGGTACACATGGGCGTAGCCACGGGTCTGGGACCCGTAACGGGGCAACCCCTCCCACTCCTAAGTATGGGTGGAAGTTCGCTTTTATTCACAGGAGCAATGATTGGAATTATTATTTCAGTTAGTAAAGATAAAGTTCGGGATGCGGCTTTGTGAGTTGGCTGAGTGAAGTAGAGTAGATGAAAGGAGGGGAGAAGGTTATCTTTACGTTTTCACCTCCTTTCACTTTCTTTTACACCTGCCACCTATTTCAACTCTTTAAACCTATCAGGATAATCACTAATCAAACCATCTACTCCGATGGCTATCATAGCTTTCATATCTTCAATTTTATTGACTGTCCACGGCACAACTTTTATCCCTTTATCATGGCACATATCAACTCTTCTTTTTATTAAATTTTTATAAGAAGGACTAAAAATGTCAGGATTAAATCCCAATTTCTCTAAGGTCGAATCAACCATTTCATTTTCAACTAAAGCTGATAAAGTTACCTTCTTGAATTTTTTGTTATTAATCTGCAAATGCCAGTATTTCAATACGTTAAAATCAAAACTTTGCAAAATCACACGCTCAGGAGAGAGTTGTTTGATGATTTCTTTATAAACTAAATCCGAAAATTCCTCAACGGTCTTTGGCTGAGAAATACCATATTCTTGCTCTTCTGATTTTATCTCAATATTATACTTGACGGGCTTCAATTTTTTCTCTTTGATGTATGCCTCACAAGCCTTAATCATATCCTTCAAAAGAGGTTTGAAAGTCGCTATTTTTTGTTGTTCTGGAAACAAAACATTACCACGAATCCCTGAATCATATTTTTTGATTTCGTCATAAGTCATCGTATAAAGATTCAAAGTCTTCTCATCTGCCTTTGTTACGGGTGTACCATCGGGTTTTGAGCAAAAAAGTGCATTCATATACGGCTCATGCGAGACGACTACTTGATTGTCTTTCGAGACACAAACGTCTAATTCTAAGGTAGTTACACCTAAATCAAGGGCTTTTTTGAATGCAAGAATAGTATTCTCGGGCATCAATCCACGGCAACCACGATGTCCTTCGAGGTCGAGCGTTTGGGCGGTTATGGAGTTTATCATAAAGAATGTTATGATTGAGAAAATGATGATTTTCATGTGCTACAAATAAAACGGCATAAAGCGGTGTGCCTTATGCCGTGTAAATATACTGAAACAAATATTTTTTACAGATTATTTTTCTGTTTTATCGCAATCACATACGTCAATGAAACTTCTGCATATTCAGCAATTTGTTCAAGCGTAAGTTTTGAATTCATTAAGAAATTAACAATTATTTTTTCAATTCCTTTCTCAATGCCTTCATCTAAACCTTCTTTTTGCCCACGTTTATAAAGAAAGTCCTCCTTAATGTCTATGTATTTTGAAATGCTATTCATGATATTTTGTATTTGGTCTTCTAAGTTACGAAGTCTTCCTAAAATTAGCAATTGTTGGAATAACTTTTCACTTTCAAGTGATAGGTCAATGGTTTTTTCTAATTTAGAAACGATGTTTTGTACAACGGTTTCAACATTCTGACTTTGAAAATTTCCTAAAATAGCTAAAAGTATTTCCTCTGGAACATCAGAATCAATAAACGTCTGATAATCAACCTTTTTGATGTCAATAATATGGTAATGAAATTGAAGATTTTTGTACTTCAATTTAGAGGGCATTGTCAGTTTATCTTTCCCTAAATAGAGTACATATTGCTCGACGGGCAAACCATATTTATGCAACAGTAATGAGCAATAATCCAACATCCTATTTACCATATCAGTCTCATTTTGAGTCTGATATTCAATGTGTAAGATAAAATTATTGCCCTTTTTATCCGTAATTTTCTTCAAAAAATCAGCTTCTCTTTCTCGTGTTCTTTGGAGTTTGAAAGTAATTTTTTCTGATTTGACAAAATCAATTTTCAAGATTTTATGAATGAAGTTTTCTATGACCGCATCAATGTTTTCCTTAAAGATTTTGTCGTACTGGTTTGCTTCTTTTTTAATCGACTCTTTACTCATTTTATAGTGGTTATTTTTCAAATTCTACTCCAAAACCCCCTCCATTTCCTCTTCTACAAAAACCTCTTCTTCCTCAAACAACTTGGCTTCCATCACTTCTTTAAGATTAACTTTAAAGAATTTTTTATGAATGTCAAAGGGTTCTGTACCGCATTCGGCTGGGCTGGCACAGTGCTTAAATGAGCCGTCTTCTTGCATTTCGTAGGCATTGACGTTATCCTTCAAATTCCAGTCGAGGATGTGAATGGTTTGTTGTTTTACGTTCTCGGCATGAATCTCAAAAAGCGACTCAATTCGTCTGTCAAAACTCCTAACCATAATATCCGCTGAACCGCCATACACTTTTGGGTCGTTGTTGTTGTGGAAATAATAGATACGAGTATGTTCCAAGAAATCGCCCACCAATGACCGAACCGTAATATTTTCCGAAAGCCCCTTGCGTTGTGGTCTGAGGCAACAAATTCCTCTCACAATCAACCGCACGGGTACGCCCGCCTGTGAGGCTTTATAGAGTTCGTCAATCGTAATTTTATCTTGTAATGAATTGATTTTCAAGCAAATACCACTTGGCAATCCATCACGGGCATTCTCTGCCTCATGGCGAATCATCTCAACCAAACGCTTCCGCATGTCACGTGGGGCGGTGATGAGGCGTTCGTACGAATGCGGTTGTGAGTGTCCTGTGATAACGTTAAAAAACTCTGAAATATCTCTGGTCAAAACCTCATCCGTCGTCAAAAGCCCGATGTCGGTATAGAGTTTTGCGGTATCTTCGTTATAATTTCCAGAAGAAAGATGAGCGTAACTTCTTACTCTATCTCCCTCATTTCTAATTACTTGCAATAATTTTGTGTGTGTTTTCAAGCCTGGAATACCATATATCACAAAACAACCTGCCTTCGATAGTCTTTGGGCTTCACGGATGTTATTTTCTTCATCAAAACGAGCTTTTACTTCAAATAAAACCGAAACGTGTTTGCCGTTTTCTGCCGCATGAAGTAATGCCTCGGCAATGCGTGAATTTTTGGAAATTCTGTACAAAGTAATTTTGATTGCCAATACCTGCGGGTCTTCGGCAGCTTGTTCCAAAAGTTGTAAAACAGGCTCAAAATTGTTGTAGGGATGATGCAGGAGAATATCTCCTTCCTTCATGGTATCAAAAATATTGTCGGGCGTTTGCGTAGTCAGCCCCAAAGCGGGAACGGAAGGCTTTTGAGGAGCTTGCTTGGCTTTGAATTCTGGATGCTTGATAATTTGCCAGAAAGCCGTAAAATCCAAGAGGTTATCACTTGCAAAAATGCCGTTTTTATCAATTTTCCAACGTTTCAACATCATCTCGACCATCCACTCCGAATAGCCTGACTCAATCTCCACTCGAGTTACCCGTCCTAAGCGTCTATCTTTGATTTTTTTTCTGATTTCATCAATAAAATCGGTCTCCGAATCTTCATGTTCGACCACGTCAAAGTCGCCATTTCGAGTAATTCTGAACAATGAAACTGATTCGATTTCTACATTTTTATATAATTTCCAGATTTCGTGACGGATGATTTCTTCAATGGGAACGAAGAGCGTTTCGTCTTCTCTTTCAAAAATATAGAAGCGTTTTAGGTTTTGGGGAATTTGCACAAAACTAATTTTTCGATTTTCAATTTTCCCCGCTTCTGTCCATTCATTTTCACTTTTAGTAACGACTCCAAAGATTAAAGTTTTAGCCAGAAGACTCGGAAAAGTGTGCGTCTGGTCAAAAACCATTGGCGTAAGCATCGGATAAATCGTGCGGCTAAAATAGTCAATAATGTGTTCAGTTTCTTCATTATTCAATTCCGAAATATTCACAATTCTGAAACCATTTTCTGCAAATTCTGGGGTAAGTTCCTCTCTAAAAAGTCTATGTTTTTCTTCTACAAATGCCTGTGCAGCAGCCATTAAGGTTTTTTTGAATGGAATTTCTCTCAGACCAGAATAATCTGTCCGTTCTTTTCCAAAATCAATGTAGTTATAAAGTGAAGCTACCCTAATCGTAAAAAATTCATCTAAATTTGAGGCTGTAATGGCTAAAAATTTGAGTCTTTCAAAAATATTTCGACGGGTATCACGAGCTTGGTCGAGGACTCTTTCATCAAATTTCAACCAACTCAAATCTCGACTTATATAATCAGATTTTTCAATTACATCGTACGACTTATTTATCACTTTTTCAAGACGGCGTTTTTCTTCTGGCGTTTGTTTAGTATTCATAAAGTTATTCAAAAAGGAAAAAAGATTCCCTACGAGAGAATCTTTTGCTCTATTACGTTTAGTATATTTTGGAATCATTCCACTCATAGCCTACAAATTTACGGGATAATCAATTGTCTTACATCAATTTTGAGATTAAGATTATGTTAGATTAAATTACAAAATTACACTGAATAGTCCTAAAAAATCATGCCATTTAATAAGTTTGACAACCTCACCCCCGACCCCTCTCCTGCTGAGAGGGGAGCTACTCAGACGAATACTCCCCTCTCAGCAGGAGAGGGGCTGGGGGTGAGGTTGCGATGAATCACTAAGCCAAAACCCACCCTTTTCTACTAAAAATCTCAGTTTATTCTATTATCTCAACGGATAATTTACTCAAAATAGTATCTAAATCCTTAAAAACAAGGCACTTTACTGATTTTATTAGGGTGAAAGATAGGGCTAAACAAAATATTTTCGTTATTTTGCCCTTTGTATTAGCTTTTGCATTAAAATTATGAACGTAAAAAAACTTACAGACGAACAATTAGTAGCTCATTTTATTGAAACACAGAAAAATCTGTATTTCGAGCAATTGTATGACCGCTATTCCGATAAAGTGTATCGGAAGTGTTTATCGTTCGTGAAAGACGATGCCAAAGCCGAGGACTTTACGCATGATATTTTCATGAAGTTAGTCCTCAATCTCTCTTCATATAAAGAAACTGCCAAGTTCTCAACTTGGTTATATTCAATCACATATAATTATTGCATAGACCAAACTCGGGTGTCTAAAAAATACTCAGAAGTGGGCTTAGACGAAAATTATGACTTAGCCGACGACGACGACGACGCAGAAATTGCCGAACTCGAAGCACAGCAATTGAATAAGGCACTGAAACAAATTTTGCCAGAAGAGAAGTCCATTTTGATGATGAAGTATCAGGATGATTTGAGCATCAAAGAGATTTCGGATTCTTTGGATATTTCGGAAAGTGCCGTGAAAATGAGATTGTTACGTGCCAAAGAAAAACTACGCAAGGTATATCTCGAAGGTGTACTGTTCTGGGGTGTGATTATTGCCAAAGTTGCGAGTTTATTTTTTAGTCAAGATTAAACAAGTCGTAGGTCGTAGGTCTATAAGTCGTAAGAATTTGATACTGTTGTTTTCTATGGCTTTTGTCGTAGTTCAAATCTATTTTAACCTTACGACTTACAGACTTACGACCTACGACTCAAAATACTAACACAAATGCCAGATAACGAAAATCCTTTTAAACTCATTGAACCTAACGGACAAGTGCCAGAAAACTTGAAAAAGGCATTAGTCTCTGAAATAGATACTATCAGGAATACTTCAACTGTGATTGAACTATTCGTTGGTAATTTTATCAATGCCTTAACTGCCTCATTCTCAAATGGAAACGGTGAGGTTGTAGAGAAATAAATTGTAGGGGCGTATCGCATACGCCCGTTTTGTCCGAAGAGGGCGTATGCGATACGCCCCTACTGCAAAAATTACCAAATAAAAAGACCATTTTAACGCAAACATTTACTTCTAAGTCATGCCAAATATTCAAGACATCCTCATTGACACTTTTCGTAAACTTTTAGAACAACTCACAGGTTTTATTTCGAGTTTTATTCCCGCCATTATCGTATTGGTGATTGGGTCTTTTGTGGCTAAACTTATCAGAAAATTACTTCAAAAAGGACTTGAAAAAGCTGGTGTGGATAAATTGGGCGATAAACTCAACGAAATTGATATAGTGAAAAAAATGGGCGAAATAAAATTCAGCTCATTGATTCCATCAATTCTCTATTATTATATCCTGTTGATGTTTATTACCATCGCAACGACTTTGATGGGTATAAAAGCCCTGTCGGATATGATTGCTTCGGTAATGATTTTGATTCCTAAGTTAATCGTAGCGGCTATTATGACTTTTGCAGGTATCATGATTGCAGAAGCCCTGAAAAATGCCGTTGTCAATATCTGTAAGTCATTAAAGATAGAATCTGGGAAATTATTGGGAAGTATTGTATTTTCATTTTTCTTAATCATTGTTATTATTGCAGCTTTGAAACAAGCGGGTATCGAAACCAGTTTGTTGGAGTCAAGTTTTAACCTTATCATCGGAGGAATCATCTTTGCTTTTGCCGTGGGCTATGGCATGGCTTCGAGAGATGTACTGTCAAATATTCTGTCAAGTTTCTATTCCAAAAACAAATATAAAGAGGGTCAAACCATCGCAGTTGATGGTGTGAAAGGCGAAATTATTGCCATTGACACAACCTCACTAACCCTCACTACGGGCGATACCAAAACGATTCTTCCCTTGAGTATGCTACAAAACAAAACCGTAGAAATTTTTGATTAAAATCTTCATTTTCTTACCAAATACTCTTTCAAGTCCATAAAAAGGCAATATTTTTTATGAATTTTGTTTGAACATATCAAAAATTTGATACATTTACGAAAATATTATCTTCTATTGCAGTTTCTAAAAAGTATATAGTGCCTTAAATTATAAGTTTTAGTTAACTAATCATCACATCAAAATAAACGTCATCTGACGGACATTCACTTAATCTTAGAACCATTGCGAGGGACACCGCCGTCCGTCTCTGTTATGTTGTGCCTTGCAAAAAATAAAATAGCTGTTTATGAAAAAGAACATTTCCTTATTAATCGTCTTGGCGTTGTTTATTACCTCTAATTTGTTTGCACAAGAAGCAAAAAAAGACACTTCGTATTGGAAGAAATCATCTCAATTTGGAGCAAATTTTAGTAATGCTGGATTTAGTGATTGGGTAGCGGGTGGACAAAATGCCACAGGTTTCAATGTTTTCTTTAATACCAAAGGAGAATATGCCAAAGATAAAACTACTTGGGTCAATGACTTACAGTTGCAGTACGGTATTTTAGATAATGGCACAGGCATAAAAAAGAGTATTGACCGTATCTTCTTTGATACAAAAGTGGGTCGTAAATTTTCAAAAACTTGGTCATTTGTAGGTGGTTTAAACTTCCAAACGCAGTTTACATCAGGTTTTAAATATGGTGCTACTTCTGACAAAGACATTAAGATTTCAAGTCTTTTTGCTCCTGCGTTCATTACAGAATACATTGGTCTCGAATGGAAGCCAAAGCCACATTTTAATGTTGTTTTTGCCCCTGGTGCAATGCGTCAGACATTTGTATCTGATGCGGATGTATTCCAAAAAAATGACAAAGGTGTTTTGCAACCCGCATATGGCGTTCCCGTAGGAGATTCTTTCAAAAATGATGTTGGTATTATGCAAATTGTTGCCACGTTTGATAAAGATGTTGCCAAAAATGTAAACTTGAAATTGCGTTACCAGTTATTTGTGGATGCCAACAAAATAGGAAGTATGGATAATCGTTTGGATGCTAAATTAGCCGCAAAAATTAATAAATATTTTAGTGCGACTTTTGACTTAATCTTGTTATATGATGATGACCAAAGTTTTAAAATTCAACAGGCTCGTAACTTAGGTCTTGGTTTCCTTTATACATTTTAAAAATCCTAAATAATTGATTGAGTGAATGTTGAAATAAAAAACAATCACTCAATCAAAACTGAATACGAAAACTATTTATCTCCTAATCAATAAATCAAACTAATTAATTTTAACCCCCCAAACTAAGCAATGTTAAAAGAATTTAAAGCGTTTATCGCACAAGGCAATGTCCTTGATTTGGCTGTCGGTGTAATCATCGGTGGTGCATTTGGAAAGATTACAGGTTCGTTAGTAGATGATATTATAATGCCAATCGTAGGTATTTTACTTGGTGGTATTGATTTTACTACATTATCAGTAACAGTAGGAACTGCCGTTGTGAAATATGGTAACTTCATTCAAGTTGTTATCAATTTCTTAGTGATTGCAATGGTTATTTTCTGGATTGTGAAAGCGGCTAATAAAGCTGGTTTGACAGCAAAGAAAGCTGACGAAAAAGCGTAATCAATTTATTATCAAATACTTGATAAATAGTTTAGCCCAAAAGTTCGTAGCCTTTGGGCTTTTTTGTTGGGTGGTAGGGACGAATAGCATTCGTCCATCGTTCGTAAAGTGGACGAGTGCTATTCGTTCCTACCGTTAATCTCAAATCCGACGTGCCACGGTCTCCGCACATACCCCTCGCAAACCGTGGCACGTCTAAACTATCTTTCCTATATTCCCTTTGATTTCTATATGGTTGCAAACAAAAATCCCCGCCATCGGCAGGGATTTTATGAATTAACCTTTTCTAAAAATTCACACAAGCTGTGTAAATGTCTTTTTCATCAAAAAATCGGTTTGGGCTTCATCGCCTAAGTGGAAAATATGTTCTCCAACTATTTCAAAACCCCATTTTTGATAGAAATTGATTGCCTTGGGGTTGTGTTCCCACACGCCCAACCAGATGCTTTCGTAATGATTTTCTTGGGCTACATCAATACATTTTTGCATTAATGATGCTCCGTATTTTTGTCCGTGATATTGTTTACAGATATAAATTCTCTCTATTTCCAGAGACTTCTCATCTGGATTTTCTTCTAAATTAACCCTCATTTTTGCGTAACCTATGGCTTCATTTTCCAATTCTACCAACAAAAATATGGTCTTCGGAGTCTGGATTTCATCTGAAATTTGCTTTTTATTGAATTTTTCCGAAAGATAATTTTCTATATTTTCGGGCGTATTCTCATGGGCGTAAGTTTCAACGAAGGTCTTTGCTCCGATTTCACAAAGGGAATCAATGTCATTGATTGTGGCTATTCTTATATTCATAAATTAATATATTTACTCAAAAACAGGTTTCACAAAACTCCTCTCAAAACTCAAAATACAACGAGTTTTCTCTGCGTAATCCATTGCTTCCATACATTTCTTACAGGTTGGTATTTTAGCTCTGTACTCTTCGTAGGTAGCTAAACTCGGGAAACTGAAAAGTGCATACCCAATATTATTTGCTCCTTCGTGTGGCAAAAAATATCCATGATGGATTCCGCCCATTTCATTGACTAATGGAATCCACATTCTACCATACGCCTCAAATTCTTTGACTTTGAAAGGGTCAATTGTGTATTTTAGGTAACAAGTTATCATGGTAGTTTTTATTTAGAAAAGGTATTATTGGTAAGATTACCATACAAAAAAAGGCATTTCTATTTATAATAAAAAATACTTAATTTGCATTAATTAATGCCAAAATCACATTAAATGGAATTTCGACAGTTAGAATATTTCTTGGGCGTTGCTTCTGAATTACATTTTTCGAGAGCCGCCGATAAACTTTTTATTGCCCAACCTGCACTGAGTCGGCAAATTCAGCAATTAGAAGAGAATTTAGGAGTCATGCTTTTTGAGAGAGATAAACGCAACGTCAAACTGACTACTGCGGGCGAATACCTCCGTGACGAAGCTAAACAAGTACTTTCGCAATTAGAAAATATCAGTAAGCGAACGCAACAAATACACAAAGGCGAAGACGGAGAGATAAGAATTGGACATCCTGGTTCAGCGATTTATTCAGTAATTCCACCCATTTTGACGAGCTTACGAAAGTATTTTCCTGAGATAAAAGCTAAATTATCGGAGGTTTTGGAGGATAATTTATTTGAAGACCTTAAAAATTATCAGGTCGATGTTGGATTTATTCGTGAGCCTTTTGTGGATAAAAATGTAGCCACGAAGGTACTTTTTGAGGAATCTTTTGCTCTGATTTTACCCGAAAATCATTGGATTTCGGAAGAGAATTTCACCAGTTTAGCCCAAGTGAAATATGAGCCTTTTGTATTGCCCCCACGCTATACGGGTTCGGTGTATTATGACCTCATCGTGCGGATGTGTGAGCGTGAGGGGTTTTCGCCCAATATTGCCCATGAGTCTAATTATGGAGCAACGATTTTGCGTTTGGTAGAACATAATTTGGGGGTTTCACTAATGCCTATTTCGTATAAATATAGTTCGGCGATGCGATTGAAATTTATTGAATTGAAAGATGTTCCAGAACGTACACATTTATCAATTGCTTGGCGAAAAGATGATAAAAACCCTGTTTTACAGAATTTTTTGAAAGTCGCTTTGGACACAACGTTTCACGAAGAAAATTAGAAGAGGTTGATTCTCAGCAATTTTATGGACACTGAGTTTCGCTGAGTTAGCCACAAAGTATCACGAAGAAAAACATAAAATACATTGTGAAACTCAGTGGTAAACTTTGTGAAACTCAGTGACCTTAAAAACCAATAAAACCAATTATCTTTGAGTAAATTTAAAACGTCTGAAAACAACATGGAAGCAATATTTGAGCATCCTCTTCAAGAGAAAGTAGAAATAGCTTTGGATAAAATTCGTCCTTATTTAGTGGCGGATGGTGGTAATGTGCGTGTACTCGAAATTACGAATGAAAATACGCTACGTTTGGAATTGGTAGGGGCGTGTGGTTCGTGTTCGATGTCGGCAATGACTTTCAAGGGTGGTATTGAAGACACAATCCGTCGTGAAGTGCCTGAGATTTTGAAGGTTGAGGCTTCAAACGTAAACTAAAAATATAACCACTTTTTATATGCAATTAGATGAAGAAACGCTGTTTCTCAAAAACTGGCTTGAATCAGAATTATTATCGTTAGAAATCGAAATCATGGAGTTTCCACCTAATGAAAGAAATGATGAATTTGATTTTTTGATAAAAAAAGCCATCAATTACAGAGGTTTACTTGAACGAATTAAAAAAGAAATGGAACAATGAGACAAGAAATAATTGATTTCCGAAATAAAATGCAGTCGGCAGCTTCAAAAGAAGAAGCTCAATTGATTGCTAATCAATTACACGCTTTTTTGAAAACACTTCCAGAAGACGAACAAACAGCTTTTAAAGAAGATGTAAAAGCAAGAGTAAAGTCTAAATTAACAGTTATCGAAAAACTCTTTGAGACTTTTGAGGCTGTCCGAGAAGACCGTTTGAATTTTGCATAAATAAGAATAAATTTAATGAAAATAGGCATTTTTTTTGGGGGTCCCGCCCGTGAACGTGAGATTAGTTTTGCAGGTGGCAAAACCGCCATGGAGAACATCGATAAGTCTCTTTTTGAACCCATCCCTGTCTTTGTGGACGGTTGTGGGAACTTCATTTTATTGAATCCTGAATTGGTTTATGCTCCTTCGATTCGGGATTTTTATCCCCCACAATCTTATCAAGGCGACTATCGTATTTATTCTGAATCATTAGGGCAAATGTCTGATGATGAACTACTTACGATGATTTCGACGGTAGGTACAAAGATTTCTCCTGATAAATTTTCTGAACATTTCAAGTTTGCTTTTATCGCCATGCACGGACCTGCCTGTGAGGACGGGAGTATTCAAGGGCTTTTAGAATGGTACGGAATTCCGTATTCGGGACCAAGTTTGTTGGGGTCTTCGATTGGGATTGATAAAATCGCTCAGAATGATTTAATAAAACTTGCCATTGGTTTAGATAAAAAAACGACTACACTAACTCGTGCTTATTTTGAGGCGAATGATTCGACAAAAGTTTTTGAAGAAATAAAAGAAAAAGTAGGTTTGCCGTTTGTGGTAAAAGCACCGCATCAAGGTTCTTCGATTGGGGTTTCTTTTATGAAAAAAGATTCGGTTGATGATTTTGAGAAAGCTGTAAAACAATGCCTTTTTATCAGAGAAGTATCTGAAAATGAATGGAATAGCGTTGATAAACATGAGTTTGTACAACGCATGGCGAACTTGGATGAAGGTATTGGTTTGCCCGTTTCGATGAATGGGGAAGTGATTTATCATCCGACTGAGTTGTTAGAGAAATTGGACGAGATAATAGCCCCCTCCGCCCCCAGAGGGGGGACTTCTTCGTCTCATTTTAACTCCCCCTATGGGGGTAGGGGGGCTACTCTTATTTCAATGAATTCGGAAGATGCAGTTTTGATTGAGGGCTTTGTGAAGGGGCAAGAGTTCAGTTGTGGGGTTATCCAAACGCCTGATTGTGAGTCAGTTGCATTGCCACCAACGGAGATTATTGCTGCCGTTGAGGTTTTTGATTTTAAAGCAAAATATCAATCTTCGGCAACACGTAAGAAAATTCCTGTGGATACTTCTTTGGAAAATAATCAGCAAATTCAGCACGATGTCAAAGCCATTTTTGATGCCTTGAAATTTGGGGTTTGTACCCGCATCGACGGATTCCTAACGCCCGATGGCAGAGTAATTTTGCATGACCCAAATACTATTCCAGGGATGTCGCCTACTTCGCTGATTTTCAAGCAAATGGCGGAAATTGGCATGAATGTTACAGATGCTATCACCTACTTTATCCGTCAGTCTATCCGTGAGCGTATTCGTGCGAGTAAGAATACATTTAAGTTTCAGAAATTGTTGGATAAATTGGATGCTGCCATTGCCAAACGCATTGAAGAAATACCAAATCGCAAAGGCGTAGCCATTATTTTTGGCGGTTATTCTCCTGAAATTCAAGAAGATAGCTACGTGAAGGCTCGCAAGGCTTTTGGAAAGTTGGCAGCTTCATCTGAGTATAGACCTGTACCAATCTTTTTGTCGGGAACACCTGAAAATTATCGTTTACATCGTTTGCCAGTCAATTTGATGTTTAAAGAATTTGCGGAAGATGTGGCTAAATTAATTGAGCAACCCGTACATCCGCTCATCGTTCAGACTCGTAAAAATGCGGAGAAAATTACGCTACATTTTACAGGAAAATTGATGGAAGAAATCAAAGAAGTGAGTCGTGAAGAGTCGCATGAAGGTTGTACGTATTCGGTGGTTTGCGTGCCTAATGTTGGGGCGGATTTGCCGATTTTGGAGATTTAATTTTCATAAAAATCTATTTGAAAAGTATCAATTCTGACGTTTCTAAACACTCATCAGAATTGATACTTTTTTTATTTTCAAGAAATTACATTTTTTTTTAAACAAAATAGTGGTACAAATTTTTATGTAATTAGTTGCACTATTGCATCATTATCCATTTTAAACAAAATATGATAAATCTATCTCCGAATACCAATTGTGATACCTTCAATGAGTTTCGCCCTGTTACTCCCCTGTCGGCTGCATACGAGTTTATGGAGATTTCCAGAACTGACGTATCCGAATTTGATTTAATCGAATTATTCGCTGAATCGAAAAATTGGAATTTTGATTTAGATAAAATTAAAAGATTTCTACAAGATCGTAAAAATACGATTGTAGTTACTTGTAAAGATGAGCAAATTGAATGGGTAAGCAAAGGTTTTACTCGCATGACGGGTTATAATCAATACGAAGCTATCGGACAATTTCCAAGATTTTTGCAAGGTGCTCAAACCACACAAGAAGCCAAAAGTAAAATTAGAGGTAAGGTTGATTCGAGAGAAAAATATTCTGGTAGAATTGTTAATTACCGTAAAAATGGTGAGACCTATCTTTGTAAAGTAGATATTCTTCCTGTGTATGACACGCAAGCAAATTTAGTAAACTTCATTGCTTTTGAACATGAAGTAGAAGCATAAAACATTACCTTCTTCTGTTGATTTTAAAAATACTGTGCAGACCCGCCTTCTTACAGGCACACGACACGTAGCAATTAATTTTGCTTCGTGTTTTTTTATGTTGCTTCAATCAAAACGCTTGTCATTGAGAGCGAACCCGCTTGCAATTGGTCATTAAAAAAACTCATCTTATCATTTTTACCTTGCAAAGCCAAATTGTACAACAATGGATAATAATGGTCGGGCGTAGGGACTGCCAATTGAACTGCCTCTCCTAATTTTTGATAGTCGAACAAGGCTTGATGATTACCGTCTGAGATGTATTTTTTGAAAATATCATTGGCTTCTTTTGCCCAATCAAAACCATAATTGGGTTCATTCATTCTTTCAAAACTTGCCATTCTGAGATTGTGAACCATATTTCCACTTCCCAAAATCAAAACTCCTTTATCTCGCAAGGCACTTAATTGTTTCGCTAAATCATAATGATAAGCCCCTGGTTTATAGAAATCTATACTCAATTGAAGCACTGGAATATGAGCATCGGGGTACATTTGTTTCAAGACAGACCATGCTCCGTGGTCTAAACCCCAGTCGTGGTCGAGACCTACGTTGGTACTGGTTATCAAGTCTTTGATTTCCGTTGCTAATTGTGGATTTCCTTTGGCTGGATAGGTTGATTCAAACAAGGGTCTTGGGAAACCGCCAAAATCGTTTATTTTTTTGGGAGATTCCATCGCTGTTACGTGCGTACCTCGTGTGAGCCAGTGGGCAGACACCACTAAAACGGCTTTGGGTGTCGGTAAACGTTTACCTAAATCTTCCCATTTTTTAGTAAATCCATTGGTTTCGATGGCATTCATCGGCGAGCCATGACCCACAAAAAGTACGGGCATACGTTCAGTGAGAGGCAAAGCCGATGTAAAAGAATTGAATGCTGAAATATTCATGGAATGTGCTGACAGTGGTAACAGCGATAATGTTTTGATAAAATCAGTTCTTTTCATGATTTTGAGAAATAGTAGTTGGTTGATTTGAAAACGGATTATGTTGGAAAATAATTCCTGAAATTGTAACACCGACACGACATAAATATTACGATTCTATTTTTTAGTAAATTTGATGTAAATTTGTGTATTATTTACTTTACTGAGCCTTTAAGGTTGAGCTTCTCCGAAGCTAATTTTTCACTGTTTTTTCTCTACAAAGGTTTAACTTCTCCGAAGTATTTTATCATATTACTTCGGAGAAGTTAAACCTTTGTAGAAAGAAAAGTGGAAGATAATTAGCTTCGGAGAAGCCCAACCTTAAAGGCTATTTAATTTCCCCTTTTCAATGCAAGCCTTCCAAATCCAAAAAGTCTCTAACCAAATATCCGCCGAAGCTCAACACAAAATTGATTTCAAAACCAAGCCCACGGGGGCTTTGGGAACGTTAGAAAAAATAGCTTTACAGATTGCTAATATTCAACAAAATCTCTCACCTGCCCTTCTGAACCCACATTTGGTAGTCTTCGCCGCCGACCATGGACTCGCTCGTGAGGGCGTGAGCAAATACCCACCCGAAGTAACTTATCAAATGGTTTTGAATTTTGTAGGCGGTGGGGCGGCAATCAATGTTTTTTCTAAACAACACGGAATCAATCTCCAAGTAGTTGATGCGGGCGTAATGGGTGACTTCCCTCTTACCCTACCGATTATTCATCAAAAAATTGGACATGGAACAAAAAGCTCTCTGCATGAATCTGCCATGACTATATTGGAGGCTGAAAAAGCGATTGAATCAGGGGCAAAGGTTGTGCAGGATATTTTTGAGAAGGGTTGTAACGTCATTGGTTTTGGTGAAATGGGTATTGGCAATACTTCGTCAGCCAGTTTATTGATGTCAAAAATTTGTCATGTTCCGCTCCTCAATTGCGTAGGCAGAGGCACTGGCGTAGATGACGAAGGACTGAAACATAAAATTTCGATTTTAGAACAAGTTTTAACAAAACATAAACCCAATAATCTGCTTGAAATCTTGGCAAATTTGGGAGGTTTTGAAATTGCTCAAATGGTTGGAGCAATATTACAAGCCGCTCAAAATCAAATGATTATCTTGGTAGACGGTTTTATAGCCACCTCAGCAGTTTTAGTAGCTCATGCTCTTGAACCTAACGTTTTGGACTATGCTATTTTCTGCCATCAATCAGATGAAAGTGGTCATAAACGAATGTTGGAATACCTAAAAGTTGAGGCTATTTTGAAGCTAAATCTTCGTTTGGGCGAAGGAACGGGTTGTGCTTTGGCGTACCCAATTATACAATCTGCCGTTAATTTTTTGAACGAAATGGCGAGTTTTGAGAGTGCAGGGGTTAGTAACAGAGTGTAAAAATCGGACAGGTCAGAGGGAAAATGGATTGATGTATTTTAATCCTGGAATTTGTGTGAAATCTTTATCATTTCGAGAAATTAACGTCAAGTCAAAAACAATGGCAGTTGCAGCAATGAGAGCATCTGGTAATTTGATCTTGTAAGTACGTCTTATCTCAATGGTTTTCTCAACAATTTCATCATCAAGAGGAATAATAATTCCATCCTCAACAAAATTTTCAGTATCTATCAAATCTTGTGGATCTTTGAACTCAAACCCTAATAGTTCAATTTTAGTGATAACCGATAAGTGATAATCAGAGTTTATAATTGGCTCAATATAAGTTAGTCCATTGGCATTTAATGACCCATTCATCAAATAAATTCCAATATTTGTATCAATTAAAAAGTTCTCTCCCATTCGCTTCTCATAGCATTTAATTGTTCATCAATTTTTTCTATTGATTGTTTATTTTTCCAGATACCATTATATTTATTAAAACGATTTGTAGTGATAATATCCTTGTTTTCACCACTTTCTGATTCAGACAAAATCTCAGTATGTTCTGGTTTAACCTTAACAAAAGAATTTCCAAGTATTTTAAATGTATCAACTATCTCAATAGATTTTAGGAATTCTAATAAGGCAATTGCCTTCTGAGGATTTTGGACGCTGATTTGAATATCCATTTTTATACAATTTTTTAATTTTATGCAATTTAGTAAAATTTACCCAAATAATTTATGCAGCAACAATTACACATTTTCTTAAACGCCCTCATGTTTTATACCCGCATACCTGTACCTGCATGGATGAAACACGATGACGAAATGTTGAATAAAGCCACTATTTATTTCCCCGTCATTGGGTGGATTGTGGGGGGAATTTCTGCCCTTATTTTCTATACTTTTTCCTTTATTTTCAATCCTGATATTGCTATTTTATTGAGTGTGGTAGCCAGTATTCTGACCACTGGGGCATTTCATGAAGACGGTTTTGCGGATGTCTGTGATGGCTTTGGGGGAGGTTGGACGAAAGAAAAAATCCTTGAAATCATGAAGGATTCACGAGTAGGTACGTATGGCTCTGTGGGCTTGATTTTGATATTAGGATTAAAATTTTTTAGCCTCGAAACTCTTGATAATCAGACACTTATTTGGGCTTTGATGGTATCGCATCCATTGAGTAGGTTTGTAGCTTTGAGTTTTATTTATACCCACGAATACGTCCGTGAGGATGCTCTAAGCAAAGCAAAACCCATTGCCAAACAATTACCGCTCAACGATTTATTGACGGCTTTTCTCTTCGCATTTTTACCATTTTTCGTTTACGTTATCATTACCCATAATTTCTTCCTATTCTTGGTATTTCCTCCCTTGATTTTAGTACATTTATATTTGGGATATTATTTCAAAAAGTGGATTGGGGGCTACACGGGCGACTGTTTGGGGGCTACGCAACAAGTGGCTGAGGTGGTGATTTATTTGGTTTTTGTGGCTATTAGTGCTTAGATAATCAGTTTTTATACTGTAGCTCGAAGTGGCACTTCGAGAATCTTACTACAACGTCTCGAAGTGCCACTTCGAGCTACAGTAATTCATGGAAATTTTCTTAATTCGACATACTTCTGTTGCGGTTCCCAAAGGCATTTGCTATGGTAAATCTGACGTGGCTTTGAGTGAAACAGCATCAGAAGAAATCGGTAATACCGTCCAAAGATTATCTAAACATTGTGATTTTACGAAAGCACAAATTTGGAGTAGTCCAGCTCAAAGATGCGTACAATTAACTGAGAATATTACAAAGAATTTTCAAACAGAAGAACGTCTTTGGGAAATGAATTTTGGCGATTGGGAAATGCAGGCTTGGACAGATATTAAAAGAGAGGATTCTGACCCTTGGATGTTAGACTTTGTAAATATCTGTACACCCAACGGTGAGAGTTTCAAGGACTTAGCGGCTCGTGCTAATGAATTTTTGGATGAAATAATTAGTCAAGATTTTGAACAAGTGGTCTTGGTAAATCATTCCGCCACGATTAGAACTATCATTTGCAGAGCCTTGAATTTAGACCTAAAAAATGCCTTTCGGATGGAGATAGATTATGGCTCTATTTCAAAAATTACCTACAAAAAAGGCTTTTGGAATGTGAAGTTTATAAATGGTTAATTAAACTAACATAGGGACTCTCCTCTTCAAAATCTCAATTTGCATTTGATGAACTTTGATGAGAACAGTATTGAGTTCTTCGTATTTTAAATCTTCGACAGTCAGGTTATAAAGTTCAGCAATTTGCTCAAAACGTTCTTCTGAGGGCATTCTTTTACCGTTTTCTTTTTGCCAATAGGCTGGTTGAGAAATACCCATACGTTCAGCCACATAGTCCTGACTATATCCAAATATCTCTCGAATTCTTCTCAACTTTGTGGCTACTTCTTCCATATTGGATACATAAAATTTTGATAATTTACTTTTCTATAACATGAATATACATAAAATAGTTGAACTTTAAACATTAAGATTTGCTTAGAACTATTCCAATCTTTTCTAAAGTCTCTGAAAACTCTTTTTGAAGGGGAGCTATAATCCTTATTTTTTGTTTGGTAAAAGGATGTTCAAAGGATAGCTCTTGTGCATGAAGGAGCATGGTATTAAGTTCAAAACGTTCTTCAAACATCTTGTTATGTTTGCAATCTCCGTGGGTTTTATCGCCAATTAAATAATGTCGCATTTGAGCAAAATGCCTTCTGATTTGATGCGTTCGCCCTGTTTCGGGAATAATCTCTGCCAATGAATACCTTGATTTTGGGTAGCGACTTACTTCAATATCCAATTCTACTTGTTGCAAACATCGGTAATGCGTAATAGCTTCTTGAAAAACGCCATTTGCATTTTCAAGAGGGCGTTCTGTTGTACCTTCTTCGGGTAAAAATCCCCTAACCAAAGCCATGTATTTTTTATCCATTTCACGGTTTTCAAACTTCATTTGCATCGCCCTATCGGCTTCTTTTGATAATGAAAACAATAAAACGCCCCCCGTTTTTCTATCAATCCGATGGCAAGGATTCACCCAACAGTTAAGCTGGTCACGCAAAATTTGAAGGGCAAAAACACTTTCCTCCGCCGCAATCGGTGAGCGATGCACTAAGAGATTATGAGGTTTATTGATAGCAACGATATGTTCGTCTTGGTAGAGAATTTGGAGGGGATTTTCGAGCATTTTTTTTCTTGCAAAGATAGGAGGAAATTAGTTACTGGTTTATTGGAGAATTGGTTTATTGGTTATTAGGAACAAAATTAAAGTATGATTATAATGTCTCTGTAAACCAATCAACCAATTCCCCAATCAACCAGTAACCAATCAACCAATCATCATTTCTGCAACAACTGAACCGAGCTATCATTTATCTCAAACTTATTGGTTTTCAGTAGGTTAATAATTTCTGAACCTGCTAAAATCGTAGGTCCATAGCCATGTGCAGCAAATGGGCTGATGGGGCGATGATAATAAAATGCAGGGTCAAAAGCCATACCTGTACCTACGCACGTACCTTCAACTTGTCCTTTTGCATTTACTTTTGTGGAAACTGCATTCCAACCCAAAAGTGCCATTGGAGCGTACGCAAGCCCATCTATCCACCCACGATTGACGGCTCTGGCAATGGCGAAAGTATAAATTGCCGTTGCCGAAGTTTCTAAATACGAATCTTCTCTATCCAATAATTGATACCAAAATCCCGAACCAGATTGATAACTCGCCAAGCCTTTTACATGGGCTTTCAATAATGCTAAAATCTCAGGGCGAGCGGGGTGATTTTCTGGTAAAACTTCCAATAATTCTACCTCAGTCATAACCGCCCAACCGTTGGCTCTCGCCCAGTGAAATTGTGGGTGTTCGCTCATGCCTTCGACCCATCCGTGCATATATACGCCCTTGTCTTTGTTGAACATTCTTTTAGCATATAACAAAACCTGTTTGGTGGCTTCATCATAATATTTTTGTTCGCCTGTGAGCTTGCCCATTTGAGCCAATGCGGGAATTCCCATAAACAAATCATCCAACCAAAGCGTATTGGGTTGCGGACGATTACGAGCCAAAGTACTATCTTTCAGACGATGTTCTTTGTGTAGAATATAGTCGATATGAACGTCAATCAAAGGGCGAAGATTGGCTTTACTGCCTTCACGAGTAGCTTTTATCATGGCGGCACACATGGCACCACAATCATCCAAAGCGTGTGGGGTGATTAATCCTTTCAGGGGGCTTTTTGTCCCCCAATCTGCGTGGGCTTCGTTGGTTCTCTGAAAAAATGGAGCTGAATTAGCGATAAATTGTAGCCTTTTTTCAGCATAATCTTTGAAACGAACATCGCCCGTAGCTTGACTTGCCAAAAGCATCGCTCCGTAAGTAACGCCCCATTCGTAGCTTACCAATCTAAAATCACCTTTTTTCAAGGCAGTATTTTCATCAATTTTTGATAAATCTGTTAGGATTTCGCCCGTTTTGGTATTGACAAATTCAGTGGGTGTAACTTCATTGAGATAGTTATGAATTTTATCTAAAACAACCTTTATTTCTTCTGTTTTCGGAATGCCGTAGGGAATAGGATAATCGGGTTTTAGGAGATGCAGGGGCGTATTTGAGTCGTTGGCGTTGGTTACGTTTCGTTGGGCAAATGCCTCTGAATTTATGGTTATGAGAAGGAATATGATGGCTATATTTTTCATTTGCAATGGCTTTGAAAAGAATGATACTTTATTGTCAAAGGGTTTTTCTTCAAAAATCTAATGAATCCTAAGTATTCGTTGAGAGATAGTTTATATTACTTGAAATCTAATTTTAGGATATACCTATCTGATAATTAATGATTTATGAGTTTTTTTAACTTATTGACTTATAGACTTAAAACTTAACGACTACTTATTTTAATTATTTGGGTAACAAAACTGAGTTGATGGCTTTATTTAAAAAATGACCCATAAAATGAAACATATCTTTCTGATTTTATTCATTCTCGCAAATACTTTTACGCTTTTCGCTCAAAAAATAACCGTGGCAAAAGATGGTTCGGGTAATTATAAAACTATCCAAGAAGCCATAAATAGTTTGGACACAGTAACGACAAAAACTCGTACTATTTTCATTAAAAACGGAATCTATCTTGAGAAATTAATGATTGCAAAATCGTATTTCAGACTGTGTGGAGAGAGTGAAAAAGGCGTAATTATCAAAATTTCATTAGCCCGTGATGTATGGCGTTGTGCCAATCCAGACGACTACGGAGCGGCAACCATCAACGTAAAAGGACATGATTTAGCCTTTGAAAATCTGACGGTAATTAACAGCTACGGTTTTGAAGCCAAAGGAGATACAACCATCATTTGCACCAACGAATCAAGTGGTAATAGTACCACAAATAAAGACCGTTATGCCCTCCCACGTGAAAAGGGTGAGGAAATTGGCAAAAAAATCGTCAGGAAAGATGGACATCAATTTGCCTTTCGTTCCATGCCTGGGGCTACTCGCTTGACATTTTTGAACTGCACTTTCCGTGCGGGTGGTGGTGATACGGTCAGTCCGTGGGACGTAGAAAGTGGAATGTATTATTTCAAAAACTGCAGGATGGAAGGTGGTGTGGATTTCTATTGTCCACGAGGTTGGGCTTGGGCAGAAGATTGTCATTTTATTTGCCACAACATGAACGCCGCCATCTGGCACGATGGTACAAATTACGAATCATCAAAGACGGTCTTGAAAAACTGTACTTTTGAGGGGGATAAGGGTTATAAATTAGGTCGTTATCATAGACCTGCACAGTTTTATTTGATAGATTGTAATTTCGATGAAAACATGGCAGATGCGGATATTTATCACGTAGCCAATGGTCCAGACTCAAAATGGGGACATCGGGTTTATTATCAAAATTGTCATAGAAAAGGTGGGGATTATGCTTGGCACGCTAATAATTTAAAAATTGATTCTAAAATCATTACGGTTGATTGGGTTTTTGAAGGGAAATGGAAGCCGTTTTGATTTGGGTGTTCGATAAATTTGGTAGGAGCGTATCGCATACGCCCGTTATTACGATACAAGGGCGTATGCGATACGCCCCTACAATTATACAAATAAATACCAACGGGCGTATGCGTAGGGGCGTATGCGATACGCCCCTACGTGTAAAAATATCTAAAAAAATTTATAAAATGAACCAACAAAAAGATCGCCAATCTATACGACTTCAAGGCTATGATTATTCGCAAGATGGATGGTATTTTATAACGATTTGTGTAAATGGATTTCAAGAGTTTTTTGGAGAAATAAAAGAAGGAAAATTTATTACCAGTAAATGGGGTGAAGTAGTAGAAAATTGCTGGAATGAAACCGTAGAACTTCGTAAAGGAGATGTGTCAATAGATTTTTTTCAAATAATGCCAAATCATTTTCATGCAATTATTATCATTGGAGATAAGAATAAACCACCCATGATTGCGGGGTTTCCTGACACCAAGTCAGAGAAATCTATATTCAAATCTCCCTCCAAAACAGTGGGGGCAATAGCGAGAGGTTTCAAATCAAGCGTTACCAGTAAAATCCAAAAATTAGAAAATGTTGATGACCTCAGATTGTGGCAACGTAACTATTACGAACGAATAATAAGGGATGAACAAGAACTATATCGAATACGAAAGTACATCCAACGGAATCCCAAAAAAATGGCAAGAAGATAAAGAGTTTTTCAAAAAACTATTAGAAAGAATGGTTAAGAGATAATGTAGGGGCGTATCGCATACGCCCGCCCATGTATCACAACAAACAATGTAGGGGCGTATCGCATACGACCATGTATCATAACAAATAATGTAGGGGCGTATCGCATACGACCATGTATCACAACAAATAATGTAGGGGCGTATCGCATACGACCATCATACAAACACCAACAGGCGTATGCGATACGCCCCTACCAATAAAAAATGAAAAAAATACTCTCAATCATCACCCTAACACTATTTCTCGCCTTCAAATCGGCAGAGGACAAACCTCATATTTTCTTAATCGGAGATTCTACTTGTGCTAATAAAAACCCTTATGATGAACCCGAAACAGGTTGGGGGCAAGTATTCCCACAGCTATTTACGGATGCCATCGAAATACAAAATCATGCTGTAAACGGACGTAGTACCAGAAGTTTCAGAACATTGGGGCATTGGAAAAAAGTAAACGACCAACTCCACAAAGGGGATTACGTTTTTATTCAATTCGGACACAACGACCAAAAGGAATCTGACACGGCTCGTTATGCCCCCGCACAAACGGATTATCGTAAAAATTTGATTCGTTATATCGAAGACGTGCAAGCCAAAGGTGCAACGCCTATTTTGCTTACGCCTGTAATGCGTAGAAAATTTGATGAGTCTGGAAAATTCATTGACCAACACGGCGATTATCCAAAAGTTGTCCGTGAAGTGGCACAACAGTTTCATTTATACGTAATTGATGCTCACAAGGAAAGTCAAAAAATCATTGAACAACATGGAGTTGATGGTTCTAAAAAGATGTTTATGATTTTTGGAGGGGACATTTACAAAAAATTCCCAAAAGGACTTGACGATAATACGCACTTCACGCCCTACGGAGCAAGGCTAATGGCAAATATGGTGGCGGACGAAATGGTAAAACAAGGCAATCCGTTGAGAGTTTACTTAAAAAAGACAGAATTTAACGATAAATACGAGTACGAATTACCCATAACTTATCGTCCAGCTTTTAGAAAAGACACTTTTAATATTGCACGTTACGGAGCAAAAGCTGATGGAATTACGGTCAATACAAAAGCCATCAATCAAGCCATTGAATTATGCCATGCGGCAGGTGGCGGAACGGTTTTGATTCCGAAGGGAATGTGGCTAACTGGTCCAATCGTGATGAAATCAAACGTAAATCTGCATATCGAAAAAGGCTCTCTGTTGCAATTCAGTAGAAATTATGATGATTTCCCAATCGTTCTCACCACTTGGGAAGGTCAAGAGTCCTTCCGTTGTCAAGCTCCCATCGGTGGTGTGGACTTAGAAAATATTGCCATAACAGGCGGTGGAATTATTGACGGTGGCGGAGATGTTTGGCGAGCTATCAAGAAAGAAAAAATGACGGCAGGGCAATGGTCTAAGTTGATAAAAACGGGCATGACCAATGAGAAAAAAGACACGTGGTATCCTTCCGAAAAATCATTAAAAGGCAATCAATTTCCAAATGCAGGAAGACTAAAACAAGATTCCGTAGGGACATATAGCATACGTCCAAGTATGGAAGAATTAAATTCCTACAAAGATTTTCTTCGACCCAATATGCTGAGTTTGACTCGTTGTAAAAACATCATTCTCGAAGGATTTACCCTCCAAAACTCCCCCGCATGGACAATGCACCCACTTTTGTGCGACCATATTTCCATCAAAAACGTAACCGTAAAAAACCCTTGGTACGCCCAAAACAGCGATGCTTTGGATTTAGAATCGTGTCGAAATGGTATCGTAGAAGGTTGTAATTTTGATACGGGTGACGATGGTATCACGATAAAATCGGGCAGAGACGAACAAGGACGTAAAAGAGGCGTACCGACGGAGAATTTTATCATCAAAAACAACATCGTGTATCATGCACACGGCGGATTTGTGATTGGTTCGGAGATGTCGGGCGGAGTCAGAAATATGTTCATTTCGGACTGTACTTTCATGGGTTCGGATGTGGGTTTACGCTTCAAAACCGCCCGTGGACGTGGGGGTGTGGTCGAGAAGATTTATGTCAATAACATCAACATGACCGAAATCCCAGGGGAAGCCATTTTGTTTGATATGTACTACGCCGCCAAAGACCCCGTTTCAGCTTCTGGCGAAAATGCAGAATTACCCATCATCAAAGCCGAACCATTAAACGAAGGTACGCCCCAATTCAAGGATTTTTACATCAAAAACATCGTCTGCAAAGGGGCAGAAACAGGCATTTTGATAAGAGGTTTACCCGAAATGTCTATCAAAAATATCAACATAGAAAATGCCCTAATTGAATGTAATAAAGGTTTACTGTGCGTAGAAGCCGAAAATATCAACCTCAAAAACATTACGCTTTTGACCCAAGACAGAACCATCGGACAAATCCAAAACAGTCAAAACGTAACACTTGATAATATCAAATTTAGCAACAATACTGATATCTTTTTGAAGGTTCAAGGCACACGTTCAAAAGCCATTCGTTTGATTAATACGGATATTTCAGCGGTGAAAAATGGAATGGTTTTGGGGGAGAAAGTTGGGACTGGGGTGGTGGTGAGGAAGTAATAATATTAGGTTTTAAAAATGCTCAATATCAAAAATATTGAGCATTTTTTATTGAAAATTCTCTAAAACAAACAGTTTATTCATCGTAATAGTATGATCTATTTGTCCTAAACTTTCTCGGCTATGTTTTACGCCGTAAGTTGTAATGAGGGTATTGAAGACTACCTTTCGAGTATTAGTTAAGTCTTTAAATCGTTGTCTTCGTTGTCTCAAAGAAGTTGCCAAACTGTCTGTCATTACAAAATCATCATTATAAAATTTAATTTCACACAAATTAATGGCTCTGTCAGCACGGTCAATCACTAAATCAACTTGCAAACCTTCGGTATTTTCATTTCCTTTATGAAAATAACTGGACGTTTCCGTATAAATTCCTGATATACCCAAAGCCATTTTGATTGCCTCTACGTGTTTTATACAAATACTTTCAAAAGCATAGCCCGCCCATATTTTATACCTATTTTCGGTAGATGCTTTTTGCCATTCATTCTTCCCAGTAAAAACTCTGCCTTCCATAAATTTCAGATAAAAGAGCGAGTATTCATCGGATAAGCGATATACAAAATCTTTATGTTTTTTCTGAAAGGCAGGAATTTGTGTAATAAAAGAACAGGCTTCCAATTCTTCCAAAATTTTGGTAAGCCCTCCCCCATTATTTAGTCCTGATTTATTGATGATTTCCGTTCGAGACATTCCTGACCATTTTTCAGCTAAGGTTTTAATGACTTGAATATGATTTTGATGATTGTCAAAAAGAGCCTCATAAAGATTATTAAACTCATTATTCAAAGCCCCATCTTTTGAAAAAAGTGTCCTATTGATTGTTTGAGTGACGGTTTCACCTTGTTGGGCTTCTTGCAAATAAGTAGGAATCCCGCCAACTGCCATATAAAATTGAATAATTTGATAATCATCCCATAGCACATTGATACTCTCCAAAAACTGACGAGTTTCTGAAAGCGTAAAAGGTTTGAGATTAATTTTTTTGGTAACTCGATTATGTAACCCTCCCGTATGATGAATCACCTTTTTGAGCATCCACGAAGCCGCTGAACCGCAAAGTACTACAACTAAGTTTTGTTGTGAAGCCCAATCATTCCACCAATACCCCAACTCTTCCAAAAAATTAGACCTTGCTGAGGCTAACCAAGGCAGTTCATCAAAAAATACCACTCGCTTTTGGTTTGGAATGTCAGTTTTGATTAGGCACTTTTTTAAGACTTGAAAGCCCTCTTGCCAAGAATTTATTTTATCAGGAAACAGATATTTAGGAAAAAACTCTTTTAGTTTTTCATAAAATTTGAATAGTTGGTTCGCCATTGTGGCATTTTGTGTACCTGTAAAATCAAAACACAAATTTGCCTGATAAGCATTTTTTATAAGATAAGTTTTACCTACACGCCTTCTACCATAGACAACTAACATCTCGGCTCTGGGACTATTCAATAAGTCCAACATTATTTGAATTTCGTGTTCTCTGCCTATCATTTTCATTTTATACCTCGCTGAATCACACAAAAATAACAAGTTTAAGCGAATTATAAAATATAAGTTGCTTAAACTATAAAAAATAATGAGTTTAAGCAACTTATATTTTAAAAAATAACCTCGTAACAACGGTAATCCAACAATTTTCAAGTAGTATTACGGAATTTTTTCCCTTTATGTTTTTAAATTCATTCGTAACCAACCAAAAATGAAAAAATTAGTCTATTTATTCAGTTTGCTTTGCCTCATCAATTTCTCAGGATTAGCACAGACAAACAATATGATTTCAGTACAAGCCACCATCGAAAATGGCGTAATTGAAGGAAATTACGATACCAAAACAGGTATTCAAACCTATTTCGGCATTCCGTTCGCTAAACCGCCCGTGGGTGAATTACGCTGGAAAGCCCCACAAGCTCTTGATAATTGGTCGGGTGTGAAGGAGACGAAAAAGTTTGGTCCAAGACCCGTTCAACCCGTTGTTTTTGGGGATATGAATTCTCGTTCAAATGGACTGAGTGAAGATTGTCTTTATCTCAACGTTTGGACTCCTGCCAAAAGAAATACCAAAGATTTACCTGTGCTGTTGTATTTCTACGGAGGTGGAAATGTGGCAGGAGATGCCTCTGAACCACGTTATGACGGTGAAAGCATGGCAAAAAAAGGAATTGTAGTAATCACCTGCAATTATCGTTTGAACGTTTTTGGAAACTTTGCCCACCCAGAATTGAGTGCAGAAACCTCTTACAAAGGCTCAGGGAATTATGGTTATTACGACCAAATTGCGGCAATGAAATGGGTACAGAAAAACATCACCAAGTTTGGGGGCAACCCTAAAAAAGTAACCATCGCAGGAGAATCAGCGGGGTCAATTGCGGTGAGCTATCAGATGGCTTCACCTTTGGCAAAAGGCTTAATCGCAGGGGCAATTGGTGAAAGTGGTGCGGGTATTAACCCAACGATGTCGCCCGTAACATTGGCAGAAGCGGAAAAGCAAGGCTTAGAATTTGCCAAAAATGCGGGTGTGCCGACCTTGAAACAATTGAGAGCTTTATCAACCCGAGAAGTTTACGAAATGTATGTCGAATCAAAACGTTTTGGCTTTCCTGTGGTGTTAGACGGCTATTTTTTACCCAAAACCATTCCTCAAATTTTCAATGCCAAAGAGCAAGCCCAAGTACCTCTCTTGTTAGGTTGGAACTCGGCAGAAATCCCAGGCATGGCTTTTATGCAAGGGAAACCATATACTGACGAGAACTATATCGCAAGAGTAAAACAGGAATATCCAACTGATTTTGAGGAAGTTATGAAATTGTACCCACACGGTTCTGAAAAAGAAATCGAACTTTCGGCAACGGCTTTGGCAGCGGATAGATTCATTTCGTACAGCACTTGGAAATGGTTTGATTTACATCGTAATAATTCTTCACAACCCGTTTACCGTTATTTATACAGCAAAATCAGACCCGAACTGGTGGACAATTCTGTGTCTTCGGGTTTAGCGGGTGGAACGGTTAAGAAAGATGCAAACGCTCCCAAACCTCCCGCCCCCGTGGGAGCTCCCCACGCTTGCGAAATTGAGTATTGCATGGGAAATCTCCATCTTGTAAAAGACTACGCTTGGACGGCTGATGATTTTAAAGTATCAGAAACGATGTTGAATTATTTTGCTAATTTCATCAAAACGGGCAATCCAAACGGTGATAAATTACCAGAATGGACAGCCGCAAAAGCGGGCGATGCAAGCCCTCCCGTGATGATTATTGACACAGAATCCAAAACTGTAAAAGCCTCAAATGATGCTCGTTATGAGTTTATGGATAAGGCTTATAAGAATAAGTAGTATATCCAATATATAGAAAAAGCCCTGTAAAATTGATTTCACAGGGCTTTTTCTATATATCAAGTCTCTACTCAACCACTCCCAACTGAACCGTATTCGTTTTCAAATTCTTATCATTCGGTACACTCAAAGTCGTTACGAACGTATCTCCAACTGCCAATAAACCTTTGGCTTTCAAGAAGTCAGTCATGCCTTTTACAGTTGCTTCAACATCCTTACCCTTTGATTCATAATAAAACACTTTTGCTCCCCACAATAAGCCCATTTCGTGTTGTACGGCTTTGTTTGAGGTAAAAATATACAAACTCGCCTTCGGACGGTGTGCTGACAAACGGAAGGCTGTGTAACCGCTGTTGGTAATACACAAAATTGCTTTTGCTTCTGTATCACGAGCCAAACGACACGCTCCCGCAATCATTCTATCGTTTAATGCCAACTTAGAATCACCGTGGTTTAATGAGTGATTTTTGAAGTAAATCGAAGCCTCATCGCCTTTTATAATCTTGATTTCGTTTTGTTGTTGTTCAACGACTTCCTGAATATGTGCCATCGTTTGAACAGCTTTCAAAGGATATGAACCCGAAGCTGATTCGCCGCTCAACATGGTTGCAGATGCCCCTTGCAATACGGCATTGGCTACGTCAGAAGTTTCCGCACGGGTAGGGACAGGGTTCGTAATCATCGACTCCAACATTTGAGTTGCTACAATTACGGGTTTGCCCGCCATCGTACATTTCTCAACCATTAATTTTTGTAAATGTGGTACTCTTGCCCCATCTATCTCAACGCCCAAATCTCCACGAGCTACCATAATTGCATCCGTTGCAGCGATGATTTCGTCTAAATTATCAATGGCAAAAGGGGTTTCAATCTTAGCAATTACCTTCGTATTATTCTTTCCGTAAGCCTTGATTCTGTCCTTAATGTCGTGAATATCAGCGGCAGTACGTACAAACGAAAGGGCAATCCAATCAACACCATTATCCAAACCGAAGTATAAATCTTTAAGGTCTTTCTCCGTTAAACAAGGCAACGAAACCTTCGTTCCAGGCAAATTGATACCTTTTTTAGACTTCAAAATACCTCCGTAGATAACTTCTGTGATAACTTCTTTCTTTACTTTATCAATTTCTAAAACCTTAACTTCTAAATTACCGTCATCCATCAAAATTTGTTCGCCCACGTTCACATCCAAGTACATAGAGGTATAGGTTGTACCTACACGCTCAGAATTTCCGAGGAGTGTTTCGTCCATTACGAAGGTCAATTTATTGCCCGCTTTGATTTCAACTCCGTTATTTTCAACCAATTGCGTTCTGATTTTTGGTCCTTGAAGGTCTTGAAGAACTGAAAGATTTGTGTCTAATTCCTCAGATATTTCTCTGATTGTTTTTAATCTTTGTAAGTGGTCTTCGTGTGTGCCGTGCGAGAAATTCAAACGGAAAACATTAACGCCCGCTTTGGCGAAATTGATTAACATTTCCTTGGATTCGGAGGCTGGACCGACGGTGGCTACAATTTTGGCTTTTCTTTGAAAGGACATATGCTTGGTTACAGTTTTATCATGTTTTTAGATAATGACGTAAAAATACAAATTCGTTCTTGGACTTTAAGGGGAAAATGTAGGTTTTCTTACAAAAGTTCAATTTTGAGGGTTTAAATATGATTATTTTTATAAAAAAAGCGATTTAATTAGGTAGCAATTTATTTATAAGTTTCTAAAACAAATCTTCCAAACGAAAATCATTAGTAATTAATCCCAAACTATATTGATTTTTCACTAATCCAAAACTACTGATTATGACCCAATTAATATGTTTATTGGTTTTGGTAATGGCTTGAAATTTCCATAGCTTTTGTCTTAAATTTTCAGCATATTCTTTCGTAAGCGTATAGGGTTTGTTGTAAAATTTTATTTCAAAAAGATTGATAGAATGGTCGCTGCGGTCTAATAGTAAATCAATCTGCACGCCTTCTTGTTCTGCATTTCCTTTTTGGTAAAAAGATGAGGCAGTCGAATAAATCCCAGAAATCCCCAATGCTTTTTTGATAGATTCAATATGTTTTAAACAAATACTTTCAAAAGCATAACCCGACCAAGCCATAAAAGTGGCTGTCTGACTCAGATGTTGCCAAATACCCTTGCCTTGCGGTCTATTGGCTTCCATAAATTGAAGATAAAACAAGGAATATTCATCCGTCAAGCGGAATAGTTTATCTTTTTTCTTCTTGCCAAAAGGATAAATTTCAGTAATAAATCCAGACAAAATCAGTTCATTCAACACATTGCTAAGTCCACCTCCATTCTTAGTTTTACTCAAAGTAGCAATTTCATTACGAGTCATTCCTTGTTTTTTTTGTACTAAAATCCTAACAATATCCACGTGCATATCTGCATGGGTGAAAAGGGACGCATATAGCCTGTCAAATTCGTCATAAAGCAAGCCATTTTTAGTAAAACAAAGCGTGTTAATATTTTGAATGGCACTTTTTGAGCCATCTATTGCCTTCAAATAATGTGGAATTCCACCAATAGCCATGTAGAGTTGTACTATTTGATAATAATCATAAAATACTTCTTTCGATTCTAAAAATTGCTTGGTTTCAGCTAATGTAAATGGTTCTAAATGAAGATGTTGCGTAATTCTATTATGCAGTCCGCCTTTGTCATTCACAACCTTCTGAATCATCCATGAAGCCGCCGAACCACAAATTACAATGACAAGGTTTTGTTTAGAAGCCCAACTATTCCAAAAATAACCAAAGGCACTCAAAAACCCTGATTTCTGACCCGCCAACCAAGGCAATTCATCAAAGAAAAGGACTTTTTTTTGTTTTAATGGAATGCTTTGTAAATAAGTACGGAGCATAGAAAAAGCCTCCGTCCAATTATCTGGTTTTTTGAGAGGTAATGCTGAATTATGATATTGAGATAATTGATTAATGAAGTTTTGTAATTGTTCTTCGTTAGGAGCATTTTGTGTCCCAATTACTTCAAAAACCATATTTTCTTGGAAAACACTATTCGTTAAAAACGTTTTCCCGATACGCCTTCGTCCAGTTATTGCCACCAATTCCGCTTCTTTTGATTGAAGGGTTTTCTGTAAAATCTTTATTTCTTCTTCTCTTCCAATTAGTTCGTTCATTATCAGAATAAAATTTATTTATTGCTAAATCTGTACAAATATACATACATTTAGCAATAAATAAAACTATATACTTTGCTAAATATATGTAAAAACAAATACATTTAGCAATAAATAAATTCAATCACCCTCTCACCAACCCACTCTCCCGCAAATAATTATTCGTCAAAACCTCCTTCTCTGGATTCAGCGTTACTTGTTTCAAAACCTCACAAACAAACAATTCATGGTCGCCAGAGTCTATGCTTCCTACGCATTTGCATTGTACGTACCCGATGGCTTCTGTTAAAAACGGACAACCTCTATCGTCCATTCCAAAGGGGAGATTGACAAATTTATTGGAAATCAAACCGCTTTTTCTACCTAATTTTGGAATTAATTTTTTGGCTTGGTCTTGGGCTAACAGATTGACATTCAGTATCATACTTTCACGAACTAACTGAATCGTATAATCGGTTTTGTATAAAGCCACCGTCAAGAATTTGCCTTGCATGGCACTTTGCATTACCCACGTAGCAATGTTGGCATTGACTTTGCCCAAAGGCGAAACAGTAGTGATGGAATGTACATCGTAATTTTTGTATTTGAGAACAGCTTTGCGGGGCATGGGATAATTTGAGAATTTGAAAATGTGTAAATTTGAAAATTAGTAATCGGGTAACGAAACGCCTGAAAATAAAAAAGAATCATACTATATCTATTATGTCAAAATGTACTGCGAGCAATGATTTTTAAATAAAAATCTTCTCACTCATAGCTCATAACTCATCGCTCATTATTAAATTTGATGTCTGAAAATTTAAAATATTGATAATCAAATGTTTTTGTGAAATTTTTTATGGAAAAAGTTATATAAAAACGTTTTTCACCTTTATTTCAAAACTGTTAATCAAAAAAGTTGTTTAAAGATATGGAAGTATTTAGTAGTTCTTCTGATATTAAACGGTTTCGAGTTGATGCTCCTTCATTGGACGAAACTCGAAAAAAAATGAAGAAAATGAAGTCATTTCACATACCCGACCTATATAAAAGTAGTATCATTGGCGGTATCAAGGAATCCCGTCGAGTACAAGACAAGCTCAAAAAAGACTTCACGCCAACGGTTCTGGACTATGGAACGGTTAAGTTTCTGATTTCCAGACATTTTGGTTTTTGTTATGGTGTAGAAAATGCCGTAGAAATTGCCTACAAAACTATCGAAGAGAATCAAGGCAAGCGAATTTTCTTATTGTCAGAGATGATTCATAACCCTGATGTGAACGAAGATTTGTTGAGCCGTGGAGTGAAATTTATCATGGATACGGCTGGAAATCAGTTAATTGCGTGGGAAACATTGACTCCTGACGATGTTGTGATTGTTCCCGCTTTTGGCACTACGGTAGAAATTCAAAATCGCCTTGCCGAAATCGGAATCAATGCTTATCAATACGATACGACTTGTCCGTTTGTAGAAAAAGTCTGGAATCGTGCATCCGCCATTGGGCAAAAGGATTATACAATTGTCGTTCACGGAAAACCTACACATGAGGAGACACGAGCAACGTTCTCACACTCAAAAGAAAATGCTCCTACGATTGTAGTGAAAAACATGACTCAAACCATCGAGTTAGCCAAATACATAACAGGTGAAAAACCTTCTGAACAATTTTACGAAGAATTTGAAGGACAATTTTCGGAAGGATTTGATGTAAAAAAAGATTTACAAAGAATTGGCGTGGTAAATCAAACTACCATGTTAGCCTCTGATACTCAGGGAATTGCCGATTATTTAAAACAAGTAATTGTGAAAAAATATGGCATTGAAGGCTCAGATGTAACTGCCTATTTTGCTGATACTCGTGATACTCTTTGCTATGCTACAAACGATAATCAGGCGGCAACGTATGGTTTATTGAAAGAAGAGGCAGATTTGGCGATTGTAGCGGGTGGTTATAACTCCTCCAATACCTCACATTTAGTTGAACTTTGTGAGCAAAAATTACCAACGTATTATATTTCCTCGGCAGATAAAATCTTGACCGATAATCTCATCAGTCATTGGGATTTACACAATAAGGAAGAGAAAACTACCAAGGATTTTATTCCAAATAAAGAACAAGTAACCATCATGCTCACCTGCGGGGCTTCCTGTCCAGATGCAGTCGTTGAGTCGATTTTATTGAGATTACATTCGTTTTTTCCAGATGCGGTTGAAATTGAGAAATAGTAAAAAAATATTTTAAAAACCTTCAAAAATTAATTTTGAAGGTTTTTTTATTGTTCATCTATCTGTATGCTCTGTGGAGCTGAAATTATTGATGGATAATCATCACTTTTTGCAGTTATTTTCAATTCATGAAGAAATTTCCTATGTTCGGTATCAAAATCATTTGGTAGCCTGTTTTTAGGATATGCAATTTCGGGAGAATCTCTGTGATTTGTAAATATAAATGCAATAGGAACAATATATTCTCCATCGTAGCCTATCCCCAAAAGAGGAATTTTTGATAATCCAGATTTTATTGATTTTGTAAAACCAATCAATTTATCGTATTCGGGCTTCATTACAGGGAAAAACACTTCAATATTTTCAATTTTTCCAATTTTATTAACAGTAAATTTTGTGTATATTCTTCCGTATAAACTAACCTTTATAGCATTTATCGGATAATGGATATGTCGCTCTGCTAACTTAAAAAATAAAGGGTTTTCGTTAAGATTTTTTTGTGCTTTGCAATAAAAAGAGATTACAAGAAAAGTGATGGCAGAAGTGATAATTTTTTTCATGAGTATGCATTGATTTTTTAGTAGGATAGAAAGTTAATATTTTTTTCGAGTGATTCAAAATGCGTTATAAAGTCATAACTAAGTGTACTATAAAAATGTGGAACTTTGAGTTGTAAATACCATCACATTTACCTTCAATTCATGAGAATTATTTGCCATTGAAGGGTCAAAAATTTGAGTAGTATCTTCAATTTTAAAACGAATTTCATGTTTTTTCAGAAGGTAAATAAATGATAGAGCATCATCGTTTGTAACGAATTTTTGATAGCTAAGGTATTGATTCATTGAAAGTTAGATTTTTATTTGTAAATGTAAAAAGAGGTCAAACAACAAATATTTTTAAACAGTCAATCTCACAAACAAACAATCCATCGTCAATTCATTCTGCACCATCGAGGAACTATAATCATTTTTGGTAAGTCCAAAGGTAGTAATCATAGTTAGATAAATGGCTTTTCGAGTTTGTGAGGCTTCTCTGAAAGAACTGACTTTATTACCTAAATTTTCGGCATATTTTTTATCAATCGTGAAAGGGTTAATTGAAAATTTTATCTCGCAAAGATTAATCACTTGGTCTCGGCGGTCAATCAATAAATCAATCAATCTGGGTATCTTCATTCTGCCACGCATTGATTGATGTTTGTATCATACTAACCCCCAAAGTCTGTTTTATTTCTTTTAAGTAGGCAGTAAAATTTAGTTTGCAGTAAACAGTAAGTAAAAATCAAAATAAGTAACTGATAATGAGATAGTTAAATTTGAATTTAGTAAACTGCCTACTGCCTATTACTTATGACAAATATACTATACATAAGACTTGTTGTCTGTTGATTATCAAATAGTTAGCATTAAAATTTCCAAAAAGATAATTTTAATGCTAACTATTTGATAATCAATTCACAACAAGTCTATAGATTAATAGCTCAGTGCCGAATAATCCAATTTCTAATTTAATATTATTTTATGAAGACATTAGAGAAAATATTACCACAAAAATCTGTTAAATCTGTAACCAGATACCCAACAGAAGAAGAGGCGGTACAAGACAAACTAAAAAAGATGAATGAATTGTTATCAAAAACAGACCTCAGCCTTTTTTATAAAAATATAAAAAGAGCATAAAATACGAAGTTAAGAATAGCAAAAAGAGCATAAGGCATCAGAGCTTTATGCCTTTTTGTTTATATTTTGCATCCTTTTCAAAGTAATGCCGTCTTTCAGAAAAGAGCATTCCACCATGATTCAAACCCTCGAAAATACCATCACTTTCAATGAAATTTGGCTAAAATTTAGCCATCCTGTCAAAGATTTTATCCGAAATCAGACCCATAATGCGGACGTTACGGATGATATTTTGCAAGAAGTTTTCATTAAAATTCATCAAAATTTGCATCTTTTGCGAGACGAAGAACGTGTGGCTGGTTGGGTTTTTCAGATTGCCCGAAATACGGTTTTGAATTATTTTCGCTCTCAAAAAAAACAATTAGAAAATCAAGAATCTCATCAACAGCAATCCGAAGAAGAATCTCATTTTAAAGAAAATAATCTAAATGAAATGGTTGGGCTTTGGTTAGAAGAATTCAAAAAAGACCTTGACCCAAAATATCAAGAAGCATTACAATTGGTTGATATTGAAGGAATTACGCAAGTAGAATTAGCCCATCGTCTTGGTATTTCTATATCAGGAGCAAAGTCTCGAGTACAGCGTGGACGTGAGCAATTAAAACAAAAATTAATCGATTGTTGTCCCGTGAAAACTGACCAATACGGGAATATTATTGAAATACAAAGTAAGGATGGAAGCTGTGTATGTGTGTAAAAATCTTATTACAAAAACAAAAAAATACCATGAAGTACATTTTAAAAATTGCCTTTTTACTGATGATTTCAGTAAATATTTTTGCTCAAAAAAATACTCGCCCCCTTACGCCCATTAGTGGACATTACAAGGAATTAGCCAAACTGAGTGGCAAACCCATGCTCGATTCCACCGACAGAAAGCAATTTCCTTTGGAAGGACTTTCGCCCAAGAATGCCTTGAAATTGATACTGAAACCCACGTATTTGTTGCATCCTGTGAGTGAGTTCAAGTTACCAGATTTCCCTGCCAATAGTTCCGCACAAACGAAGGCAGAAATTGAGTTTTTGTTGAAATTACAAGCAACGGCACGTTCGGAGGAGAAGGTAAAAGAGTCATTGGCATTTGCGAATGTGTATTATGATGTATTCGTGAAACCCACGGATTCTACTTATAATCGTTTTCAGAAAAATCTTTTTCATATAGGTCGTCAATTGCCCTATTTTAGTCCTGAGAAACTGCCGATTACTGCTAAACTGATGACTAAAATCTGGTCAGATTGTACGTATTATTTTTGGGCTTTGAAATTCCAATACAACCGCACACGCCCCTATATGCTTGATTCTCGGATAAAAAATTTGAATAATACTAATTTTCAAGCCTATCCGTCGGGGCATTCTTCGGCTTCTTATGTGGCGGCATATATCTATCAAGAATTAGTACCAGAACAAACCAATTTATTTGTGAAAAATGCCTACGACATGGCATATTCTCGTGAAATTATCGGGGTTCATTATCCCTCAGATTCTGAATCGGGGCGTATCTTTGCGAGACAATTTGTGAATTATTTATTAGAAAATCCTCAATTTCAAAAAGATTTGGCTGAGGCAAAAATGGAGATTGATAAAGCGAAAAAATAAATTATTGTGATACTGTAGCTCGAAGTGGCACTTCGAGAATCGGACTCTAACGTCTCGAAGTGCCACTTCGAGCTACAGTATTATCAATTTAAAAGGAATAAATCAATCAAAAAAATGAAACTATCAGAAGTTAAAAATATCTTAGAAAACGTAGATAATTTACGTTTTGAGCTGCAAAATGGATCGTCTGTTCCCACCCATTTCCATGTTACAGAAGTGGGAATGATTACCAAAAATTTTATTGATTGCGGTGGAACAGTCAGAAGTGAAAAGGTCGTAAATTTCCAATTATGGAATGCCAACGACACCGATCATCGTTTAGAACCTCAAAAATTACTGAATGTTATTTCGATGTCAGAAAAGATTTTGGGGATAGAAGATTCAGAAATTGAGGTCGAATATCAAACTGAAACGATTGGAAAATACGGTTTAGATTTTAATGGTGAAACCTTTGTGCTGACCTCAAAACAAACCGCTTGCTTGGCGTTAGATGCTTGTGGCGTTTTGCCTACGAAAGTGAAGGTGAGTTTAGCGGATTTACAAGCTACGACTACGGCTTGTTGTACGCCTGGGGGTGGGTGTTGTTAAAACTTAGAGGTTTAGAGAAATAGAGAAAGCCATTCTTCAAAACTCCATTCTTCTAAACCTCTAAGTTTAAAAATATCGGTCAAAACTCTATTCCTCTAAACCTCTAAGTTCAATTTTAAAACGAATTTCAAAACCATGATAAACATCATTTCAAAATTCTCTTTCAACAACATTTCAAACGAAAGGAAAGAGATCTTACAACCTTTAATCGACTATATCCAAGCAAAAAAAGACCAAAACGAGACCATTCGTTTGAACTTTATTTGTACGCACAATTCACGCAGAAGCCATTTATCACAGATTTGGGCGGCTACGATGGCGTATCATTTTCAAGTAAAAAACGTGTTCTGTTATTCGGGCGGAACGGAGGCAACCGCCATGTTCCCAAAGGTAGCTGAGACTTTGACAAAACAAGGTTTTGATGTATTGAAATTAAGTGAAAATCAAAATCCAGTATATGCCATAAAGTATGCCGAAGACGAACAGCCAATTATCTGTTTTTCAAAGGTTTATAATGATAAATTCAATCCAGAAAGTCATTTTGGGGCGGTAGTAACTTGCAATTCAGCCGATGAAAATTGTCCCGTAGTTTTTGGAGCAGAGCGAAGATTTCCCATCAAATACAACGACCCAAAAGCCTTTGATGGAACAGAACTAATGGATGCCAAATATGCCGAAAGAAGCCTTGAAATAGGGGAGGAGATGTTTTATGTGTTTGGGTCGGTGAGGTAGGAGTAGGCAGTTATTAGTTGGCAGTGAATAGTAGGCAGTAAAATGGGATAACTGTCAAATAATGAGAGAGTTATATTACTTTACTACCTACTGCGTACTTGCCTACTGCAAACTACTTTCAACCCGCCATCATCCCACCATCAATCGGCAGAGCATGACCCGTCATAAACGAAGCCGAATCTGAACATAACCAGACAATTGCCTCAGCTATTTCTTCGGGTTGTCCAAAGCGTTTCATCGGGATTGAGCTTTCTAATTTATCCTTCATATCATCGCCTATTACGTCAAACATATCCGTTACCATGGGCGTAATCGTGAAGACTGGACAAGCGGCATTGACTCTGATACCCCTTTTGGCGTATTCCAGACCCGCTGCCTTGGTCATGCCTACTACGGCGTGCTTGCTGGCACAATAGGCTACGTTTTTAGGAAAACCCGATAAACCCGCCACTGATGCCACATTGACAATCGCCCCTGAGCCTTGTTCTATCATCACGTTTAACTCCGCACGCATACACATGAACACACCCGTCGTATTGACCGCCATCACCTTCTCGAAATTATTGGTTGGATACTTGTGCGTACCCGTCCAAATGCCTCCGATACCCGCATTGTTGATACCACAATCCAATCGTCCATAGACTTCTACTGTTTTGGTAATCAGGTTATTAACAGATTCTTCATTGGCTACATCACACTCAATAAAAGTGGCATCGCCACCCTTGTCTTGAATCATTTTTACGGTTTCGTATCCGCCTTCAACGGCTACATCCGAAACCACAACTTTTGCCCCACGCTCTGCAAATAACAGTGCTGTTGCCCTACCTAAACCCGAAGCCGCCCCTGTAATCATGGCAACTTTACCTGTAAAATCTTGTGTCATTTTTATTATTAGATTTGTATTCGTTGTATAATTACACTTTAAAAAGAAATTCGCTTACTCGACTCCTCTCGAAAATTAAAGACTTTCAAGAGGGATTTTCAAATGCTACTACCGACTAAAAGCCACCACCGCCTCATCCGAACTCTTTTTCTTCTTCGTCTCCAAACCATAACCCGCCAAAATTGACCTTGCTAAGGCTGATTTGTGTACTTCGTCGGCTCCGTCGTAAATCCTTGCTCCTCTTTCGTGGCGATACCAAAATGATAACAATAAATCGTCTGTGATTCCATACGCTCCGTAGGTCTGAATGGCTCTATCGATGACATCAAGCATGATTTTAGCACAGAAAAACTTGATTTCCGAAATCTGATTTCTTACTGCGGATGCACCAAATTTATCAATATTATCTGCCGTTCTCAACACCATCAAACGGGCAGCATCAATCTCCGCACGGCTTTCGGCAATCCAAAATTGAACGATTTGCTTTTCGCCCAACATCGTGCCATCGCCCATATCACGGGTTGCTGCACGCCTACACATGAGGTCAAGACAACGCTCAGAAGTGCCAATCCAACGCATACAGTGGTGAATTCTGCCTGGTCCCAAACGCTCCTGAGCCAGCATAAAACCCATGCCCTCCGCCGCAATCAGGTTGCTCACGGGTACACGCACATCCGTATAAGTCACCTCCGCATGGCTCGACCAATGGTCAGCTTCGTGGTCGCCCATGATGCAGATATTTCTTTCAATTTTAAAGCCTTTCGTATTAGTCGGAACAATAATCTGACTCGCTCTTTTATGCGGTGAAGCATCAGGATTTGTTACCGCCATTACCACCGCAAAAGCCGCCCCATCCGCCGAGGAAGTAAACCATTTACGACCATTAATCACGTATTCATCACCATCACGCACGGCAGTAGTTCCCATATTCACAGGGTTTGAACCCGCATAATCTGGCTCTGTCATCGAGAAACAAGAACGGATTTTTCCCTGAATCAGTGGGTGTAAATATTCGTCCTTGATAGCCTGAGAGGCATATTTACCAATTAATTCCATGTTGCCAATGTCGGGTGCTTGGCAATTGAAAGTATAATGTCCGAAGGGCGTAGATGCCAACACTTCCGACACCTGCCCGAATTCGCAAAGGGTCAGTCCATGTCCGCCTTCTTCTTCGGTATGTTGCAATCCCCAAAGCCCTAATTGCTTAACCAATTCACGTTTTTGGTCAAGGATTACTGCCAACTCCGAGAACTTGCCCGTTATATTTTTGGCGGTTTCGAGTGGGTATATTTCTTTCACCAAAAATTCTTTAATTCTTGGTAATAAATCACGGGTTTTGTCGGTTGCGAATAGTTCTTCCATTTGATATGTTTGTTGAGATATTGTTTTTGTAAATTTAACATAAAATATACGGAACAAAAAACATACATTTGTTTGTTAAAAGCCGTTTGTGAATTTTCAGGATAGTTATTTTTTTTATCATTCCTTGAAGTGAAAAAATTAATTAATGCCGATAATTTTGAAAATTGTCATGGGCGTTTGCAATACTTCTAATTACATCATACTTTTAGGATGTGGTCAGAATCACTAACTAATAATAAAATGTACAGAATTTACCCAACACTACTAAATTCCTTCGCCTACTACGAAACCCAAACCCTTGATTCACAGGGTAATATCCTCGTGGATGTGCAGGAAATGCTTGATCGTATCAACCGTGTGCGTAAACCTACTACACAGGCACAACAGCGGGGTATTGACTTTGAGAAGGCAGTCGTGACAGGTGAAAATGAGGACGATTTTAAGGAAGGAATTATCGAAAAAGCGAGGTTATTATTACCCCCAAAATACAAAACACAATTTTATTCTGAGGCACGATATAAAAATTGCTTGATTTATGGCTACGTGGATTTGGTCGGGGCAGACCGTGCCGTTGATTTGAAATCTACTCGAAAGTACGAACCAAATCGGTTTGCTTTCAACCATCAAAATTTTTATTTATTGGGTTTAGAAAAATACGGTATTAAATCTCTGGATTACGTCATTACCGATTTTGAAGAAGTCTATCAAGAAACGTATGTGCTTGATTCTTACGACTTTAAACCTCTTTATCAACAAGTGGATAATTTTGTAGATTTTTTGGAACAACACAAAAAACAGATTAGGGACAGGAAGATTTTTGATAATAAAACGGACAATAATCAGCTATCAATGTTTTGAGGTTTATTTCAACATCAAAACCTTATGTCTTTTCAAGCTCCCCAAAGTTTTAACTTCCAAAATATAAGAACCAAAACGTAAGATTTCTGAGGGTTTAATCCCCAAAATAGTTTGAGATAACTTATTGATTTTCAATTCGATAGATTTTCCCGAAAAATCCAACAACTTAAATTCAGCTTCTTCCGAATCTTCCACTTTTACGTTAAATTCTTGCTCTACCAAAGGATTTGGAAATACGCCAAAAGGCAAATACGTATCTTCAATAATGACTGATTGCGGGCGAAAAACCTGTTGGCTTCCGTCTTGGTCTATCTGTTTGAGTCGGTAATAATTTGTACCAAATAGAGCAGACTCGTCCGTAAAACGATACACTTTTCTCGTGCGAGAAGAACCCGCTGCTTCAATACTTCCGATGGTTTTATAATTGACTGCATCACGACTTCTTTCTATCTCAAAATAACTACTATTAATTTCCGAAATAGTTTCCCAAACTAAATTAACTTTTTGATAATCAGATACTTCTGTTTGAAAATAACTAATTTCTACGGGTACAGCCGTGGCTTGAAGGGTGATATTGTCCAATCTCAAACGATTCAAAGCCGTTGCTGGCTCATCACTTTTCCTGATTCTGAAATAAATATTGGGCTGATTGTTATAGGCTGTTCCGATAGTAAAAGGTCCTAAGAAATTACAAGTAGCCGATGGATTTGTGGCGTTAAGATTACCAATCGTACTAAAACTATTGCCATCTGTACTCACCTGAATTATAAAATTTCCAAGAGCAATATCCGACATTCTATAATCAAAACTAAATGTAAAAGGTCCGATAAAATTGGTGGTACTACTCTGAATTTGGATATAATCACCTGTATTCCAACTGTTTACAGAGAAACCATCTCCCGTGCAATGGTCTTCCGCAAAATTACTGAGTCCATTTTGGGTTAATGTAGCCGAACCGATAGATGCCGCAATGGGAGGGGCTGAACCTGTATATCCCGTAAATTCAATTTTGAAAACTGTTTGAGCAGTTGAGGAGAAGATGAGAAGGGTAAAAAAAATAACAATAAGGACGGATTTCATACAGTGGCTCTATAAAAAATTGAGTATAACAAATTTATAAAACATTCTGAAATTTTGAAAATGATGAATGATTGTTATTTGACAATTTTTATGGTACACGATACGCCCCTACTACTCATCGTGATAGAACCAAATTATAAATAAAAAAAGAGCCTTTGATTTCAAAATCAAAGGCTCTTTTTTTATTCTGCCGCAATCTCCATTAGCTGCCTAATTTGTGTAATGACCTCTACATTATCGGGGCAATCAATATCTTGTCCAACTACCTGATAACCAGTTAATAATATCTTGGAATCTGGAAATTCTTTGGATAATTTATATACATATTTCTGTATTTCACTTTGCCCAGGAACTGACGTAATTACTGAAAAAATATAGTCAGGTTTGTGGACACCACAAGCAAAACTTAATTCATTAAATGGTAAACTCTGTCCTAAATAAATCACCTTATTTTGTCTCGAACGAACAATGTAATTAGCAAAAAGCAAACTGATTTCGTGCATTTCGCCTTCTGGTAGATACAATAAATATTTTTTTGCTCCTTGACGCAATGAAGGTAACTGTCCATCAATAGCCACAATCAATTTCTGACGAATTAGATTTGAAATAAAATGTTCTTGGGCAGGACCGATTGAACCCGTAATCCAAAGCGTACCAATTCGACTCAGGAAAGGATAGATGATATTAACCATCATATTCTCAAAGCCAAATTGTAACGTATTGGTGCTAACAATTTTCTCAAAACGCTCTTCGTCCAAATCCAACATCGAAATTGTGAGTGCATGGATTTGGTCTGGATAATTTAACTGTTTATCCGAAATCAAAATGACTTCTTTTGACATTTCCTCAGAAGACATCTTAGAAATCTCCGAAATCTTGTATCCGTGGTCTTTGAGCAATGAAATATTCAAGACTAATTTCAAGTCTTTATCATCATAAGTACGAATATTTGTGTCTGTACGATCTGGTTTTAGGATGTCGTATCGCTGTTCCCAGATTCGGAGTGTATGAGCCTTGATACCCGAGAGTTGTTCAAGGTCTTTAATTGAATAATTGCTCATGGCTTGTTTTTACGTCAGATTATTCCGCAATCTTTTTAAAAAAATCAAAATCTTATAAAAACCGACTTATTGGAATAAAAAAATGGTTTTGCGAAAAATCAACACCTAATATAGCAGATGGCATTTTTATATCCAAAATTATTCTGACAAATCTTGTACAATGAACAACGTTATGTTTAAGAAAATGTTTAAAATATTAAACAAAATATTTTCCCCTTAAAAAAAAGTGTAATAAATATGAATGGAAAGAAAGAAAAGGAACTGTAAAAATAGTAGAAGGGGAGCTAACAAATTGATTTTCAAGAACTTACTTTTCAAGAAAAAATAAGTTAAAATAAATGCTATCAAAAACCACGCTATGAAGTTTTGGGTAGGGATTTCTTCATTTTTCCAATGCCAAAAATCCAATCGAATGGCTACGGGTTCTATCAAAATATCTAAGCAAACCATCAATATCGAAGAGCAAAACGCCTTCGTGAAAGTAGAACGTAATGAAAAATTTGAGGAGATTTTTTTTTCTAAAAACGTAAAAAAGTTTTGTGTAACAATGACTGAACAATAAACTAATAATAACCAATTTGCCCCAATCACCAGAGGAACATTGAATAATTGGGTGCCGAGGGTGTATCCGTACCAATATTTTCCAAAAATCATTCCTGTATGTACGCCCGCAACCTCTACGAAAAAACCTACCAAGATTATCACAATTGAAGTAATAATAAAGGAACGATTAAAATCTTGGTGAAAAAATAATAACAATATTAAAGAAACCCAAAGATTGAACGAAGACATTACTTGAAAATAAGGCTGAGACGTTGGAATAATTAAACCAATCGTACCCGAAAGGTACATCAGACTTATCACGAAAAAGGTGACTTTGCGATAATGGACGGTTATGGAGGTTTGTATTTGGGAAAAAATCATGAATTGAGATTAGTAAATAGTAGGCAGTTTTGGTCTTAATAAAATCAGATAATGCGTCAATAAGTAGTCATTCAAATTTAAACGACGTTTTGAATTGTGTAAAATGTTTGATTTCGTTAAAGTCAATTTTGAATTTTGAACCTACTTGATTTAAGATTTCTTCTACTGCATTGGTTAATATTTCA
>JAAFJP010000020.1 GCA_013298125.1 Cytophagales bacterium | reverse complement strand
TACTCGACCCTGACCCTGCCGAAATGTTGGACAGCTTTTTTGTAACAAACTGAAAGGATTTTTCAGCATCATTAAAGCCCATTATTGCCTGTTGAAAACCTGCCACGGCATCCGCTCCAAACATTTTGCCCGTGGGGGTTTTGGATAGCTTATTGATGTACTTTTCGGACGTTGCTTGATTGCCAGTATATTGAGTAATTCCGAAACGATTTCTTTCATATTCGTAGCCTTTATCTGAGAACTGACCGCCAATTTCTGCCACTTTTTTAATTGCCATAACGCCCGCTAATCCTGCCATAACATACGGGTTACTCGCTAAACCAAGCAAGCCACCGCCACCCGAACCGCTACCAGTTGGCTTGCTTTCAGGTGCGTTAAATCCACCGCCAAAACCTCCAAATGTTGTTTTTTTAGTTAAATCAGAATGTCGTTTTTTAATCCTATCTAACTGATTTTCAACGCCTTTTAGCTGTTTGCCATCCATTGAAAGAGTGCGTTTTGTCTCTAATCCTTTCATTGATTGGTTAAGATTATTTATCTTACTTCCAATATGATTAAATCTACTTTCAAAGTCTCTTATTCGTTTCTCTATCGTGTTAAAACCATGCTCTACATTATTCACCATTTTATTAAATGGAGGGGTAACATAGTCTTTCATTTTGAACTCAATTCCGTAAGATTCCATAATACTATTTTGGGTTAAAATTTCTAAATTATACCGTTTCTGTTCTTCACATCTTGGACAAGTTCTAACGCTTTTTCAAGATGTTTCATTGATTCATCAAACGCCAAAAATGCAGCTTCGTCCGTGGACAGGTCAGGACTTTTGGCAATAGCTTTGAACTGTGCAAAACATATCATTACGCTTGCCATCGCTTCACAATGAGAATAAAACCCGTCTATGTGTTGGGGGATTCTTTTGAGTGGAAACGCAAACAATTCTCTTTTATAGATTTTCGATTGGTTCTTTAATTGTGGAGCAATCAACGTACTTTTAAAACTCCTAAAAGGGTTGTAAGTATAAAAATCTATATCCCATAGCTGAATGATACTTTCGAGTGTTGAGAGTTCATCCATTGCGTTTTTAATTGCGTCCTCCTGAGAGAATAAAAGCCTACTGAGGTTTAGGTATTCCCGTGCTGATGATTGGCGTTTCATGGTTTTACAACTTCTTTTTTAGCGTGTATAGCCTTTAAAGCTGAAAGCACTTCACTACGTTTATACCGTACACCACGACCAAATCTATAAGGAATTAATAAGCCTTTTTTGCCATACTCAACACAGGTAGGTTTGGTTATTCCTACAAATTTGCAAACTTCATCCTGAGTCATAATCTTCTCCTCATCGTTGGGAGGGGGGGGCGTGGGGGCTTTGTGCTTAATATCAAGCAACAAAGATTCGATATTATTTAGTCTGTTATCTAAGACTTGAAAGGGGTTTTGTATCATCGTTACATTGTGTTTAAATGAATGATGATACAAACCTAATAGAAGGGATTTTTTAAATTTGGTGTAAGGGGTTGTGTAAGGGGGTTATGAATTTAATTCTATCAATTTTAATTCGTCTTTTGCTAAATTTTGAGCCTTTGGATAATCTTCTAATGATATAATTACGCTCTCAATATCTTTTCTATTCAACAATTTTCTAACATTATAGTTATTAACCTCAAAATAGGCTTGATATAATGTATTTTCACTCTTGCCCACCTCTAAGGATATTTTTTTAATTTCACTTTTTGTGGTTTCAATAAATCTTGGATATTCTTTACATTCCTGTCTATAAACATAGTGCAACATACATTGCTTTACAGTTAATTCAGATACATTTTTCAAACTTGGTTTTTCGGTTTCGAGTAGCTTGTTTTTGAGGTGCTGAATAAAATCATACCTACCTAAGTCAAGCCCAAAATTCATTACAACCTCCACACGGGGGCAATTTAAAGCCCTAATTTGTATCGGTTCGCCTATTTCGTAAAATCTTGAATAACAGTAACTTATATCATTTATTTTTTCTTGTATTACAATTTTTTGTGGCTTGCATTTTAACATATCAAATACCTCCATATCTTCCTTATCACTATCAAAAGCCCCTTTTCTAAGTTCTTTAATAGTTTCTATCTCTATTTCAGTAGGGAAAAAATAATCTACTATTTTTTTATCTGTAACTTTCCTAATCTCTTTGCTGTTCTCAAAATCAAACCTATCTTTTACCCTCTCTATTCTTGGTAAATCTTTTTGTATTTTTTCAAAATACCCCCTCCACTTTGTAAGTACAGGCGTTATTCCTCTTAAAATTTCTCTTTTTAGTAGTTCATAGCAAATTATAGCAAGTTGTTCCTTCTTCCCTTCTGTGAGATAAATACTATTAATATCCTTACCTATTTTGACTATTTTTGTAAAATATTCGTCTAAATCTAAATCTTGGTTTTCCATGATGTTTATTTTGATTTTCAAGCGGAGGGAACGCCACAAAACGCCACTCCTCCACGTAGTTAATGATTGGTTAAATTAGGCTGTCAATGATACAATTTTCCCTTTGGAGGTTTCCTCTGCCGTGGAGGATAACCACGCAATTCTGAACCGCTTAGACTTTTCCCTATTGTCTATCTTGATGTACTTCATAAACGATTTTTCTGTAACGTGTCCCGATACTGCCATGATAGAAAGAGTATCTACGCCCTTTTTATAGGCGTTAGTACAAAAAGAACGCCTTGCGGTGTGTGTGGTTACTAATTGCCACTTTTCGAGGTACGATTTTACGGGAATGCCTCCCTTTGTAATTCGCTTTGTAACAGTCTCTTTTATCTCTGCCATTTGGCAAACTTCTTTAATATAATCGTTCATTTTTTGATTAGTAATTGAGGGCAAAACATAACCATACTTTTCAAAAATCTCTTTCACTAATGGAAGTACGGGAACGGTTACGGGGTCGCCTGTCTTCTCTTGGACAATCTCAATAAACTGATAGCCGTCTTCGTCTGTCTTTATATCTTGCCTATTGATATTGTTTAAATCTGAATACCTAAAACCTGTGAACGCCCCTACGATAAATAAATCCCTAACACGCTCTAATCTAAGGTTTTGGGATAAGTCAAGGGCGTACATTTTTTCTAATTCTGATATTGTCAGATAGACATTATCGGATTCCTCTGAGGTAGCTTTAAATTTGTTTGTCCTGTAAGATACCTTTTCGATAAATCCCTCATCCACGGCATAGTTCATAATACTTTTTATCGTGGTTATATACTTCCCTATGTTGTTTTTTGAAAAGCCTTTTGATACTTGCAACCATCCCACAAAATCAAGATAAAATGTTTCGTCAATCGTCTGTAAACTCATTTCTCTATCAGTAATTTTTGAAAACTCTATCAATTTTGTTTGTATGGTTTTATACCGCTGAATAGAGCGAAACGCCAAGTTTTCCCCATCGTGGTTTTTACGTTTCCCGTTTTCGCTGTCTGTAATGTACTGATTCAGCATATTGAAAAATTCATCTTTGGGGGACACTTGCGGAGTTTCTGCCGTGGTCGGTTGTTTGGGCTTTAAATACTCCTCAAAGTGTAGCTTTACAAACTCTTTCGAGATAGCGGCATTTGTCTTTAAATGTTGGGTAGTCATTTTATCAAACTCCTCCTCAATATCGTTAAGCCTACTATTTATCATAGCCTTATTTTTTTCAGCGACTACGTTTTTAACCCTGCATTTTTCTTTGTCCCAATTCTTAGGGGAAACAGATAAACCCGTGGAGAACTTCACACGGTCAGATTTACCAATACGAACAATACAGTTAATTGATTGGGGCGTTTTTGCAGTAGGTTCACGCAATACAAAAGTTATTCCTGCCATGCTGAAAGATAGATTAAGTTGAAATGTATTAAAATACATCACAAACATACTATCTTTGTGTATTAAAGTCAATAGAGGGGGACGGCTTAGGGGACGGTTTTTCTTTACTTATCTTAATTTGTCTTAATCTCTTTTAATCAAATTGAGAAAAATAAAATTTACAAAACGCTTAAAATCAGTTAGTTATATAGGTTTTTAGAAAGAATTAGGCAAACAGGAATTTAGTAGAAATAAGTCCTGTTCCTGCTACAGTAAAAGCTAATTATCTTTAAATCAGATAGTTAGCTTTTTTATTTTAAGGTTATTCAATTTAAAATGGATACGAAACTCAAAGGTGATATTGCTGAACAAGCCGTTCTTCTTCATGCCTTAAAGCATGGTTGGGGAGTTCTGAAACCCGTTGGTGATAGATTACCTTACGATATGGTTTTTGATATTGATGGGAAGTTTATCAAAATTCAAGTGAAGAGTGCTTGGTTCGATGAAAGCCGACAGAATTATGTAGTGGATAATCGTCGTACAAAAACAAATAGGAGAATAATGTTGAGAGAAAAGTATAACGAATCAGACTTTGATTTTGCTATTATTTATCTCGAAGAAATCAACATTTTTTATATTATGCCTGTTGATATTTTTGTCAGTTATAGTTCTGAAATTCATTTAGTTGAAACAGAAAAAAGGCAGCGAAAGCCCAAGTCCGCTGACTATCGTGAGGCTTGGTGGCTTTTAGTATAACTTCTTTAAATCATCGTCTCCACAATCGAAAGGCTTTATCGTGTGGTCTTCTTTGAGTCGTCTAATTTGTAATTTATCTTTTTCCTCCATTAGTCATTAACAAATACACATTTACTCGCACTCTTTTTGATACGTGCAATCTCCTCCGCTGATACAAGCTTTACGTTTTCCATTCTATCAAAAAAACGTTCAGCATCTTTTCCCCTCTTTTTTATTGGTCGTGTCATTGTCTTAAATGTTTGATTCTTTTTTGACCAAACAATTTAGTGTAAATAACATTCCGTTGTAGTTCAAGGATATGAAAAGCTATCTTACCGTAAAATAATTATTTTTTGAAAAGTCTCATAAAATTGATACGTTTGAACTATGAAAATACAGTAAATCTTCATTTTTCAAATAATTCAATCGTTTATCCGAAAATTGTTTGTCTGGTGAATTGAGTACTTTGTCGCCAATGAACCCTTTTTATTAAAATTGCTTCTTATGCCAAGACAAATTGATAATCACAACTCGAAACAATACATTAACAGTTTACGCTCTGAAATTCTTGCTAAAATTACCGATGAATGGAAAGAAAAATGGGCAAAACATCACGGAGTAACGTTTACCGAAATCTCAAATTTATTGAGCCAAGATGCCTTCTTTGAGGATTTACGTTTAGATATTGGCAAAATGCTTGCTGAAAAACTTGAAGCCAGAGAAGTCATTAAACGTAACCCCTCGACAGATACACTCGGACGTTTTTTTGATGAAAACTATGAGAAATCATTTACGAAAAATACGCTTGATATTTTTGCTCAATATGCTGGATATGAAGACTTTATGGCTTTCAAAAACCAGCAATTTACTGAACCCGTTGCTCCTATCATCAATGTTTATACGTTGGTAAATTCTCCACGGGAAATCTCGGAAATACCCAGATATATTTATGAACTCCCCAAACGCCAAAAAACAAGTCGTTGGCGTTGGGTGGCTTTTTTTGTGGGTTGTTTATTGCTTACTGGGTGGTATTATTATCGGTTCAAATACCGTCCATTTCGTACACTCAATCAAGAAGAAATAGCCCAATTGAAATTTAATATTGCTGGACAAAACAATGAAAAAAACCCTTGTCAAGTACGTTTTGACTATGATTTTAGTAAATTAGGGGTAGATAGTTTGAAATTATATTTTGGCGGTAATAGAGGTGTTATGGAACATACCTATGAATCATTAATTACTCCGAAGGGAACTTATCAGTTTGATTTTTATAAGCCAGGGCTTCATTTTGTAGAAGTATCACATTTTAACCAAATATTAAAACGTGTACCTGTTTATGTAAAATCGCATGGATGGGCTTGTTGGTATAATACAATGAGCTGGACAAATACCAATTATGCTTATAAACGTTTTTACAATGATGGGGTAATATTCTTACATCCTGAGCAAATAGCGAATGCCTCTCACCGAAATGATTATATTCAAAACGTAAGGCGAGCGGAAGATTTTAATATTTCAATCGATAGCCTGACGCTTGAATATGACATCAAATATTCTCCTGATGATTTTGCTATTAGTTGTTATACCCACGCTATACAATTTGCATTTGATTCTAATAAAAAAATGTCATTCAATTTTGGGCGAGAAGGCTGTATCCCTTTTACCCAAAAAAATAGTACTCCATTAGTTAGTCAAGATTCAGGTGAGTTCTCTCTTACTTTTCCTCATATTTTCTATGAATGGACACATCTGAAAATATCTTGGAAGAGTAAGCGAGTGAAATTATGGCTTGATGACCAACTCATTACTGACTCGCCAAACAATGTACCCAACGGAAAATTGATTGCCTTACATTTTGATTCTAAGGGTTCAGCCATGTATGATAATGTGCGTATCAGTAATAGCTATACGCAAAAGGTAGTTTTTGAAGATGATTTCAATAAGATTCCTAAAAATACTACGGGGTATTGAGGGGCTTTTTGGCAGTCAGTTATCGGCTTTCGGCTGTCAGCTTTCTTTTGTAAAATCCTTGAAATCAATAGATTACTCTTTATTTTTAATTACTCAATTTTTTATAATCGACACTTCTAATTATTTTAAAGCGAGTGTCGCCCAGCAAGTGTCGCCCAGCCGATAGCTGACAGCCAAATGCCGACAGCCATTTATACTTGCGGAACGTGCGAAATTGCTTGCGGAAGTTGCGGAACTGAGAAATGGTGAATGTCTGAAATTTATGTTTTTAATTAGCAGTTGAAATTATCCTTGAAAGCTCAATTACAAAACATTGATTATGACATCTGTGATGCCGCCACAAACGCTGACCTTAAATGCACGACAGAAACACCGTGTAAATCTCGACCAAATTCTCTTTTTGGAAGGAGATATCAATTACACTTCTTTTCATTTTCAATTCCGAAAACGTACTGTCATTGCTCGTCCGCTCAAACACTTTGAGGCGGATTTATTGCCCCGTGGTTTTCTCAGAATTCACCGTTCGTATATCGTTAATTCTCGTTTTGTGAAGAGTGCCAATTTGTTGGAAAATACCCTTACGTTGGTGGATGGGACTGTTTTGCGGGTGGCGAGGAGGAGAATTAAAGAAATTTCTGGATTTATTTTTTAAACTTTTTTAAAATATTTGTTTTATGAAGACTTTTTTACTTTCTGTTTTAATTTTAATATTAGGTATTTCAGTAACCACTTTTTCTCAACAAAGAGATTCTATAAATTTTAAGTGTGGTGATGAAGAATATACCAAATATCTCAAAAAAAACAATCCTGAATTTTATAAGCTTTATAATGAAAAATTGAAAACTGTAAAATCAGCTCGTTTAGGAATAACCTTCGATACAACTACTATTTATACGATTCCAGTTGTATTTAGAATTTATCATTTGGGCGAAGCTGTGGGCGTTGGCTCAAATCTTTCTGAAACTAACATTAAAATGGCTCTCAACTCAATGAATCAAGCATTTAGAGGAGTGGGAAGATTCGAAGGTTTAACCGTTGATACAAAAATTCAATTCGTTTTAGCAAGCCGAAAACCCGATGGCACAGCCACAAATGGTATTGAACGGATTGATGGACGAGTTGTGGCAGGTTATGAAGCGAATGGCTTGACCAGTTTTAATACTGCTTCTTTTGATGCTTTGGGGCAACAATGGGACGGATATTACTACAGGATTAATCATTACCATCGAATTACAGTTGCGGCTGGTTTCGCTGGAATTAATACTAATTCCTTCCATTTAGCAAATTATACTAATGGAGAAGGAGGTTGGAGCTACGTTTTACCTCATGAAGCAGGACATACGTTAGGATTACTGCATACATTTGAAGGAGACGGAGATAATCAGTATTGTCCTGTAAATAATGATCCCCATGTAGACGGAGATGGTATAAATGACACTGACCCACATAAAAAAGTTACTGGTTCAGATTCATCTGCCATAAATCCTTGTACAGGTAGATCTTTCGGTAAGGTGATTCATAATATTATGAGTTATACAAGTGCAAGACTATTTACCCAAAGGCAAAAAGAAAAAATGCGACTTAATTTGATAAGTTTTCAGCCAAGTCTAATCAACTCTCCTGCATTATTACCTCCAAACACTAATCTCACGGCTTTGATTCCAACTTGTACAATAGCTAACAGTTCAGGTTTAGGATATGAAAGCATTAAATTTAAACTTAACAATCTAAATTATTCTTATGCGTCTGGCAATCAAAAATATACAAATTACACAAAATTTTATCCTGCTGAACCTTTAATAGCAGGACAAAATCAGGCAATAATAGTTCAACCAAGTTCTACAAATGTTTTGGGGGCTTTACGTCTATATTTTGATTTTAATAATGATGGAGATTTCGATGATGCTAATGAAAATCCTATTAATGTTAGTGGTAATATTCCTCCAATAGAAACCACTTATAACATCGTAATTCCTGCAAATGCTGTTACAAGTAGTAATATTCGGATGAGGTTCATATATGGTCATGCCATACCATCAGGTGCTCTAATGAATGCTTGTACCTTCCCTTCTTCAACTTCAAGTGGAATTGCAGCAGATTTCAGTATAAAAATTCTCCCAAATTGCGGCTCAGTTACACCCCCAACGGTTGCCTCTATCAGCGTTCCAAATGGGCAATCAGCTACTTTACTAGCCTCTAATTGTGCTGGAACAATAAAATGGTATGATATTGACCAAAACTATATTCAATCTGGAAATTCTTTTACGGTCAATAATATTCAGCGAGTTCATCAATACTATGCGACCTGTACTATAAGCAGTTGTGAAAGTGTAAATAGAACAATAGCCACTATTACTCCAACATACTCAATCAACTTAAATGTAATTCCTTCACTCTGTGCGAATACTGCAACTTCTATTAGTTTTAGTCATAATTTTTCAACAGATACTTACTTCACACTTGTGATAAAAAAAGGAGGGAAGCCGTTAAGTTATACGTATAATGGTAATTCCGTAAATACAAGCCCATTTAATTTTACTCCTGACTACAATATTCCATATGGGACTGACTATTCTATTCAAATTATTAGTGGACAAACTAAAAGTAATTTGTTAAATAATATAATTATAGGTAATCTATCAGGGACTTCTTTTTATAACGCTGACAATGGCTACATAGGAGGCTCTGATGTTCTTTGTACAGGAGCGTTGAAAAACCTTTTGGGTAAAATTATAAAGACTTCTACAAGTAATGTTCTTACTGAAATTACGGAAGGAGTCAATTTTCAATGGAAGAAGGATGGAGTAAATTTTGGGATAAATCAAAATCCTATCACAGTTAATCAAGCAGGAAATTATCAATTGCAAGCCACACAAGGTGGTTGTGTATTAAATAGTAACTCTACAAATTTAAGCTTCTCCACAAATCCTTATGTATATATTGTCAATCAACCCTCTGAATTAAATTTATGTGACGATACCCAATATGATTTGTCCCCCAACTATAATAGTACAACAGCAACCTTTCAATGGAAAAAAAATGGTGTTGATATAGTGGGAGCAAACAATAGAATTCTATCAACTACTACATCGGGAGCATATAGTGTAAGATTAATAGATGGCGTTTGCAACAGTCAATCACCAAACGTAAAATTGAATTTTGGAGCATCCTTAAAACCCCAGTTGTATTACAAAGACACTTTACTTTGCAACAGTTCAGCATATTTTAATGGAAATACTGGCGGAAATACTGGAACTTTTAGTTATCAGTGGCAGAAAGACGGTTTAAATATACCTAATGCTACCCAATCGTATGTTTATGCCTCTACTGCTGGTACGTACAGGCTTTTGATGAGCCAAGGTAACTGTTCCGCTTTTAGTAAAGAAGTTCCAGTAACAAATTCTCTTAAGGTACAAAAACCTACTTTAATTACTTATGGAAGTACCAGTATTTGTAGTGGTTCAATTTCTACAAATTTTAGCAATACTTATTGTACTCTTTTCAAAGATAATGTAGCTGTTTATACTGGATATAACTACACAATAACACAATCTGGTACTTATAAACTAAAAACATATCCTACAGACAATTCATGTTCAAATGAATCAGACCCCGTAGATATTTCAATTGGAAATACTCTTGTTCCTGTCATCAAACAAGAAAAGAATTATTACACAAATGCTTCTCTAAAAGAGTTACCAACCCTTTGTGGATATGGAGATTATGTCTTTTTGAGTTTTCAATCTACTACAACGGGAACTTACAGTTATCAGTGGCAAAAAAACGGTATTGATATAATTGGCTCAACAAATTATTATACTTGGGTGTACGATGCTGGCGATTATCGTTTAAGAGTAACCAACGGTTCTTGTACAGCGTACTCAAATGTTATAACCGTTACACAAGGCAACGGTTCAAATGCGAGAATTAAGACAGATGATAATAATTTAGAATGTTCAAACCGTTTGGCACAATTAGAATTAGTTGACGGTCATTCGTCAAATATTAATTGGTTTAGAAATGGCGTATTAATACCAAATGAAAATAGCACAAAACTATTTGTCAATGCAGCGGGTAATTATACCGTTAATTTCAATAATAATAATGGATGTGCGGGTACAACTTCTCCAATGACGATAAATTCAAAATTTGTTTCAAAGCCTTTTACTACACCTGTAAGTATCATAACTGGGCAAAATACAACTCTAACTGCTTCTGGTTGTAGCGGCGGAACTATCTCTTGGTATGATGCTATAAAGGATGGAAATTTATTAGGAGTAGGTACTCAATTCACTACACCTACTTTAAATACTTCCACTTTTTACTTTCCTTCTTGTATAGTCAATGGGTGCAGTAGTAATCGAACATCAACGCTTGTATCAGTAAATCCCTGCACAGTAATGTACTCAATCCTTTCAGGCAATTGGAACGCAAACACCACATGGTCTTGTAATAGGCAACCCACAATAACCGATAATATAACCATCTCCTCAGGACATACTGTAACAATTCCGCTTGGGGCAACTGGATTTTTGAACGGACTTCAACTAAATGGAACACTAATTAATAATGGGCGATTGAAATACAAAGAGTTATAAATAAACCAGAGCCTGACCCCAAAGAAAGTCAGGCTCTCTTCCCTCACCCCACCAAATCCTCAATAGTCAGTTGATTAGTAACCACACTCAAATAATGCTCATTTTTTCTGACTCCATACACCGAAATCATTGTCAGAAAAACGCTTTTTCTGGTTTTTGTTGTGGCTCTAAAACTATGGATTTTATCTCGTAGTTGTTGCTCATACGCTTTGGTTATTTCAAATTCGGTATCGTAAAACTTCACTTCCACCAAATTGATACAATTATCAGCACGGTCAATTACTAAGTCTATCTGGCTGCCTTTTTGTTGCATATCACCTTTCACACTCCAAGCATATTCATTACTAATAATCCCATGAATTCCCAAGGCTTTTTTGATTTGAAAGGTATGCTTCAAACAAAGATTCTCAAAGGCATAGCCCGACCAAATTTTGAAGGCGGGCGTTTGGCAAATTAAAGTCCAGCTATTATTTGAAAGGCTGTTGAGCAAAAATTTGAAATAAAAAGATGAATATTCGTCAATGAGGCGGTAAACGTAGTCAGATTTCAGTTTCCCCATCTGAGGCATTGGCTTGATGAAACCACATTGGGTAAGTTCCTCCAAAACAATACTGATGTCTTTACTACTTTTGAGTTGCCCAACTTCCAATATTTCATTACGAGTCAATCCTTTATTTTTACTTGCCAAAGCCGTTATTACTTTGATATGTAAAGCACTATTATTGAACAAGGCTTCGTATAGGTTCTGAAATTCATTTTTCAATGTAGCTTGTTCTCCAAAAAACAATTGGTCCAAAATCTGCGGTGTGCTGTATCCAGCTTTGATGTCTTTCAGATAGAAAGGGATTCCTCCAACACACATATAGATTTGAGCAATATCTTTCAGACTAAGGCGTACACGGTTATAGGCTAAAAAATCTTGTGTTTCTTGCAGGGTAAAAGGCTTCAACTGCACACGATGCGTAATCCTGTTGTGTAGTCCTCCTCTGTTATTCACTACTTTTTCGATAATCCACGAAGCTGCCGAACCGCAAATCACTAAGATAATATCTGAGCGTTTGGTGCAGTATTGATTCCAAAAAGCATCTAATGCTGCCAAAAAACCAGATTTTGGGGTTTCAAACCATGAAATTTCATCTAAAAAAATAACCTTCTTTTGCGTATCAATAGGAAGCGTATTCAAATACGCACGAAGCTGAAAAAACGCTTGTAGCCATGTTTTGGGCGGAATTTCTACCTGACCATTTGGTTTAGTTTCTTGTAGCATCAACCAAAAGTTTTCCAACTGTTGGTTCTTGTCTTTTTGATGCAGTCCGCTACATTCAAAAACGATATGTTGTTCATACACGTTTCTGATAAGATACGTTTTACCTATTCTTCTTCTGCCATAAACCGCTAAAAAAGAAGATTCTCTTTGTTCAAACAGGCTTTTAAGTATTGTTACTTCACCCATTCTTCCTACGATTTCCATACGATTTGTATTATAATTCCCCAAAAATACAAAATATATTACATTTTTGGGGAGTTATTAAAACAATAAATCCCCAAAAATATGTAAAAATACACAATCTTGGGGATTTATTGTTTGATAATTTTCAAATCTATCGTTATGTTACAGATAATTAAGTCATTTTTTTATTTACTTTTGAGCAAAGTCAAGTATATTGATTTGTATTTTTATCTAAAACACCTACATATTGCCTTGTATTTTTATCAAATTGAACACAAGGAGGTTCATCCTTCTCCCTCTCCATCAATACCTTTCAAAAACATTGTCGTACCTTTGCACCCGAATTACAACAACAATGGAACAAATCAATCATAAAGCTGGCTTTGTAAGCATCGTAGGCAAGCCTAACGTGGGTAAATCAACCTTGATGAATGTCTTGGTGGGTGAACGCCTCAGCATCATTACGTCCAAGGCTCAAACCACTCGTCACCGCATCATGGGAATTCTGAATGGAAATCATAAGGGTACTGATTTTCAGTTAGTTTACTCTGATACGCCTGGAATTATTTTGCCTAAATATGAGTTACATAAATCAATGATGACCTTCGTACATAGCTCTTTGGAGGATGCTGATGTGATTCTTTTTGTAACGGATATTTTTGAAAAATACGATGAAGACGATGTTATCGACAAACTCGCACGGATAGACCATATCCCTGTTTTGTTGTTGATTAATAAAATAGATTTAGCCACGGAGGAACAAATCGCCGAGAAAATTGCTCATTGGCGTGAACGATTCCCGACTCAGGATATTATTCCTATCTCGGCATTGAAAGAGCAAAATACAGGCTCAATTTTTGATTCAATCGTGGAGCATTTACCCGATCATCCACCCTATTTTGATAAAGAAGAATTGACCGACAAACCCGAACGTTTTTTTGCTTCGGAAATCATTAGAGAGAAGATATTTTTGAATTATAAAAAGGAAGTTCCGTACTCATGCGAGGTCTCGATTGCGGCTTTTAAGGAGGAAGATAACTTAATTAGAATTTCGGCTGAAATTTATGTAGAACGAGTAACGCAAAGAGCCATTCTGATTGGTCATAAGGGCGAATCCATCAAAAAAGTGGGCATTCAAGCCCGTGAGGCAATGGAAAAATTCTTTGGCAAAAAGGTTTTCTTAGAGCAATTTATCAAAGTAGAACCCGATTGGCGACAGAAACAACAGAAATTGCGGATGTTTGGGTATGGGGGGGATTAGTTATTGGTTAATTAGTTATTGGGAATAATCGGAATATCTCGTAAATTGAATAATTAGAAATTATCATAATTTTACTATTAAATAATTTACTGATGTTACGCAAAGGTACAGAGTACCCTAACATTTGTAGTATTTTCGTAGAATGGAGTCCCAAAGGTACAGAGTACCGAAATATTCACCCCTTTAATATTTCGGTACTCTGTACCTTTGAGACCAATTCTTGCATACTCTACAAATATTACGGTGCTCTGCACCTATCTGCGTAACATCAATAATTTTATATAAAAATGAAACAAAACACTTTAAAACTACTATCATTAATCTCATTTTTATTTCTTTTTTCCTGTAACGGTATTGAAGAAATATTGCCTTCTCAAAGTAGAGTAGCTGCTGTTGAAGATGGGGCATCATTTTATGTTTATCCAAGTATAAATGGTGGAACTTTTACAGTCGAAGCAAGTAATGATTCAGAACAAGAATACCAACTTTCTGTTTTTGATACGCAAGGAAAAAAAATCGCAAATCAAACTATTCCTAAGAAGAGTTCTAAAAATGTAAACATTAAGGCTGAACAGAAAGGAACTTATCATGCAACTTTACAAACACCGTCATCCACCTTTTTTAGAAAAATTTTAGTTATATAAAAATGAAAAAACACTTTACAATCACGTTATTATTTTTGTGTTCAGTTCAATCATTTGCTCAGAAATCACCCCAAGAATGGTATTTGAACCTTAATATAAATAGGTATATGCCTACTGAACAAAGGCAGGAATCAGGAATGGGTATTGGGTTTAGTGGTAAAATAATGATGCCTCTCAAAAAGAAATTTATCCTTAGATGTTCCGCAGATATTATGTTGAATACATATAGTGACGGTCCATTTACAGCTACTGATAATAGTGGTCAAGCATTGGGTAATCTTGGTAATACAACTGTCGATTTATCAATTGGATTAATTCCTACTATCCATTATTCACTTCATAAGAATTTTTCAATAGGAACAGGACTTGGTTTAAGAACTTTATTAGGCTCTGCAACAGCATATACAGGTATTGCACAATACCAAAATACCTCTACTAACGACTATTACAAGCGTTTTATGCCTGTTTTACCAATAGAAATGTCATTGAAAGTTGACAAAGTTCTCTTGAATTTAAGGTATGAATACAGTATTTTGAATAAAATTGGAGGCGACTTAGCTGATTATAAGACTGAAAAATATGGGATTTTATCTTTGGAGGTTGGGTATAAAATTAAGTAATCCATGAACTTACACGAAGAAACAACTCTCGCTGAAATGAGACAAGAAATAGCTGATAGAAGTGCTAAAATCGAAGAAATATTTAGCCATTTATCAACTGATATTCCTGAATTAAGAAATGAAATGGAACAGTTAAAAAAGGAACTGACAGACCGTTTGACTGTAAAATAAAATATTACAAAAACCATTCTTCTACCCCTACCTTAAAAGTATATTTTCCAAAAATCGAGGTGCTTGCAAACTAAGATTAAAACGCTGATATTCAGTTCTTTAATTAATTCACAGTTTGCAGGAAACAGCTCACAAAACCAGTAAAATGTCAAATATTGTTGCAATTGTTGGTCGCCCAAACGTGGGTAAATCAACACTTTTTAATCGCCTTATCGAACAGAAAAAGGCAATCATGGACAACGTCTCAGGCGTTACAAGAGACCGCCACTACGGCTACGGCGAGTGGATTGGTAAATTTTTCACCATCATAGACACAGGCGGGTACGTCCACGGGTCGGATGATGTTTTTGAAGGGGCAATTCGTGAGCAAGTTGAACTTGCCATTTCAGAATCTGACGTTTGCCTTTTCGTGGTAGATTGTTCAACAGGTATAACTGACTTGGACAAAGACTTTGCAAAAGTGCTTCGTCGTTCTAAAAAACCCGTTTACATCGTTGCCAACAAAGCCGATACTTCTGAAAAAGGAATGGCAGCCGTTGAGTTTTACGAATTAGGCATGGGCGACCCTTACGCCATTGCGGCAGAAAGTGGCTCAGGAACGGGCGATTTATTAGATGCCGTAGTTAGCCATTTCCCAGATGAACCTTACGAAAATCCAACGGCAGGAATTCCTAAAATTGCGATTTTGGGTAAGCCAAACGTAGGAAAATCGTCATTTTTGAATGCCCTTTTGGGTAAAGAAAGAAGTATCGTAACGGATATTGCTGGCACAACTCGTGATGCCATTGACAACCATTACAATATGTACGGCAAGGATTTTATCATTACCGATACCGCTGGGATTCGTCGCAAAGCCAAAATGGAGGATAATATCGAATATTACTCTTTCTTGCGGACGATTAAGGCGATGGAAGAATGTGATATTGCGGTGATTTTGGTTGATGCCACCACGATTGACAAACAGACAGGTTTGCAGTCGCAGGACATGAATATTGTTTCGATGGCTGACCGTGCCAAAAAGGGCATTGTGTTGATGGTTAATAAGTGGGATTTGGTGGAAAAAGATGCGATGACATCTAAAAATTTGGAAGATGCGATTCGCAGTTGCATGGCTCCCATCAATTATATGCCAATTATTTTTACTTCGGTAAAAGAAAAACAGCGTATTTTTCAAGCCGTAGAGAAGATTTTGGAGGTTTATGAGAATAAAACCAAGAAAATTCCAACTTCAAAATTGAACGATGTGATGTTGAAGGTAATTGAAAATTATCCTCCGCCAGCATGGAAAGGTAAGTATATCAAAATCAAGTACATGACGCAATTGCCTACGAAATCTCCATCATTTGTGATGTTCTCGAATCTTCCGCAGTACATCCGTGAGAGTTATGAGCGTTATTTAGAAAACCAGATGCGTCAACATTTTGACTTTACGGGCGTGCCAATTCAGATTTATTTTAGACAGAAGTAGAGATTAGGGATTATTTTTTTGCGGATTAAAGATTAAGTTCTTTAATCCGCATTTTTTTGTTAAATTAATTAGAAAATTTGCCCATTTTATATACATTTGTATTGAAAATTAAAATCAATAATACTTATGAAAAAGATATTTATCCTATTGATTTTCAGTATATTAATTAGCTGTAAAGATAACTCCATCGACCAAATATTAGGAGAAGGGAACAGACTTGTTGAAATCAAAAATAATGGTAAAACAGATGCTACTTTTGAATATCAAAACAATAGACTTATAAAGGAAAATCATTTCTCATCCTGTAATAATCCTTCTGATGAATTTTTCTATGAATACCAAGGTGAGAAACTAACTCAATTCAAAAGTATTATGAGAGGTATTTATTCAAGCTTCTCTAAGATTTGTGACCAAAGTAGTGAAGGACTCCGAACTACTGATTTTTTGGAATATGAAAATAATCGAATCACTCGCATAACTCGCTCATCATCAACAGCTGCAATTAGTACCTTCGTTTACAATTCAAGTGGGCGAATTGAAAAGCATATCTTATCTGACAAATCAGGAAAAGTGTATTCGGAAACGACCTATAAATATGATTTCAGAGGGAATATAATTGAAGAAAATGGGCAATACGGGAAGACTATTTATGAATATGACAACAAGGTGAATCCATATTATCTCATCCGAAGTAGAGTTCATTCAATTAGTGCTTTTTCAACAAGTCCCAATAATGTTATTAAAGCCAGTGGAACATCTAATTTTGAACGTAAGATTACTGAATATAATGATAAAGATTTACCAGTAAAAGTCATTGAAAACAATGGAAGTTTAGTCCTTACATATATTTATCAGTAGAATAAAAAGTTACTTTCAGATACTACGATTTCAAGATTACTGATAAGAATGAATGAGTAGATTTTTTTCTATAATTTTCTATCAAAAAGCACAGCCATTCATAGGTTTGTGCTTTTTTTGTTTTTGGCGAGATTAAAAGTTATTTTTGTTATTATTACTCAATTAAGTATCCAGTAAAATTTAGTTTGCAGTAGGCAGTAAACTAAATATGGGCATAATTATCTCATTATAATTGTACTACTGAATACTGCAAACTATAAACTGCCTACTACTTATCCACAAAATCATGCTATATTACTTATTTGATTACTTAGACAAACAATTCGATTTTCCAGGGGCGGGCTTGTTCCAATACATCACTTTCAGGGCTTTTGCCGCTACGGTAACGTCGTTGGGTATTGCCGCTATTTGGGGAAAAACCGTTATTAACTTTCTTAGAAAATTACAAATTGGCGAAGACATCCGTGACTTAGGTCTTGAAGGTCAAATGCAGAAGAAAGGTACACCAACGATGGGTGGATTCATTATCCTTTTGTCTTTGCTCGTACCCACCTTTTTATTTGCTAAACTTCATAATATTTATATTATTTTATTAATCATAACTGCCATTTGGCTTGGAGGAGTAGGCTTTTTAGATGATTACATTAAAGTTTTTAAGAAAAATAAAGATGGACTTTCAGGTAAGTTTAAAATAGTTGGACAGATAGGCTTAGGGCTTATTGTGGGGCTAACGATGTGGTTTAATGATGACATCAAAGTACGCTTTTATGAGAAAGCAAAGATTGCAGCAAATATTGGAGAAGTACAAAAATTTACAGATTCAAAAGCACTGATTTCAACATTACCATTTCTAAAAAATAATCAATTTGATTACAGTTATTTAATTCCGGATTTCTTGGGGCTTGAACAGTTTACGTGGGTCGTATATGTCATTGCTGTTATCTTCATTATTACAGCCGTCTCAAACGGAGCAAATATTACAGACGGTATTGATGGCTTGGCAGCGGGTACATCTGTCATTATAGGTATTGGCTTGGCTGTGTTGGCGTATGTATCAGGAAATAGAGTTTTTTCACAATACCTCAACGTTATGTTTATCCCTGATTCGGGTGAGTTGGCGGTCTTTTGTGCTGCCTTCGTGGGGGCTTGTATTGGATTTTTATGGTATAATTCCTTCCCTGCACAGGTATTTATGGGTGACACTGGTAGTTTGATGCTTGGGGGTGTGATTGCTACGCTCGCCATCGTGATACGTAAGGAATTGATGATACCAGTTTTATGCGGGATATTTTTAGTCGAAAACCTGTCCGTTATTTTGCAAGTCAGTTATTTTAAATATACCAAGAAAAAATTTGGCGAAGGTCGAAGGATATTCTTGATGTCTCCACTGCATCATCATTTCCAGAAGAAAGGCTATCACGAAGCTAAAATCGTAACTCGCTTCTGGATTATTGGAATTTTGTTGGTAGTGGCTACTTTGGTTACTTTGAAATTGAGATAAATTTGTAGAGACAAGACAAGGCAATGTAGAGACAAGGCATTGCCTTGTCTCTACAACTACAACGGAAATAAAAGAGGGTTCAGTTTGGAGAGATTCAGGCTGAACCCTTTTTTTCTGAATCAAGATGATGGGGTTTTAAGATAATCAAGATTTTTCAAAACAAAATCAATCATCCTGTACATCTATAAATCCTAAAATCCTGATTCAGACATTTTTTCTAACAAAAATTTTCAAAAATATTTTTCAAAAACCATAAAATTTTTGGCACGGATATTGTTTTAGTTTAGGCAACGCTAATAAGTAGGATTTTAAAAAAGTAACCAACCATGAAAAACATCAAAACATTGTTCACAGCAAGCTTAGTAGTAGCTTCAGTAACATTTGCAAGTGCCTCTAATTTGTTCAATACATTCCGTAACGTAGAAACTAATGGTACGAAAAACGTTGTGGCTGTTCCAGTGGGCAGACCATCAGCTAATAACTTAGAAAAAAACACAAACGCTAAGTTTATCGCCAAGCAATTGTCGAAATCAACTTCTGCGAACGCCATTCTGGGCAATACATCAGACGTTTTAGAGCGTTATGGTTATCATTCATCATCAAACGGAACGTTTTTCAGTAATTCAGACGCTGCCGTAGCTGGTTCTCCAACGGCAACATGTGCAATTATGTCGATGAGTCGCTCAGAAAGAGGTGATGTTGTAAGAATTAAAGTACAGTCAAACAAGGACTTACAAGTATATTTAAACACAGAATCAGGCTTGGGAGTACCTTTTGAATTGATGAATTTAGGCGAAAATGAGGTATTTATTTCACCTTCATACACGCTCAATAATGGAAATTATACTATCAAATTGAAGTCAAAATCAGGAGAAGTGAAGTTGAAATTGGTAGTAGAACAAAGAGAATTGTTAGGAAAAAAATAGGGCGTAAAGGTTAGTCTTCGCTCGCATTTTAATACAAGATATATTTAGGTTAGGTAATAGTTTACAAAGTTGGTGGTCGGGGGGCTGCCAATTTTTGTTGTTGTTAGGAATAAAAAAATCCATCTTACAATTGTAGGATGGATTTTTTGTTGGCTCGCATTGGAAATTAACTAAGCATAAAATGATTCTTTGCCTACCTTAATAGTCAAAAGAGCATAGAAAATAGCTCTGTACTTGTTGCGGTTTGATGCTCCCATTTGGTCCACAACTGATTGAATGGCTGCGTCTAAATCAGGTCCATCGGCTAATCCTAACTTTCCGATAAGAAAATTGTTCTTTACACGTGCCAATTCCTCTGGGTCAGAAGAAGACACTTTTGAAGAATCAGCATTGTAGATAGAAGGTCCTAAACCTTTTGCTACTGCTGTAAGAAGGGCTGCATCAACAGAGATGCCCATGCTGCTAAGTTCACCTTGATAGGTTTCAATAGCTTCATCAAATTTGCTCATTGTTTTTGTTGTTTAGGTAAATTTGGTAAAATAATATGAAATTAATACTTACGAAGATTCAAGAGATGTGTTGTAGTTGGTTCTGCCAAATAACGAATTTTTAACTAAACAAACAAATATTCGTTGTTGAAATGAGTAATTGGTTAATGATATTGATAAAAACCTGATAATAAAGGCTTTATTTGTAGGAGGATATTGATTCTACCTACGTTTTACATTAGTATCAAAACCTTGGTTTTCGAGTTTTGTTTTAATTTTTTGGGCTTCGTCTTCATTATATTGCCCTGCACTAACTACACTCATAGATGCTTTTAAATAGCTATAAGCATTCTGATACCCCAATTCTTTGAGTTTTTTGATTTGCCTTTCGGCATTTGCCTTCTCTCCGTACATTCCAACCACGACATCATAGTCACCTGTAACAGTCATTTTAGTATTTGACGGTTTTGCTTTTTCGGTTAATTGTTCTTTTTTGATATATTTATCGTCTATTGTTACAGTATCGCCCATCCATCCCTGAGTGGAATCAATTGGAAATGAGGACGTTGTATCGGCAGGAGGTTCAGCCAAAAAGTTAGGGTCTTTCAATGGATTACCTTTTTCACGAATGAATATCTCCGCCACCACCATTCCAACACCTAAAAAAACAAAAGAAAATATAACGAATAGCAAGTTTTTGAGCCAGTTTTTCATGAGCCGAGGGTTTTATTAAATGCGAAATTATCATTTCTATTCAAATAACTGTACGACCATTCATAAAAACTTACAAAAAAAGGGCATTATGGAGGAAACTAATTCGTAATTTTGACGTTATTTCATGTATTCCCGAAAAGAATTACCGTACATTTTAAAAAGAATAAGGATGTTAAAGTTTCTAATAATACTCGCAATAATTATCTATGTAATGCCCCGATTAATCAAATGGGCATTAAAAGGCTTCATTGTAAGCCAAGTAAACAAAGCTCAACAAGATATGCGGCAATCACAAAAAGCGTACCAAACTCAACATAAGCGTGAGGGGGATATAGATGTTAATTACGTTCCGAAAAAAAATACAAAAAATTCAGAAAATTTTGGGGGTGGCGAATACGTAGATTACGAAGAAGTAAAATAAATTAATCATTTTTGGAGGGCTTGGAATGAAAATTTCAAGCCTTTTTTTGTTAAAAAATTATAAACTTAAACATACTTATATCGACTTGGAGGAACTTCCCGAAAGTTTAAAACTTTCGGGAAGTTGAACCGAAGATGTAGATATCTTATTAATTGAATACTTCCTTAAATTATTCAACATGAAAAACACAATTTTTATCTGTCTATTTATTTCGTTTCACATAAACGCCCAATGGGTCAAGCAAGCCTCAAATACTGATGCAAGTTTTCGTACGGTGTGTGCGGTTTCTAATAAAATTGTATGGATAAGTGGCTCAAAGGGGACATTTCTGAAAACATTGGATGGTGGAAAAACGTGGGTAACTAACCAAGTGAAAGGGGCTGAGACCTTGGATTTTAGAGACGTTCATGCCTTTGACGCACAGACGGCAATCTTGATGAGTGCGGGAGAAGCCGAAAAAGGCAATGCCAAATTTTACAGAACCATTGATGGCGGAAAATCTTGGGAGATGGTCTATCAAAATACGCAGGCGGGGGTTTTCTTTGATGGAATAGATTTTTGGGATAAACAAAACGGAATTGCTTTCAGCGACCCGATTGATGGGAAGTTTTTTATCGTAAAAACAAAAGATGGTGGAAAAACTTGGCAACCCATTAATCCTGAAAACATCCCTCAAAACCAAGAAAACGAAGCGGCTTTTGCTGCCAGCGGAACAAGTCTCGTTACATTCGGAGGGAAATATGCCTATATATGTACGGGCGGGGGTGAGTTTGCACGGGTATATAAAACGGAAAATCAAGGGGAAAACTGGGAGGTCGTCAAAACAAATATGCCCGCAGGAAAAACCAATGGATTGTTTGGTTTAAGATTTTGGAATAATCTCAACGGAATAGCCGTAGGTGGTGATTATCAAGAAGTTACCAAAAATATTCCTAACGTTTTACTAACATCGGACGGTGGAAAAACTTGGCAAGATGCCCCACAAACTACGCCCGTGGGACTGAAAGAAGGCGTAGTAATTTATCAAAAGAAAATCCTAATCGCCGTTGGTCCTTCGGGAACTTGTTACTCAAAAGATTTTGGGAAATCTTGGACTGAAATCGACAAAACCGCTTTTCATGCCATCAGTATTTCTGGAAATGGCATTTGGGCAGTTGGTGGAAAAGGAGTTGTTGGGAAGTTAGATTTGGGGGTAATTCGTTAATCTAATTTGAAGATTTGAAAATGTGTGATCGGGCGGCGAACCGCTTGAAAATGAATTAACCATCTTCGGTATTGAGATGTGGCACGGTTTGCGGTGGCTTTGGCGGAGACCGTGCCACGTCTGGTCAAGGGAACATAATCTCCTTCATTTAGGCGTAGCACGGTCTCTGCTAAAGCCACCGTAAACCGTGCCACGCCAACACCCTTTACTAAACTAATTCCAATGAATTATTCATTCTCAAATTTCTACATCATCAAATTTTCAAATTAACTACTCCTCCACCTTCAACACATACCCCACGCCATATTGCGTATGGATGAGTTTGGTGTCATAATTTTTATCTACTTTTTTCCGTAACATTGTCATAAAAACTTCTATCACATTCGTACCCATATCAATACGACTATCCCATACTTTTTCGGCAATATCAGCTTTTGAAATGACCTTTCCGTGGTTGCGTAAAAGATATTCTAACAAGGCAAATTCACGGGCGGTCAGGTCGATTTTACTGCCACTTCTTGTTACTGAATGTGCATCAAAATTCATTTCTAAATCGCTATATACCAGTACGTTACCTGTAACAGGCACAGGTACTTGGGTACTCCGTTTTGCCAAGACTTTAATACGTGCCAAGAGTTCTAAAAAGTCGAAAGGTTTTACTAAATAATCATCCGCTCCTGCATCAAAACCCATCAATTTTTCGTCAATACTACCCAAAGCTGTGAGCATCAAAATGGGCGTGGTGATACCTTCCTGACGCAATTCTTTGCTCATTTGCAAGCCATTGATTCCTGGCATAATGATGTCGGTAACGATGATTTGATATTGATTTTTTTTGGCAAGATGTTTCCCAATCATGCCATCGTAAGCAATATCCACTTCAAAACCGTTCTCTTCCAAACCCTGTCGGAGGGATTGAAGGGTTTTGGGTTCGTCTTCTATTAGTAGTATTTTCATATAGCTTGGCTTTACAACTACTGTAGCTCGAAGTGGCACTTCGAGAGCTATTGTACGATTCTCGAAGTACCACTTCGAGCTACAGTAGTTCCCCAAAGATAAAACAAAAACTCCGCAAGAAGTAGCTTCTTCTTACGGAGTCCTAAACTTTTTAACTTTACAACACTTGAACTTTTTAACTCATTTACAAATTCTCAGCAACCTTCGCTTTGTCCATCGTTGCCATTGTTCCAAACACATAATCCCAAAGTGGAGATGATACCCCAAAAACGGCATTTCCATGTTTATAATGATGTACGGCGTGATTTATCCATAATTGTTTCATGAAATTTTTGGGAGGATTGTAGGCGTGTACAGCATAATGCACCAACAAATAAGCGGCATATCCCCAAATAAATCCTGGGAAAAATGCGTAGGCTGATTCTCCCATCAACACAAAAAATATGGAAAAAAGCGTTATCGCTGCCACCGCCGCAATGATTGGAGGCATTGCCAAGCGAGTTTTATCTTTTGGATATTCGTGATGAACACCGTGGGCGACGTACTGAAATTTTGCACGAGCCTCAGTAGTTGGTTCGATGTGATACACGCTACGATGTACCCAATATTCTACAAAAGTAAAAATTAACGTTCCTGAAATAAATAAACTACCGATTACCCAACTCTCTAAATTGGTGTGCGTAAAAGCATAATACCCCAACACAGCACCCGACACAAAAAACATCGTCACGGGTATAGCAATGTGGGTATGTGAAAGATACTCTAAAATAGGGTTATCGAATAATTGCTTTGAGCCTTTATGCTTGGGTTTTAAATTACTATGTGTTGCTTCCATTAATGCTTGTTTTTAATCGTAGGATTAGGTTATTTACTTGAAAATTAAATACTGCAAAAATTGTACTAATTTAATAAAAAACGCTTGATACCTCTCTTTTCATTGAACTATAACCACAAAGATACGTAATTTTTTGATTGGTGGATTTATTGATTTATAATTTTTAACTCTTAGGTGATTTAGCCCGAATAATTAACCTCAACGACTGGTCATAAGTCACATAATTCCAGAGCCAGTTGATGAAAATCAGAAGTTTATTCTTTACACCTACAATTGCCATCAAGTGTACGAACATCCACGTAAGCCATGCGAAGAATCCTTGAAAACGCCAAAAGGGTAAGTCCACCACTGCCAAGTTTCGTCCAACGGTTGCCATTGAACCTAAATCTCTGTAAGTGAACTCTTTAAGATTATTTCCTCTTATGAGATTTATCAGGTTTTTGGCTAATAATTTCCCTTGTTGGATGGCGGGTTGAGCTACTTGCGGGTGTCCATTTGGGAATTTTTCTTCGGTCATATATGCAACGTCTCCGAGGGCAAAAATGTTATCGTAACCTTCTATTTGATTATAACGATTGACTTTCATCCGCCCGCCTCTCGCCATAATTTCGGGGTTGATGCCTTCGATGGAATTGGCTTTTACGCCCGCCGCCCAAACCAAATTGTTCGTCCTGATTTTTGAGCCATCATTGAAATAAGCGTACTGACCATCAAAATCACTAACTCGACTTCCTAACATTACGTTTACCCCTAATTGTTCGAGATATTCCTTAGATTTTACTTGAGCGTTTTTGGACATCGGTCCTAAAAGCTCTGCCCCAGATTCTACGATATAAATTTGCATTAAATCGAAGTTCAATTCTGGATAATCTTTGGGTAAAACGTGCCTTTTCATTTCCGCCAAAGTTCCTGAAACCTCCACACCCGTGGGTCCTCCACCCACGACTACTACATTCAGCAAACCCACCCTTTCGTCCTCATTATCAGATACTAAGGCACTTTCAAAGTTTTCTAAAAGTCGATTCCGAAGTCCCAAAGCCTCTCCAACTGACTTCATCGGAAGGGCTTTTTCTTGGATATTTTTATTGCCAAAAAAATTGGTATCTGCCCCAATCGCCATTATCAAAAAGTCATACGAAAGTTCGCCCAAATCTGTTTCGATAAGGTTTTTTTCTGAAATAATCTTGGTAACAGAAGCTACCCGAACATGAATATTGGAGTAATTATGAAACGCCAAACGGAGTGGAAAAGAGATGGCAGAAGGTTCGAGTCCAGCCGTAGCAACTTGATAAAAGAGGGGTTGAAATTGATGATAATTGTTTTTATCAATCAACACAACTTGGAAATCTTCGTTACCAGCAAGGCTCTGAGCCACCTGCAAACCACCGAAACCCGCTCCGATGATGATGACTTTTTTTTGGTTGGTTTGTGGGATATTTAGGGGCATTGTTTTGGCTTTCGGCTGTCAGCTATTGGCTTTTGGCTTTTTAATTTCGTTCAAGGTTTATTCTTTCGGGAGCTGTGGTTTGTAAAATTTTACACCTTTTATGTAATCAAAATCTTTGACATTATGGGTGTAAAGCTCACAATTACAGACTATTGCGGTTGCAGCAATTAAGCAATCAGGAAGGGATGGTCTCATGGTTGGGTAAGCCAACATTATGTCCATTGCCTTTAAACATATCTCTTTGTCGAGATGAAATTTGTTCAATTTTGAAACGAGTCCTTTGGTCTGTTTTGTCTCATGTTTAAACATTCCATAGTATAATTCCAGAATACTTACCGTACAAATTGCCCCTCTATTTCCTGTGATAAAATCATCAAATTCCTGCGTTTCTTGGCTATGACCTTTGAGAATAGCAATCAAGATATTTGTATCAAGTAAAACTATCTTGTGCTTTTTCTTTGCCATGCTTGTTTACGAATTTCATTTGCAGATAGACGATTGGGATTTTCTTCCCACATCCCCGCAAACTGAGCTATTTTTTCTCCTTCTTGAAATGTTCCTTTTTCGAGACGAGTATCTGGAACTTGTTTTTTTTCAAGTTCAACTACGTCAATATCAACTGATTTGAGGAAGTCAGTCAAAGGCTTTACTTTCCGCCTTTTTACTTCTATGGTTAAACTTACGGTTTGTCTCATAAATTTATTTTTTAGATTTGTTCAAGGTTTAATGTTTCGGGAGCAAGAGATTTTACCCAATTTGGGAGTTCAAAGGGAATATTTTTCTTATTTTTTGGATAAATCATCCTGAGTCTATCTATTTCAACATTAACTAATTGTACTTGATAAATCAAATTAACATTATTTTGAAGTAATGGAATCATGTTTTTATACATTTGTTCAATGACATGAATCTCTACACGATACCCTCCAAATTTTTCTCGTAAAATTGCTCTATCAATACAAATTTGGATATTATCCGTATGAAAAAGCACGACTTCAATTGTATAATGCGAATGTTTCTTCTTGATAAAACGGAGTAATTCATAATGATTATCAAATCCGAGGTTTAACTCAACACCAAAGTCATTATTGGATTCTAATTATCTCAAAATGAATTCATTAGCTTTTAAATTCGATAGTTCTTCATAATCAATTACACTCTTTTGTTTGAAATAAAGTTGAAGATTATCGTGATTGAGAATTGCTATCGTTGGAGGTAGAAAAAATTTTCCACTGGTACTTTTTCCAACACCTGGCGTACCCGCAATGATATAAACTTTTGCCATTTACCTAACAATTTCAATTGTCCCATCTGCCAATTCTGCAACTATTCTACCATTGAGCGTATGGACAAAAGGCATATTTATCGCAAAGAGATTATGTTTGATTTTTTGATTCGTTTCTTTTTCCCATTCATCCAATTCCAAAGAATCCATTTCCAAAACATTCTTAGTCATCTCTCCTCGATAACCCGTAAAAGCAACGATGTTTGACTCTTCTTTTTCCATGATTTTTTACTTCAAAGATAACATAAAACCCTATTTCTCCGCACAAATCTGCGTTGGGAATTTCCAGCTTTTGGCGGTTACTTGTTCGTAATATTTTTCATACAAAGGTAATATTTTTTCTATATCAAATTGTTTGGCTTGTTCGTGGGCATTGTGCTTGAATTGTGCTAATTTTTCATCATCTTCCAACAACGAAATAGCATTTTTTGCCATATCATCCACGTCGCCAATCTTTGATACAAAACCCGTTACGCCATGAATATTTACCTCCGTAATTCCTCCTGCATCCGATGAAATTACGGGTACTTCGCACGCCATTGCTTCGAGGGCAGCGAGTCCGAAACTTTCTTTTTCGGAAGTTAATAAAAATAAATCTGCCAAAGATAAAACTTCTTCAATTACGTCTAATTTACCCAAAAATCTTACATCATTTTGCACACCTAATTCACGGCAAAGCATTTCAATTCCTGTACGTTCTGGACCATCGCCCACTAAGAGTAACTTACTGGGAATCTGTTGATTAACTCGATAAAAAACCTGTACAATGTCCTCAATTCGCTTCACTTTTCTGAAATTGGACGTGTGCATCAAGAGCTTTTCGCCGTTGGGACAAATCGCAATTTTGAAATGGTCTTTCCTTAGTTTTTTGAAGCGTTCTAAATCAATAAAATTGGGAATTACCTCAATGTGATTGACGATTTCAAACTCTTCGTACGTCTCGTTTTTTAGGCTTTCAGAAACTGCCGTTACACCGTCCGATTCATTGATAGAAAACGTTACGACAGGCTCAAAAGATGGGTCTTTACCCACGAGCGTAATGTCCGTTCCGTGCAAAGTCGTGATGAAGGGAATATGAATGCCTTTCGACTTCAAAATTTGCTTCGCCAAGAAGGCTGCCGAGGCGTGCGGGATGGCATAATGCACGTGCAGTAAATCGAGACGTTCGTTACTGACAACATCCACAATCTTACTTGCCAAAGCTGACTCGTAAGGCAGATATTGGAACAGCGGATATGACGAAATACTGACTTCGTGATAATAGATATTTTCGTTAAAAAAATCCAATCTCGAAGGCTGAGAATACGTAATAAAATGCACTTGATGACCCACTTTGGCAAGGGCTTTGCCCAATTCGGTGGCTACTACGCCACTACCGCCGTAGGTTGGATAACATACAATTCCGATTTTCATTAATCAAATCTAATGTTGAATGAAAGAATGAGTGATTGAGAGAATGTTGGACTTCATTGATTCCTAAAACCTAATACCCCAACACCTTTTATATAATTAGAACAAAGATTTTCTAAAAATGTCTCACAGAATAGGATTTTTTCTTTTTTGGGGGGATAAAAAGAGATAATTTTGGTGTTAGGTAATTAGGGATTGGGTAATTGGGGATTAGGTTTTACGACAATAAAAGTTCGTTTATCTAATCCCTAATTACCCAATCCCTAATCCCTAATTACCTAACATGAAGCCCCAACGCAAAGTCACATACCTCCAAGCCTTACAAGGATTTAGCCGATTGATTCGTTGGCAGAATTTGGCGATTATTGTATTTACGCAATACTTTACAAGATTCTTTTTGATTGGAGGTAAAGACCTGTCTTTCAGTTATTTAATCGAAGTTTTTACGGAACGAAAACTCTTTTATATCTCCTTAGCAACGGTACTCATCGCCGCCTCTGGTTACATCATCAACGATTATTACGATGTCAAAATTGATTTGGTCAATAAGCCTGAAAGAGTAGTCATTGGGCGATACGTGAAGCGTCGTTGGGCGATGGTCATTAATCAGATTTTTAATGGACTCGGGATTTTGTTAGGATTATTAGTCAGCCGAAAAGTGGCTCTGGTGAATCTGTCGGCAGTTTTTTGTTTGTGGTTATACTCTAATCAATTAAAAAGATTAGCCTTTTGGGGAAATTTAGTGGTAGCGATTCTGACAGGATTTTCGCTTTTAGTTTTGGCAGTTTATTATCCAGGACACCAAAGCGAAGTCTGGATTTATGCCATATTTTCGTTTTTCATTACCCTCATTCGTGAGATAATCAAGGATATGGAAGACGTAAAAGGCGATGAAAAACACGGTTGTCGAACACTACCCATCATCTGGGGAATTGCCCGCACGAAGTTGTTGGTTTATGTGCTGATTGCCTCATTTATTACGACGCTTTTTATCTTAGCAACCCAATTACCCGATGATAGAGTAGCCTACATTTTCCTACTCATGATGCTCCCCGTGGGCTTTGTCACTTACAAATTAGTCTATGCCGACAAACCCCGAGACTTTGCGTTTTTGAGTGATGCTTGTAAGATGATTATGTTATTGGGGGTATTGACTATGGTGGTGGTTTGATTATCATTTTTTTAGCTATAATTTTGTAGCAAAGAAATCAACTAATTTATGCTCACATACGATAGAAATATAGGTACAAAACAAAAAGCTCTTCGCATTAATCTTGACAGAAAAATTTATGGTTCATTTGCCGAAATTGGTGCTGGGCAAGACGTGGCGGCAAACTTTTTTAAGGCAGGAGGTGCATCTGGAACTATCGCTAAAACGATTTCTGCCTATGATATGGCATTTTCGGATGCTATTTATGGCGAAGAAGAGTCGGGGCGATATGTGGTGGAAGCCCGTTTGATGAAAATGTTGAATCGTGAGTATAAATTACTGAATGTTAGGCTAACAGAGATGGCGGCAGAACGCACTTTCTTTGCTTTTGCTGATACAGTTTCTGCCCTCAACTATCAAAAAACGAACGACCCCCACGGTTGGATTGGGCTACGTTTTCAACTCGAACCCAACGGCGAACCAAACGATGTGGTCATTCACGTCAGGATGAAGGATAATGACAATGTGCTTCAACAACAGGCTTTGGGAATTATCGGGGTCAATTTGATGTATGGCTGTTTTTATTACTACGAACAACCCGAAATTTTGTTGCAGTCGTTGATGGATGACCTCTCGTCTGACCGTATCGAGATTGATATGATTCGTTTTAGTGGTAAAGATTTTGAGAATATTGATAACCGAGTGATGTCCTTGCATTTAGTCAAAAATGGGTTCACCAATGCTGCACTTTTTGGACCAGACGGCAATGTTATGCAACCTTCTGAGGCATTCTACAAAAAACATATTGTGGCAGTTCGTGGGCGGTTCAGACCTGTAACCAACGTGTCTTTGGACATGATAAAAAAGGGTCTGAAACAGTTTGAAAATGAGCAAGATGTGGACGATGACAAGGTGGTTCTTTTGGCAGAATTGACACTCAAAAACTTACAATCTATTGGTAATGAGCAAATTAACGAAAAAGATTTCTTAGACCGTGTAGATATTCTCTGTTCATTGGGACAAACCGTTTTGATTTCTAATTTTCACGAATATTACCGTTTGGTTCAATACTTGGCGGGCTTCACAAAGCTACGAATGGGCTTGATTCTGGGAATGCCAAATTTGGAATATATTTTTGAAGAAAAACATTATACAAACCTCACAGGAGGTACTTTGGCGGCTTTTGCGATGCTCTTTGCTCCTAAAATAAAACTCTATTTACACCCAACGATGGATGATAAAGGCAACATCGTTTCGACCAAAGAATTCATCCCTCCTACTCACCTCAAAGGCTTGTTTCAATATCTTCAAGACAATGATAAGTTTACGGATATTCAAAATTATGACAAAGATTTATTGAGTATCAAAACTGATGATGTATTGAGTTTGATACAGTCGGGCGAAACGGGTTGGGAAGATTTAGTGCCACCAAGTGTGGTAAAATTGGTAAAGGAAAATTGTCTGTTTGGCTATCCATGCGAGATTACGCCTGTGTAAGCCTCCCTCCTATTTATGTTCCTGTTCATAATGTTTACGCAATAAATCTTCGCCAAAATCATTGGTCAAATCTCGTATGACCGTATGCACGTGGTTGGCGTTGGTCTGTGTGTTGTCGTACTCGATGAATAAAACTGGATTTTGGATTCGATAATAATGTCCTCCATTGCCTATTTTGGCTTCTTTTGCTCCCATCCATGTAAAAATGAGTTTGTCGAAACCAGTTTTTTCTATTTTTTCCATAAACTCATTCGCAAATCCGAAGGGGTATCTTTCAACATAAAAACTAATCAATTTTATGAGTTCCTTTTGTTGAGATTTAGTCATTTCACCAAACGAAATTCCGTTTTTCACACTGTCTGGTTGTGAATAATGAGGGAGATTTGAAGAGAAAATTTCTGGAAAAGTTTTATTAGAAACGATTACTTTTTTCAACTGTTCTTCCGAAAAAGAATGCAATAAATCCAAACCCATTGTTTCTTCTTTTTTGAGAATTTGTTTGCCAGCCTCTGGAAAACCCTCTGGTACAATGGCGGGATTACTCCCCACAAAAAGTGGCGTTCCTGAAATAATTTTTCCATTTTCAGAAGAGAAATTTAACGAAATATGATGCCCTTCTATTCGCCAACCCCAAAGTTTTTGAGCATCAGGCGTTCCGAAAACCGAGAAGTAGTATTTGCCAGGATGTCGGCGTTGGTTTTCGGTAGGGAGCTTTTCAATTAACTTCAAAATAATCTCCAATTGCATGATTGCCGAAGTAGTTTCATAGGCTGATTGGCTCACAGAGGCTTTTACGAGATTCATCGCTGCATTTCGTTGAGCATCATTCATTTCCAAAATCGGTAATCCTTTTCTTTCAATAGGTACAAAATACCAGTTTCGTCTCTCCTCAGTTTCGTAAGGCATAAAGGCTTTTTGGAGTTTTTCAGGTTCTAAAGATTTCAGAAATGCCTTCGTAGCCGTTAGAGCATTTTGATTAGAATTATTTTGTCCAAAATTGGCAAAGCTAATGAGCAACAAACCAAAAATGAGAAGATTTTTCATGGGGAATTGTTTTTGAGATAAAGACGAATTTAACGTTTTCTACTGTGTTAAATAAGTGTGAATAATGGAAAATATTTGGTAGATTGCAAAAACGTAAACGCTTTCTCGAATGAAGAAGAAATTGCCGTAAAATTAGAGAATGTAGTGCCTTTTATGTTGGAAACTAAGTTGATTGAACGTGGTACAAAATTCTCGAAGGCGGGTTTGTAGCAAAAAAAGTGGTTGTTGATGGTCGTTTGGTTACGGGGCAAAATCCTGCATCGGCAAGAAAGGTTGGAGAAGAGTTATTGAAGCTTCTGGAAGAGGTGAAGTAAAAAATGAGATTTTAGCGGTTGTGTAAAAAGTATTTTTTGCCAAATACTTTTTACACAATTCACACGAAATTCTACCCTAAATATCAACCAAAATACTTAGTCTTCCCAGGCACTGCCACAGGATAATTACCGTTTGCATCTGGTTTCAAGGGCATATCGGCATCCCACGCAAAGGTTTTTGGAGCAATGCTAATGCCTGAATTGATGGCTTTGTCCCACTCAATAATTTGCCCAGAATACGTTGCCATTCTACCCAAAATTGAAGTCATGGTTGATTTTGCTCCGTTTTCAGCATCGGCAAATTTGTATTCTCCTTTGGCAATTGCCGCAAATAATTCATCGTGTTCTGCTTGGTAAGGCTGATTTTCTAATTTCTTATCAAACGAATACAAAGGATTGCCTTTATAATCCGTGATTTTCCCTGCATCAAACATAATCTTTCCCTTCGTGCCAATCACCATTTCGTCCACCTTAGCCCAAGTACCTTTTTGATGGCGACATTGTGAGTTCAGAATCGTACCATCTGCATATTCAAACTCTACGATATGATGGTCAAAAATCTCGCCTGTGTCTTTGCCCACACGAGTCTCACGCCCACCCGTACCACGAGCTTTCACGGGGTAATTGCCTTTCGCCCAGTTAATTACGTCAATATTGTGAATGTGTTGTTCGGTAATATGGTCGCCACAAATCCAGTTGAAATAATACCAATTTCTCATTTGGTATTCCATCTCAGTTTGTCCCGCTGTGCGTGGTTTTGTCCACACTCCATCATTATTCCACCAAGCCGAAGCCGAGACAATATCACCCACCATACCATCTTGCAGGCGTTTCATCAACTCACGATATGAGGTTTGATAATGTCTTTGTAAACCTACCACCACGTTCAATTTTTTCGCTTTGCCAATTTGAGCCGCTGCCAAAACCCGTTGCACACCTGCGGGGTCAGTTGCACAAGGTTTTTCCATGAAAATATGCTTTCCTGCATTCACCGCCGCCTCGAAATGTAAAGGGCGAAATCCAGGAGGAGTCGTCAAAATCACGACATCTGCCAAAGCCATTGCCTTTTGGTAAGCATCAAAACCTGTGAATTTATGTTCTTCTTTAACAGCAATTTTAGGTTTCAAAGCTGCCTGTTCTTCGCTTGTTATTTCTGCAAAACAAGAATCTAAACGGTCTTTGAAAGCATCTGCCATGGCGACTAATTTCACATTTTGCTTCGTGCTAAGTGCCTGAACGATAGCACCCGTACCACGTCCACCACAACCAATTAGTGCGATTTTGATAGTATCGTCCGTACTATTATTAAACATCGAAGCCTCCGACAAAAACGGAGTAGCTAACAAACCTCCTGCAATGATGGAGGTATTTTTTACGAAATCTCGTCTATTTTGGTTCATGGTATTTTTGTTGATTTTATACAGAATAAATATTTGATTTTTATAGTAAATTTTGAGGCGATGAGGTTACACAGAGAACCACAGAGTTTTAAAATGAGAACCACAGAGATTTTAGAGAATATTTCTCTGCGGTTCTCTATTTTTTTTCTCAGTGGCTCTCTGTGTAACCTCATCGCCATCTTTTACATCTCAAAAATAGTCAAAAATAAAGGAGTTTAATGCAATATCTTTCACTAAAATTTATCATTCACTTTATCCCTCTCAAAATTTTTTGGCACAAATTTTGGCATACCTCTAAAAAAGATACTACTTTTGTGGTTCAAAATGCAAAAATCTTCTCACATAGCTCGTTTGTTTAGCGTCTTTTTGATGTCGCTGATTATGATGTTTACTGTTTTCGGTAAAACATTCTCAGCATCTCAATTACGCCAACAAGAGGTCAAGAACGCCAAAACGGAACAATCTAATCATTCTGAAAAGCCTGAAAAGAATGCTTCAATTTCGGAACTTTCTGTGATGCAAGTGTCTGCCTCTGTGACGATTGACTTCTCGCAAGATTTTGTATTTACTCCACAAGTATTCTCCTTTTTAATGCCTGAGAAGAAATTTTCTCTCATTAAAAATCTTTCATTTAGACTTCCTCTCCTCGAAATTCTCTTCGAGCATTTTATCGTTACCAACGCTCCGTGATTCGTTATTGGTTACTGGTTTATTAGTTATTAGTTACTTTTTATGGTGATTAATAGCTGTCGTAATCTTTAATCATTAATCCAATTTCGGACTCAATGCGTACAATCTTGTACTTACTATTCACTTTTATAAATTCTCAGTTTATCGGCTTGTTTTGTTGTAAAAGGTTATTTTAATGTTATTTTTTAGTTAAGTTAGTGTGCAACTAATAACTAATAAACCAGTAACCAATAAACCAGTAACCAATAAACCAATAAACAAATAACCAAACAAAAAACCATGCGTTACAAAGGTGCCATTATCTGGCTGACTGGAATCATCTCAGCCCTATGTTTATTCTTTCTTTCTTTTACTTGGAAAGCCAATGCAGTCCGTGAGGATGCTGTTAAATATGCAACCGTTGCAGGGAAGTTTGACCCTGCCCGTAAAATCCATTATGTTGATTCTTTGTGGAAACAACCCGTTTATTTAGGGTTTACATTACAAGAAGTTACGACTTACGCCCTTCATAAGGGTCTTGATCTTGAAGGTGGTCTTCATGCCGTTTTAGAAGTTTCGCCAGTAGAAATCTTGCGTGCATTGTCAGGAAAAAGTAATGACTTGAACTTTGAGAAAGCTCTTGCAGAGGCTACCAAAGCACAGGTTAATTCAACAAAACCTTTCAACGAATTATTCTTTGAGGCTTTTGCTAAAATTGCTCCTAATCAAAAATTGGCTTCTGTTTTCGCTAACTCGACTAACGTTGGAAAATTGAACTTCTCTTCAACTGATTCACAAGTGAAGAAAGTAATCAATGACGAAATTGATGGGGCGGTTGATAGAGTTTACAAAACTATCCAAACTCGTATTGACAAGTTGGGGGTTGCCAATCCAAACATTCAGCGTTTGCCAGGAACAAACCGTATTCAGGTTGAATTACCAGGCGTTGATAATCCAGACCGTGCAAGAAAATTATTATCAGCAGCTTCAAAATTAGAGTTTATCGAAGTAGCTGAAATCAGTGAATGGGGTACAGGCTTAAATGCTTTGGGAGAATATTTATCTGCCGAAGAAAAAGCGAAAAAAGCGGGTGCAAAAGCTACTTCTGCAACTGATACTACTAAGAAAGGTGATTTGGCGGGTCAATTAGCGGGTTTGAACAAAACTACTAAGAAAGATTCTGCGAAGAAAGATACTACGGCTGGTTCGGCTTTGACAAAATTGTTCTTGCCTTTGGATAATCAAGGAAGAACTTGGGGTGTTTATCGTAAAGATACTGCTCGTGTAAACGAATTATTACGTCGTCCAGAAGTGAAATTGATGTTCCCATCAAATATTTCTTTCTATTGGGAAGCTATCGGAATCCCTGCCGTGAATGGTGACGAAATTATCCAATTTGAGGCTTTAAAGAAATTGCCTGGTCAAAAAGCACAATTAGACGGAGAAACTATTGTAGATGCGGGACAAGATTTTGACCAAAATGGTCGTCCAGAGGTAACAATGGCAATGAACGGTGTGGGTGCAAGAATTTGGAAAAATATGACTGCCGCAAACGTTGGAAAACGTATCGCTATCGTATTAGATGATTACGTTTATTCTGCTCCAAATATCAATGGAGAAATCGCTGGTGGACGTTCTTCTATCTCTGGTTCATTTACAGTTGAGCAAGCAAAAGATTTAGCCAACGTAATTAAATCAGGTAAATTATCAGCTCCAACTCGTATCGTTGAAGATGCTTTCGTAGGTCCATCTTTGGGTGCTGAGGCTATCAATCAAGGATATTTGTCGATGTTATTAGGTTTGATTTTGGTAGTAGTGTTTATGATTGGTTACTACGGTTCACCAGGTTGGATGGCAAATGCTGCCCTTTTATTCAACGTATTCTTTATTGCGGGTGTGTTGGTACAAATTCAGTCAGTTTTGACATTGCCAGGTATCGCAGGTATCGTGCTTACGTTAGGTATGGCAGTTGATGCGAACGTACTTATTAATGAGCGTATTCGTGAGGAATTACATTCAGGAAAAGGACTATTAGATGCTATCAGAATTGGTTACGAAAAAGCCCTTTCAGCGATTATTGACGGTAACGTTACTACAATTTTGATTGGTATTATCTTGATTATCTTCGGTTCGGGTTCTGTAAAAGGATTTGGAGTAACGCTTTGTATCGGTTTGGTTACGTCGGTATTTACTTCGGTTTATATCTCTCATATCATGGTTGATTGGATGGCAAAACGTGCTATCGCTGCGGGCAAAGAAAAAGAAATGACTTTCGAGACATTCATTTCAAGAGATTTGTTCAAAAACTTCAACTTCGACTTTATCGGAAAACGTAAAATTGCGTACTTCTCTTCATGGGGATTAATCGCTATCGGAGCAATCGTTTTGATTTCGCAAGGTGGTTTCAACTTGGGTGTTGACTTCAAAGGTGGACGTTCTTACGTAGTTGAAATGAATAAAACTATTGATGCAGGAACTGTAAAAGATGCTTTGGCGAACAGTTTTGAAGGAAAAGGTGTAGAAGTAAAAACTTTCAACGGTCCAGATAAATTGAAAGTTACGACTTCTTATTTAGTAGAAGATGAAAGTGCAGCGGCTAACGCAAAAGTACGTGAGGCAGTAGAAAAAGGCTTACAAAAATTTGCTGATTCAAACCCAAAAATCGTATCAGAATCGAAAGTTGGAGCAACCATTGCCGATGATATTTTGAGACAGTCATTCATCTCAATTTTGTATGCACTCATTGCCATCTTTATTTATATTTTGATTCGTTTCCGTAAATGGCAATATTCATTGGGAGGTATCATTGCCTTGTTGCACGATGCGTTAATTGTATTAGCCATGGTCGGAATCACTCGTTTGCTTGGTTTTGAATTAGAAGTTGATCAGGTATTTATTGCCGCAGTTTTAACGGTAATTGGTTACTCAATTAACGATACGGTGGTAGTATTTGACCGTATTCGTGAAGAAATCGGACCAGACCCAGACTTGTCGAACAAAGAATTGATGATTAAGACTATCAACCAATCAATTAACCACACGATGAGCCGTACTGTAATGACTGCCACAACGGTATTCTTGGTAGTGACGGTATTGTTATTCTTCGGTGGAGATGTATTGAGAGGGTTCTCATTCGCTATGTTTGTGGGTTGTTTAATCGGAACATACTCATCAATCTTCGTAGCTGCCCCAATTGTAATTGACTTGGGAACGGGAAAGAAAAAAGCGGTAGAGCCAGTGGTTGTTAAGAAATAGAAGTTAAAATGGAAGTCTTCGCTAAAAGCGAAGACTTCCATAAACTATTGTAAAATGAAATTACCCTTTCAATGGGATGATGCTAATACTCAGCACGTTATAGAAGATTATCCAGAAAGAGAAAATACCGTTGAAGAAATCGAAAGTGTTTTTGATGACCCCAACATGGTTATTGTTCCTGATAGAATTAGTAAAAGAGGAGAGCAAGAATATAGTGGTGTTGGTTATAGCAATAAAAATGTTATTCGTTTTCTTGCTTTTACCCTCAGAAATAATGAAATTAGAGTTTTCAGTTGTAGAATTGCTAATAAAAAAGAAAGGGCAAAATATTATGAAATCAATCGAGAAAAAATCACAAACAGCAAAGACCGTGAGGATAATTAAAAATCTTCACTCCGATGAAGAAATGCAGGAAAAGGGCAAACGATTCGTAGCCCACAAACAACCATTTCTTTCGATTGACGATGTATTCAGGCTAGAATCTGAAAAACAAAAGCGTACAGAATTAGTAATTAATTAAAAAAATATTGCCAGAAAAGGGCAAAGCCAATATGACTTTGCCCTTTTTTATGCTTAAAAGAAATAATTAGACAAAACATTAAGTATCTTGAAGGATAATTTCACGAAATATTATTTTATCAACTAATCATTATACAATCTTTTATTGTGATAATCTAAAAACTCACACAAACTAACAAAATCTATGGACAACAGTATTTGGCGTAAAAAGCCGATGGCAGCCTACGAAGCTGACATGAAAAAATCAGAATTAAAAAGAGTGCTTACCAAGTGGGGACTAACCTCGCTGGGTATTGGTGCAATCATCGGTGGAGGTATTTTTACGCTCACAGGTATAGCCGCCCACAACCACGCTGGACCCGCTTTGGCACTTGCCTTTATCATTGCGGCAATTGGGTGTACATTTGCCTCACTTTGTTACGCAGAATTTTCTTCGATTCTTCCCGTTGAAGGTTCAGCTTATGCGTATTCTTACGGAACAGTTGGTGAAATCTTTGCGTGGCTTATCGGTTGGAACTTGATTTTGGAATACATGATGGGTGCAACCACTGTTGCGGTGGCTTGGTCAGGCTATTTTGAAAAACTCGTCCATCTCTTTGGAGTCGAACTGCCCGTCAGTTTAATGAACGACCCTTATACTGCGGGTGAAAAATTGGGTGTTGAAGGTCCAGTACCTGCCTTTAACTTGGCGGCTTTTATTATTACATGGTTAGTAACTATCGTTTTAGTAAGAGGTATTCAAGAATCAGCCAAAGCTAATAATATTATCGTAATGATAAAATTGGCAGTTGTAATATTCGTAATTGTTGTAGGGGCATTTTATATCAAAGTAGAAAACTGGCATCCATTTATTCCAGACCCAGCCATGGGAGCTGATGGAAAAATGCACTTTGGTTTTGGAGGTGTAATGACCGCCGCAACCGTAGTATTCTTTGCTTATATAGGTTTTGATGCAGTTTCTACGCAAGCGGGCGAAGCCATCAATCCTCGTAAAGACGTTCCATTTGCCATTATTGCATCCTTAGTGGTGTGTACGATTCTTTATATCTTAGTTTCGTTGGTATTGACTGGTATGGTAAAATACGATACCCTTGATTTGAAAGCACCCGTGGCAGCCGCCTTTGCTGATGCAGGTTTACCTTGGGCAGTGTTCATTATCACGATTGCGGCAGTGGCAGGTCTTACGTCTGTTATGCTGGTGATGATGTTAGGTCAAAGTCGTATTTTCTTGGGTATGGCGAAAGATGGTTTATTGCCAAAATTCTTCAATACCATTCACCCAGAATATAAAACACCTTGGAAGAGTACGATATTGATTGGTTTGGTAGTATCAATCGTTTCAGCCTTGACACCAATCGACAAAGTATCAGAAATGTGTTCGATGGGTACGCTTTTAGCCTTTGCCATGATTTCGGGAGCGGTTTTGTTGTTACGTTATCAACAACCAGATATCGAACGTCCATACAAAGCTCCGTTAATTCATTTCGTTGCACCAATGGGTGTTATTTTTAACTTGTTATTAATGACTCAAGCACAGGCAGCCACTTGGAGAGCCTTCTTGATTTGGAGTACATTAGGAATTATCGTTTACTTCGTTTATAGTAGAAGTAGAAGTAATTTGAATAAATCAGAATAGATATATTTGATTTTGTGGTAGAAAGCGGTCATTTGCTAATTCAAATGACCGCTTTTTGCATTTAAAAATTTACCACATACGAAATCTAATGACCGCTTACTAAGTTTAGATTTGTTGTATTCATAAAAAGTATTTACTTTGCACGCATAATTATTTATGGTACTCTTAAAAAAATACCAGTAATGTGATTATCACTAAATCAATTTTTCAACCCTTAATTTTTTGTAACATGAAAAAATTACTAACTTTTTCCTTCCTTTTAGCTCTTTTGCTAACCACTTCTTACAAAGGCTTTTCACAAGCGTATAAGCAAGGAGACAATTTAGTTAATGCCACCATTGGCTTAGGTAATGGTTTTGGTAGCCTTGGTTTCGGAGGTTCGTTTGAGCATGGTTTCACTGATGCCATTAGTGCTGGTGCCAGTGTTGATTATATCGGCTTAGGGTCTCTTTATGGCTCTGGTGGATTACTCTACATTGCAGGTAGAGGTTCTTACCATTTTGGTGAGCTATTAAAAACAGGTGATAAATTAGATCCTTATGCAGGTCTTGGATTAGGCTATTTGTCTTGGCCTGGAACTGCTTTTGGAGGTTTCGGAACAAGTGGAATTTTCTTTCAAGGACACGTTGGAGCAAGATATTGGTTTTCGGATAATCTTGGAGGCGTTGCAGAATTAGGTGCAGGAGCTGCCACTTTAAAAGTTGGTGTTGCATTGAAATTCTAAACACTACCGTTTACTCATTTAAAAAAGAGTTAATCTGAAAAGATTAGCTCTTTTTTTTATATTTGCATCTCAAGTTTATATTGAACAAATGATAAAAAATGGAGTTAAAGTAGAATCTATCACGTGAAAATGTGGGTAGAAACCAAAATAATGATAAATTCGTAAGTAATTTATATTTTTCTTATTTCTAACAAAAATAAATCCTAAGTCAAAATGAAAAAAACAATGATTAAACTTACTACCATTCTTTGCTTATTCTTCGCAGTTTCATTCTCTACACAAGCCCAATTTATGGATAGAGGCGATGTTCTGGGAAGTGGAGGATTATATTTTCCAAGTGGATATACCTTCATCAGAGCTGGTGTTGATTTTGGGGTAGCACCCAATGTAAGTGTTGGTGGAAATTTTATAAATGTAATCTCTGGTGCCGATGGAGAATCTTATATTGGAGGTCGAGTAACTTATCACTTGGGAGAAGCGTTTGGCGTAAGAGACGACAGAACGCTTGATCCTTATGTAGGGGGACAGGTTGGTAAAGTCTTGGTTTCGGGCTACGGAGTAGGATTTGCTTTACCTATTGGATTAAGATTTATGTTCAATGATAAAGTAGGTGCTTATGGTGAGTACTTTATTAATTTAAACCAAAGTTCATCAGGATTTCCTAATATGTTTGGAATAGGCGTTTCATTCAGATTCAACAACTAATATTAACGAAATAAACAAAAAAGGCGAGATTTATTCTCGCCTTTTTTGTTATCAATTGACAGGCATGATTTTTGCTCTATTTCCATAAAAATTCATTCAAAATCACCCCAAACGTCATGAAAATGCTATTCAATACCCCAAGACTTCTTGTTATTTTATCCCTTCTTTTTATTGTTAGTTGTAGTAAAAAAGACGAAGCCGTAACGCCTTCAACTTCCACACTCACAGGTAAATGGAATCATAAAGCCACAACTGGGAAACTGACTTATACATCAAATGGACAAACAAAAACCTTGGATTTAAACGATGGGGCAGATGGTTCAACTATCGAATTCAAAGCCGATGGAATAGTAATTTATGAAGGGAATCAAGTGAAATATACTATCACGGGTACATCGGCAGTGCTAAATTATGGTACAGGATTACCCACGATTGATTTCACTATTTCTAAACTAACCTCTTCTGAAATGACTCTTTCGTTTACCAAAGACCAGTTTATTAAGTATATGGAAAGATATTATGATACCACCGATGCCACGACAAGAGATATTCTTAAAAATAAAGCCACTGCTACTTTACCAGACTATACGGTGAGTTATGCAAAGTAATGAAAATGAAATGACCGTTTGCTAATATTTACACATTATTCTTTCTTCTTGAAAATCAAGGTTTTATATTTGATAATTAATTCAACCTAAACAATTTGTATCATGAAGAATTTAATGATTTTTAGAAATTTGCTTTTTATCTCTGTACTGTTTTTTGTATTTAGTTGTAAAAAAAGCGATGAAGTAACGCCTGCATTATTAACAGGAAAGTGGAAACAAAATGGCATTACAGGGAAATTAACAGTAACTGATAATGGGAAAACTTCTACCCAAGACCTGACTGAACCCGCCGATAACTCAATAACAGAATTTACTGCTGATGGGAAAGTGATTATTGATGGAAATACTGGTAAATACACACTTTCAGGTACGAGTTTAACTATTGGAGAAGGAACTCAGGCAGTCACTTTTACCGCAAAAGTGAGTGGAAATAACCTTACGCTTAGTTGGAATAAGGATCAATATTTTAAATATATAGAATCCTTTGGAGACCCAAGTGATCCAGATGTTCAAACATTTTTACAAGCTAAAAATAAAATTACAGCTTTGGATGTAAATATTAATTACGTAAAGCAATAAAAAAAAGAGGTCAGACAATCCAAATCGTCTGACCTCTTTTTTATGCTTCAACTGCCCTTTTAAACTCCGAAGTAAAGTGAAATTGAATATCTGGATTATTCTGAATATTCATCCTCAAAATCCAATCTGATTCTGCCAAGAATACATAATTTTCATCTTTATCTTGGGCGATGTTTTGACCTTTCAGTCTGACAAACTCCGCTAATTTCTTCGGGTCTTCTGATGTTATCCAACAAGCTTTTGATATGTCACGATGGTCGAAACGGCATTTTGCTCCGTATTCGTGTTCCAATCTGTACTGAATTACCTCGTATTGAAGTTCTCCAACCGTTCCCACAATTTTACGATTTCCTAATTGTGGTTGTAGGAATAATTGAGCCACGCCTTCATCCGTCAATTGCATAATTCCTTTCTCCAATTGCTTAGACTTCATCGGGTCGAGGTTCATCAATTCCTTAAAAATCTCAGGTGAAAAACTTGGGATTCCTTGATATTGGAGGCTCTCGCCTTCGGTCATAGTATCGCCAATTTTGAAGTTCCCCGTATCATACAAACCTACTACATCGCCTGGGAAACCCTCTTCGATAACTTCCTTATCCTGAGCCATGAAAGTATAAGGATTATTGAAACGAAGATTTTTATCCAAACGAACGTGTTTGTAAAATTTATTACGCTCAAAAGTCCCTGAACATACCCGCAAAAAGGCAATTCTGTCACGATGTTTTGGGTCGAGGTTAGCGTGAATTTTAAAGATAAATCCAGAGAATTTCTTTTCCATGGGTTCAACCACACGTACATCCGTTTGGCGTGGTTGTGTACTTGGAGCGATTTCTGTGAAGGTGTCCAACAACTCCTGCACGCCAAAATTATTCACCGCCGAACCAAAGAAAACAGGGGCAATTTCACCCGATAGATAGGTTTCACGGTCAAAATCACCATAAACACCTTCAATTAATTCAACGTCCTCACGCAATTGGTCGGCATCTTTTTTACCTACTTTTTTATCCAATTCATCCGACCAAATATCTACTGCCAAAACCTCCTTCTCAATCTTAGTTTTATTGGCATTAAACAAATTCAAAGACTTTTCAAAGAGATTATAAACGCCCTTGAAATTCATCCCAATATTGATGGGCCAAGTCAGCGGGCGAACTTTGATACTGAGTTTTTGCTCTAATTCATCCAATAAATCAAAGGGATATTGCCCTTCTCTATCCATTTTATTGATAAAAATAATCACGGGCGTATTTCTCATCCTGCACACTTCCATCAATTTTTCCGTCTGTTCCTCTACGCCTTTCACACAGTCAATTACCAAGATTACAGAATCGACAGCCGTTAAAGTACGGTAAGTATCTTCCGCAAAATCTTTGTGACCTGGGGTGTCTAAGATATTGATTTTAAGGTCATTATATTCAAAGGTCATCACCGAAGTAGCCACCGAGATTCCTCTTTGGCGTTCAATTTCCATGAAATCTGACGTTGCCCCTTTTTTAATTTTGTTAGATTTTACTGCCCCCGCCGTCTGGATAGCACCCCCAAAAAGTAAGAGTTTTTCCGTGAGCGTGGTTTTGCCCGCATCGGGATGAGAGATAATTCCGAAGGTTCGGCGTTTGTGTATTTCTTCTTGAATAGTCATTGCTGCATAAAATTGAGGTGCAAAATTACGGATAAAAAAATAAAGTGTAGTATTGGGGTAAAAATGGAGAACGAAATTTTATAATGAATCATAAAATTTTATCGCTTCAACGAAATCCCCTTCCGCTTTAAATTTGAAACCTTTTTCATTGATGAATCCCTCAACAGCACTAAGTTTAGCCGATGGGATAGTTTTTAAGAGTGCCTTTTTGTTTGGAAAAACCTTGGTCATTTTCTCGTTTTCAAGAATATAATAATAGAAGGATGTATCGAATTTATCCCCTTGCTTAACATCGTCGTGTGACCTAACTTCTTTCATTAATGTTGTTGTATTTTTTAGCAACTTAACTTTGCCATTATAAAGTAACTGGAAGTAGGAATTTTTATCGAGTTTATCCACGGCTGGATAACCCGAGAAATATACTGCTTCACCTATTTTAAAGCCTTTTATGTAATTAGGATAAATTGCTTTAATGACCCCAGACTCATTCATTTCTAATTGATTAGAATAAGTATTGAGCCTCAACATATAGCCACCAGACCACTTCGTATTTGTTCCAACAGGCATTACAGAACCTTCATAGAAATTTTCTGAGGGTATATAAGGGCTTCCTTCTAACACTTTGTATGTGCTGGCTTCTATATTAAGAAAACGCACTGAATTCGTGGTGCCAGACCCTCCCTGTTCAAATACTGGTGGTTGTTGAGCATTACTTTGGATGCTTATAAGCCCTAAAAAGTATAATAAAAGCGTTAATTTTTTCATGTTGAGTGAATGTTGTATTATTGAACAAATATAGATAAAATGCTCACCATGACACTATTTCTATATTAATTTTTCTTTTAAACAAAAAATAAAATAGTATGCTTGCATAACATTTTAAAAAAATCTTAACTTTACACGGTCTTCGGCTGTCAGCTATCGGCAGTCGGAAAATATCAAAAATGTTTTTTTAATAAAATTGAAAGCTAATTGCCAAAAGCCGACAGCTAATTGCCGACAGCCGATAGCCCAAAGCCGACAGCCAACCAAAAACAATGAACCGTTCAATTAGAAAAGTAGCCGTACTTGGCTCAGGAATTATGGGAAGCCGTATTGCTTGCCATTTTGCTAATATTGGCGTGGAGGTCTTGCTTTTGGACATCGTTCCCAAAGAACCTAACGATGCCGAAAAAGCCAAAGGACTCACCACCGAACACGCAGCGGTGCGTAATCGTATCGTGAACGAAGCGTTCCAAAATACCCTCAAAACTAACCCTGCGGCACTATATTCGCCTTCATTTGCGAACCGTGTCAAGTTGGGAAATTTTGATGATAACCTCGCTGAAATCAAAAATTATGATTGGGTAATTGAGGTAATCGTGGAGAATCTCGCCATCAAAAAGTCGCTTTATGAAAAAGTGGATGCTTTGCGTAAAACGGGAACCTTAGTAACCTCAAATACATCGGGAATTCCGATTCATTTGATGGCAGAAGGGCGTTCTGAGGACTTCCAGAAGCATTTTTGTGGAACGCACTTCTTTAATCCGCCAAGATATTTGAAATTGTTGGAAATTATCCCAACGCCCGCCACTGACCCAGCAATCACAGATTTTTTGATGCACTATGGCGATAGATTCCTCGGAAAAACTACCGTTTTGTGTAAAGATACCCCTGCGTTTATTGCCAACCGTGTAGGCGTGTATTCGATGATGAAAACGATGCAAGTGGTTGAACAGATGGGACTTACCGTTGAGGAAGTGGATAAATTGACTTCCGTAGTGGTAGGTCGTCCGAAATCTGGGACATTCCGTTTGTCGGACGTAGTGGGTTTGGATACTACTATCAACGTATCAAATAACCTTTACGCAGGATTGACCACAGACGAGTCGAAAGATACTTTTATTTTACCTGAAATGATGAAAAAATTACAGGAAAATAAATGGTTGGGCGACAAAACGGGTCAAGGTTTTTATAAGAAAGTGAAAGGTGCAGGAGGTAAATCCGAAATCTTGGCTTTAAACCTCAAAACGTTTGAATATGAACCTTCACAAAAGGTAAAATTTGAGGTATTTGAAAAGACGAAAAACTTAGCTTTGAAAGACCGTTTTGCGGTATTATTAGCCGATAAAACCAAGGCAGGAGAGTTTTACAGAAAAACTATTTTAGACGGTTTTAGATACGTAACTTACAGAATGCCAGAGATTTCTGACGAACTATATCGCATCGACTCCGCCATCTGTGCAGGTTTCGGTTGGGAGTTAGGTTTGTTTGAAACGTGGGATGCTTTGGGTATCGAAAAAGGGATTGAATTGATGGCTGTCGAAGGCATGAAACCTGCCGAATGGGTCAATGAAATGTTGGCTTCGGGAGCAAAAACGTTCTATAAAAGTGAAGGTGGAAAACGTTTGTATTACGATATTCCAAGCAAAAGCTACAAAGTAATTCCAGGCACAGAATCATTCATTATTCTTGAAAATTTATCGAACAATGTGGTTTGGAAAAATGCTGAAAGTTCGGTCTATGACTTAGGAGACGGCATTTTGGGTTTAGAATTCCGTTCAAAAATGAACACGTTTGGAGCGGGTGTAATCGAAGGCGTGCACAAAGGAATCTCTTTGGCAGAAAAGGATTTCAGAGGTTTAGTCATCGGAAATGATAGCACCGAAGCATTTTCAGCAGGGGCAAATTTGGCGATGTTATTCATGTATGCCGTCGAGCAAGAATTTGACGAAGTAAACATGATGATTGCTCAGTTCCAAAACACGATGATGCGAGTACGTTATTCGTCCATTCCAGTAGTGGTTGCTCCGCATACGTTGGCATTGGGAGGCGGTTGCGAAATTTCTTTGCACGCTGACCGAGTGGTGGCAACAGCAGAAACCTACATGGGACTCGTGGAAGTAGGAGTGGGGCTAATTCCTGCGGGCGGAGGCACGAAAGAAATGGCTCTTCGTTGCTCAGATTTGTACGCCTCGGGTGACCCAGAATTGAACACTTTGCAAGCCGCATTTATGAATATTGCTACGGCAAAAGTAAGTACATCAGCTCAGGAAGCCTTGGAAATGAATTACTTACGTCGTGGAGATGAAATAGTGGTGAGTCGTGCCAGATTAATTGCCGATGCTAAACAAGCGGCTATCGAATTGGCAGATGCAGGTTACACACAACCCAAACAACGCACCGACATCCGTGTACAAGGTAAGGCAGGAATTGCTCTATTTAAGGCAGGCGTTCAAGGTATGAAAATGGGACGTTATATTTCAGAACACGATGCAAAAATTGCCGATAAATTAGCCTACGTTATCTCAGGCGGTGATTTGAGTTATGCTCAAAATGTAACTGAACAGTATCTTTTGGATTTAGAAAGAGAAGCCTTCCTTTCGCTTTGTGGTGAGAAAAAGACGTTGGAACGTTTGCAGGGTTTGTTGAATGGAGGGAAACCACCGAGGAATTAATTTTGGGCAGTTGGCTATTGGCTTTCAGCAGTCGGCAATCGACTTTGTAAACCTACAATAGCCCATTTTATCTCAACTTTTGAAAATTAGCTCATTATGTACTGCAAAAAGCCGAAAGCTGATAGCCGAAAGCCGACTGCAAAAAAATATTCACATGAACGCATACATAGTAGCGGGCTACCGTACCGCAGTTGGAAAAGCCCCAAGAGGTGCTTTCCGTTTTACAAGACCAGATGATTTGGCAGCTGAGGTTATCAAACATCTCATCGCACAAGTTCCCGCCCTTGACCCTACACGGGTGGATGACCTCATCGTAGGAAATGCCGTTCCAGAAGCCGAGCAAGGAATGCAAATTGCGAGATACATCGCTCTTTTATCGTTGCCTAAGAATGTCCCAGGCTTTACCATCAACCGTTATTGCGGTTCTGGTTTGGAGGCAATTGCTTTGGCATCGGCAAAAATTCACGCAGGAATTGCTGATTGTATCATTGCGGGTGGAGCAGAATCTATGTCGTTAGTCCCAACAACGGGTTACAAAATGGCATTAAATTTTGACATCGCTCAGAAAAATCCTGATTATTATATCGGAATGGGTTTGACGGCTGAACAAGTTTCGGAACAGTTCAAAATCTCTCGTGAAGAGCAAGATGAATTTGCCGTAGCATCGCACACAAAGGCATTAGCCGCCCAAGCCGCTGGACTTTTCAAGGATGAAATCGTGCCTGTAACAGTGAAAGAAACGTATTTTGATGCCAACACAGGCAAGAAAAAGACCCGTGAATCAATCGTTGATACTGACGAAGGACCAAGAGCGGGAACAACCATGCAAGCCTTAACGAATCTAAAACCCGTTTTTGCAGCAGGTGGAAGCGTAACAGCAGGGAATTCATCACAAACATCTGACGGTGCATCTTTCGTGATGGTAATGTCGGAAGCGATGGTAAAAGAATTAAATCTTGAACCAATTGCTCGTATGATTACCTACACAACCGCTGGCGTAGAGCCACGCATCATGGGAATCGGACCCGTTGCGGCTATTCCGTTGGCATTGAAAAGAGCTGGTTTAAAAATCGGTGATATTGACCAAATAGAATTGAATGAAGCCTTTGCCGCACAGTCATTGGCGGTCATTAAAGAATTGGATTTAGACCGTTCAAAAATTAACATGAACGGAGGAGCAATTGCCCTTGGACACCCGCTGGGTTGTTCGGGAGCAAAATTATCCGTTCAATTATTCAACGAAATGCGACGTAGAAATCAGAAATACGGAATGGTCTCTGCCTGTGTCGGTGGAGGGCAAGGTGTTGCTGGGATTTATGAGTTTTTGAAGTAGAGAATTTCATTAAAAAGGGGCTAAATCTTGGATTTAGCCCCTTTTTTAGGTAAAGTAATTGTCATTATAAACTCTAAAATATGCTTGATAAATATATTAGATTCATCGAATTATTATTTTCAGTTGATTACACAGATGAAATAAATTTTGCAATTAATAAATATATTGAAGGATATAGTATTGAAGATGAAGAATTTGCATATAATTCGATACTAAATTTGGTCAAGAAAGAACGTATTACAAACCAAATATATATTTTTATTCCAATAGTATTAACAAGAGAGTGGTATAAAAATTATCCTGTTAAACTCCATGACTATTATTCAAGAGTCAACGGTACGTCGTCGTCTGAAAATATAAAATTTAAAAGCATTTCTGTTTATAATCAGATAGAAAAAGTGCTTCAAAAAAGATTAAAAACTTTATCAGAAGAAGACATTATGAAAATCTTAGCCCATAGTGCTGAACATAAAATTATTGTTTCTATGATTGAACGAGGCTCTAAATTGGAAAACCTAAGATTTGCACCTCTCGCTTCGGGAGTGTAATCGATAAAAGATCATCAAGGTGTTGAAAGATTAGAAAACGGTAAAATAAATCCCTCAATATTCTACCTAAAAGAAATTGCTGATGCTTTGGAAATACCTGTAAGTCAGTTGCTTAATTTTGAATAAAAATCACCGATCACTAAACAAAGCATACTTCCCCGTATGACAATATAAAGCACTGTAAATGAACACATTATCTTGATTAGTAATGTATTTTCTTTCAATATAAATGATGGGCGTTCCTTTCTTGATTTGTAAAGCGGAGGCTATTTCTGAGCTGGCAATAATGGCTCTGATAGATTGTTCTAAATTAAGCATTTCTAAATCATACCATTCTTTCAAAGACTTAAAAAGCGAGCCTTCTATCAATTTTTCACTCACTAATTTCGATAAATCGGCGGGTAAAAAAGTATGCTCCAACATCAGCGGTTCAGATTCTTTTAGGCGTAATCTTTCAAAAGAAATACAACCCATATTTTGCTCATTTTCAGAGAGTTGAAAGAAAAACGGGTCTTGCCATTGCTCCAAAGTCGGCTCACGTAAAAGCGTAGTTTTTGCTCCCTCAACTACTTCCGAAAAACCCTTAAAAGTCAAAAGCCCCAACCGTCTGATTTGTGTCTTTACGATACTGCCTTTCCCGTGTCTCCGTATGATATACCCCTCACGCACCAGCTCCGCCAACGCCTGTCGGATAGTCATGCGAGTAGTTTGGAACTGTTGGCAAAGTTCATTTTCAGAAGGGATTAGTTCCCCTTCCTGAAATTCTCCTCGCTGAATCTGTTGTTTCAGTGTCTCGTAAATGGTTTGGTATTGATGGACTTTCATGTAATGTCGAAAAGTATAAAACAGACTTGCGTGTACAAGTTGTTTTAGGTATTTTTTGACAAATATAAGCTCATTTTGAAATTATAGAGCTAACTTTTCAAAAAGGCTTTGAGAAATGAAAGGTTTGAAATGCTTAAATAACAATATAAATTACTCCTTCCGAAACCCATAAGGACAATGCCGACAACCATTTTTACAGCAATATCCTCGCTTTAAATGATAGGTTTCGGTGAAGACCATAAACCCCTCTGTGGTCATGTAGAAATCTTCGGGTAATAGTCCGTTGCGTGTAGCTTCTTTTTTAGTTTTGTTTATCTTTTCCATTGAATCCAAAACCCCACTTTTTGAGAAATGTTTATTATTTCGTATTTTTGAGGACTCAAATACGCAAAATGAACGAATTTCAAGGTAAATATCATCACAATAACACGCTTGCTCAACAGGCTGACGTTCGTGTATTTACTACCAGTTCTCTCTACGGTCATTTCTGCAAAATCCACCGCATCCTCACAGTATTTGTACAGATTCTGTACGTTATTAGCCTCTTTGGAATTTCTTAATTGTTGAAGTTTGGATTGTTGAATTGTTGAAATATTGGAGTTTAATTGACTTTAAAATATTTCAATTATGTTCCTCAATTCAAAAATAATTGTATAAAGTCCTCTTCGAGTTTCAACAACTCAACAATCCAACAACTCAACGATTAGAATAATGTCAACAATTCAACAATCAAAGTCCGACAGAGCCATGATGCTCGAAGACCGTTTCGGAGCTCACAATTATCATCCCATGCCCGTAGTCCTCCAACGTGGACAAGGCGTATTCGTATGGGATGTAGAAAATAAACCTTACTTCGATTTTCTTTCAGCGTATAGTGCTGTAAATCAAGGACATTGCCATCCAAAAATCGTTCAAGCGATGGTTGAACAGGCACAAAAACTTACCTTAACCTCTCGTGCTTTTTATAATGACCAATTAGGAATTTGTGAAAAATTTATGTGCGAATATTTCGGATACGACAAAGTGCTGATGATGAACTCAGGGGCAGAAGGAGGGGAGACAGCCCTAAAATTAACCCGTAAATGGGCGTATAAAGTCAAAGGCGTTCCCCAAGACCAAGCCAAAACGGTTTATGCCGCAGGAAATTTTTGGGGGCGTACTATTGCCGCCATTTCATCTTCAACCGACCCATCCAGTTATTCTGATTATGGACCACTTTTACAGGGTTACGAGATAATTCCGTACAACGATTTAGCGGCATTGGAAGAAGTTTTAAAAGACCCAAATGTGGCAGGTTTCATGGTTGAACCCATCCAAGGCGAAGCGGGCGTAGTCGTGCCAGACGAAGGATATTTACGTAAGGCTTACGAAATGTGCAAAGCCAAAAACGTACTTTTCATTGCCGATGAAGTTCAGACGGGTATCGCTCGTACAGGTAAGCGTCTGTGTTGCGACCACGAGGACTTCAAACCCGATATTTTGATTCTCGGAAAAGCACTTTCGGGTGGAACATACCCAGTATCAGCCGTGCTTTGTAACGACGAAATCATGCTCACCATCAAGCCAGGCGAACACGGTTCAACCTACGGAGGAAATCCATTAGCCTGTGCAGTCACAATGGCAGCCTTGAAAGTTATTCAAGACGAAAATCTTTCAGAAAATTCCGAAGCGATGGGACAATTATTCAGAAAAAGAATGAATCAAATCATAGCTCAACGTCCTGATTTAGTGACGGTTGTGAGAGGGAAAGGGCTTTTGAATGCCATCGAAATAAATGATTCGGAAGAAGGAGAAACCGCTTGGAATATGTGTGTAGCTTTCAAAGAAAATGGACTTTTGGCAAAACCAACCCACGGTAATAAAATCCGTTTTGCTCCGCCTTTGGTAATTACAGAATCTCAAATGAATGAGGCTTGTGATGTGATTGAAAAAGTGATTTTGAATTGGTAAGCCTTGCTGAGGAAGGATGAAAAGGAGAAAGGGAGATAGGATGAGTGAAAATAGATTTTATGAAATCTGTCTCCCTTTTTCCTGTCTCCCTTTCTCCTTTTCTACTTCTTAACAATATTCCTACGCAAGCGGCTCAGCGACTGAGGCGTAATGCCTAAAAAATTTGCCAAGTATATCTGTGGCGTTCTTTTCAATAATTCAGGCTGTTCTTTTGCCAAGCGTTCATAGCGTTCTTGGGCAGTCTCAGCGATAAAAGAACGCAATCGAATCTCTTGTTCAATGGTATAATCTTGGAAAATTAGTCGTCCAAGCCTTTCCCATTTTGCCGATTGAGAGAATAAGACCTCCAAATTTTCTTTACTAATAGAAGATATACTCGTGTCTTCTACTGCCTGTATAGAATCGGTACTGGGCATATCCCTCATGTAAGAATTTGTAGCCGTAATGACTTGATTCTCAATGGCAAAATCAAAGGTTCTTTCAGCTTCATCTTTTACAAAATAAGCACGTAACATTCCTTTATTTACAAAAACAATATCAGCGTTAAACTCTCCCTCTTTCACCCAGTAATCATTCTTTTTAAGGAAGGTTTCTGTAAATAGATGTTCAGCTTTTTGTATTTCTTCGTCTGTAAAAGGTACGATTTGTTTAATAAAATGGATTAAATTGCGGGTCATGGTATTTCAGGTAATCGGCGGATTGATAAAAGTATTATAAATAGCAAAGTCAAAAAAACGACTTTTTCTGCATAAAATAGATTGTCAAATGGTAATTAAGTGTATAAAAGTTGAATTTTTTAATAAAACTGACAAAAGTAAGGAAAAATGAAGCGAAATAACAATGCTTCTGGATGGTTTTGAGAGGATTTTATATGAAAGAAGAAATTTAAAATAAATAATCACTTCTATACTGTTCTATACAACTATGACCAATCTTGTTTTAAAAAGTCACACATAATTTCATATTTTTGCGATTAAACACAAATTTACCAACCATCACATGAATCAATATCTAATAACAGCCTTCGACGGCACAGACGAAAACGCCCTCGACAGACGCATGAGCGTACGATCTTTTCATTTGGAAGGAGCTAAAAAACTGAAAGAGAGCGGGAATTTCATCATCGGTGGAGCAATGCTCAATGACGAAGGAAAAATGATAGGCTCTACGATGATTCTTCAATTTGAAAATCCAGAAGAGTTACAACTTTGGATAGATTCAGAACCATACATTCAACAAGGTGTCTGGGAGAAGTTTGATGTAAAACCATTTCGTGTAGCGAATATCTAAATCCTAATCGTTTTTCAAAAATAACTGAACGACCTTCGAGAGAGGTTTCCACCAAAGCGTGTACCAACGAGGCTTGATATTATTTATCCTCCAAGCACGTCTGTCTTCCATATTGGCTACGAAACGATGTTTCAGCGAAGCCGTACTTGTACCACCGTTTCGCATCGTCATTAATGTTTCGGGCAAATACTTTGCAGCCGTTTTGTTCTTGTACAAAATCCTCAACATCAACTCATAGTCGCCCGCACAGGTAAAATCCGTGATGTAATAACCATACTTTTCAATCGCCGATTTCTTCAAATAAAACGACAAATGCGGAGGCATCCAGCCTTTCAGCCAATTATTAATATCATACTCTCCTGCCTTCCAATACCTCACAATCGTCTCCGTATCATTAGGATTCACAAACTGAATATCACCATAAACAGCATCTGTCTGATATTTCAAAAAAGTCTCCGCTACATGACTGATTACCTGTGAGTTAGGATAAAAATCATCACCTCCAATCGTCCCGATAACTTCACCAGTTGCCATCTTAACACCCTTATTTAAAGCATCATAAATCCCTTTGTCAGGCTCAGAAATAAACTTGATTTTATCACCAAAAGACTTTAAAATCTCTACTGTTCCATCCTTTGAAGCCCCATCAACAACGATATATTCTAAATCCTCATAATCCTGAGCAAGCACGCTCTCAATGGTCTGACGAATCGTTGTGGCACTATTAAAAGAAACAGTAATGATGGATATTTTCATAAATCGAATTGACATTTGGGTCTGCAAAGATAATCAAGGACTTTGGGATTGTCAGAGGAAAATTAGCAAGCGGAGATGAATAAGTGGAGAATATGCGATTTATGCTCTCAAAAGGTCTCATTAACAACAAAAATGCCTCAATCCAATCGACTGAGGCATTTTTTTATTTATCACTTTTCTCATAAAACTCTTTTGGAAGCCCATGTTATATTAAAAACTCTTCGGCTGCCTTATGTTTTTCTTTGAATATAATCTTTCCTTGCAAATGGTCGAGGACTGGATTATATGTACGCTTTTTTATTTTCTCCATTGTTCTGAAATAATCAATCAACGAAAATTTTACAATTTTTGTGAATCATCTTTTTTCATATAACTCTCAGGTAAACCATGTTTTTTGATAAATTCTGTAGCTCGTTCCATTTTTTCTTTAAAGAAAACTTGTCCCTCTAAATGGTCAAGGGCAGGATTATAGGTACTTCGTTTGAAATTATCAACTGATTTCATTTTTCGTTTGTTACAAACCATCTTTCTCATAAAACTCTTTTGGAAGTCCATGTTTTGCTAAAAACTCTTCGGCTGCCTGATGCTTTTCCTTGAATATAATCTTTCCTTGAAAACGGTCAAGAGTAGGGTCGTATGTACTTTTTTTAAAGTTGTAACTCGTTTTTTTGATATTTGATTGTGTTTTCATAATACTAAACTAATTTATTTTTTTGTGAAATCAAAAAGGCATTATAATTTTTATTAATCTCAAATTCTACCCAATTATCATTTTTAAAACCTTTGACTTCCGCTATTAGACTTATATCAGCAAAATATGTGTTAATTTTCATTTGGTAAAGCCGTGTTCTTAGTGCCTTTTCACCAAACGGTTGGCTACCTCTAAAAAATATAAGGGCATCAGGATATTCTTCCCAAAATTCAAAAGCTGTATTCGCAACAGTTGCCAATACCTTCTGCATATCTCCATTCTTGCTTTTTATGGTATCCTCATAGTCACCAATAGCATCATTCCAATCACCGAAAGCTAAATTGTAAACATCCGTGTCGATTGTCAATCCAACATAAACTGGATTTAATTTTGTGTATTCTACCACCTTCCGTATCACTTTCTCTCCAACACTTTCAAAAGTAAAAACCAAACTATCAACGTTTGATTTGGTTTCGTATGTTTCTATCTGCATTTATATAGTGGTTTGGTAAACGACAGCCAAAGATAATAAGCAAACAAGAAATCAAAAAATAATTCATGTAACCCCTTGTATTTCAAAAACAAACCACTAATTTTGCATTCCGATTTAGGAGATAATGTTTTTTTCATTTTTATACGGGTTGGCAGAACTCGATAAAATTTAAAAATTTACAGAAAACATCAAACCAAAATCATTCAGTAAAGGTCAAACTTTTACAACGTTAATTTGAGAATTATCAAATCAACAAAAGTGTCAGAACTGATATTGGATTAATTTGTTGAATGCCCAGCAATTAATTTTAATGTTAAGCTACACAAGAACATTCTTTCGTATCACAGGTACACGCCTGTCCCTGCATCAGTATATCTTGTTGCTTTCCCTTCAATTCTTTCATGTCGTAATCGTAATTTTATTTGCATACAATTTTGTTAATGCCAAATAAAAACCCGACCTTTGCAGTCCGTTTCACGGAATGAAGTCGTGAGATTTCATAACTCGTTCATTTACAATCAATTATTAACGTTTTATTCTAATAAAATGTCTGGAATTATCGGAAAGAAAATCGGTATGACCAGCCTCTACAACGCTGATGGCTCTGCCCTCGCTTGTACGCTGATCCAAGCCGGTCCTTGTGTAGTAACGCAAGTAAAAACAGTAGAAAAAGAAGGCTATGACGCTATTCAGTTAGGTTATGGCGAAAAAAAAGAGAAGCACACTACGCAACCTCTTTTAGGTCACTTCAAAAAAGCAGGTACCACTCCAAAGAAAAAACTCGTTGAGTTTAAATCTTTTGACACAGCACTTAATTTAGGAGAAACCGTTACAGTAGAATTGTTCACAGAAGGCGATTTCGTTGATGCCGTTGGAACTTCAAAAGGTAAAGGTTTTCAAGGAGTTGTTAAACGTCATGGATTTGCTGGGGTAGGGGGACAAACTCACGGACAACACAATCGTGGTCGTCACCCAGGTTCAATTGGTGCTTGTTCATTCCCATCTCGTGTATTCAAAGGTGTTCGTATGGCGGGTCGTACAGGTGGAAACCGTGTAACAGTTCAAAATTTACAAATCTTGAAAGTTTACGCAGACAAAAACCTTATCGTAGTCTCAGGTTCAATCCCAGGAGCGAAAAACTCTTACGTTATTCTTGAAAAATAGATTTGAAAATTTGAAAGTGTAATCTCTTGTTAATCAAGTAACTATTGCACGTCAGTACAACCAATTTTCAAATTTTCAAATTAACTAATTTTCAAATTAGACAAATGGAATTATCAGTTTTAAATATACAAGGCAAAGAAACAGGAAAGAAAGTAACTCTTTCTGACGAAATCTTTGGCATCGAACCAAACGAACACGTAGTTTGGTTGGACGTGAAGCAATTCTTGGCAAATCAACGTCAAGGAACTCACAAAGCGAAAGCAAGAGCAGAAGTTTCTCGCTCAACTCGCAAATTGAAAAAACAAAAAGGTACGGGTGGTGCTCGTGCTGGTTCAGCTAAATCTCCTTTAATGAAAGGTGGTGGACGTATCTTCGGACCAGTTCCAAGAGATTACTCGTTCAAGGTAAATAAGAAAGTTAAGTCATTGGCACGTCAGTCTGCATTTGCTGCAAAAGCACAATCAGGAAACGTAACCATCTTAGAAGGTTTCTCTTTCGATGCCCCAAAAACAAAGTCGTACTTAGCAATGTTGAATGCTCTTTCATTAACAGGAAAGAAAACATTGTTGATTTTGCCAGAAGATAATCAAAACATCTTCTTGTCAGGTCGCAACGTGCCAAAAGCACAAGTAGGAACTGCGGGACAACTTACTACTTACGACTTAGTAAATGCTACTCAACTACTTATCGTTGAAGGAGCAATTGCCACAATCGAATCATCTTTTAGTAATTAATAATAGTCATGGGTTAAAGTTGTAACACAATACGACTTATGACTTACGACTTTAAGACTGAATACAATGAGCATTATCAAAAGACCAATTCTTACTGAGAAATCTCAGGAATTACAGAAAGGCGGTCAATACGTTTTTGAGGTTGCAAACAAAACTAACAAAGTGGAGATTGCAAAAGAAATCAAAAAAATGTATGGTGTTGAGGTAACAGCCGTAAACACACTTCGCCAATTTGGTAAGAAGAAATCAAGAAGCACAAGAACAAAAGTAACTTCTGGTGTGACTTCAACTTACAAAAAAGCAATCGTAACAGTAGCCAAAGGCGAAGTTATCGATTTCTATGACGGAATTTAATCACAATTAACAATAAGCAATAAGCAATTAACAATTCGATAAGAATAATGATAATTGATAATTGATAATTGATAATTGAAAACTATGGGAGTTCACCCCGATAAATTGAACAAAGCACAGAAATGGCAGCTACAAGAAAATTAAACCCTGTAACCCCTGGCACACGCCACAGGATTGCTCCGACTTTTGAAGAAATAACAGCTTCAAAACCGTACAAGCCCTTGTTGGAAGTTGTTAAAAGAACAGGAGGTCGTAACGCAGACGGACATCGTGCCATGCGTTATATCGGTGGAGGACACAAACGTCGTTACCGTATTATTGACTTTCATCGCAACAAATTCGATGTTGAAGCAACAGTTTTAACAGTAGAATATGACCCGAACCGTACAGCTCGTATCGCTCTAATCGAATATACAGATGGCGAGAAAGCGTACATCATTGCACCAACAGGTATCAAAGTCGGACAGACTGTGATTTCATCTGCAACAGCAGCACCAGAGGTAGGAAATACACTTCCTTTGGCAAACATTCCAACAGGTACAATCGTACACGCAATCGAACTTCGCCCAGGCGGAGGAGCTGAAATGGCTCGTTCAGCAGGTACTTACGCACAATTGTTGGCTCGTGATGCTAAATATGCAACCTTGAAATTACCATCAGGCGAGATGCGTATGGTATTGTCAAGATGTTTGGCAACGGTTGGTTCAGTTTCTAACGCCGACCACATGAATACCGTAATGGGTAAAGCAGGTCGTCATCGTTGGTTAGGTCGTCGTCCAAGAGTTCGTGGTGTTGTTATGAACCCAGTCGATCACCCAATGGGTGGTGGAGAAGGACGCTCATCAGGAGGTCACCCACGTTCACGTAAAGGTTTATTAGCCAAAGGTAAGAAAACCCGCACACCGAGCAAACATTCAAATCGTCTAATCATCAGTAGAAAGAAAAAATAGGTAGATGGCACGTTCACTAAAAAAAGGACCTTATATAGACTATCGCCTTGACAACAAGGTACAAGTCATGACCGCTTCGGGTAAAAAGTCTGTAATCAAGACTTGGTCACGCCGTTCGATGATTTCACCTGATTTCGTTGGACACACTTTCGCAGTTCACAACGGAAATAAGTTTATCCCTGTATTCGTAACAGATAACATGGTTGGACACAAGTTAGGTGAATTTGCACCAACTCGTAACTTCCGAGGTCACACAGCAAAAAAAGATAAAGGCAAACGATAATCTTTGAATTGCGGATTTTAGATTGCGGATTGCGGATTGTAAAGTGTCAAACTTAAATCCGAAATCACAAATCCGAAATCCAAAATCCAAGAATCCGAAATCAAAAAATGGAAGCAGTAGCTAAATTAAATAATATTCCGACCTCGCCTCAGAAAATGAGAATCGTAGTAGATATGATTAGAGGTCAGAAAGTAAATAAGGCTCTTGGTATTTTGAAATACGAGCCAAAAGTTGGGGCAAGACACGTAGAGAAACTTTTACTCTCGGCTATTGCGAACTGGCAAAACAAAAATGAGGACGTTAAGTTGGAAGATGCCGACCTATTCGTAAAGACCGTAACCGTAGATGGTGGTTCTTCATTAAAGCGTTTGCGTCCAGCTCCGCAAGGTCGTGGTCATAGAATCTTGAAACGTTCAAACCACATCACCCTTGTAGTTGCTTCGGCAACCGCACCAACAGTAATTTCAGAATAATTAGACAAGAAATCTAAATATACAAAATGGGACAGAAAATAAACCCGATTGGATTAAGGCTTGGTATCGTCAGAGGTTGGGATTCTAACTGGTATGGTGGTAAAAGTTTTGCCGATAAATTAGTAGAAGACGATAAAATTCGTAAGTACGTAGCTGCACGTATTCCAAAGGGAGCAATCTCTAAGGTAATTATTGAGCGTACTTTGAAACGGATTACCCTCACAATCAACACAGCCCGTCCAGGTGTTGTGATTGGTAAAGGCGGTCAAGAAGTTGATAAAATCAAGGAAGAATTAAAGAAAATCACAGGTAAAGATGTTCAAATCAATATTTTTGAAATCAAACGTCCTGAGATTGATGCTAAATTGATTGGCGAGACTATCGCTCAACAATTAGAAGCACGTATTTCTTTCCGTCGTGCCATGAAGCAAGCTATCGCATCAGCGATGCGTGTAGGTGCTCAGGGTATCAAATTAAAACTTTCTGGTCGTTTAGGAGGTGCTGAAATGGCACGTTCAGAAGGATATAAAGAAGGTCGTATTCCTCTTCATACACTTCGTGCAGATATTGATTATGCAATTTCAGAAGCCTTGACGGTTTATGGAAAAATCGGTATCAAAGTATGGGTGTTCCGTGGAGAAGTTTACGGAAAGCGTGACCTTTCACCAAATGCAGGTGTAGCTGCATCACAAGCTGCCGCAGGTGGTGGAGATTCTCGTGGTGGAAATAACAACCGTGGTGGACGTGACGACAATGATCGTCGTGGCGGACGTGGTGGACGTGGTGGCGAAGGCGACCGTCGTAACAACAACGGACCAGGTGGTGGAAATCCAAACAACCGTGGTGGTGGTAATAAACCAGGCGGTAACAATCGTGGCGGTGGAAACAAGCCAGGAGGTAAAAGATAATTAGAAATCTTAGTCATAAGTCGTGATAATCAATTGTTTACGACTCACGACTGTTCGACTTAAAGAATAATACAACAATGTTACAACCAAAAAGAACCAAATTCCGCAAGCAACAGAAAGGTAGGATAAAAGGATTGGCAACTCGTGGTCATGAAATTGACTTCGGTGCATTCGCTATCAAAGCTGTGGAACCAGGACGCATCACTGCCCGTCAGATTGAAGCGGCTCGTATTTCAGTAACTCGTGCAATGAAACGTGAAGGACAAGTTTGGATTCGTATTTTCCCAGACAAACCTATCACTAAGAAACCAGCCGAGGTTCGTATGGGTAAAGGTAAAGGTGCTCCTGAATATTGGGTAGCCAGTATCAAACCAGGTACAATTTTGTTTGAATCAGCGGGTGTTCCTTTGGCATTAGCCCAAGAAGCATTGCGTTTGGCAGCACAAAAATTGCCATTACGTACTTCTTTCGTAGTTCGTAAAGATTATCAAGAATAATCAATTTGAAAATAATTGAATTTGAAAATTTGAAAATGTTAGTTATGAAAATACTTTATCATTATTGATAAATCAATTTTCAAATTTTCAAATTACCAAATTCTCAAATTAAAGTCATGAAAAACGCAGAAATTCAAAAATTGAGTTTGGAAGAATTAAAAACAACTTTGGCTTCTGAAACAGATGCTTTGGCTCGTTTGAAATTTGCCCACGCTATTTCTCCAATCGAAAACCCACTACGTATCCGTGAGGCTCGTAAAGTGGTTGCTCGTTTGCAAACTGCCATCTCGGCGGCTAAGTAAAATAAGTTGTTAAGTGATAAGTAGCTAAGTTGTTAAATACGCTGTCTTATATGGTTGGTTAGTTTAATAACTTGATGACTTAATAACTTAAAACTTAAAAACAGACCCCATCAACATACCGCTTGGAGTCAATTCATAACAACAATTTAAAATCCAATCATGGAAGAATTACAAAGAAATCTGAGAAAAATCAGAGTAGGACGTGTGGTAAGTGATAAGATGGATAAATCTATCACTGTATCAATTGAAAGAAAAGTTAAGCATCCACTTTACGGAAAGTTTATGAAAAAAACTTCTAAGTTGATGGCTCACGATGAAAAAAATGAGTGTGGTATCGGTGATACAGTGAAAGTAATGGAGACTCGTCCACTTTCAAAAAACAAGCGTTGGAGATTAATTGAGGTTATTGAAAAAGCTAAATAAAATTTGGATTTTCATTATTTCAAAAATTTGAGATTTATGCTCAAATTATTTTAATCATCAAACATTCAAATTTAATTAAGATAAAACAATGTTACAACAAGAATCAAGATCTGGCGTAGCTGATAACTCAGGAGCAAAAGAAGTGCTTGTAATCCGTGTGTTAGGCGGTACAGCAAAAAGATACGCTTCAATTGGTGACAAAGTGGTAGTTACTGTAAAGTCTGCACTTTCATCGTCAAGTATGAAGAAAGGTACGGTTTCAAAAGCCGTAGTAGTAAGAACTAAAAAAGAAATCCGTCGTAAAGATGGTTCATATATCCGTTTCGAGGACAACGCAGTCGTATTGTTAAACAACAACGACGAGCCAAGAGGTACTCGTATCTTCGGACCCGTAGCACGTGAATTACGTGATGCAGGATTTATGAAAATTGTTTCATTAGCCCCAGAGGTGCTTTAATCATAATTGTATCATGCAAAAGAAATCTAATAAGCAGCCAAAACTGCATATCAAATCTGGCGATACAGTTATCGTTATTGCTGGAAACTCAAAAGGTCAGACAGGCGTAATTACAAAAGTATTAGTTGATAAAAACCGTGCAATCATCGAAGGTGTAAATCTTCAAACGAAACACGTAAAACCAACTTCTACAAGTCCACAAGGAGCTATCGAGAAACGTGAAGGTTCAATTCACTTATCAAACATCGCTTACATGGAAGACGGTAAAGCGGTTCGTACTGGTCGTAAACTGAATGAAGCTGGGAAATTACAAAGATTCTCAAAAGCATCAGGAAAATTTATTTAATCAATTTAGAATAATTGATAATTGAACAGTGGGTCGGAAATCCACATTAAAGTTTCATAAAATGACAACTACAAGATTAAAAGATAGATATGTAGATGAAATTGTACCTGCATTAAAGGAGAAATTTCAATACAAATCAGTAATGCAAGTGCCAAAAGTTACCAAAGTTGTAATCAACAAAGGGGTAGGAGCGGCAGTAGCAGACAAAAAATTAGTAGATGCGGGTGTTGATGAAATCACCCTAATCGCAGGACAAAAAGCAGTAGCAACTTTGTCTAAGAAAGCCATCTCAAACTTTAAGTTACGTGAAAATATGCCAATCGGTGTAAAAGTAACACTTAGAGGAAACAGAATGTACGAATTCCTTGACCGCTTAATGACTGTTGCTTTACCTCGTGTACGTGACTTCAAAGGCGTTTCAGAAAAAGGATTCGACGGACGTGGAAACTATACATTGGGTGTGAAAGAACAAATCATCTTCCCTGAGATTTCAATTGATAAAGTAAACAAAATCTCAGGTATGGATATAACATTTGTAACCACAGCCGAAACAGACGCAGAAGCAAACGCATTGTTAACAGCAATGGGAATGCCTTTCGCAAATCAGAAGAAATAATTTTAACAGTGAAGAGTAATGGGTTATGGATTAGATTTCAACCTCATAACTCAAAGCTAATATCTCATAACTGAAAAAATGGCAAAAGAATCAGTCAAAGCAAGAGAAAGAAAAAAAGAAGCAACCGTTGCTAAGTATGCTGCCAAACGTGCAGCATTGAAAGCGGCAGGTGACTATGCAGGACTTGACAAGTTACCTAAAAATGCTTCACCAGTACGTTTACACAACCGTTGTAAATTGACAGGTCGTCCAAGAGGTTATATGCGTAAATTCGGTATCAACCGTGTTACGTTCCGCCAAATGGCATCTGACGGTTTAATTCCAGGTGTTACCAAATCAAGCTGGTAGGAGGATAGTTGTTAAATTGATAAGTTTTAAGTTGCTAATTTTACGTAACATTTAATAACTTAACAACTTGACACCTTAACAACTTTTATCACTTGTCTTTATTAAATTAATTCCGTAATTTTGCGTTCCTTTTCAAAAGAGGTTCGTTTCAAATATCGAAAACAATGACAGATCCAATAGCAGATTACTTAACACGATTGAGAAATGCCATCAAGGCACGTCACAGAATCGTTGAAATCCCTGCTTCTAACATCAAAAAAGAAATCACTAAGGTTCTTTTTGATAAAGGATATATTCAAAACTACAAATTTGACGATACAACCGTACAGGGTACTATCAAAATTGCTTTGAAGTATAATCCAACTACGAAGCAATCAGCAATCGTTAAATTAGAAAGAATTTCTAAGCCAGGCTTACGTAAGTATAAAGGTGCAGGTGAATTACCACGTGTATTGAATGGCTTAGGTGTTGCAATTCTTTCAACATCAAAAGGCGTTATCACCGACAAAGAAGCTCGTGTGTTGAACGTAGGTGGTGAAGTTCTTTGCCACGTCTATTAATATCAATTGCTGAAAGAGGCGTGATTAATTTGAAAATTTGAAAATGTGTCGATTTGAAAATGAGTTTTTCGTATAACAATTTTCAAATTATAAAATTTTCAAATCATCAAATTGAAATAGCTTCCATTTAAGCACAACAAAACAAAATCATGTCAAGAATTGGCAAAAAGATTATTACAATTCCTGCGGGTGTTACCGTGACGATTGACCAAAACAACGTCTCAGTAAAAGGACCAAAAGGAACATTAGCACGTACCATCGACCCAGACATTACTGTCGAAATCGAAGGTGCTGAAATGACAGTAAAACGTCCAACAGAACAAAAACGTCACAAAGCATTACACGGTTTGTATCGTTCATTAATCAATAACATGGTTGTTGGTGTGAGTGAAGGTTACAAAGCTGAAATGGAAATCGTTGGGGTAGGTTACAAAGCATCAAATCAAGGAAATATTCTTGAATTAGCTTTGGGTTATTCTCACGGTGTTTTCGTTCAAATTCCAAGCGAGTTGAAAGTTACAACTGCGATGGAAAAAGGACAAAATCCAAAGGTTACTTTGGAAGGTATTGACAAAGAATTAGTCGGTCAAGTATCAGCAAAGATTCGTTCATTACGTAAAATTGAACCTTACAAAGGTAAAGGTATTCGTTTTGTGGGTGAGCAAATCCGTAGAAAAGCTGGTAAAACTGGTGGTAAGAAATAATTATAATTTGAGAATTAGTCAATTTGAAAATTTGAGAATTGATGTGTTAATTTTCAAATTTTCAAATTATATTATTTTCAAATTGAACTCGTGGGTCGGTAATCCACAAAACATCCAAACATTACAATGGCTACGCAAAAAGATTCAAGAAGATTACGTATCAAGTTGTCTATCAGAGCTAAGATTTCTGGTACAGCCGAGAAGCCAAGATTATCTGTATTTCGTTCAAACGCAGGTATCTATGCTCAGATTATTGATGACGTAAAAGGACATACATTAGCAGCAGCTTCATCAAAAGAATTAGGATTAGCAAACGGAAACGTGGATAATGCTAAACAAGTAGGAGCAAAAATCGCTGAAAAGGCTTTGGCAGCGGGAGTTTCCGCAGTTGTTTTTGACCGTAACGGATATTTATATCACGGACGTGTGAAGGCAGTTGCAGAAGGTGCAAGAGAAGGAGGGCTTAAATTCTAATGAGTTAATTTGAAGATGATTTATCACTTCAAATCCACAAAATTTCAAATTCAGAAAAAATGTCGCAATTAATATCAAAACCAATCAAGGTTAACGAAGGCGAATTAAAAGAAAAAGTCGTTGCTATCAACCGTGTAGCGAAAGTTGTAAAAGGTGGACGTAGATTCAGTTTTTCAGCTATTGTAGTGGTAGGTGACGGAAAAGGTATCGTAGGTTTCGGTTTGGGAAAAGCAAACGAAGTAACGGATGCCATCGCAAAAGGAATCGAAGATGCAAAGAAAAATGTTTTTGAAGTAGCTCTTTTGAAAGCATCAGTACCTCACGAACAAATCGGTAAATATTCAGGTGGTTTCGTATTGTTGAAGCCTGCTGCTCCTGGTACAGGGGTAATTGCAGGTGGTGCGATGCGTGCAGTGCTTGAATCTGCTGGTGTGCATGACGTATTAGCAAAATCAAAAGGTTCTTCAAACCCTCACAACGTGGTTAAAGCTACTGTTCAGGCTCTTGTGAAAATGAGAAACCCACACACAGTTGCTTTCCAAAGAGGAGTATCATTAGCAAAAGTTTTCAACGGATAGTTAAAAGTTGTTAAGTTACTGAGTTACTAAGTTGTTAAGTTATTGAGTGTTAAATTCTATGCTCAAACTTAAAACTTATCAACTTAAAACTTAAAACTTAAAACTACTTGACTAACAAAGAAATGTCAAAGGTAAAAATTACACAAGTTAAGAGTACAATCAAACGTCCAGAAGTTCAGAAACGTACAATCAAAGCATTGGGTTTAGGAAAAATGAACAAAAGCGTTGAGAAAGAATTAAACCCTGCAATGGAAGGGATGATTCGTGCGGTGAAACACCTGCTTGTAGTCGAAAACATCTAAATCGCTTTCCAACCTGTATGGGTTGTTTAGAATTTCATTTTGAAATTGAAAGCAAGCGAGTTATTTCATGGTGAAATAGCGTTTAGCAAATCTTTAACAAAAAATACAATGAATCTTTCTTCATTAAAGCCTGCACAAGGCTCTACAAAGGTTAGAAAAAGAGTTGGTCGTGGTGAAGGCTCAGGATTGGGCGGAACTTCGGCTCGTGGTAACAATGGTGCTCAATCACGTTCAGGTTATTCACGTAAGGCAGGTTTTGAAGGTGGTCAAATGCCTCTTCAACGTCGTGTTCCTAAATTCGGTTTCAAAAATATTAACCGTGTAGAATACAAAGCACTTAATCTTGATACATTACAAGCTATTGCTGACGCAACAGGTGCAACCGTTATTAATCACGATTTCTTGTACGAAAATGGTTTAGTTTCTAAGAAAGATTTAGTAAAAATCCTTTCTCGTGGTGAAATAAAATCTGCTTTGGAAGTAACTGTAAAAGGTTTCTCAGCATCAGCAAAAGCGGCAATCGAAGCTGCTGGTGGTAAGGCAATTGTAGGATAAAAAATACGTTTCCAGAAATTAGAAATTCGTTTCATTTTCTGGAAATTTTTAAATTAATCAGGATAGACAACAGAAATATTTAAGTAATCGAAAGAAAACTGGCAACAGATTTGTATTTAAAGATAAAGTTGAACAAATTAGATTTTTTTCCTTAACGATTATTTAAAACAGATAGCATGAACAAGTTTATTAACACTATCAAAAACATTTTCTCAATAGAGGAATTAAGAGGTAGAATTCTTAATACCCTGTTGTTTATTACCTTTTTCCGCTTAGGTTCGTACATTGTATTGCCAGGAGTAGATGCTAATAAATTAGCTGAGAAAGGAGACGGCGGATTACTGGGTCTGTTAAATATGTTCTCAGGTGGAGCATTTAATAACGCCTCAATTTTTGCCTTGGGTATTATGCCCTACATTTCTGCTTCAATTGCTATCCAATTATTGACAATTGCATTGCCTTATTTTCAGAAAATGCAAAAAGATGGTGAATCAGGTCGTAAGAAATTAAATCAGATTACCCGTGTATTGACCATTTTGGTAACTGCCGCACAAGCAACCGCTTATTTACAGACTACGATTCCTGCCGAAGCCATTATGGTAAGTGCTTGGTCTTTCCGTATTTTCTCTGTGATTATTTTGATTGCTGGAACAATGTTCTGTATGTGGTTAGGTGAGAAAATTACAGATAAAGGAATTGGTAATGGTATCTCAATGCTAATTATGATTGGTATTGTGTCTCGTTTCCCAAGTGCTATCATCGGTGAAGCTCAGTCTCGTGGTATGTCAGGTGCATTATTATTTGTAATTGAAATGGTAGCTCTTTTCTTCGTTGTAATGTTGGCAGTAGCCGTTACACAAGCTGTAAGACGTATTCCAGTACAATATGCAAAACAAGTAGTAGGTAACAGAGCCTCAGCCGCAGTAGGTGGAGAAAGACAATACATTCCTTTGAAATTGAATGCTTCGGGTGTAATGCCAATCATCTTTGCTCAGGCATTGATGTTTGTTCCAGGATTAGTGGCAGGTCAATTTGCAGAGAAAAGTGAATTTGCACAATCAGTAGTTCAAAACTTTGGCGACCCAGGTTCATGGGGATACAATCTTTTGTTTGCTTTCTTGATTATCATTTTTACATTTTTCTATACAGCGATTTCAATTAACCCAACACAAATTTCAGACGATATGAAACGTGGTGGTGGTTTTGTACCAGGTGTTAAACCAGGAGAAGCTACTTCAAATTTCATCGCTGATATTTTGGATAGAATTACATTGCCAGGTGCTATTATGTTAGCCATCATTGCAATTCTTCCAGCCGTTGCAGGTTTGTTCGGAATCACTCGTGGATTTGCTTCATTCTTCGGAGGAACATCATTATTAATTTTAGTGGGTGTTGTTTTAGATACTTTACAACAAATTGAAAGCTACTTGTTGATGCGTAAATACGAAGGATTAATGCAGTCAGGTAGAGTACAAGGTAGAACACAAGCTACCGTATAAATCAAGAGAGTTGAAAGGACTCTTCATACAATGATTTTTTTAAAAACGAGTGCAGAGTTAGAGGTAATAAGAGCTAACGGAGTGATATTGGGACAAGCCCATGCCGAAGTTGCTAAAATTATAAAACCAGGAGTTACCACTAAGGAATTAGATAAAGTAGCTTTTGAATTTATTAAAGATAACGGTGGACATCCTTCTTTCTTGAATTATAATGTAAGTGGTAAAAAATTTCCAGCTTCACTTTGTATTTCAATCAATGATGTTGTTGTTCATGGAATTCCAAGTCATTACCAATTAAAAGACGGTGAAATAGTATCAATTGATTGCGGAGTGTTTAAAAATGGTTTTCACGCAGATAGTGCTTACACGTATGCGATTGGAGATGTAAAAGAAGATACTTTAAAATTATTGAGAGCTACTAAAAACTCACTTTATCTTGCCATCGAGCAAGCCGTTTTTGGAAAAAGAGTTGGAGATATTGGATTCGCCATTCAAAACTATTGTGAGGATTTAGGTTTTACCATAGTAAGAGAATTAGTAGGACACGGTGTTGGGAAATCATTACACGAAAAACCAGAAGTAGCAAATTATGGTAAACGTGGAGACGGACCAAAGTTGAAAGAGAATATGGTCATTGCGATTGAACCGATGGTTAATGAAGGTAAAAAAGCAATTCACCAAGAAAATGATGGTTGGACAATCAGAACACAAGATAGAAAGCCCTCAGCTCATTACGAACATACCGTTGCCGTTAAAAAAGGTAAAGCCGATATTTTGACAACATTCAAGTTTATAGAAGAAGCAATTAGTAAATCAGAGTATATTGTTAATATTTAATTATGGCAAAACAATCATCAATAGAAGTCGATGGAATCATCACCGAGGCTCTCTCAAACGCTATGTTTAGAGTAGAGTTAGAGAATACCCATCAAGTGATTGCCCATATTTCAGGAAAGATGCGGATGAACTACATCAAAATCCTTCCTGGTGATAAGGTGAAATTAGAAATGTCACCTTATGATTTGAGTAAAGCAAGAATAGTGTATCGTTACAAGTAAAAAATAAAATTACTAAAATGAAAGTAAAAGCGTCTATCAAGAAGCGTAGTGCTGACTGTAAAGTAATTCGTCGTCACGGAAAACTTTTCGTTATTAACAAAAAAAATCCTAAGTTCAAACAAAGACAAGGATGATAATATAATAGGATAGTTGTGAAACTACCTTATTTAAAATCTAAAAAAGCTAAAAAAGTATGGCTCGTATTGCAGGGGTTGATATTCCCGACAAAAAAAGAGGCGAAATTGCTTTAACTTATATCTACGGTATAGGTAAAAGCACTGCTCAGAAAATTTTAACACAAGCAAACATTTCAGTTGACAAAAAGGCTGGCGAATGGAACGATGAAGAAGCGAGTGCTATCCGTGCGATTATCGCTGGGGAATTCAAAACAGAAGGTCAACTTCGTTCTGAGGTCCAGTTGAATATTAAGCGTTTGATGGACATTGGTTGTTATCGTGGATTACGTCACCGTAAAGGTCTTCCATTGCGTGGTCAGAGAACGAAGAATAACTCTCGTACTCGTAAAGGTAAGCGTAAGACTATTGCCAACAAGAAAAAAGCAACTAAGTAATCTGAAGATTTGAAAATGTGTTAATCGGGTAACGTTTGCTTGAAAATTAATCGTTTTAAAATATTCATATTGTAATGTTAAAATTAAGCTGAGATTGTGATTCCTGAGAGAAGCACTATTCGCTAAGATTCTAAGATGAGAAGGTTATTGTGCAAGGCATAATGTACGCACTCAAAACTGGAATAGAAAACAAACAAACAAAATGGCACAGGCTAAAAGAAAAGACAAAGCAAAGAAAAGAGTCGTTGTGATTGAACCAGTTGGTCAAGTTCACATCAAGGCTTCTTTCAACAATATTATCATTTCTATCACCAATACACAAGGGCAAGTAATCTCTTGGGCATCTGCTGGTAAAATGGGCTTTAAAGGCTCAAAGAAAAATACTCCTTATGCTGCTCAAATGGCGGCTTCAAACTGTGCAGCGGTAGCCGTTGAGGCAGGAATGAAAAAGGCAGAGGTTTTTGTGAAAGGTCCAGGAGCTGGTCGTGAATCTGCAATCAGAACCGTATCTAATGCAGGTATCGAAGTATTATCTATCAAAGATATTACACCAATGCCACACAACGGATGTCGTCCTCCAAAACGTCGTAGAGTATAGTTTGGTTATTGGTTTATTGGTTACTGGTTATTAGTAAAAGCTGGATAAGATTTATGTAATTCATTGCTTCTACCATTAACTGATAACTAATAAACCATTAACTAATAACAAAATAAGGCGAAGGGTAATTAGTAATTATTGCCCTTCGTTTCTTTATGTTTCATAATTACTTCATTAGTCACAAGAGGGCTATTGACTCATTTTTATCAAATAATGGCAAGATACACAGGTCCAAAATCAAAAATTGCTCGTCGTTTTGGCGAGCCAATCTTAGGTCCAAGTAAGGCGTTAGCTCGCAAAAACTATGGTCCAGGTCAGCACGGAAAAGGAAAACGTGGTAAAGTTTCAGAATATGCTTTGCAATTGAAAGAAAAGCAAAAAGTGAAATATACTTACGGTATTCTTGAAAAACAATTCGAAAACTTGTTCCACAAAGCTGCTGTGAAAGAAGGTATCAAAGGTGAAAACCTTTTGAAACTTTGTGAAGCACGCTTAGACAACACAGTTTATCGTTTAGGAATCGCTCCAACTCGTCGTGCTGCACGTCAATTAGTGATTCACAAGCACATCATGGTAGATGGAGAACTTGTAAACATTCCTTCATATTCATTAAAAGCTGGACAATTGATTAGTGTTCGTGAAAAATCTAAATCATTAGAGGTCGTTACGAATTCATTGGCTGGTAAAGCTGGAAAACGTTTCAACTGGTTGGAGTGGGATGCACCTACAATGACTGGTAAATTTGTTTCTTATCCAGAACGTTCTGACATTCCTGAGAATTTTAACGAACAGGCAATCGTCGAACTTTACTCGAAGTAATCATCATCGTATTGTTGATAAAATACTATTTGTATTTTGTCAGAATAAATATTCTATAAACAGATTTGGCAGTGTTATACCAACGCTGTCGAATCTGTTTAAATCAATTAAAAAGTTCTTGAAAAAGAAGAGATTAGTTGATTTTGGATGGAACTAAAAGTTTTGCAAACTTGTAATATAAACGATAAGTTTATGAAAGTCAAGTTTTTTATAAAAATTTTCAAGAAATATTCATAGAATCACAGAGTTTATTCGTAAATTGCGAATTGATTACTCTATTCTTAATACATTCCAAGGTAAATTACGCTACGAAATATGTCAATATTAGCATTCCAAATGCCCGACAAAGTTGTCATGGAAAAAGCCGACGACTTTCACGGGTTATTTGAGTTTAAGCCACTCGAAAAAGGCTATGGCGTTACAATCGGTAATGCACTTCGTAGAATCTTATTGTCTTCATTAGAAGGCTACGCCATCACAAGCGTAAAGGTTAGCGGTGTGCTACACGAATTTTCAGCCATTGAAGGCGTGATTGAGGATATGACTGAGATTATCTTGAACTTGAAAAAAGTTCGTTTTAAGAAAACTCAGGAAATTCTCGAAAACAAGATTAACGTCAGAGTTAAAGGTCAATCGACTTTGAAAGCTGGTGATATTTCTAAATTTACAAATTATTTTGAGGTCTTGAATCCAGATATGGTTATCTGTAATCTTGACGAATCGAAAGAATTTGAGATGGAAATCATCGTGGAAAAAGGTCGTGGTTATGTTCAGTCTGACGAAACAAGAAATTCTGAACCTCCGTTCGGACACATTCCAATTGATGCTATTTATACGCCTATCAAGAACGTAAAATATAGCATTGAAAATACTCGTGTTGAACAGAAGACGGATTATGAGAAATTGGTTATCGATATCGAAACTGATGGCTCTATCCACCCAGAAGATGCGTTGAAAGGTGCGGCTTATATTTTGATTCAGCACTTTATGTTGTTCTCTGACCAAACGATGACTTTCGAGTCGATGAAGGCAGAAGAGGACAATGTGGTTGATGAAGAAATGTTGCACATGAGAAAGTTGTTGAAAACACCATTGGCAGATTTAGATTTGTCAGTACGTGCGTACAACTGCTTGAAGTCTGCTGATGTGAAGACATTGGGAGATTTGGCAAGATTAGAAATTTCTGATATGATGAAATTCCGTAACTTCGGTAAGAAATCATTGACTGAATTAGAGCAATTAATTGAAGATAAAGGTCTTCACTTCGGAATGGATGTTATCCGTTACCGTTTGGATGAAGATTGATAATTGGAAATTGGTTGATTGGGAAATTGGTTGATTGGATAACTGGTTAATTAGAAAATAAACCAATTTCCAATAAACCAATTAACCAGTTTTCTAATAAACCAATTTAAAAAGTAATAGGTGAGTTGATGTGAATTAACTTAACCGCAATGATAGATGGTTTTTCGTTGGAGACTCCATTGGTCATTTTAAACTTACTCAAACACAATGAGACACGGTAAAAAAAACAACCATTTAGGTAGAACAGCTCCTCACAGAGCGGCAATGTTGTCGAACATGGCAACTTCATTGATTCTTCACAAAAGAATTGAAACAACAGTAGCGAAAGCGAAGGAATTGAGAAAGTATGCAGAGCCTTTGATTACAAAATCTAAGACTGACGATACTAACAACCGTCGTGTTGTATTCTCTTATTTACAAAGCAAAGAGGCTGTTAAAGAGCTTTTTGGCATTGTTGCTGAGAAGGTAGCAAATCGCCCAGGTGGTTATACGAGAATTATCAAATTAGGCAATCGTCTTGGTGATAACGCTGAGATGTGTATGATGGAATTAGTTGATTTCAACGAAACTGTATTGAACGCTGCTTCTGAAACTGCTACTAAGACTCGTCGTAGTCGTAGAGGTGGTGCTAAGAAAGAAGCTGGTGCTGTTGAAGCGGCTGCTCCTGTGGTTGAAGAACCATCGGCAGAGGTTGTTGAAGACGAAACTCCTGCTGCTCCTGCAACTGAGGAATCTTCGGAAGAAGAGAAATCGGCAGAGTAATTTGAGATAAAATATCTTTTGAAAAAGGGCTTTGACTTTGGTTGAAGCCCTTTTTTTATGTTTGGCAAACTTGTGCTAAATGGGATACTATTAGGATACTGTATTTGTTGTGTTTATTTAATTTTTGGTCAAATTAGCCTTTTGTACTCTCTCTCCAACTCCGATACCCCTCCCCTACCCTTCTATTATTTAAGGTAAATTGTAAAATTAAAGGTACTATATTTGTTGAGTAGAGCTTTGCCAGTTTTTTTAAGGATAGAGACCCGTATCAAATTTTTAAGATTTCCAGACCCCATCTCTTGCTACATCAATTGTACCACCCTCATAAGCACAAGTACCCATTCTTGGAGAATTGACTAATTTCATAGCTGCATAATCTGCAAAATCATCACAAGTCTTTTTATGTTTTGTGACACAAGTCTTGCAAAGCATCCCTTCGCCTTCATAGACACAAACCGAACAAATTATTGCAGCGGGTTTTTCATTACATACATGACATAAAATTTTAAGCGGATTATTTCTTGATAAAAGCTTTATACCTTTTGGAGTAGCAGTTGGGTATTCTCCCATTACTTTCATGCTCAAATGAGTTGTTGAACCAAAATCATATTGATACTCTAAAACCATATCTTTTTTGAATAATAAAGACACTTTTTTAGTTTGACTTTCGCCTATTTCAGCATCCATATCGTCCCAATCATTGTCATATCTTTTGCCTTTAACCTCAAAACTACTCATGTGTCCGCAGCATTCAAGCCAAATTGCTCTGAGAAAATCATCTAATTCGCCAAGTGTTGCCGAGCCATCCATCTGTACGTGTAAAAACATTTCACCCGCAGAGATGTTAAGGTGAAATGACTGATATTTGGTTGCTGGCAACTCTGAAAGATGCTTTGCTAAATGGCGACTCATACCGCTTTGCTTAAAGATTTCTTGGCAAAAGACGCAATTGCCTTCTGAGATTAATTTTTCCATGTTGCAAAATGTTTATTAATGAAACGCTGCCACTATAGCATTTTGAATATCGTTTTTACAGAGATAAAAATAATTAAAAACTTTAAGTAATCATTAAAAAAGGCAGGGCATAATCGGTTTAATTTTCCTCAATAATCTTTACCCCCCAAGCCTCTAAATTCAATACCGAATCTTTGGCAATTGATTGATTTGATAATAAGTCTGTACCACTCCCAAAAACATACCTAACTTGTTGATTTACAGCCGAATAATTGAAAATATAACGAATATTTTTGCCTTGTTGATTGACACCTGATTTCACAACAATCGGAAAAGAAAATTGCTGTTCTGTTTTCCAAAGATTGGCTTTTTCGAGGGCATTTTTTACAATTCTTTCGGTCAATGTCGAGCTGGTCATGCAACCTACGTAGGTGGCAATGCCTTTGCCAAATTGGTTTTGGGTTACGGCTGCGTAATTTCCCCAAGAAGGATGCTCGTAATAGGCTAATACCTTTGCAGTTGTGGGCGTAATCAACTCCATCCAAGTTTCAACTTTATTGTCTTTCCCTGAACCAAAAGGGTCATTTTTTAAAGAAACATTTTGCGGAATAGTAAATTGACTGTATGAAATTCCACAGGCTTCGTTGATAATAGCAGGTTGAATGCTACTCCTTACTTTCACATTTTCATCAGAAAACCCACTTTTGAAAGTATAAACCACATGACCACCATCTTTTACAAATTGATTTAGTTTTCTCAATAAATCGTCAGAAGCGGCGTAAAGAACAGGCACGATAATCATTTTGTATTTACTCAATTCCAGGTTTTTTGTGCCGTCAATAAAATCAGTCCCAACATTCATTTTGTAAAGAGCATCGTAGTAAGGGCGAAGAATATCGTTGTAGGTTTCTCTTGCACCCCAACCAAAACTAAACGCATTGAAAGCCGTGAGGGCTTCGTTGCTAAAAAGAATAGCTACTTCATTATTTTTCTTCAAATTGATGAGTTTATTACTCAATCGTGCAAAATCTCTTCCGATGGTTTTTGCTTCATTGTAAGTAGGGTTTGGTTCAAAATCATGGCTCAGAAGCCCTTTCCAGTAGGTTTCTGCCGAATTATGAATCGAATGCCAATGCCAATATTCGAGCATATTCGCCCCTGATGCGATGTGGCTAAACGCCTGTAAACGCAACTGATTTGGGTACGGAATCCATTGTGGAAAACCCTGTGCTTCGGTTTCGATGACAAAGTAATTTTTGTTTTTCATAGAACGGGTCAAATCTCCCCCTAAGGAAATTTCGATACCCGTCAGATTATCTTGTGTTGGATGATAAATATCGATTCCTGCCACGTCAAGGACTTTTGCCGTAGCAAAATGATCAACATCGGGCTGAATTCCGTAAGAATATCCACGCCAATCAAGGTCAAAATTTTGGGTAATAAACTGGTTTGATTTGGCATATTCTTTTACAATTTTGGTTTGCCAAGCCAAATAATCCGTAATGATTTGCCGTTGAAATTTAGAGAATTCTGAGTTCAAACTGGCATTAATAGAGGCATTAAAAGTGCCATTGACTGTTGGAAAATCCTCCCATTTATTGATTTTGTTACTCCAATAATCCAAGCCAAAAGCCTTATTAACGGCTTCCACGGTCTTGAATTTATCTTTCACATACGCCACAAACGCCTTCTGCACATTCTCGCCAGCGGTGCCATAATGTTTGGTTTCGTTATCAACCTGATAGCCAATGATGGCAGGATGGTCTTTGACGTGTTCCATGATTTTACGAATCACTCGCTCGGCATGAAAACGAAAATGCTCATTCGTAATATCCATATTCTGACGAGCCCCGTATTGATTTTTGCCCCTTGATGTGGTTGCTAAAATCTCTGGATATTTTTTGGCTAACCAAGTAGGAAAAGCATAGGTGGGCGTACCAATAATGACCTTTATACCGCCTTTGTGCATGGCAGCCAGCACTCTGTCGATACTTTTGAAATCATAAACATTATCCTGTGGCTCAACGGTACTCCAAGTTGATTCTGCAATTCTGACTACATTTATACCCGCATCTTTCATCATTGCTACGTCTTTTTCAAGACGCTCATAAGGCATATATTCATCATAATACGCCACGCCAAAAAGGAGTTTTTCTTGCGAAAAACTGAAATGTGAGAGGAGTAGTAAAATGAAGGTCACAGATTTTTTAGACATTATGTTTATCATATTTTACCTTTCAAATAATCCAAACTTTTCTGTAAAGCTATTTCTGGGCTTGCCACCATGTCTTGCTCAACAAAGTAATGCTCCACGCCTATTTCTTTGGCTTTTTTGACGATACTTTTTAAGTCCAAAACACCATCGCCCGCCGTGGTCATAAGTGGGAACATTGGCATCCATTGACCCATACTTCCACCATCGCCAGAGAACTGTTTTTTCTCCTTCATATCCTTCAAATGTAACATTTTATAACGATTTGGGTATTTTGTGAGGTACTCAACAGGGTCTGCACCGCCCGCCGTAGTCCAGAAAATATCCATTTCAAAGAACACTAAATTAGGGTCTGTATTATCCAAAATGATTTGCAGAGGAATCTGCCCATCCATCGGTTTTATGCCGTAGCCGTGATTATGATAGCCGAATTTTATGCCATTTTTCTTGGCATCCGCTCCAATTTTATTGAATGTTTCCGCAATACGTTTGTAGTCATCAAGGGTTTTGCGTTTGTCTTCTGGAATGGCGGGAAGGGTTACATATTTTTGTCCTAAAATATGAGCCGCTTCGCCCAATTTGTCCATACCCGTCATGAGCGTGTCCAAATCCGTATGCGTTGCGGGTGTATGTAAACCATTGTCCGAAAGCATTTTTTTGATGTCCTTGATGTCTCTTCCAAAATAGCCACTTCCACTAAAACCTAACATTTTTGCCGCCCCAGCCCAACTCTTTTGTGCCGACTCAGCACTAAACGGAAATGGTCCAAACAATTCTAATTCTTTGTAGCCCATTTTTGACAGCATCTTAATACCTTTCTCAAAGTCTTCCGAAAGCATTTTGGGTAAAGAAAAAAGTTGGATTCCCATTTTATTTTCCAAGTTCATTTCTGCAAAAATATTTTGGAATGGAGCCACGGCTACTGCCGTTAATGCTCCTGTGGTTTTTAAAAAATCTCTTCTTGTTGTCATTTTGTTTTTGTTAATTTTTGGTTGGCACTCGTACCACGGGAATCCCTTCCCGTGTATCTTCGTCCGATTCACGGGAAGAGATCCCCGTGGTACGAGAGGGTTAGTATTAAAAATTTATCACAACTCGCTGATAACGAGTCATTTGTGGCATTCCATTATCTTTTACTTCCAAAATCAAATGGATAGTTTCGCCTTTTTTGATATCATTGGGCATTTTGAAAGTAGCATTTTTACTATCAGCATTTTGAATAGAAATCTTGCCCCTATACGTATCTACCTCCTCATATTGCCACCAATGATATTGCAAATTATTTTTGTCAGGGTCAGTTGCCGTGCCACTCAATTTTATGGTATCATTGGGCTTGGCGGTCAGATTTTTCGCATGATTCAATTTTACGTTGGGGGCGTGATTAGCATTTTTGTAGTCCTTCACACACCAATCCGCACGGGCAGCAAAATCATTTTGTAGGGTTTCCAACCAACGAATTTGTGAGTAAGCCAAATCCGTTTTTTGAGTATATGGATTAAATTCTGCCGTAGCATCTCCGTCTTCCCAACGATTTGGTGATGTTGCGGACTGAACCAAACGACCTCCCCAACCACCATTTTGTGGATTTTCAAGATTTCCTAAGCCCACATCTACCAAATGTAAAAATGCGGGAGAATCACCTTCTGAGATAAAATCATATTGCCCAAAACTCCCCCATTGATTCTTTTTAGCTTTTTCCATACTACTATAAATGTCCTCAATTTCGCCCGCAGGAGGGTTTCCATCTCCATAACTGTAATACATTTTGGTCAAAGCTCCGTGGTTGTTGATGATTTTATCGCCCATAAATTTCCCTTCCAAAAATGGATGTAATTCCTTCGGAACAGCCGTTTTCCAGAAGTATGCCAAACACCAAAACTGTTTTGAATTATAGTAAATTTTGATGTCTTTCCAATTTACAGAAATATATTTTCGGTAAGTAGCATCTTGGTCGAGGATAGCATAAATAATAGCTTTTTTGCACACTTTGGCATAGATTTCTTGCCATTTAGCCGTGTTTTTATACTCGTCTTCGATTGATTTTAAGGCTCTTGCGATGGTATTTGTACCACCCCAAACTTGTAAATAAAGTGGACTCATATCATCATCCAATAATTTCTTTTTGATAAAATCAGAACCGTCCGTATTTTTTTCCATTTCACCTTCAAAATCAATATTTCCAATCCTGACAAGGTCTTTTAAATAAGTTGAGGTTGGATAGTTGGGTGAGTGTTTTTTCAAATTTGGATAGACTTTTCCGTAGGCATCAATCAGATTGTAAATCCAATCTGTACCAACCCAACGCAATTCCGTTCTTTCTCCGTATAGATTCTTGGTCATTTCCATTTCGGAAGTAAATTTTGTTCCTTTTCCATCACCTTTATAATGCCATTGCGAACTCGAAATGACCAATCCTTCAATCTTGAATTCATTGGCATAAAGCAACAGCCTGATGAATGAATCCACGTCGTCCAACTCACCATCGGTTGTTACGATGGTGCGGGGTTTTTGCTGTGCTGATGAGTGAAAATTGGATAAGAGTAATATCCATGAAAAGGCTATAAATAAGTATTTGGTCATTTGAGAAGGACTTTCATCCTTTTTTACGGATTATTTAAAGAATCAATATTAAGAGAAAGAATGGTAAAATAGAAATCTACTAAAAAATTACTACCTAAATAACTTTTCAATTTTTCTAACAAAAAACCTTGCTCAGAATCCAAGCAAGGTTTATGTAATCAAGCATTTATATAAAATCTTTAGACCATTAGCTTTGGACATTCGCCCTAATCAATTTCTTATCCAATTTCCCCACCGACGTTTTAGGAATTGCCGAAGCGAATTCTACGGAACTCGGAATCGTCCATGCCGTGATGGTATTATCATCCACAAAACGTTGCATGAAGGATTTCAAGTCTTCTTTCGTCATATTTTTTCCTTCTTTCAACACTATCATAGCGTGCGGACGTTCGCCCCATTTCGCATCTGGAATACCCACGATGGCAACTTCCATCACGGCTTCATGTTGCCCGATTAAGTTTTCTAAATCAATCGAACTCACCCACTCTCCACCCGTTTTGATAACGTCCTTTATTCTGTCCGTAATTTTTAAGGAATTATTCGCATTCATCGTGGCAACATCGCCCGTATGCAACCAACCATCCGACCATAATTCTTCTGATTTTTCGGGTTCGTTAAAATAGCCTTGTGTAAGCCACGGCGTACGGGCAGTTACTTCTCCGATAGTTTCATTGTCTTTGGGAGCAACGTTTCCTTCATCATCTAAAAGCCTCAAATCCACAAAAATCGCAGGTGTTCCTGAGCGAGTACGAGCCTCCACCTGAAAATCAACATCTGGATTCGCTTTATCCTTCGGACTCACATAAACTGTTGAAAGCACTGGACAAGTTTCTGACATTCCATAACCCGTAATGACATCAACGCCTCGCAAAATTGCCGCTTTCGCCAACGTCTTTGGCAAAGCCGAACCACCTATTACAACCTTCCATTTCGACAAGTCAATATTTTGAGTAGCAGGATGCGAAACGAGCATCTGCAAAATCGTAGGAACGCAATGCGAGAAGGTTGGTTTTTCTTTTACAAAACACTTCAAAACCGTCTCTGGGTCAAATTTACCTACATAAACTTGTTTGGCATTTCCCAAAGTTGCCACATACGGAAAGCCCCATGCGTGTACATGGAACATAGGCGTAAGAGGCATATACACATCCGAATTATTGAACCGACAAGCCCCATCAATGGCACTAAACGTTACCGAAACTGAAAGCGTATGCAAAACCAATTGACGATGCGTAAAATAAACGCCCTTCGGATTTCCCGTTGTGCCAGTGGTATAAAAAGTAGTCGCAACGGCATCTTCATCAAAATCTTCAAAGTCATACACATCCGATTCCTTACTCAATAATTCTTCGTATTCACCTACAATGGGAAGTGATGTTGAATTGGTATATTCGCCTCCATCCGCACATACGATGATGCTTTTCACGGTGGTCATATCTTTGGATAAAGATTCTAACAAAGGCAAAAAGTCTGAATGACAGATAATTACGACATCCTCAGCATGATTGATAGTATAAAGAATTTGAGCGGGAGATAATCGCCAGTTGATGGTATGCAACACATTCCCGGTCATCGGAATCCCGAAAAAGCATTCTAAATATCGGTGAGAGTCATAGTCCAGCACGGCAATGGTTTGTCCGCCGTCAAGCCCTAATTTTTTGAAGACATTAGCCTGTTTTCTGACCCTTCTGTTTAACTCAAAATAATTGTAACGTACTTGGTCTTTATACACAATTTCGTTCTCAGGCTCAATCATGGTTGAATATGCCAAAATACTTTTGATAAGTAGCGGATATTTGAAGGCTTTACTTGCCGATGGGAGATTTCTGATGTTCATGGAATTGTGATAAAAAATATAGAATGGTTTATGTTTTTCCAAAGATAATAGAACAATCAGAAGAATCAGAAGAAAGATTCTTTATTTTTATGGATATTTTAATTTATCAAACAACCATTTCTTCCTTAAAGGTGTCATTATAATATAATAATTCACATTCTTGTCAGAGCTAATTTCCTGATAATCAATTAATAGTTATCTTTACAAAACACTTTGTATGCTTTCAAGATTATGAATTAATAAATACCGTTTAAAAAGTTTGGACACTTTTCTATGGTTTATAGACTTACATATCTTAAATTTACTTGTCAAATGATTAATTAGTGATTCTTTTATAGATTCCCGCCAAAATTTATCTATTATCATTAGTCCTGTATCATCACATTTGAAGATACAGAAAATCTTAACCTAAATTTTTCCCCATATTTTAGTTAATTATGAACAACCTTACACACAAAATTATTTTCACTTTATTGGTAATAGCGACTTCCTCAACGGTGTGGGCTAAAACTAAGGAAGAACCTTCTCTAATAAAGAAAAATCACAACACCACCCTACCTCCTGCTTCTCCATCAGTAAAATTTATTAGTTTTGAGAGATGTGGTAATACTTCAATAGGTGGGGCAGGGATGCAGGTAATTCTGGAAGCCAAAGGTTGTGGCATCGGAGTAGCCCGATGGTATAATTCAGACGGTACATTTCTTGGCATTAATGACAGACCATCTGACAGAAAATTCTTAGAAACAGCGGTGGATGTACAGGTATATGCCACTTGTACAGACGGAACGGGAGAAAGTGCTCCATCACCTTTGCTCAATGTGAAATATGTAGCCATTCCAAGCCAAATACCTTCAATTATTCCTGATAAACGAATAGCTTGTAATGACGATGTAATCACGCTAAGGTCATCACTAAATGACCCTCAATATTACTATCGTTGGTTTAGGTCTGATACCCCAACGGGTGGTACAATTACCAACGTTAACCAAACGACAAGCGGTCAAGGAACTCCTGCATTAAGAGTTACTTCAAGTGGCTGGTATTTTTTGCAAGTTGTAGCTGGGAATGGAATTGCACCAGGTTGTCCTGCTGTAAATGCCGATACACAAGTCTATGTTGAGTTTTACGTCACAGATACTCCAAAAATTACTGCCAGTGACACTACTTTTTGCCAAGGTACTACAATATCTCTAAAATCTGACAGTGCTCGATTTATTAAGCAATTTGAGTGGTATATAGATGGGAAAATACAGGATAGTTTGGGAATAAGAAGTGTTATAAAAGGAATAAATAAGAATTCTAAAATTCAAGTACGTAGCATACTCTCTGATAGATTTCTCAATTGCAAATCACGTATATCAGCTCCTATTAGTGTAAGAACCCTAAAAGTTCCTGCAAAACCTGTTATCACACCTTCTAAAAAAGGTGCTGCAATTTGTCAAGGAGATACTTTATCATTGACATCAAGTTTAGGATTTAAGTATAAATGGAGTAATGGTGTAACAACTCCAAGTGTTAGAAATATTAGTAAAGCTGAAAGTTATGCTGTCCAAGTAATTGATTCCAGTGGATGTATTTCGCCACCTTCGGATAGTACAACTATCACCGTATTCAAATTACCAGCAAAACCTGTAATTTCTGCGAGTGGACCTTTGGCATTTTGTAGTGGAGGCGATGTGACTCTAACATCTACTCCCAACACTACTTATGTTTGGAGCAATAGAGCAACAACTCGTGCCATTACCATCAACGCTTCTGGTCGTTTTGCAGTGGCTGTGAGAGATGCTAATCTTTGTCTATCTCCACTTTCAGATTCAACGAGAGTTACGGTGTATGCACTTCCTGCAAAACCAACCATTACTGCAACGGGACCTTTGGCGTTCTGTGCAGACAAAAGTGTGCTTTTGACTGGTTCAGATTTACCCAATAACGAAAGAACTCGCTACCGTTGGAGTACCCCAGATACAACAAAAACATTAACCATCAAATCATCAGCTACTTTTACGCTACGTGTACTTGACCCAAGAAATTGTCTATCACCAGTTTCTGACCCAATTACAACAAGAGTGATTCCACTACCTCCAGCACCAACTGTAGTGGCGGATGGACCATTAACTTTTTGTGCAAGAAGTAATGATGATTATAAAAAACCGAATAGTGTTAATTTAGTTGCAACGAGCCAAAACGAAGTTACTTGGAGTTCACTTGCAGTACCCAACAAAACACTGACTCTGACAGCTATTGACAAGGATGGAAAGTTTGTGGATATTTCTGGAACTTACACAGCCGTCGCCAAAGACCTTGCAACAGGTTGTATCTCAGAGAAATCATTACCTTTAACAGTTTTAGTAAGAAATAATCCTGATGCTACTAAAGCAGCCATAGTGAAAGACGGAACATTTACGCTAAAAGCAGTTGATTTTCCTGATGGAGGTGATTATGAGTGGAGGTTTAATGGTGATGCAACAACTTTAAAGACCTTTACTGATGCCGTAATCAAAGCCAATCGTTATGGAGATTATGTCGTTCGTAGAAAAATCGTTTACTCTGTCCCAGCTCCTTTAAATCAGTTAGCGTGTTTCTCTGATTTTGTTAGTCCATTCACATTTAAGGAAGACCCTGATTTCAAAGGACTTTCTATTTACCCTAACCCATTAGGAAAATTAGGGAATAACGGATTATTGACAATCGAAACACTCGCTGATTATGATAATGCAGAGCTTATTATCTATGACATTTTAGGAAGATTAATTTATTCGACTACCCTTCCATCTGTAAAAGGAAAGGTAATTGTTGATTTAAGAAATCAAACAGAAGGTGTTTACTTGATGCGTTTTAAAGCAAATGGATTTGATTTGACTAAACGTATTATTATTGATAGATAAAAACATTCTTCTTCTTTATAAAAAGCCTATTTCAACTGAATGAAATAGGCTTTTTGTTTGATAATAGTACAAACAAAAACGCTTTGGATTGTATAAATCCAAAGCGTTTTTGCTATTTTATCAACGTTATTTTATCTATTCATCGAAACCAAAAACTCTTCGTTTGTTTTCGTTCCTTTCATTTGTTGTTGTAAGAATTCCATTGCCTCCACAGAGTTCATATCGCTCATATGTTTACGCAAAATCCACACACGCTGTAAGGTCTCTTTATCCATCAATAAATCCTCTCTACGTGTTCCAGAAGCCGTTACGTCGATAGATGGATACATTCTACGGTTCGATAGCTTACGGTCTAACTGTAATTCCATGTTACCCGTACCCTTAAATTCTTCAAAAATTACCTCATCCATTTTTGAACCTGTATCAATTAATGCAGTAGCGATAATAGTCAATGACCCACCATTTTCTACATTACGAGCTGCTCCGAAAAAACGCTTTGGTTTGTGCAAAGCATTGGCATCCACACCACCCGAGAGTATCTTACCCGATGAAGGAACGACTGTATTATACGCACGAGCCAAACGAGTAATAGAATCCAACAAAATCACAACATCGTGTCCACATTCTACCATGCGTTTTGCTTTCTCTAAAACAATACTCGCTACCTTCACATGGCGTTCGGCTTGCTCGTCAAAAGTTGAAGAAATTACCTCTGCACGTACACTACGCTGCATATCCGTTACCTCCTCTGGGCGTTCGTCAATCAACAAAATTAACAAATAAACTTCTGGGTGATTTTTAGAAATAGCATTGGCTATCTCTTTAAGTAACACTGTTTTACCCGTTTTTGGCTGTGCCACAATCATACCTCTTTGTCCTTTCCCGATGGGAGCAAACAAGTCGAGAATACGAGTGGAATATTGGTCTGGACGAGAGGATAATCTCAGTTTTTCCTCTGGGAAAAGGGGAGTCAAATATTCAAAAGGAATTCTATCACGAATCTCCTCCGTAGTCTTTCCATTCACAGATTCAACCCGCAAAAGAGCAAAATATTTTTCTCCTTCCTTCGGCGGACGAATCGCTCCACGAACGGTATCACCCGTTTTCAGACCAAATAATTTAATCTGAGAAGGTGACACATAAATATCATCGGGCGAAGCCAAGTAATTATAATCGGCGGAACGTAAAAATCCGTAGCCACCGTCTTGCATAATTTCTAAAACACCCTCATTCTCAATAATTCCGTCAAATTCACGGATAGCTTGATTATAAATTGGCTTCTTAAACCCATTTCCTCCCTGACGTGTTTCCTGACGAGTATCTTGTGGAAACACCGAAGCATCATCTGCCGTGAGAAAAGAAGTATCTACTGAAAAGTCCTCTTCGATATCACTGGGGAAATCTACGATTGGCTCTTCGTCAAAATCATAAGAAATTTCTTCCGCTACCACTTCCTCTACTACTTTGGACTTACTAATACTTTTTGTTTTAGTCGGTTCAGGTATATACGCAGGTTCAGCTACTACATTAGTTGCAGCAACACTTGCTTCGCTTTCATCTTTTGAAATACGGGCTCTTTTGGGGCGTGGGGCATCAGTTGACGGGGCAATCTCTTTCCTCACTTTTCTGTCTGGTCTGTTATCGTCTTGCATTGTGTTGTTACTGGCAGATTTTAGGGTTGTTGATGGCAATACAGCCTGTTTGTCAAGTATTTTGTAGATAAGGTTTTGTTTTGAAAGGTCATTGATTTCGGGAATAGCAAATTCTTTGGCAAGCCCACGAAGTTCTGACATGAGCATCATGTCTAATTCTTCAATTTTGTACATAGGAAATTATGGATAGAATTTACAAAGTAAAACACTTTGAAAGTCTGTGGTTAAATTTGGATAGTGAAAATCCCTGTTAAAAGATAGTAAAGATTAAAGTCAAATTGGGAAAATTGGGTACGAGATGGAAAATTGACGTTAAGCACTTGTAAATCAGAGTCTTAACGGGAGAAATCACAGGTTAGTGAAATGTTTTACAATGTTAGTGCCAATAAATGAGAAAGTCAAGTTTTTTTTAAAATATTTAATTTATAGCTTTTTTTACGGAACAAATCTTTTTTGATTTCAAAAGTGTTAATTTTAAAACTTAATCAATAGTATTTGATTTGAACATTTTATTTAGAGTCAAAAAATGAAAGTCTTTTTCCAAAATATTCTCTTGAGCCTTGTAACACTTGTCATTCTCTTCTTAATCTGTGAAGGGGTTTTTAGAATTTATTATTACTCAAAAGGAATTCAAACAGTCCAAATTGATGAAACATTAGGTTGGGATGTGGTTCATGATATTCAAAAAAATGATCAAAGGGTTGATTTCAAAAAAAAACCATACAATTGTGTCTATACGATTGATAAACAAGGCTTTCGGAAGTTTGGTAATCCTCGAAGCAAGAAACCAAAAGTTTTTTTTGTGGGTGACTCATTTACACTGGCAGAGGATGCCAGTGATGATTCTACCTATTTTTCGGTAGTTGCCCAAAGAGCTAATGTAGAGGTCTTTGCTTATGGTGTGGGTGGATTTGGGAGTGTTCAAGAAATGATGATTCTTCAAAAATACATCGCTCAAATACAACCTGATTTGGTCGTTATGCAATTTACGAGTAATGATTTTATCAATAACTGTTATGATTTAGAATTCCGTTCTATCCAAAATAATAATCTGATAAGACCTTATCTTAACATCAATAATAAGATTGAATATCGTTTTGCCAAGAATTATCCAAACCTACGAACTTTTGCTAATAAATATTCTCGATTTTTATTTTTCATCTTTACTCGTTTAGACAAAGCCTTTCGTAAAACAGATGATTTTAAAAAAGAAGACTACCACGAATCCTTTGTATTGAGTAAAATAGCCTATGAAAATATAAAAAAAATATGTCAGTCAAGAAATGTTCCCCTCGCCAGTTTCATGGTAGATGGTGTCAATAATGTGGAAGCAAATCTTTACCACGAATTAATGAAGCAAACAAATATTGAAATTTTGGCAGAAGTACCTATTGCCATAGAAAAAACAGAAAAAACGGGAAAATGCTGTAAAGCAGAAGATGGCGGACATTGGAATCATACAGGACACAAAGTTTGTGGAGAATTATTAGCGGATAGTATCTTGAAAAATAGGTCTATGCTTCATAATTCTAAATAGTATTTCATATTTGGTGAGTCAATAGAGAAGAATAATACAAAATGTAGGTATCTGATAAACAGAATTTTAGATTTAAAAATCACTAATTACTGAATTTTCAAAACGTTACATTTTTTTAATTAACGATACTGCACTAAATTTGTATAATAAAACAGAATTATACGAAAATGAATCGCAAAAATATTTTAGCCGTTGTCGCAATTACTTTATTAGCCACAGCTTGTGACTATCAAAAAAATAATAATATCAAGCAAGTTGATTTAAACGAAAACGACGCTTATGTCTATGGAGTACATCCAGACTCTGCCGCTCGTCAAACAAAGAATAAATATACTGCAAAACCAGAGAATGAGGTTAGAGCAAATAAAATCAGAGAAAAACTATTCAATGATAGCACAAATGCACAAGGTAATTAGTTTTTCAGAAATTATCGTATTTAGTAATTTTTCCAAAAAAGCGTTTCGGAATTAATTTCGTAACGCTTTTTGTATTTCAATAAATGTATTATTGATAATACCTCTTCCTTCATCCCCCATAACACATAAACAAATGAACATTGCACTCGTAACGGGTTCGGCAGGGCTAATTGGTAGTGAAGCCGTTAAATTTTTCTCAGACAAATTTGATTTGGTCATTGGCGTAGATAATAATATGCGTCAGTATTTCTTTGGTGAAGAAGCATCTACGGCGTGGAATCGTAGCCGCTTAGAAGAACAATTTACCAATTATAAACATTATCAAGCTGATATTCGTGAGGTATCTCAATTAGAGGTTATTTTCAAAGAATATGCAACTGATATTAAGTGTATCTTACACACAGCCGCACAACCTTCGCACGACTGGGCTGCCAAAGAGCCTTTCACGGACTTTACGGTAAACGCCAACGGTACGTTGAATATGTTGGAGATGACTCGTCAGCATTGCCCTGATGCGGTTTTTATGTTTACATCAACGAACAAAGTTTATGGTGATAATCCAAATTATTTGCCATTAATCGAGACTGAAACACGCTTTGAAATTGACTCAAACCATCCCTATTTTGCGAATGGTATTGATGAAAACCACAGTATCGACCACACAAAACACTCATTATTTGGAGCTTCAAAAGTAGCTGCCGATGTGTTAGTACAAGAATATGGTAGATATTTTGGTATGAAGACTGGTGTTTTCAGAGGTGGGTGTTTGACTGGTCCGAACCATTCAGGAACACAGTTACACGGTTTCTTGGCGTATTTGATGAAATGTGCTATCACAGGCAATCATTATACTATTTTTGGGTATAAAGGAAAGCAAGTGCGTGATAATATTCACTCGTATGACTTGGTAAATATGTTCTGGCATTTCTACCAAAACCCACGTGCAGGAGAAGTTTATAATGCAGGAGGAGGACGTTTTGCGAACTGTTCGATGTTGGAAGGAATCGCAATTTGTGAAGAATTGACAGGTAAAAAAATGAATTATAGTTATTCAGAAACAAATCGTATTGGTGACCATATTTGGTACGTTTCAGACTTATCAAAGTTCAAAGCTCATTACCCAACTTGGAACTGGACGTTTGGTTTACATGAAACGCTCTCGCAAATCCATGATGGTATTGCTTCGAGATTGTAGAAATAAAAAATCCTCTGTTTAAACAACAGAGGATTTTTTTATTGTTATTCCACAGGAATAATTAGTTTTTCTCCACGTTCTGCCAAATCTTTGGTTTTCTTATTGGCATCCATGATGGCTTGTTTGCTGACTCCGTATTTCTTTGCAACCACTCTCAGAATATCGCCAGGACCAACAGTATGAATGGCTTGAATTTTTACATCCAATTTAGTTACGCCTACTTTTATACCATCGGGTGAAATGCCTGGATTAAGAGCCTGTAAAGTAGATTTACTCAAATGATAACGGTTGGCGATTCCGAAGAAAGTCTCCCCCGTTTGTACGGTATGAGAAATGGTCTCTCCTTTGGGGATTTCTACTTTTTTCTCTTCGGTTTTTTTCTCTGATTCAAGCTTTTTAGGTTCAGATTTTTTTTCTTCTTTTTTCTTTAGGTCTTTGGCGATATTATCTTCGCCCGTTTCTTCGATTGGAGGCGGAATTACCACGGCATCGGCACCATTCTGTCCAGACATTGCGATTGAGTTTGGACGCTTACTGACCAATTCTTCTTCCTTTGCTCCATCATCTTTTACGGTTTTCCAACCGACAAAGAGTAAAGTTGCAAGCATAGCAAATAATACGAAAAGGGTAATGGTGGGAAGGTTTGAAGTCTCTTCAACTGGACGAGGGTTACGGTTTTCTTCCATGATTTTTGTAAGGATTTTTTTGGGTACTGAGTTTTTAGTACTGGGTTCTGAGTAATGAGTTTTATAATTCTCTGTATTAAGTTCTACATTAGATTTTTAGGTAATGTAAAAATCCAGAACTCAGAACTTAGAACCATTTAACTTCGTAACCATTTCGGCTACTTTTTCACTCAATTCGATTTTATACTGTTGCAATTTAATAGCAATTTCCTGATTTTCAATGCCTAACATCTGAATTGCGAGAATTCCAGCGTTTTTTGCACCGTTTAACGCCACCGTTGCCACAGGAACTCCCGAGGGCATTTGTAAAATGGACAATACCGAATCCCAACCATCAATAGAGTTTGAAGACTTTACGGGTACGCCTATAACGGGTAAAGTCGTAACGGATGCCACCATGCCAGGCAAGTGTGCAGCACCACCCGCTCCTGCAATAATGACTTTCACACCACGCTCACGGGCGGTTTGGGCATACTCAACCATTTTTAAAGGTGTACGGTGAGCTGAGACAATATCAATTTCGTACGCTACGCCAAAGTATTTGCAAATTTCTACGGCTTCTTCCATGACTTTTAGGTCTGAAATACTGCCCATTATTATTCCTATCATTGTTATTTATTATTTTACGCTATCACTTTCAAAGTCTCCTTGACCTTCTTAACCTTCAATTTCAAACGCTCCAAATCTTCATCAACAACCGTTATATGCCCCATTTTACGAAACGGTTTAGTAATTTTTTTTCCGTATAAAAATGGATAAACCCCTGATATTGAGAGGCTTTCGTTCATTCCAACATATTTGGCTTCACCTGTGTATCCGTCTTCCCCCAAGAGATTAACCATTGCTGCCTTTGAATGTGCCGTAGTGTCACCCAAAGGCAAACCCAAAACCGCCCGAAGATGTTGCTCAAACTGTGAGGTATGATTTGCTCTGATGGTATGGTGTCCGCTATTGTGCGTTCTTGGAGCGACTTCATTTATCAAAATCTGACCGTCTTTTGTCAAGAACATTTCTACCGCTAAAAGCCCTACGATACCCAATTTTTCAGCCGTTTCAATAGCAATTGCTTTGGCTTTTTCGTGGATAGCTTCTGACACTTCGGCAGGGGCAAAAAGATATTCTACTAAATTATGAACAGGATGAAAAACACACTCCACCGTTGGGAAGGTTTTGATTTCTCCGTGTTCATTTCGGGCTACGATAACGGCGATTTCTTTCTCAAAATCAATGGCTTTTTCTAAAAGGCTCGGTGCAGTGAATGCCAAAGGCAAATCAGCCGCTGAACTCAGTTTCTGTACACCACGACCATCATAACCGCCTTTTCCGAGTTTATTAAAAGCTGGCAGGAAGTCTATATTTGCTTGAATCTCAGCTAAATTATCCGTCAAAATAAAATCAGATGTAGGAAGATTATTGTCCTGATAAAATTGTTTCTGAATTCTTTTATCTTGAATAATCTCTAAAACTTCTGGTTGAGGGAATACCTTTTTTCCTTCCAATTGGAGTTTTTTAAGAGCCTGTAAATTTACATTTTCAATCTCAATCGTAATCACCTCACAATCTTGTCCAAACTGATAAACCGTCTCAAAATCTTGAAACGACCCAGCTACAAACTCAGGGGCGATTTTCGCACAAGGAGCATCTGCATCGGGGTCAAGAATCTTGACGTGAATATCTAAATCTATGGCGGCTTGGAGCAACATTTTTCCCAATTGTCCACCACCTAATAAGCCTAATTTTTGCATTTTTTATAGTTGTTGCCTTACGTAATTAGCAACTGTGTTTCTCATTTTATTCTTGACAGACTCCCAAGTTATATTTCTTAAATCATCTGGATTATCTTTTTGTAATTCTGCATCCACAAAATAAGTCATCGAAAGAAGCACGTGACCAATATCACTATTTGGATATTTTGCTTGGTAAAATTCAAACATTTGATTGAGAGAATAATGATTGAGTAATTCTCCAATATCCCAAAAATCTTTTTTGACTCCTCTGGTTGCCATTGCTTCCAATTTCATCGGAATAATATCTTCAACAGACATAAATCGAACGCCATCAATAATTTCAATTGGTTTTAAATATAGATATTTATGAAGGATTACGTCCACTTTTACACCATCAATATTCAACCAAATTGTTTGTTTCCTTTCATCAATTTTAATTGTTTGAGGTAATTTTGTTATAATTCCAGTGAAGACTTCCTGAGTATCAAAAGGTTCATTCGTAAATAAATCTAAATCAATCGAAATTCTATGACCAAACTTTAATGATAGATTTGTTCCACCAACCAATACAAACTCTGACAATTCAGGAATTTGCATCAATTTTTGAAGTAATTGATAAGTTCTGTCTTCAACAGTATTCTTAAATAATGCCATTTTTTATTGATTCCAGATAGGTTTTCGTGCTTGTCGGCGTTGATAGACAATGAAATCATCTTCCGTCAAATTCAAGATTACACAAAGAAATGACAAAGTTGTATTTTTAAAATATGGTGCTTGCACTATCTCTTTTCTAATTCTTTCGACACCATAAAACCTCAATATTTCAACTATATCAGACCATATTCCATAATTAAAAACTTTATCCATCACGAAAATACTATTACCCTCAAAATCAATATTATTGAAATTGACATCCCAAAAAGCTATTTTTGAAATATTAGGTTTTAGTTGATTATTTGTTTCCATAATTAGAAGTGATTAATTACTACGGAATAATTTACCCAAAATTACCTCATTTTCTCTAAACCTTCTTAAATTTGTAACATAGAATTAATCAGCGAGTTAAAATTCGCTTTGTGATAAGATGAAAAAAGTAATGAATATACGTTTTGGGGTAATTTCAGGAATGATTTTATTGGCGGCAGTGAGTCGTTTTTTACCAATTGCTGTGCCTTCGATGGCAAATTTTTCGCCCGTGGGTACTATGGCATTGTTTGGAGGAGCATATTTTGCTAAAAAGCACTGGGCGTTTCTTATTCCGATGGTTGCCCTTTGGTTGTCGAACTTGGTGTTAAATAATGTTTTTTATACAAAATATTACCCAACTTTTTCTTTCGGTTTTGAATTAGCGGTATTTGTCAGTTTTGCTCTCGTAGTAGCAATCGGAATGGTAGTTTTAAAGAAAGTCAATGTTATTAATTTATTGACTGCCAATCTTTTAGGAACAATTGGGTTCTTCTTGATTTCTAATTACTTCGTATGGGCGGGAGGTAAAATGTACCCACAAACGATAGAAGGCTTAATGACTTGTTTCACGATGGGACTTCCATTTTTGAAAAATACATTATATAGCAATCTATTGTTTTCAGCCGTAATGTTTGGAGCATTTGAATATGCAAAAACACAGGTGAAAGAATTAGCGGTTGTAAGAGCATAACGAAAGATATATTCAACAAAAAAGCCTAAGATTTTTGAAAATCTTAGGCTTTTTTGTTGAGTTTGTCAGAACAAACTACAATACCGCTTCTGCCAATACAAGAACTTTGTTGTTTAAAACTTCCACAACGCCACCGTCGATGGTAAACTCTTGTTTATCAGCCATTAAAGTGCCTTTACCGAGGGTCGAAACCACTGCGGCGTGGTCTTTCAAAATCTGGAAAGACCCATTCATTCCAGGTAAAGTAACTACTTCTACTTCACCAGAAAACACTTTTTTATCGGGAGTGATGATTTCTAAATTCATTTCTTTTTAGGTATGAGGTATGAGGTATAAAGTATGAGGTAAGGCTTCACACCTCATACCTCATATCTTATACCTTACACCTAAAAAATTATTTTCCTGCCTCTGCAATTAACTTCTCTCCTTTCGCAATAGCATCTTCGATACTACCTACTAAGTTGAACGCCGCTTCTGGCAAGTGGTCATATTTTCCATCAATGATTTCGTTGAAACCTTTGATTGTATCTTCGATAGGTACAAGTACTCCTTTCAAACCTGTAAATTGTTCTGCCACAAAGAATGGTTGTGATAAGAAACGTTGTACACGTCTTGCACGAGATACTGCCAATTTATCTTCTTCTGAAAGTTCGTCCAAACCTAAGATGGCAATAATATCTTGTAATTCTTTATAACGTTGAAGAATCTCCTTAACACGTTGTGCAGTGTTGTAGTGCGTATCTCCCAAAATCTCTGCCGATAAAATACGAGACGTAGAATCAAGAGGGTCAACGGCTGGATAGATACCTAACTCAGCAATTTTACGAGAAAGTACCGTCGTAGCATCTAAGTGCGTAAACGTTGTTGCAGGAGCGGGGTCAGTTAAGTCATCGGCAGGTACGTAAACCGCTTGTACCGATGTAATTGAACCACGTTTTGTTGAAGTAATACGCTCTTGCATCGCACCCATTTCAGTTGCCAATGTTGGTTGGTAACCTACGGCTGATGGCATACGACCCAAAAGGGCAGATACCTCAGAACCCGCCTGTGTAAAACGGAAGATGTTATCAATGAAGAATAGAATATCACGTCCTTGGTCTTCACCTTCTGCATCACGGAAGTATTCAGCAACCGTCAAACCAGAAAGGGCAACTCTTGCACGAGCCCCAGGAGGCTCATTCATTTGACCGAATACTAATGTTGCTTGTGAACTTAAAAGGGCTGTTTCATCAACTTTGCTCAAATCCCACTCACCATTTTCCATAGCGTGTTTGAAATCTTCACCGTAACGAATTACGTTTGATTCAATCATCTCACGTAACAAATCGTTACCCTCACGAGTACGCTCACCCACACCAGCAAATACCGAAAGACCTTCGTAAGCCTTTGCGATGTTGTTGATAAGTTCCATGATAAGTACAGTTTTACCTACACCCGCACCACCGAACAAACCGATTTTACCACCTTTTACATAAGGAGCAAGCAAGTCAATTACTTTGATACCTGTAAAAAGAACCTCAGTAGAAGTTGCCAATTCGTCATACTTTGGAGCAAGACGGTGAATAGGCATTCCTTTTGAAGACTTTGGTTGAGGAATACCATCGATTGCCTCACCAACTACGTTGAAAAGACGACCTTTGATGCTATCACCAGTTGGCATTGACATTGGTTGTCCTTTGTCTGTTACCTCCTGACCTCTTTGAAGTCCCTCTGTTCCTTCCATCGCAATGGTTCTCACACGGTCTTCACCCAAATGTTGTTGTACTTCAAGAACTACTACTGTGCCGTTGGCTTTTGTAACCTCCAAGGCATTCAAAATTGCGGGAAGATGAGAGTCTTTGCCCTCAAAACTTACGTCCACAACCGGTCCAATTACCTGAGCAACTTTCCCTTTATTGACTGCATTTGCCATTTTTGTATTGTGATTTTGTTATCTGATTTTTGGTAATTAATCCTTCAAATGTAGGTCTTTGAATAAAATTTTTTCAGTAAAAACCGAATCCTTGGATTTACCCTACATTTTAAAGGTGCAAAATTACTTGGTAAATTTCAGATTAGCAATGCTGTTTTTGGATTTTTATTATAATTTTTGAGGAAAAGGGGTTGTTTTGTTGGATTGGTCTAAGTTTTGGAGGAAAGGGAAATAGTTATCTTCTATGTAATTCAATCGTAAGCCGACTATGAAGTTTTAATGTTGTGAAATAAATTTCCTCCATTTCCAAAATACACAAACCACCAAGCCACCAAACAATACCCAAACCCAAACGTAATCTTTAAAAATCATATCAAAATTTTGTTGGAAGGTATTTGTTGGTTCTGGATAATATGATTCAAGAAAACTTGTCCCACAAGGAATAGTAAACATTTCTATCGGTTTAGAGAAACAAAAATCAATCATACACGCTCTTCCATTTGGCACAATTGCATATCTATTGCATTGTGTTCTTTTCAACGTATCCAATAATGTTACAATTTGTTGAAGGCGTGTTTTATCATTCCAGTAAACAGTCAAAACATGGGTAGTATCATATATTTGCTCATATTTATGAATTATTGAGCTTACTTTTTGTAAAGAATCAATAGAAACGATGATTTGCGGTTTCCTTTTCCATAAATCAACTGTGGTCATATCAAATTGTACAGTGAGGTCTGTATGTCTCGTTTTTTTAGGCATATTAATTTGTATCACCCTAAAATCCCTTCTCGCCACCTCTTTATCAATAGCCCAATTCCCCAAAAGAAAAATTCCAATTAGACTGATTATGCCTGTTTGATACCAAGATAGTTTTTTTGATTTCATGCCTTCAAATATTTTAACTATAAATTTAGTTTAAATATTTTAGAAATAAAAATTATATATCTTTATGGAATATTGCGGACAGTTACATCATCTATACAGAACTTAAAAACATCAAATTATGAAGCCAAATTTTCAACTCAATATCCCAAAACCATGTAGCGAACAATGGGACAAATTTACGCCAACGTCAGAAGGTGGTTTTTGTGGTTCTTGTCAGAAAAATGTCATTGATTTTACCCAAATGTCCGAGAGTCAATTAGTTGCTTATTTTCGTGATTTACCTACCCAAGAAAATAAAGTTTGTGGACGTTTTCGAGATGACCAATTACAGAAAAATTATCGTGTAAACGACTGGTTTCCAAACTGGAACGTCCAAAACAATCAGGTGAATTATGAAGTACCCGTGAGTCGTTTTCTTGAAAAATCTTCAACAATCTCATTGCCTTTTATCAGTAATATGAAAGTAGTCAGAAACGTTGCTATGGCTGTTTTGACACTTGTTTTTGCAGAACAAGGCTTTGGACAGACACGTTTATTATCTGGAAAAGTGGTTGATGGAACGGATGGCTCACCATTGATTGGAGCTTCTCTTAGTATCAAGGGAAAGAAAAAAGCTGTGACGGCAGATATAAATGGAAGTTATCAAATTCAAGTAGATGCCAAAGATATTTTAGTTGTTAGTTGCATAGGCTATCATCAAACGGAAATAGAATCAAAAAAGGTTAAAAAGGTTGAAAAAATACCATTACAACCTGCGTTTTTAGGAGATGTAGAAGTTATTTCAGTTGGCGAAATCGATACTGATTACGACCCTGACCCAGATAATAAATTTGACATCAATAAATACACAACCGAAATTTTTGTTCAGAATCAAACAAAAGATGAAGTAATTATTTGCCCTAAATTATCAGAAAAAGCCTTCATTTCATCAGATAAATTAGAAGAACAAGTTAAAAAATGGTACACCGAAAATGGTTTTCAAGAAGTAAAGAATGTTGAGATTTATGACCAATCTGGAAAGGTTTTCAAAAGTAATTTTCGAGTAGTAAATGATGGAAAAGTTTGGGTAAATATCCGTCATGTTCCTACGGGAGACTATTTTATTCGTGTAAAATTAATCAATGAAAGAAGCCAGGTGGATGAAGAAACGGCTGTTACATCGTTGAGTATTAGAAAGTAAATAAACTGGTTTATTTGGTAACTTCCATTTGACAACCCTCCTAAGAGTTTGAAACTCTTAGGAGGGTTAAACAAAATTATAGAATTGGGTTTATTCCAAAAAAAAATCTCACAAAATTCGATACATCAATTCCTGTTCAGAAAGCAAATCATGAAATGAAAACGACATATAGTTGTTCTCTTTAACTACTTGAAAAATACACTGCGTAACTAACATCCCCTCACGATTCATCCGCATATCATTATGGGTGTCGCCTGTGCCTCCATGTAGATGAAAATCAACGACTTGCTCACGGGTTTGATTTGGATTTTGTTGTCTAAAATCACTAAACCATTGCTCTCTTGCTGTACGGATTTCTTGGGGATAAAGCGTCGCCGAAGACCAAATGTGGGACTCTTCGGGATTTTTGGAAGTATAAGTAAGCGTTGTCCCATCCCATCTAAACTCACAAATTTTCAAAAAATCTTTGTGATGAAGAATGATTAACGTAAAGTTTTCGATGCCCTCAAAAGAGTAGTTTCCAATAAAGTTATCAACAGTATCAAACTTAAAAAAATCTAATATTATCTGTCCTCTACTTTGACGATATGGAGGCTTGTGAGTATGATTTTCAAAAGCTCCATTCAATAAACAAACCGTAAAATCATCGGAAGTCGCAATCCATGTTCCACCCGCTTGGGCATCTTTGGGGAAGTAAACTTGTTTGCCGTTGATGTTATATTTTTTAGGTAAAATTGCCTTCGGACGAGCCACGGCTTCATCTCTATTATTCGTAAAAATATAGCCTGAATTATTTGTAGGGATGTATGTAAGGACGCACATTTTTTGGTTACTGGGGAATTGGTTTATTAGTTATTGGGGAATTGGTTTATTTGGGAACTGGTTATTGGGTGTAATGGGATTGTCAAAGAGTTATTGTTAGGTTGTCAAGAATAAAATTAATTTTCTAATAACCAATCTATCAGTTAACCAATCTACCAATAAACCAATTTCCCAGTAACCAATTCTCCAATAAACCAGTAACCAATCAACCAATAACTCTATAACGAAGTGTCGAATGTGCTACACCAAAATTCTGAGGAATACTGATTTCTGGATGAACTTCGTTTAATCCAATTTTGATGATAGCTAAATGATGAATGGTATGCTCAATCAAGTAGGTTAATTCACGGAAAAAACTACTCGGAATATCCATTGCTTCGTCTCCGCCAAATTTACTTTTTAAGATTAAACTTCTGTCTGATTTTAATGATTTCAGTTGATGTTTTACATTTTCCAATGTTTCAACGGTGAAATCTTTATCAATCTCAATCAAAAGATTTCTTTCACGGGCATCATAATCCACAACTCCACTTTGATAGCCTTTCAATAAACATAAATAAAATTCAGTAATATGTCTGACGTGCTGCCCAACCGTACTGTAATGCAGCGGACGTAAGGCATCTTTATAAACCGTTGAATCTATATCATTCAGCAAATCAATGAGTTGGTCTATGATTTCTATGTTAGTTTGTTGAAGCATTGTTGAATTATTCTTTCTTAATGTTTGATTTTCAGGGAATTAGAGTTGTTTTTAATTTTTCACCGTATTCACAACAATCGTAAATATTACATCACTACTCATACCCAGTGACCTTCCGCCTACGCCCCAATCACGGCGATTGATAACAGTTGAACCTTGAAAAGTGGCGGTTTCTCCTTCTGGCGTAAACAAAATTGGGATTTTCACATTCTTGGTTTTGTCTTTTATGGTCAAGTCAAAATATCCTATAAAATTACCACCTTCTTTTATAATTTTGGTAGTTTTCATTTTAACCGTGGGATATTTCTCTACATTAAAGTATTCAGCTTTGTCTTTGAGGTGATTATTCCTCAGACCATTATCGGTGTCCAAAGTTTTAGCATCTACACTTGCCGAGAGGCTTGAATTTGCCAAATCATCTGGGTCAAATTTGATAGTACCGATAAATCCTTTGAATGTCCCCTTCACCACAATTCCAAACTGTTTTATTTTAAACGAAACGCTTGCCGTAGTGGGTTTCCAATCTTGGGCTATCGTAGCGTTATTTAATCCTACAATTAGCAATAGGCACAATATTTTTTTCATGGGAATTTGTGGTTTTAAGACTTATATATCAAGGTTACGAAAATTTCTTTTTCAACGGATTAAAATCCGTTGTTAGGATATCGTCCGTCCCGATGGGACTTATTCACTAGTAATAATCCCAGCGGGATGACCGATGTCTTAACAACGGATTTTAATCCGTTGCATGAGAAATGACATTTTGTGTAACATGAATTACATATTACTCCTTCACTGCATTAACCGTAATCATAAAAGTTACATTATCGCTTAATCCCAAAGTCCCACCTCCCACTGACCAGTCACGGCGATTAATAACTGTACTTCCTTGAAAAGTTGCCTTGTCGGCATCTTGTTTGAAAATAAACGGAATTTTAACGTTTTTGGTCGTTTCTTTTATGGTCAAATCAAAATAGCCTACGTAGTTGTTTCCGTCCTTCTCAATCTTAGTAGATTTCATTTTTATAGTAGGATATTTTGCTACATTAAAAAAATCTGATTTTTCTTTTAAGTGTCTGTTTCTGAGCTCATTATCGGTATCAATTGTATTAGCATCAACAGTACCCACAAGGCTTGACTGGGCTAAATTGTTAGGGTCAAATTTTAATGCTCCAATAAATCCTTTTAGGTTTCCATCAACCGTTCCAAACATCTTGATTTTGAAAGTTACCCCAGCCGTAACGGGCTTCCAATTTTGAGCAAAAATTGTACTTGAAATACTTACGAAAAGTATTAGAATTAAGCCTTTTTTCATGGATTTTGTTGATGATTTAATTTTATGAAATTGTTTTACTTTCTACTGAAATGGGTTAATCAAAATTACATCTTCGTCATCGGCTGATGGTCCATAAGTGGCTGGCACTGGAATATCCAAAAGACGCAAACATACTCCCAGTTGTGAACGATGATGCACTAAATGATTCATACAAAAGAGACGAGCTACTTGTTTTTTTGGCAAAGTAAAAAGTATATCCTCCCCGTGTGTCATTGACCATTGTCTTTCAAATTCTTCGTCTTTTACGTTTGATAATGATGTTTTTGCCTCTTTCAGTAAATCATCAAAATACGACAATAGTTCTTCTTTTGATTGAATGTCTCGGGGTTCAAAATCAATAAAATCCAGTTTGTCTTTTTCGATACATTCCGTCCACCATGCTATAATTTCTGCCACATGGATAGCGAGTCTCCCTAACGTTTCAGATTTTTCTGAGGGTTGATAGTCTAACCTATCAAACGGAACACTTTCTAAATATCTTCTTGTAACGCTGGCTTCTAATGTCAATTCCTGTAAAAACGCTTGTCCTATTGTCATGTTAATCAATTGGCAATGATTAGTAGGTAGCAATTAGCATAAAATTTAACTACTCCCTACTTAAAACTATCTCATTGCTTACTTTATTTTAGTTGATGAAGTATAATGAATTTTTAGAATTTATACGAAACCGCCACAATTGGCATTAGGCTTTTCACTCGCCATCTATCGTTTAATTTTTGGTTAATTTCTACCTTTTTCTCAGTAGTCAATTCTACAAATTGGAAACTTGCTCCTGCCCTGATTCCAATCTTATCTGTTACCCAATAACGAGCGTAAATCTCTGAATTTAAGCTACCTATGTCCGAATCACTGACTAATAAGAAGTTCCAAGTTTCAGGATTTGCTTCTGAAATAGTTGAACCGTCTTTGAACTTTCTTTTATTTCTGGTTGAAACTAAATCTCCCAAAATGGTGCTTCCCCAAGTCTTGCCCGTAGCATCAATATTAAAACCAACATCCAATTTTTTAGATAAAGCATATTGTATGTTTATGGAGAGATTTAAGGCAAAAGTTTGAAATTCTTTTACTCTGAAAGTATCAATATTTGCCAAAATATCATCGGCAAAAAGGGCAGAAAAACTCGAACTCCCTGAAGTGAAGTTAGCGGGTGCAGTTCTGAAATCTGCCGCACCACTAAAATAGGCAGTTACACGAGCTCCATAACCAATCTGGAAGCGTTTAGACTTGCCCAAACCCCACATTTGCGTGAAAGAAACAGCGGGCGAAAATCCACCTTTGCCACCCCCGAGGGCTACGTCAAAAGTTTTGTAAGAATCCTTAAATTCTTGTGCTGATGTTGAGAAATTAAAACTGAATAGTGCTATTAAGCTAAATACGATTATTTTTTTCATTTGAAATGTTTGTATAAAAATTTTAGACAGGGATGGTTTAATTTAAGGTAAATTAGGGATTGGGTAATTGGGGATTAGGGAATTGACACTTAAATATTCTTTTACCGAATCCCTAATTACCCAATCCCTAATCCCTCTACTCCAATTTAGCACTTCCAAACAAAACTGAAAATTGCTGACACCAAACCAAGACGAATTTTTGTTTTGTTAAATCTGCATTGGTAGGTACATTCATTACAAAAGTTCCAGTTTTATCTAATTTAGCAACTGACACGTACCCTTTTGCAGTTTTATCCTCTGCCAAATAAACATATAAATCTGGACCTGCATCGGTTTTGAAATTCTCGAAAGAGAGATATTTTTTCTTAGGGTCTGTTTTATCTGCCACAACCTTAACAGTACCAGATGCTGGGTGCGAACCTGCCGTAAAAGTTCCTAATGATTCTTGCGTACCCTTTGCCACCACCTCTGGAAGTGTCTGAGTTACAGGAGCAAGAACTTCATCCTTTGAGCAAGACCATCCTATTAAAGAGATTGAGAAAATGACTATTATCTTTTTCATGATATTTCCTGTTTGATTACGATACAAATTTGGGAAGAATTTGGAATATACTTTGTCGGCTGTACGACCTTTGTTGAAAATTACGGTTTTTGACTACTTCATTATGTATTGTGTGTGGCTGGCTGTCCTCCCGACGCAGGAGGGAACTGTTATTCTCTCTCGAAAATAAGGTTGCAGGATTAAAGTAACAGTTCCCTCCTTCGTCGGGAGGACAAAACCGCACAAATTGATTCGTATTTATTTTTCAATATTTTGTTTATAAAATCAAAATTTACCCTCCAAAATAAAATTTATAAACGAGTTTATTGAAATAAAATTTAATAAAAAGGCGAAAAACACGTATTTTTGGGGAATACTTGCTAAAACACACACTTATAAACGAATATTTAACGATTAACCGCCACAACTTATACCCTCGCCCTATGGCAAAATTATTGATTATTGACGATGAAAAAGCGATTCGTGGAGCATTGAGAGACATTCTCGAATACGAAGGCTACTCAATCGAAGAAGCCAGCGATGGCGAACAAGGACTTGAATTAGTTACCCAAAATGACTATGATGTAGTCCTTTGTGATATTCGTATGCCTAAAATTGAAGGCTTGGATTTATTGCAAAAAGCTACTGAAATGGGTAAAGGGGCTCAATTCATCATGATTTCCGCCTTCGGAAACGTTGAAACCGCCGTAGAAGCTACCAAGCGTGGAGCTTTCGATTTTATCTCGAAGCCACCTGACTTGAACCGCCTACTCGTAACCGTCCGCAACGCCTTGGAGCGTGGAAAGATGATTGTCGAGACCAAGGTTTTGAAGAAAAGAGTCTATAAACTCAATGAAATCGTGGGTGAATCCGCTGGTATTCAACGAGTCAAAGATACTTGTGACCGTGTAGGACCTACCGAAGCACGTGTACTCATTACAGGACCCAACGGTTCGGGTAAGGAGATGGTAGCCAAGCGTTTACACGAAAGAAGTGGACGTTCGCATATGCCTTTGATTGAGGTAAACTGTGCTGCGATTCCTTCGGAACTCATTGAATCTGAGCTATTTGGACACGAAAAAGGTGCATTTACCTCAGCCATCAAACAACGCATCGGGAAGTTTGAACAAGCCGATGGTGGAACGCTTTTCTTAGATGAAATCGGGGATATGGCACTTTCGGCACAAGCCAAAGTGTTGAGAGCTTTACAGGAAGGAAAAATCACGAGAGTGGGTGGCGATAAAGAAATCAAAATCAACGTGAGGGTTTTTGCGGCAACGAATAAAATCTTGCAAACAGAAATTGCCGAAGGACGTTTCCGTGAAGATTTATTTCACCGCTTGAACGTAATTCCAATTCACGTTCCATCTTTGGCTCAACGTCCTGATGATATACCCTTATTGGTTGAAAAATTCTTAGCTGACGTAGCTGATGAATACGGTCAGGCTTCAAAGGAAGTCGAGCCAGAAGCGATGAAATACCTTCAAAGCCTTCCGTGGACGGGTAATGTTCGTGAGTTGCGTAATGTGGTTGAGCGTTTGGTGATTATGTGTAGCGATGTCATTACACTTGACGATGTGAAACTGTTTGCGATGCCGATGATATAAGATTGATTTTCAGATATTTACAGTAATAAAAATTCCTAAAATATGTACTATTTTAGGAATTTTTATTTTAGACTGAATTACTATTTGGATATTCTAACCTTTTTCCACAAATTTTGGTTTTACATAAAACATAACCTCGCTGATATGCCCGAAAACCAAATCCTTCTCAACGACCTCGACTCATTTTATAAAAGTTTTACCAAACGAGATAAACTCAATCGGGAAGACTTGGATGCTCGTATTGAGTTGCCGCCGATTACCAAATTTTTCAGGATTCATCGGACTGAATACGCTATTCGAGTCATTGGGCAGGAATTGCCGCCTAATCGTTATAATTTCTTCTTTTTGAGTATTGTCCGCACGGGTTCGGCGACAAAGATGGATGGATTTAATACTTACGAAATCAAACCTCATACGCTTTGGAGTACGCCCATCGGGCAAATTCACTCGGCTAAAAACTGGACAGCCGATGCTACGGGTTACTATATTTCTTTCAGTCCTGATTTCATTGAAACCAAGCCCAATTTGCAAAGATTGGTGCAACGAAGCCCCTTTTTTCAGTTTGATGCACCCCATTATTTGTATCTGAGCGAGGAAGAATCAGATACGATTTACGGTATTTTTCAGAAAATTGAAGTCGAATTTGAACGAAATGATGAATTTAGCGATGATTTGATTCGCTTGTACATTACCGAGATGCTGCATCTATCCGAAAGAATCCGAAAGAAGGTAATTGAGACTACGGAAGTTTCGGTCTCAAAAAATTTAGCGGATAAATTTAAGGCTTTGGTCGAGAAACATTTTATTACTCAAAAAGGCATTCCCTTCTATGCCGACCAGTTGGCGGTTCACCCTAATTATCTGAGCAACGTTATCAAATCTGAAACGGGCATCACGGCAGGGGATTTGATTCGAGAGCGAGTCATTCAAGAAGCCAAATATTTATTGTATCAATCAGACCTTTCAGTAAAGGAAGTGGCGTATTATCTCTTATTTGAAGACACTTCCAATTTCTCCAAATTCTTCAAAAAACATACGGATTTGACTCCGCAAGAGTATAAGACTCAGATAGCCAAGATATAACCTATCTTAGGATTTTACCACAAAACATTAGCTTTCAACTCCATAAAAAATAATCTTCTTAGAAATTTACCCTTCTTGCTTTAATCTTCACATTTACGGGCTTTGATTTTTGACTGAACTTTGTATCGTCATTAAAGACAACGATAATCAATCATTCACAAACTTAAATCAAATGTCAATCATGAAAAGTCTCGCAAAAATTTCGCTCGCTGTATTCTTATTAGGAATGTTTTTCACCTTAGCCTCGTGTGGAAGTGAAAACGTAACTCCACAAGAAGACTCACAAGTAAACGCTCGCACGGCAGCCGATACTTGTAAAACCAGAAATTAACAAAACCCAACCACAGCCCCTGAGTCTTGCGAAAGGCAAGGGGGCAATTTTAAAAACATTTCATCAATAAACTTTTTAAATCGTGGCGACGAACCGCAATCAAAATCATGAAAACTTCAATCATCCTTTTAGTCGCAATGGCATTGGCAGCCACTTCTTGCCAACAAGAAAGTGTAAACCCTGAACAACCAACAACGCCTTCGGCACAGATTCAGGCGGGAGTAGGAACAACGATTTCGATTCCAGCGGGAGTAAATGAAAATTTGGTAAACACAGCACGTAGATTGACAAACGCCCTCAATGCGGGTAACGAAACAGAATCTACCAATGCTTTTTCTGAAAATGCCATTTTTGATAGTGTGGGTAGAATTTATAACGGTCGAAACGATATTATGAGTCGCTTTCTTACGCCCGAAGTAATCAGAGCAAGGGGGCGTTATACCGAAACTCGTATCACAGCGAATGCACAGAATCCAAATGTAATCAGAATAGAATATGAATTCAGAACGAGTAGTTATTCAGAGAGATTTTACTACGAATACACTATTCAAAATGACTTGATTACAAACGTTTTAGGTCGTTATATATAGTAGAAAAACATTTCATCAATAAACTTTTAGACAAATCAAGAACATGAAAACTTCAATTAAATTTTTGACAATCAGCTTATTAGCTCTTACAATTTCGCTTTCATCTTGTAATAAATCAGACGAGGAAATTGCTCCACAACAAACTAACGTAGCCCCAGCAGCATCCTTGAATTCGGCAGAATTTATAGTAGTTCAGAATTTTGTAAATGCCATCAATGCCAATGACCGCATCGCTGGATTGGCTTTGGTTTCGACAAATGCAGGCTATGCGTACAGCCTAACAGGGTCGCTCAACACAGGTAATTCGTTCACAAACTGGCTTGAAAGCGATTTGTTCGGACCTCGTGCCGTAGTGAATATTGAAAGAGCAAGTCAAAACGGGAATGTAATACGAATACAAGGACGTTGGGGAAGAAATGGCAATGCCACTAATGCCGCAGACTATTATTTCACAGTAGAAAATGGCTTAATAACGGCTTGGAGATTGGTTTAAATAACCCACAAACCTTTATAAGTACTGATTTGTAGAGGTTTATTCATAGTTCAGAAAGCCCAGCCAGTCTTGGCTGGGTTATTCTTAGAAACTGTAAAACTCAAACTTTTAGCCGAAGACATTGCAGTTTTAGATGAAATAACCGCTCCAAAATTACGTTATCCTAATACGTTTGCGGGTTTGCAAGATGGTGTTTTGAAGGCGGCAAAGGTTTGGTGATGAGGGGCTATTGGCAGTTGGCTGTCAGCTATTGGCTTGATTCGAGATTTGACAACTTTCAAAAGTTGTCAAATCTTTAACAGATGTAAAAACTAAGTCAATAAATCATTGATTTTCAGTTCTTTCTTTCTTTCATTTCCTGTTCCACTGATTTTATCTTTTTCCCGATAGAAGAATTAGCGATGATGATAGCAAACAACGACAGAAAAAATGTGCCACTATTGGGCATATCTAAAATGCCAGTAGCAGTATCTTTCCCAACAGCATAACCAATTTGAAAGAAATAAAATACTGTAATACATACACCCAAAGCTAATAGGACTTTCTGGGTTGTTTTAAGGTTACTGTTTTTCTTGTGTAATTCGGGTTCTGTCAGTCTTTTGAGATTCTCTTTTTCTGTCATGTTACTTTTTGTTTTATCAGTGATTTACATATTTTCATAAACAACTTAAATTCTCCTTTTGTTATGCCCAAAATTTACTAAAATTTCTTAATTAATCAACACAAAAACGTATGAAAGTTTTAGTAAAAATCCTACTGCCCCTGTTGGCAATTATAGTGATTGTCCAAGCCTGTAAAACCGAAAAAGTCGAGGTAATTCCAGACGACTGTTTGGTGAAGGCTTCTGCCCTCAATGGACAAATTATTCCCGAAGAATACATCATTACTTATCGTGCTGGTTCAAAATCGGCACGAATGGCAAATGTCGAAATTCGACAATCTATCAAAAATTTGAACATTGATGAATCGGCAATTGAAATGGTCATGGAAGGTGAGAAAACCCTCCTGATGGCTCATTTGGAAGATAATGAAGTTGCCATAATTAAAGCTGACCGCAATATTGAAAGCGTTGAACCCGACCGAATTCTTAGTATTTGTTCTTGTGTAGATGTTGTTGCACCTCGCTCTCTCACATGGAGTGTCCGAAAAACAGGCTACGGAAAAATTGGACAAATTTCGCCAAAAGTAGCTTGGATTATAGACACAGGCATCGACCTTGACCACCCTGATCTGAATGTAGATAATGCCAAAAGTCTTTCATTTGTAACGGGACAAACCTCAGCCGACGATCTCAACGGACACGGTACACACGTAGCGGGAATCATCGGAGCAAAAAATAATACCGTTGGTTTGCTTGGCATTGCCTCTGACGTGAAATTGGTTGCTTTGAAGGTATTTAATCAATTGGGAGAAGGACGACTTTCGAGTGTTATTGCGGCGGTTCGTCATGTCAATACCAATGGCAAAGCGGGCGATGTGGTCAATATGAGTTTGGGGGGCGAAGGTGTTTCTGCAACCCTCGAAAGGGAAATCACGAACGCCGCCAATAAAGGAATTTTATTTGCGATTGCGGCAGGAAATGAGAGTAAAGACGTAGAAGGATATTCACCCGCCCGCACCAATCATCCCAACGTTTTTACGGTCTCGGCAGTGGATAGTTCTAATCGTTTTGCTTCATTTTCAAACTATGGAAGTTCGGTAGATGTGGCAGCTTATGGAGTGCGAGTAGTTTCAACTTATTCAAATGGACGATATGCCACGCTTTCAGGTACTTCGATGGCAGCACCGCACGTGGCAGGATTATTATTGACTCGTGGGGTAAAAATTCCCAAACGAGGAACTGCCATCAACGACCCCGATGGAAAACCTGACCCGATTGCGAGGGAGTGAGGTTTTGTTAATATGAATTCAACAACGGTTTATATGGTATTCATTCGTAAAACACGGAAGTCGTACTTCAAAAGGACGACTTCCGTATAAATAGTAGAAAGGCAAAACTATCAAGAATTCTTCTTCGTTTCCTTAACCTTCTCTTTTTTCTCTTTCACAGTCCCTTCATTCTCAGAGCTTTCTGATTTTTTCTTCTCTTTCGTATTGGTTGCAGTTTCAGTTTTTGTGACCTTCTCATTTGGCATCCAAAAACCTGTCATGTTTACGATTTTCCATTCGCCTTTGATTAATTCCATGATACGTGTTTCTTTGGAAAAATCTTTTTTACCCGCTGTTGTTCTGGTTTGGTCGAAGGTTGTCCAAATATACGTTGGATTAACCTTCCTGAAATTATAGTTTTCTCTTTTGAAAGTGCTTTTTACTGGCTTTGGGTTGTCTTTGATATAGCCCATCACGAAGGGAGCAATATTGTCCCAACCTTCTTTTTGGACTGTACCGTCTTTTTCGATGCAAGCCCAATAAGTCTGGTTAGTTTGTCGGTAACAATTTGCCCATTTTTCAGCATTGCGAGCATAGAAAAATTTTGCTTCATCAACAATGACTTTTTTGATAGCCTCTTGCTCTTCGGGTGACGTTACGTTTTGAGCGAATGATTTTGTAAAAAATAAAACAAAAAGTAGTATTAAGTAAGGTTTCATGGGATTATTGTTTGGATTACGACGTGAAGATAAAATAAAAAAGTATGACCTGCAATTTTGAATAAAACGGCAAGTCATACTTTTATCGTATCTGAAAGTTGTTAAGTGTTAGTGGTTAGGTGTTAGTTACAAATTTGGAATACAAAAATCTTTACTCCATGTCCCTAAAAAACTGCCAACTGCACACTGCCTACTCCCCCTACTCCTCCCCCTTCGCCACCTCACGATTCCCCGTTTTATCCAACAGTTTCGTCGTCTTCACTAACTTTAAAAACTCCGCACGATAGCCTTCTGAGTCCTTCCCAAAGGCGTTTTTGGCTAAATTTATTACTTGCTCATAATTAGCTGTGCCTTTGAAGTCTGAACCTCTGAGCAATAATCCAAACTCGGCAACGGCGGCAGAGAATCTAAAATTTTCGGAGGTCTTTTCTAAGGCTACGTGGCTGTCTTTCACAACTTCTTCCATCTGTACACTTTTGTCGGCATCGGGTTGTTTGTATCTGATTTTTACGGTGCAAACTTCGTCAGAATTTGACCCCATAAACGTTTGGGTAAATTGTTGATATTTTAATTTATCAGGCAAAAAACTACTCTCCACGCCCGTTGGAATTATCTCATAAATGGCGGTTACGGTATGTCCAGAACCCATCTCTCCTGCATCTTTTGCATCGTTTTTAAAATCTTCATTTGCCAAAGCACGATTTTCGTAACCAATTAAACGATAGGCTTTTACGTATTTAGGGTTGAACTCTAATTGTAATTTCACGTCCTTTGCCACCGTGAAAAGTGTTCCGCCAAATTCCTTGACGAACACTTTTTCGGCTTCTGATAAATTATCAATATAGGCGTAATTTCCGTTTCCTTTATCGGATAAAGTTTCCATTTTTGAGTCTTTGTAATTACCCATTCCGAAACCCAAAACCGAAAGAAAAATACCTGATTTGCGTTTGTTTTCGACTAATTTTTCTAAGCCTTCATTACTCGAAACACCTACATTAAAATCTCCGTCAGTGGCTAATATTACCCGATTATTTCCATTTTTCACAAAATTCTCCATTGCCGTTTTGTAAGCCAATTCGATACCTGCACCACCAGCCGTTGAACCACCCGCCGACAGATTATCCAAAGCATCTTTTATCTTGGTTTTATCTTTGCCCGAAGTAGGCGAAAGCACCAACCCAGCCGCCCCTGCATATACGACGATAGCCACATGGTCTTGCTCACGTAATTGGTCTGTGAGCAATTTGAAGGCGGTTTTTACCAAAGGCAATTTGTTTGGCTCAGACATCGAACCCGATACGTCAATCAAGAAAACTAAGTTGGAAGCGGGTAAATTATCTGTCGGAATGGTCTTGGCTTGTAGCCCAATATGCAAGATTTTCAAGCCTTTATTCCACGGCGAATCAGAGATTTCGGTTTCGATATTGATAGGGTCTTTACCTTTTGGTTGGGCATAATTGTAGTCGAAATAATTTATCATTTCCTCAATTCTGACGGCATCTTTTGGCGGGATTTGTCCATTATTGATAAAACGACGAACGTTAGTGTATGCCGCTCTGTCCACATCAATCGAAAAAGTAGTTTGTGGGTCTTTGTTGGTGGCTTTGAAACCGATTTCTTTTTCAGATTTGTACTCTTCACTATTGTTGTATTCTTTGTCGTAATCCATACGGTGTGATGGAGATGGATAAGGCATAGATTCATAAGCCTTTGATTTCATTCGTCCGCTTGGTCGCATAAGAGGGGCAGCGTTTGAATAGACTTCTTTTTTCTCTACATTATAATCACTTACCACAACTTCTTCCAACTTTTGTATTGAAGGTTTCATCGTAACGTTGATAAGATTTTTACTTCCAATTTTCACTTCTTGTGGCTCAAATCCAACAGATTTAAACACCAAAACTTTATCTGAATCCTTGACTTTAATGGAATAAGAACCATTGGAATCAGTGATAACTCCCCTATTAGTTTTTTTAATTTCAACAATTACCCCTGGCAGCCCTGCACCAGTTTCATCTGTAACTTTTCCTGTAATAGTTCTCTCCTGAGCATTTACTAAAACGCTGATAATGAGAGCAATGAATAAGAATATTTTAGTTTTCATGGAATTGATTTTGTTTAGTTTTTGAATCTTTTTACATACATGATGCAGAGAGGTTTGGAATTCCATAAAAATTTTTGAAAATATTTTTTTGACTCTACTTTTTAAGTATATTTGTACCATCTTATTCCCGGTAGCCCCTGAATCACTTCAAGCTATCGGGTTTCGTTTTTTATAGGTATTTGAAAAAAACCTAAACCTCTCTTTTCCTATCTCTCAGTCCATTGTCTTCTCACTAACTTCATTCTTTCGATTTATATTTCCAAAAAAATCCACATAAAACAGCGTAGTATTTACCTATATTTCCCTTTCCTTTGAAAAGAATTTAAAATTTTAAAAATGAAAAAAACACACTCTTTCTTATTGATAATGCTTTCGTTTTCAGCATTTTCTCAAAAAAAAACTCCTACTTGGGAATACCTCTCAACTACCAACGGCAAAGTGCCTTTGGCGTGGAAAACCACGCAACAAACGGGAGCGATGACGATGGATTTGGATGCCGACGGCGATGAAGATTTCGTGGTAACTTGTCGGGTTGTGGGTCCTTCGATTCTTTGGTATCGCCGTGAAAGCAAGAGCTGGACGGTTTATAATATCTGCAAAGATTTCTTGACCGTTGAGGCGGGCGGGGCATCGGCGGATATTGATGGAGACGGTGATTTGGATTTGGTTTACGGGGGCGATTGGCAGTCGAATGAGGTATGGTGGTTTGAAAACCCTGCCCCAAATTTCGACCCAGAAGTTCAGTGGAATCGTTATAAAATCAAAGATTCGGGCAGTAAAATGCACCACGACCAAGTGATTGGAGATTTCAAGCAAAACGGTCATTTACAAGTAGTTACATGGAATCAAAATGCTAAATCTTTACTTTTATCGGATGTTCCAGCTAATCCAAAAACGGATAAATGGACGATAGAAACTGTATTTTCGGGTGAAGCGGGCGAGAAAAATTCGTGGTATGCCGAGGGTTGTGCCAAAGGTGATATTGACGGTGATGGTTTCGTAGATTTGGTTGCGGGTAATTATTGGTTCAAATATAAAGACGGGAAATTCAACGCCATTCGGTTTGGCGAAGAAGGTGGAAGGGTAGTTTGTGGCAAGTTCAGAACGGGCAAAAAGATGCAAATTGCGGTTTCACCTGGGGACGGCAAAGGTCGTTTACTCTTCTATGAATGTACAGGAAGTGCCGAAAATCCTGCCGATTGGAAGGCTACGGACTTGGTCGGTAGAGAGCTTATCCACGGACATACGCTCGAAGCGGCAGACATCAACGACGATGGAAATTTAGATTTATTTTGTGCTGAAATGACCAAATGGTCTGAGAAAGAAACAAAGCCAGATAATCCAAAATCGGAAGCTATCATCTTGTATGGCAATGGTTTAGGGCAATTTGAGAAGTCTATTTTCAAGACGGGTTGGGGTTTCCATGAGGCTCGTGTAGCTGACCTTGACGGTGATGGAGACATGGATATTCTCTCAAAACCCTATAATTGGGAAGCTCCAAGAATTGATATTTGGTTGCAAAACGGAACGGGTAAAAAGTTGACAAGCGTAGGTGAATTGATGAAAACGAAGGCGGGTTTAGAAATTTACAGCTTGCGAGACGATATGCAAAAAGACCCACGAGGCACATTGAAATATATCAGAGATTTGGGTATTACGGAGGTAGAAATTCCAGGAATGTACTACGGATTAACGAAGGAAGAGTTTAGGGCTGAATGTAAAAAGTTAGGATTGATTCCGAAGTCGAATTTGCACGATTTTGCCTTAGTTCGTGATAGTCTTTCCAAACTTATTTCCGATGCTAAGTTCTTTGGAATCAAGTTATTAGGTGTGCCTTGGATTCCTCATAAATACAATTCTTTCAGTCGAGAAAATGCTGATATGGCAATTGAAATTTTCAACAAAGCATCTGCCATTTTAGCCAAAGAAGGCATTACTTTGATGTATCACATTCACGGTTTTGAGTTTCAGAAATCACCCGAAGGTACGCTTTTTGACTACATGGTTCAAAAAACTGACCCAAGAATGAAATTTGAAATGGATGTATATTGGACATTTCACGGCGGGGCAGTGCCAGAACTAATGTTAAAAAAATACCCAAATCGCTTCATTGCCTTGCACGTCAAGGACATGAAAATTGGTCAGGAAACGGGAGAAGTTTCAGGCGGAACACCTTTGACTTCGGACGTTGCGGTTGGAACGGGACAATTGAATTTTCAGAAAATCTTGCGTGCAGCTATGCAAGTAGGCGTTCAGTATTATTTTATTGAAGATGAAAATGCGGAGGTAAAACAGCATTTACCGATTACTTTGAATCATCTTAAATCGTTGAAATAGAATAAGTTATCTACAAAAGAGACCTCACAAAATCTATATTTCTATGAGGTCTTTTTTATGACTTATGTAAACTCATAGCAAGTCAATCTCATTACAAAGTTGTTCTACATGGTCAATACCATACAGTAGAGCGGCTTCATCTACATTCATCCACTGAAACAATTGTAAAATGAGTTGGTAATGTCTTCTCGTATATGAAGAATCTTTTATGGATTGTTGTGAAATAAAACATATAGGTTCATGGTGTGCAATTCGGTTACGTATATTATTGATTTGGGCTAATTGGTTAAAAATATAAGTATGGTTATACTGCATAGTTGGCGTTGAGATAGGTTTTGAAGGGAATATCCTTAACAAAATTCTATTCGTTGCATTAAATTGATTCGCAGCAAACATAAATCGCCAGAAGCCAAAACCTAATTCCGCTACTAATTTATGGTGATTGTATTGAGGGAGTTTACTAATCGCTTCGTTGATATTTTGTTTTGTTACTCTACATTGTGAATTATCGAAAATTCCACCATTATTTACCCCATCTCTAAGCCAATCATTTCCCAATAATATTGTGCATTTTTTATCAATAGCATTTCGTAAAGCCACTTCAAAACAACTAATAATCGTAAACATCTCTTGCGATAATTGTAGATTCTTACGGTATAAGGTCATTGACTTGCGGGTATTAGCATTACAAGCGGTTAGATAACGACTCATTCTTTCAGTCGAAATTATTTCTTCAAAATCTATATACTTCATATTTTTTATTTTGATGCAATTTCTTACAAACACTTTTTATTTCCAAAAGTATTACCATTATAGTATTGGTTTGGTTGTGTTTGGTTGTGTTTGGTTGTATTTGTCTGTATTTGTTTGTATTTGTTTACATTTATTTTTATATTTGCATCATCTTATTCCCGGTAGCCCCTGAATCACTTCAAGCTATCGGGTTTCGTTTTTTATACGGTATTTTAAAAAACTACTTTCAAAGTATAGTTCTTCTCTCCAATTCTCTTCGTATAATTTTCTTGGTAGCTTCATTTTTCTGATTTATCTTTCATAAAATATCTCATTGCTCAAAGCTGAATTATGCTCTTCTTCAAAAAAAAACATAAACCCGAATCTGAAACTGACCTCCTTCGTGAGTATCGTCAGACGGGTGATTTGTCTATTTTGGGGAAGTTATATGAGCCACAAATGGAGATGGTTTTTGCGATTGCGATGAAGTATTTTAAGGACGAAGATGAGGCAAAAGATATCGTTATGGCATTATTTGAGGAATTAATCCCAAAATTAAGAGTTCATGAAGTCGAGAATTTTAAGGCTTGGTTGGGGATGGTAGCACGAAATTATTGTTTGATGGAATTACGCAAAAAGCCCGTTGAAATTTCTAATTTTGAACTTCATAATGCTGACGAAGATGAAAATATTTCTAACAATTTTATGGAAATTTCCAATCTTGAACATCATACAGATAGTTTAGATTTAGAACAAAATCTAACCAAATTAGAGGATTGTTTGCAGACCCTAAATCTGGAACAAAAGCAATCAGTAGAATTGTTTTTTATACAAGAAAAAACCTACCAAGAAGTCTCGCAACTGACTGGTTTTGAGATTAATAAAGTAAAAAGTTATTTACAGAATGGGAAGAGGAATTTGAAAATTTGTTTAGAGAAATAGTTGTCTGAATCAGGATTTTGGGGATTTTAGGATTGACAGGATTATGAGAATCAATAGTCTAATCCTATTCATCCTAAAATCTTTTAAATCCCGATTCAGACAGAGTCACTGAGACATAATAAAAAACATTGAAAACCCACAAAAACATATCCCCAGAAACCATAAAAGCCTATCTCGCAGGTACGCTTTCGCACGCCCAAATGCATGAGTTTGAAAAGGCGATGCTGGATGATGCTTTGCTGTCGGATATGGTGGAAGGCTATGAATTATTGAGAGATAAAAAAACGGATTTACAGAAGATAAACGTTTCATTATCAGATAGTTTACAGAAGAGAATTGCGAAAGAAGAAGTTAAAGTTTTACCCCTCTGGGAGCGTGTTCCTGTGTATGCAAGGGCGGCTTCAGTGTTATTGTTTCTGGGTATTGGGACATATTTTTTGACGAAAAAAGATACAATAATCGTTGAAGAAAATGTCGCCTCAACGCAAACTTTGAAACAAGCTCCATTGGAAAAATCTGAGGCAATTCCGCCTTCCGTAAATGAGAGTTTACCAAAAGAAAACATCAAGGCTGAAATGGAGAAAATTCAGTCGGAGAATAAAGTAGTTTCAGTTCAAAAATCTAAGTCCAAAGTAGCTTTTGATTCAGTTATTGCCAATGCGGAGGTTGTGGCGATAGAAAGTAAAAAGGATAGAGATTTTGAAGCGGATGAAGTGGTTGTCGCTAAACCTGCCCCTCCCGCATCTGAGCCAACGCCCGCCCCTGTACAAGCACAAGCCCCTGCGGCATCCGCACCAAGTGGAGGAGTTATGAAAAATGAAGAAGGCGTTTTTACCAAAAAAGCTTCAAGAGCAAAGACAAACTCTAATTTCATCAGCGGGACAGTTTTGGATGAAGACAGCAAAGAACCTGTGCCGAATGTAGAGATACTTTCTGACGATAAAACCATTGGAAAAACAGATGCCAATGGACGATTTAACATCAATAACTCACTGATTAATAATAAGTTAAATCTTATAGCTCCTAACTTTGAAAATACTGAAATCAAGGTAATCAATGGTGAATCTGAACAACTCTTCATCCGACCAAAAGCGGAGTTGATTTTTATTGATTTAAAACGAAATAAAACTTGGAAATATAATCCGTCGGAGCATTCTGCACAACCCACCATTAGCCCCGATGATTATTTGGAATATCTCAAAAAGAATCTCAAAAAACCTAAACAAGCTATTTATAATCAAATAGTTGGAAATGTGACGGTTGAGTTCAAAGTAAACAGAGAAGGTAAATTGTCCGACTTCAAAATCATTAAATCTTTGGGATATGGTTGTGATGAAGAAGCGATTAGAGTCATTAAGGAAGGTCCAAATTGGATGCCGAAAGTGAGTGGTGGAGAGGCTCGAAGGCAGCGGGTTAGGCAGGATATAAATTTTTAAACTACTGTAGCTCGAAGTGGCACTTCGAGAATTGGAGTCTAATGTCTCGAAGTGCCACCGAGCGTCGGTCGCTTCGAGCTACAGTATAAAGAAGGCGTAAAACTCTGATTAACAGAACTTTACGCCTTTTTTGTAATGGTACTTTTTTTATGAAAATTAGGCGGATTACGCATCCGATTATAGCTATGCCAATAACTGTGCCAGATTTGTTTATCGGGATTAGGGAGTAGGTAATTTGGGATTAGGTAATTGAGGATTAGGGGAAAAAGTTTCGTGATTTTTTCTTAATTTCGTAAAAAATCATCCATCAACGCAACGAATTGAAAATCATTGACACTTTATTTTCTATGTCTCCTATGATTTCTATGTGGTTGCACCAATTTTCATGAAAAAACTAACCCAAAACATTATCCTACCACTTTTTATAGTTCTCACGGTTGCATCCTGCCGAACTGTGGCACAACTCACCCCTGACGATTTAGCAAAAACCATCACTGCACAAGACCTCAAAGTACATCTTACCTACATCGCCTCAGATAGTATGCGTGGACGTGATACAGGCTCACCCGAACAAAGATTAGCCGCAAAATATATTGCTGATAAATTTGAAAGCTACGGACTAAAAGGGGTGGTCGGAGAGAGTAAATCTCACCTCCAATTAGTCGATTTAGTAAAGCGTGGTTGGGGAGATTTTTATCTGAAAGCTCATGGTAAAAAATATGCTTACCTTTCGGATTTTATCTCAAATTCTATTTCCCCGATGCCCAAAGAAGAATCATCGGAGATTGTTTTTGTAGGCTATGGTATTGAGGATAAGGATTTTACAGATTATGCAAATATTGATGTAAAGAATAAAATCGTGGCAGTTTTTGAAGGAGAACCCAAATCAATTTATGGTGATTTCTTGATTACTGGCACAACCGAAATGTCAAAATGGAGTAAAGGCGATGCTTGGAAAGAGAAAATGACACTCGCCAAAAGTAAAGGAGCAAAAGGGCTTTTATTAATCACGAAAGCATCGGTTGAGGATTTTGAAAAGACCATAAAGCAACGCCAAACGATGATGAAACGTTTTGGAAATGCCCGTCTTGGATTCCGTGAAGTTTCCGATCCACAAGGTTCTGATTTTGCGGTTTTGACCATCGGACAAAACATGGCGGCGGAGATTTTGAAAACGACTATTGCAGAGCTTGATGCGGCAAAAGAAAAAGTTGTTTCAGCCAAAAAATCGGTTGATAATTTATTCAAAAATCAACCGATTAGCTTGAAAATTGAGCGTACTGTGGACGGTATTGATACCTACAATGTCTTGGGGTATTTGGAAGGAACAGACAAAAAAGAGGAGTTAGTTATCGTTACTTCGCACTACGACCATGTGGGTGTGCAAGACGGAAAAATTTATAACGGAGCGGACGATGATGGTTCGGGAACGGTATCAGTTTTAGAAGTTGCTCAGGCATTTGGAGAAGCGGCAAAAAGTGGACAGAAACCCCGTAGAAGCGTTTTATTTATGACCGTAACGGGTGAAGAGAAGGGTCTTTTGGGTTCTGAATATTACGTAAAGCATCCTGTTTTTCCTTTGGCAAATACCGTTTGTGACATCAATATCGACATGGTTGGACGCACCGACAAAGACCATGAAGGCAAAGGCGATTATATCTACGTGATTGGTTCGGACAAACTTTCTTCGGAGCTGCATTCGGCATTATTAGACCAAAATAAAAAAGCCCCAATTGACTTAGATTTTAGATATAACGACCCCAACGACCCAAATCGTTTTTACTATCGTTCAGACCATTATAATTTTGCCAAAAACAAGATTCCCGTGGCATTTTTCTTCAACGGCGTGCATGACGACTACCATCAACCAACGGATGATGTTGAGAAAATTGAGTTCAATAAAATGGAGAAAAGGGCAAGATTGGTTTTTAATTTGACTTGGGAGATTGCCAATCGTGAGAAGCGTTTGGTGGTGGATTCGGATAAGAAGTAGATTGATTTCGTTATATTCGTAAATTGAAAATTTGACAGTGTAAAACAATACTAAAATGGTTGCAGTAGAAGAACAACTTTATACCGTTGAGGAGTACTTTGACTTTTGTGAGGCTCACGAAGGATTATACGAATATGTCAATGGAGAAATTATAGAAATGGCAGGAGAAACACCCGTATCGAATGAAATTACTGGAAATATTCATTATTTTTTTAGAACTGTCTTGAAAGGAAGACCTTTTTTAATGTTTCAAAATGCAGTAAAACTCATGTTGGGGAAAGGTAAAATCTACCGTATTCCTGATATGATGGTGATTCATAAAGAAGGCGTTGAAGCAAAATCAGTTAAGCAACCCGCTCTAATCGTGGAAGTTTTATCGGAAGGAACAAAAGATATTGACCGTCGGGTAAAATTAGTAGAATACTGTCAGATTGAATCTTTACAATATTATCTCATCGTTTCGCAGGATATGAGTTTGATAGAAATGTATCGTAGAGTTGGTAAAAAGTGGGAATTTGAATTTTATACGAATCTTTCTGACAATATCAGTCTATCGTTTTTTGATACTACCTTACCTCTGCACGATGTTTATGAAAATGTAGAATTAATTTAAACTTTAATAAATCTTTGAATAAATTTTCTGTTCTGTATTTGGTAAATAAACTTACAATAGAACAAAAAATTTATTCAGCGTTTTCTAATCACCATAAAGTAAGCAGTCTATGAGAATTAAATACAGAAATGAAATTTTTAATTTATTAAACAATAGTGGAATTCGTATAGAAAATTTCGAAATAGATGAGTCATCCGTACAGGGTGTTACCACAACAACTATATTTTATAAAGAATCTCCACTTAAATTTATGATTAATAGTTCGCCAGATGATTTTGATAAATTTAGTTTTCAGTTTGTGAATTTTGACCCTAAATATAGCAAAACATCTCTTTTCCCTTTATTTGGTTTTATAGATTTCAATGCTTTGATGAAGCACATCAATGATTGGGTTATTAATCATGTCAAAAAATTATTTGAGGATCAAAATGAGCCAGATTTATGGAAAGAGTTTAAAAATGGGAGAAAATCTTTAAATTTTGATTCAATAAATTTTGATGACCGATTTAATTTCACAGAAAATGAAAAGAAACAAATACAATTTTCAGTGAATGAATTAAAAGCTCTGATTCAAAAGAAATTTAATACTACTAAGCCTCAGCAAAAAATGGTTAATGAAAGGTTAGACTATTTAGGCTTCCCTTGGAAATTACTTTTCAAGAATATTGCTTTCAAAAATCCACTCAATTTTGGGTGGATTTTTCATTTTACGCTTTATAGAACTAAGAATAATACAATTTTATTTTAACTGAA
>JAAFJP010000002.1 GCA_013298125.1 Cytophagales bacterium | reverse complement strand
TTTTGTTGGCACATCTAAAATACAAAAATCCCCGAAATATGCCAAATTAGTGCATATTCGGGGATTAATTTCAATATAAAATATTGATTATCAATTAGTTATATCATTCAAGGAAAGCCTATTTATTCTAAGAGCTTTACTTTCAGAATTAGGTCGTTTCCCATAATTTCTAAAACTCCAACTCCCTAACCTCCTTATCCCCCATCAATTTCTTCACCAATTTATCATGCTTAGAAATTCGCCCTCTCACTGACCAATTACTGATTAATAAATCCTTCGTAATCGTTTGTTTTTCACGTTTGGCGGTGAGTTTGCATTGTTCAAAACTATTCTCTAATTTCTTATAAATCTCTGGTGAATACTCACAGACGATTTTGTAATTACGAGTCTGTCCGAACCTTTCCATGATTACTTCCAATTTTACAAAAAGCCCCAAAACGATATAAACGACGGTTGTTCCGAGAAATGACAACATAATATGCCCATCGCCAATTGCCATGCCCAACGATGCCGTTACCCAAATAATTGTGGCAGTGGTTAGTCCTTTCACTCTATCGTCCATCTTGAAAATAACCCCTGCACCCAAAAATCCAATGCCTGTAACAACGTTGGCAGCAATACGGTCGGGAGAGGTAACGATTCCCATTTTTTCGGATAAAATCGTAAAAATGGTACTTCCTACACAAATAAGCGTAAACGTCCGCAAGCCCGCAGACTTGCTCCTGTACTCCCGTTCAAGCCCAACTAATGCCCCTACGACGGTTGAGGCTAAGATTTTGATAAAATCGTCGTTATAAAAAATATGCTCAAAAAGTATTTGTAAATCACTCATATGTAAGGGATTAGAGGTTGGGTGTTAGGGCTTAGTTTTTCAAAATCAAATAAGGTAACGTCCAATAAATAGAATACCTATGATTTCCATCCAAACTTCCCGAAAGTAGAAATAACTTTCGGGAAGTTAATTAGAGACCTACTTCCCGAAAGTTATTTCTACTTTCGGGAAGTTCCTACAAGTCAAAAGTGGATATATTTAAATTTATATGCTTCCCAATTTCAATTTCAAAAACGAATAGCCGCTACGATAAATGCGTAAACGGCTATTGATTTTAATGCTATGATTAGATAATTCATCATGGAGCTTTATCTGTTGCCATGACCATTGCTAAATTTAATCTTGCTACAATGTCATAAATTTTGGCTAATTCTTGGACGGTACGGTCTTGGGCAATTTTCAAAATAACTGTTTCCGAACCTTTCAATTTGGCTTGTTCGCCCAAATACGTTTCTAATTGTTCAAATGGGACAACCACATCGTCCACATAATACGTATCTTTTTCATCAACGGTTACTCTAATATTTTCCTTCGTTGTGGTTTGTTGAGCCGTTGAAGATTCTGGCAAAAGCATCTTGATAGCATCAGGACTCGCCAGCGTGGAAATCATGAGGAAAAACATCATGAGGAAGAAAAGAATATCAGCCAAAGCCCCCGTCTCTACTTCCGATTGTTCTCTTGTGCGTTTTCTTATGTTCATATCTTTAGGTAGTAGATATGAGGTATGGGGTATGAGGTATGAGGATTTGAGTTAATAATTTAATATAATAAAATAACCATTATATCTACTATCTCATACCTACGACCTTACACCTACGACCTCATACCTCCATTACTTAGTTGCTGGTTTATGTAAAATATCTAAGAAGTCAATTGCGGTAATTTCCATTTTGTTTACGGCACGGTCAATCATCGTTGTGAGGATGGTATAAAAGAAATAAGCAATAATACCGACCATTAAACCCGTGGCAGATGTTACCATTTTTTCATAAATACCACTTGCAATCGTACTGATGTCGATTTTGTTAGCCACCGAGATATTGTGGAACGTACGAATCATACCCGAAACCGTACCCAAGAAACCAAACATAGGGGCAATTTTAGCAATTGCCGAAAGAATACCAAGGTTCTTTTCCATGTTGTAAATCTCTACACGAGCCGTGTTTTCGATAGCGTTCTCAATATCACGAATCGGCGAACCTAAGCGATTTAAGCCTCTTTCTAACAATTTAGCAATCGGATATTGGGAATTTTTACAATAATTAATTGCTCCTTGAACATTACCACCTACAAGCATTTCACGGATAGAGAAGAGAAACGTGTTATCCATTCTTGCTGTTTTGCGAATGTATAAATAGCGTTCAATAAACAAAAACAGAGCAATGAAGAACAAAACAAAAATGGGAATCATTACCCAACCACCTTTTTCAAGGAGATTAAAAAGTTTCATTTCTTCGTCGGCTTTGTTTATACCATTTTGGACAGAAGTTGCAACGGTATCAGCGGTAATTACGGTACTTTGGAGGAGAATACTTAGAAGATTCTGCATAGTTTTTTACGGATTATTTAGACCTTGGTCGCTGAACTTTGGTCTTTTAAACAAATTAATAAGGATTAATATTATAGCAAGTTTAACGAAAAAATCTGAATTTTATGATACTTTGTTAGTGATAAGTGATAGGTAACAAGTGATAAGTTTTATAAGTAATTGATTTACAGGCACTTATAAAATAGATTTATCGTTTGAAATTCAATAGATTTTTTAGAAAATAATAGTTTGTAAGTCCTTGATTGTGAGAAGATTAAGAGATTTACCCTGTCATCCCGACGTAGGAGGGAAATGTGCTTTTATACCTTTAATCCTACTTTGGGGGAGATTTGACAGTTCCCTCCTAACGTCGGGATGACAGGATAAATCATAGAGATATTCAAATTTATCTAATCTTCAATAGCAATTCCTCATCAATCGTATGTCCACCCTCGAAAGTATGTATCTGTACGTGAGGGATGGCTTTTTGAATATCATTTTCGTATTGTTTGATGTCAATTTTCACTAAGAATTCATCTTCTTTTCCGTAACATAAAACAACCTCTTTATCAGTCAATTTCTCAGGAGCAATCACATCTTGAATACCATTCCCAAAATAACCTGCCCAAAGGATTAATCTATCGTATTTGATATGCTCATTCATGCACCAGCGAGCAACGGTTGCTGTGCCTTGCGAGAACCCTAAAATATTGATTTTCAATTTATTAACATCAGTATTTTGTAAAACGGTATCATACAAAAGATTCAAATAGTTGATATAATCTATGATTTCGGAATCCCGTTCTTCACGGGTCATCCACGTTGCTCCTACCCTACCCGAAAACTCTTTTAGGTAAAATCTTGACAAGGCTTCTGGGGCAATAATGACGGTTTTTCCATCATCCAAACCCTTGAATTTCTTGATAAAAAATTCTGCCAATTGACCGTAGCCATGAATGACAAACCAGATATTTTCAGTTTGTTCATTGATTTCTCCGATGGTTACATAGCGGGCAGTTCGTGGGATTGTGAGTTGATGTTTTTGCATGAGTTTTACCTAACGATTGTTTGGTAAAGATAATAGTTATTTTTTAACTCCCCCAATCACATTCCCGATACTTCCGTTGGGTTCTAAGATATTCAAAAAATCTGCCACTGTCGGTGCAATATCCGAAATGTGAGTTCTGGTAGTTGTTTCGCCTGTTTTTACCTTCCAACCATAAAACAAAAGCGGTACGTGCGTATCGTATCTATACAATGTTCCGTGGGTTGTACCTTGTTTTCTACCTGTAAACCAACTTGGATTTAGCACCAACATAATATCACCACTACGGCGTGGATTCAAGCCATTTTTAACATAACTTAATTGATAGTCAGGTAAGGTCATATTTCCCAAATTATGTAAATCAATGACATCGGAAATGTCATCTCTTTTCAACAAAGTCTCCCGCACCACTGCGTGAACCTGTGCATACGATAACTTCTTGGTTTTCAATAAACTATCATTCAAATAAATCTGATAATTGTCTTCGGCTCTAATAAATTCACCATCACCAAAGGCAGTTTTTAAGGCAGCTTTTACGTCTTTACTTACTACGCCCATATCCAAAACACCCGCTGGCATTTTCTGACTTTGAGCAAATCCTGGTACATCTGCAACACCGTGATCGGCACTTAGGAATACTAAATAATTATCTTTTCCGAGCGTATTATCAAGGTTTGTCAAAATCTCGGCAATATCTTTATCCAAACGCAAATAAGTATCTTCAATTTCAATAGAATTTGGACCAAAAGCGTGTCCTACGTAATCAGGAGAAGAAAAACTTATGGTTAAAAAGTCTGTTTTGGGGCTTTTGCCAAGGTTTTCGTTTTGAATGGCTGCCAGAGCAAAATCTTTTGTTAATGTATTCCCAAAAGGTGTTGTTCTGATAACTTCTAATAAATTTACGCCCGCTTGTGCCGCTAATTCATGGGGAAAAGTTGGCGTTTTTTCTCCTGATAATTTTGCTTCGTAAGGCTGATTATCTGCCGTACTTTCAGTGTATTGTTCCATCGGTAAAAGTGTCTGCCAACCCTCTGCCATGTATTTTTGAGGCATTTTCAAGCTGTTGAAATCTTTTACCCATTGTGGTAAATCATTCATATAAAAAGTCGACGTAATCCACGCTCCATTTTTAGAATCGAACCAATAAGCAGCGTTGGCGGTATGTCCCGCTGGCAAAATCGAACCTCTGTCTTTTAAGGCAATTCCTATTGTTTTTGATTGAAAATTATTGGCAATTTTTAACTGGTCAGTGATAGTTGAAACCAATAAATTCTTGGGTGACATCAAGCCCGCTTTGCTATCTGAGCCAACCGTTCTCACGGAAGTATCTTCTACGCAATAGACGACTTTTCCAGATTTTTGATTAAACCATTCGTTTCCAATAATTCCGTCAATGGCAGGAACTGAACCCGTAAAAATAGCGGCATGACCAGCGGCAGTAACAGTTGGAGCGTAATCATAATGGTTATTCCGACAGTTAAAACCTTCATTCATTAGTCGTTTGAAGCCGCCAGAAGTATATTTTTCTGAATAACGATACAAAAAATCATAACGCATTTGGTCAACCACAATGCCAACTACCAATTTGGGTTTATCTGGAATAGCGGTTTCAAAAGATACTGACGATTTTTTCTTTTGGGCTGATAATGAAGCGGTTACGAGTAATAATAAAAGAAAGGAATTGAATAATTTAGTCATGATAAGGGTTGTTTATACTACAAAGGTACGCAAAAAGTATCACAGGTTTCTAACCTGTAATTTATTAGCGTCTATAAAATACAGGACTATGCATCCCAGTTAGAAACCTGTGATACTATAAAAATTCGGGTAAATTTTCTAAAAAATCAATACGCTCATTTTCCCAATCTGTTCTGCAACAATGAAAAATTATTCCGTTGGCAATCGTTAAATATTGTGCCTTCAAAATCTTATTATATTGAGCCGCCTGAGCAAAAACCGCCTCCGAAAGTTTGATGTAGGGAGCTTTGCATTCTACAATCATAAATAAGTCTCCGTTGCGGTCAAATACTTGAATATCAGTACGTTTGAGTCGTTGGTTATAGTTGAGACTACTTTCTAATTTGATGAGACTTTTGGGGTATTTATACTCGTTGATAAGGTGATGAACAAAGTGCTGACGCACCCATTCTTCGGGTGTGAGGACAATATATTTTTTACGGATAATGTCCCAAATGCACAAATTGTCATTGATTTTTTTTAATTTGTGATTATATGAAGGAAGGTTGAGTAAGTCTAATTCGTCTGACATGATTAGTTAGATTGATTTTAACACTGACTTTAAGGTTGAGCTTCTCCGAAGCTATGTTAAGCATTTATACTCTCTCTACAAAGGTTAAACTTCTCCGAAGTGATCTCAATATAATTTACTTCGGAGAAGTTTAACCTTTGTAGAAAGAATACATAACAGTATCAAGGAGCTTCGGAGAAGCTCAACCTTAAAGTCTGCGACTAAACATCTTTATTAAAAATCAAAGTTACTCACTCCATTTAATCCTTCCATTAATCAAAACATTATTTTATGAAAAACAAAAAAGAAATTGTGGATAATTGGCTTCCACGTTATACAGGAATGCCTTTGGAGGATTTTGGACAGTATATTTTATTGACCAATTTTACGAATTATGTAAAAATGTTTGCGGATGAATTTGAGGTAGAAATCAAAGGTTCAGACCGACCCATGCAGTCAGCCACTGCCAATGATATTACGATTATCAACTTCGGGATGGGTTCGCCAATGGCAGCAACAGTTATGGATTTACTCTCAGCAATTGAACCCAAAGCGGTTTTATTTCTGGGGAAATGTGGCGGTTTAAAAAAGAATCTGACTTTGGGAGATTTGATTATTCCCATCGCAGCCGTGCGTGGTGAGGGTACATCAGACGAATATATGCCCAAGGAAGTTCCCGCTTTGCCATCATTTAGATTGCAGCGTTCGGTTTCGTCGATGATTAAAAAACACGAAATGGACTATTGGACGGGTTTGGTTTATACCACCAACCGCCGTGTATGGGAGCATGATGAGGATTTTAAACAGTATTTGACCGATATTCGAGCCATGGCAATTGACATGGAAACGGCTACAATTTTCACGGTAGGTTTTGCCAATAAAATTCCACACGGAGCATTATTATTAGTCTCAGACAACCCAATGACACCCGATGGTGTAAAAACAGAAGAAAGTGACAAAAAAGTGACCACTAATTTTGTTCAGAAACATTTACAAATAGGTATTGATTCGTTGGTAGAATTAGCAAGCTCAGGTGAGTCTGTGAAGCATTTGAGGTTTGAATAGAGCTGGTTTAATAGTTTATTGGTTTATTAGTTACTCGAAATAAAATAGGCTATTCTTACGAAAAGAATAGCCTATTTTTATTGAAATAACCAGTTGCCAATAAACCAGTAACCATTAAACCAGTAACAAATCCCTAATTACAATAATCTCTGATCACTGCATAAGCTGGTGTATAGCCTAATTCTCCTGATTTGCTAAGGTCGTTGCAACCGTCAGTATCACCCAAAGCATGACGGATAATTCCTCTTACATAATAGGCTTCTGCGTATTTTGAATTCAATTTTATAGCATTTGTGCAGTCTTGAATTGCACTTCGCTGATCTCCCATTTGTGACTTCAACATTCCTCTTGTAAAATATGCTTCCGAATAAGTTGGATTTAATGCAATTGCTTTATTATAATCCTCAATGGCTGCTTTTGCATCGCTTGAACGAGCCTTTGAAAGTCCACGATTATAATAAACCTCTGAACGCTCAGGTGACATTTCTGCCATTTTCAAACGCTCTACCACATTATTTCTTAGGTCATCTAAAACTTGCTTTGTGATAGGACCAGAGTAAAGTACTTTGTTGGTCTCAATATTTCCAATAGAAATTGCTTTATTGAAATCCTCAATAGCGGACTTTGTATTACCTAATTTACTTTTTGCAAAACCTCTTCCGTAGTAAGCGGTTGCATTCTCAGGGTCTTGTCCTAAGGCACGGTCAAAATCGGTCAAAGCACTTTGATAGTCCTCCATTTGACTCTTGCAGTATCCTCTAAAATACAATGATTCTGCATCTTCTGGGGTCAATTCTAAGGCTTTGCCATAGTCAGCAATTGCACCTTTAAAATCACCCATTTTCATTTTACTTTGGGCTCTTCCAGAAAATGAAGAAGAGCGTTTATTGTTAATTTCGATAGATTTTGTGAAATCATCTAAGCTACCTTTGTAATCTTCTAATTTTTGTTTAGCAATACCACTTGCTGTATATGCCAAAGCATTATCAGGTGTTAGACTTAGTGATTTAATAAAGTCTGATAACGCACCTTTGTAATTTTCTAACTTCATTTTGCTCTGACCACGAACAAAATATGTATTTGCATCAACTGGATCAAGTGCAATACTACTGTTATAATCTTGCAATGCACCTTTGTGGTCGTCTTGACGAGCTTTGCTCTGTCCACGTCCTGCAAAAGCTGCGGCATATCTTGGGTTTAATTCAAGAGCTTTATCAAAATCATTGATAGCTCCACGATTATCTTTCAAATTTGCTTTGGTAACTGCTCTGTTGTAATGTGCAATAGCATCCTCTGGCTTTAGAGCGAGTGCCTTAGAAAATGCAGATTGTGCTTGTGAATAATTACCAAGATTACTTTGGGTTACTCCATACTTCATCAAGTCTTCAAAAGACTCCTGAGCAAACGAAACAGTATTGATTAGCAACAAGGCTAATAAAGAGAATAAAAAACTTTTTTTCATGGGTTGTGTTGTGAAAAAACAATTTTTAGTGATTGAAACTTTGAAAACGCCTTTCGTAATAAAAATTGACAAACACAAATTCAAGACTTGAGCGTGAATGTTCTCATTTTCAATCGAGTGGCTAAATAAAATGCTGATATTAAAATGCTTGATAAATACTTAAATCAGGCTAATTTTCTGATATAATTTATCAATTTTCTTGCCAAATTTACTTAAAAATTGCCTGACTGCCAAAAAATACTCCTCAAACAGTTCAGGTTAGTAGCTCAGAATTTTCTAATATCGTTGCACTAACGGATTGATTTTATAAATATTATTTTGCCCAAAAGGCTAATATGTGAATCAAACTGTTTTTTAAACGAATATCCTAAGAAAAGTAACTTTTTCGGATTCGTTCGATTCAATCATTAACAAAACATTAACAAAAATTATTTGACTGGCAAATGCACCTCTGCGATCATACAACGTGCTGAACCGCCACCATTTCCTTCAATCATAGATAAATCAAAATGATGAATCGTACAATAATCGTCCAAAATATCAATTTGTTTTGGTGTCAAAGAATGATATGCTGAACTCGACATCACTAACATTTTTTGCCCTGTCTTACTTTTAACTTCCAACATATTTCCCGCAAACTGATTCATTTGTTCTAAGTTAATTTCAACCACTCTTTTGCCCGATTGTTCCAAAGAATTTCTGACCATTAATCTCTCATCCAAATCTGGAATTGCCTCTAAACAAATCACGGCAAACATATCGCCAATGCACATGACCACGTTGGTGTGATAAATTTGTTTGCCAGCTCCATCGACAGCATTGAACGAAACTATTTCATAATTCATTTGAATAGAAAATTCTTTCAAAACTTCTTCGTGTGTACGTGGGGACAGGCAAGCATAAGCAATCTTAAACTTACGGTCAAGTACCATTGAACCCGTACCTTCCAAGAATTTATTTTCGGCTTCAAATCCTGATAAATCTATTCTACGATTAATATAAAAAGATGCTGAAATTTGCTCAATAATGTCTTCTCGACGCTCCAAACGGCGATTTTCTGCCTGCATGGGGTACGTAATCACAGAACCGTTACCATGAAAAGAAACCCAATTGTTAGGAAAAATTGAGTCGGGCGTGTAAGGCATTGGCGTATCATCAATCACGATAACATTCACGCCTGATTTGCGTAATTGATTGACCATCTCATCAAATTCTCTGAGAGCAATTTGTTGAGATTTATCTTTATTTTGCTTTCCAAATTCAGCGTTTTGGAAAGCATTTGATTCGGCAGTTTCTTGGTTAAATCCAAAATTTACTGGACGAATCATGAGGATATTGGAAGTTGTTTGTGAACGCATGGCTTTGTGTGATATGATGATGGAACACGGATTTTAGGGATTTGACACGGATTTAATTTTTTAGTAACTGAGAAAATAAACTGAAACATCGCTAAAATATTTTAAAATTAATCTGTGTCTAATCCTTTAAATCCGTGTGCAATCTTTACTTAAAACTCAGAACGAAGTATCGGCATGGACATACAGTGAGAACCACCTCTTGCCCTTGAAAGTTCTGCCGAGGGTAGCATGATAAATGTATCTTTCATCGTCTCTGGATGGCGTTTTCCTGATTCAAAATCTTGTAATAAATCTTCCATTTTCACGGATTCAAATCCTGCATTTTTGAAGGCTTCGAGGGTTTTGTCATTACGGTCATAACCGATGACTACACCTTCTTTTATTGCTAAAAGATTACATGAATCCGTCCATTGTTCTCTTGCACCATAAGGAAATTCATTATTCCCTGAATAAATAAATTTCACATCAAGTGGTTGACAATCAAGGTCGTACAACGAAATTTCAGTCAGTAATTCTTCTAAACTATCAATTGTGCGTGGTTCATGTTCCTGCCCACGTCTGAACTGTACGATGTGTACTTCCTCTGACTTTTTAGATTTCAGTAAACCTGCATTAATCAATGCCTCATCTTCTGAATTAACTTGTGGTTTTGCTAATGAACCTAACAGTACCCACACGTTACGTTTCACCTGCGTAAAAACCGTATCAATGTGCATATAATCACGTTTATTAGGGATTTTTACCAGCGTAACTTTATCAACAATTTTCTTTTTAAATAAGATTTTAATGACCTGTTTTGCAGCATAAATAGTTGTTCTTTCAGAGATTCCGATTAACAAATGATTTTTTGCTACCATCATTACGTCCCCACCTTCCAAGGTTGATTGTGCTTCTTCGGCTTGTTCTTCGGGTAACAAAAATAAGGTTTCATTGTCAGGAATTTCAATTAAATTTTGACGAATTTCTTTAAATATGTCGTGGTTATAGAAAATGTACTGAACTAATAAAGCCTCACGAGTACGAGCTTGCTTTTTTGGACGATTCAAAAGAATATGGTCATTAATGGTAATACCAATATCACGAGTAAAAATGAAATTTGGAATAGGTGGAAAAAGCATTTCTCCCGTAGGTGTTGAACCCGAAATTAAGGTTTTTGCTAATTCAGTTGGAGGCAGATTAAATAATTCGTCGTGCGTTGTGTACCATTCCTTTTCAATTGCACAAGCAGCTGCAACCAATTTCATGCGTGTTAAGTCGTTTTCAAGAATATCTGATAACAACTTTTGTAGTTCAATTACTTTATCTGAATTAAAATATTCTGGGCTATCGGGTTTGAAGAACTTACGGTTTTCATCTGAATCTATTTCTGACAATTTACCCTTAATCTTCTCAGGGTCAAGGAAATAAAGCAAAGTTTTTACATAAAAATCATACTCTTTCCTCCGCATGGTATCGAGGTGAATAATATCTTCAAACAACCAATCTTGGGCTTTTGAAGGGACAACTTTTCCAAGTCCGCTGTCAGGACTATGAATTAAAAGACGTTGCAGTGTGCTTACTTCCGATGAAACAAAAATAGATTTTGACATGAGATTTTTGATGAAAATTTTGATTTTTCGCAATTAGGAATTTTTTATTTATAATGTCAAGTATTTGAAAAGAAATTTCCTTGCCATCCCGACGAAGGAGGGAACTGAGGTTTAACTTAAAAATAGTTTTCATTGGAGAAAATATCAGTTCCCTCCTTCATCGGGATGACAGAGAAGTGAATTCTAAGAAAAGTACAATTCAGAAACTTTTTTTCATTACTTAGAGTTGTTCTAAATAAATACTTGGATAGCAAAAGCGGAAAACGTAATTTTGTAGGAGAATAAATCACGAAATACAAATAATACAATATAATGTTAAAAATCAGCAATTTACAGGCTAAAATTGGAGAAAAAGAAATTCTGAAAGGTTTAAATTTGGAAGTAAAAGCGGGCGAAGTTCATGCTATTATGGGACCAAACGGTGCGGGTAAAAGTACCTTGGCATCTGTTTTGGCAGGTCGTGATACGTATGAGGTTACGGGCGGAGAAGTGGATTTTGAAGGACAAGATTTGTTAGACCTTGCTCCCGAAGAACGTGCTGCCTTGGGCGTTTTTTTAGCTTTTCAATATCCCGTAGAAATTCCAGGAGTTTCAACAACCAATTTTTTAAAAACGGCTGTAAATGAAATGCGTAAATATCGTGGTGAAGAGGCTATGGATGCGGTGCAGTTTTTGAAGATGTTTAAAGAAAAAATGAAGATTGTGAACATCGACCAATCGTTGTTGAATCGTTCGTTGAATGAAGGGTTTTCGGGTGGTGAGAAAAAGCGTAACGAAATCTTCCAAATGGCAGTTTTGAATCCTAAATTAGCTATCTTAGACGAAACAGATTCAGGACTTGATATTGATGCCTTACGCATTGTAGCTGAGGGAGTTAACAAATTGAAATCGCCAGATAATGCAACCATTGTAATCACTCACTACCAACGTTTATTGGATTTTATTGTTCCAGATTTTGTTCACGTATTATATAAAGGACGCATCGTAAAATCAGGTACGAAAGAATTGGCGTTGGAGTTGGAAGAAAGAGGATATGATTGGATTAAGGAGGAGTTGGGAGAGACGGTTTAATTGCTTAAAAGATTAAAAATTACCATGAACAATACAGACTTAAAAACTCAATTAATCGCAGATTTCAGAACTGCCGAAGGACGTATGAATGGCGAAGCAAAATCTGCCGTGCATCAGGTTCGTCAGCAAGCCTTGGAGCGTTTTGACAAATTGGGTTTCCCCACTATCAGACACGAAGAATGGAAATATTCTAACGTTAAAAACTTGGTTAATCAAGCATTTGATTTTAATGCCGTAACCAATTTTTCAGCGAAAGATTTAGAAGAAATGCCCATTCCGAATCTTGAAGGCAATATTCTATATTTTATTAACGGAATTTATAATACTGAACTTTCAACTATCGTAAGTCCAATGTCTGAATTACAGATTTTGACCTTCGCAGAAGCTGCCAAAACGCAACCAGCCTTAGTTGAACAGTATTTTAATAAATATTCAGACTATCAGGACAATGCTTTTACAGCACTGAATACTGCCTTTGCACAGAATGGCGTATTTGTCCATGTACCTGATAACAAGGTAGTTGCACAACCAATAATATTACGTTTTATCAGTGATGCTCGTACGTTGAATGTGGCTTCTCAACCCAGAAATCTTATCGTAGTTGGGAAACGCTCGGAAGTACAAATTGCTGAATCTTTCCGTTCTTTTGGTAAAAATGCTTCGTTTACGAATGCCGTGACGGAGTTTGTGGTTGGAGAAGAAGCCAATGTACATTACTACAAAGTTCAGAACGAGTCTGATAAATCATACCACATCGGGACCACTTCGGTTTTACAAGCGGGCAAGTCAGTTTTTACCGCAAATACAGTAACTGCCAATGGTGGATTTGTACGTAACAACCTGAATATCAAGATAGACGGTGAATATGCCGAAGCCAATATGTTTGGTTTGTATATTCCAAATGGCAAGCAACATATTGATAATCATACTGCCGTTGACCACGCAAAACCTAATTCAAATTCAAACGAATTGTATAAAGGGATTTTGAAAGGGAAGTCAACGGGCGTGTTTAATGGTAAGATTTTCGTAAGACAAGATGCTCAGAAAACAAATGCGTTTCAGTCTTGTAAAAACGTATTATTATCAGAAGATGCTTCGATGAATACTAAACCGCAATTAGAAATTTGGGCAGATGATGTAAAATGTTCGCACGGTACAACCACAGGACAATTGAACGACGATGCACTTTTCTACATGCAAGCACGTGGTATTTCAAAAGATTCTGCCAGAGCATTATTGACCTTAGCCTTCGCACAAGATGTGATTGATAAATTTGAGATTGTTGCGATAAAAGAATATTTGCAGGCTTTGATTGAGGAGAAGATTTATCAGGGGTAGCTTTCGGCAGTTGGCTTTTGGCTATCAGCTTAAAAAAAACAGGTTGTTACATAACCCTTAAAATACTATCACTCATGGAAAATTCTTATGTTTCGATGGAAGATGCAAAGTTATTATATCCTGACGAATGGCTTTTATTGGGCAATCCAGTTTCAGACGAAAATGGGTTACATACACTCGGAGGGTATATTTTATATCATTCGAAAGATAAAAAGGAAGTTTGCATAACGGGGAGAGATTTGACAGAAGGGTATGATAGAATAACCCTAAAATATACTGGTAAATTTACACCTCGGAGAAGACTTGGGGTTATGATTAGATTAAATAAACAATAATAAAAACAACCATGTTTCCAAAACTAATTGATGTACAAGGACTTGATAATTACCGTCTTGCATTGAAATATGAAGATGGAACACAAGGCATTGCAGATGTTTCAAACCTTGCTCACAAAGGCATTTTTGAAGAATGGGATAGAAATAGTCTTTTCAAAAAAGTATATCTTGATAAAGAATCAAATGCAGTTGCTTGGAATGAAAATATAGATATTTGCCCTGATTCATTGTATTTAAAATTATTAGGAATCAGTTTTCAAGATTGGAAACAAAAAGAACAGTATGCCACAAATTAGTCGTTTTTTCGGAATACTAATTTATATGTATTTCGATGACCATAATCCTCCACATTTTCATGCACATTATGGAGATTTTAAAGCGGTAATTTCAATCAATGATTTTGCATTATTAGAAGGAAAATTACCAGCAAAAACATTAGGATTAGTAGTAGAATGGGCAGTTTTGCATCAACAAGAATTGATAAAAAACTGGGAGTTAATGGAAGAAAATAAACCTATGTTAAAAATTGAACCTTTACAATAATGCAACTCACAGAAACATTAGATATACAAGCAATCAGAGCTGATTTCCCCATCCTTAATCAAGAAATTAATGGACGTAAATTGGTGTATTTTGATAACGCTGCCACTACTCAAAAGCCTACCTCAGTTATCGAAACTATTACCCATTACTACAATTTCGATAACGCCAATATTCACCGAGGAATCCACACATTGGCTGAACGTGCCACTCGTGATTTTGAGGCTTCTCGTGAAGCAATCCGTGATTTTTTGGGGGCTTCTTCCATCGAAGAAATTATTTTTACTTCGGGAACAACGCAAGGTATCAACTTGGTTGCCAGTACTTTCGGAAGAAAATTCATCAAAGAAGGTGATGAAATTATCATCTCAGGCATGGAACACCATTCCAATATTGTGCCATGGCAAATGCTTTGTGAAGAGAATGGAATTAAACTGAAAGTGATTCCTGTAACAGATTTGGGAGAATTGGATATGGAAGCCTACGCTAATATGCTTTCTGAAAAAGTTAAATTGGTTTCGGTAAATCACGTATCCAATTCATTAGGAACAATCAATCCTGTGAAGGAAATCATTGATTTAGCCCATAGTTTTGGAGCAAAGGTTTTGATTGATGGAGCTCAGGCAACTTCTCACTTAAACATTGATGTTCAAGCACTTGATGCTGATTTCTATGTTTTCTCGGCTCATAAACTGTATGGACCAACTGGGATTGGGGTTTTGTATGGTAAAAAAGATATTCTCAACGCCATGCCTCCGTACATGGGTGGAGGTGAGATGATAAAAGACGTAACTTTCGAGAAGACGACTTACAACGAATTACCCTATAAATTTGAAGCGGGTACACCCAATATTGCCGATGTCGTAGCGTTGAAAACTGCTTTGGAATACATTGCTTTTCATGGAAAAGAAAATATTGCTGCCCACGAAGATATGTTGTTGCAATACGCAACAGAGCAATTATCTGAAATCGAAGGACTGAAAATCATCGGACAAGCCAAAGAAAAAATATCGGTAGTAAGTTTTGTAATGGACGGAATTCATCATCAAGACATTGGTGTATTGCTTGATAATCAAGGAGTTGCCGTGAGAACAGGGCATCATTGTACACAACCACTCATGCAAAGATTCAATATTTTGGGAACGTCCAGAGCATCATTTGCTGTTTATAATACGGTAGAGGAGATTGATAGATTGGTGGCGGGATTGCACAAGGTTAAGAAAATGCTTTTGTAATATTTTAGAAAATGACAATTAACGAATCACAAGACGAAATAATAGAAGAATTTGAGTTGTTTGACGATTGGGCAGACAAATACGAATATATAATTGATTTAGGAAAGAAACTAAAAGGTCTTCCCGAAGAACAAAAAACCGAAGATAATATCATCAAAGGTTGTCAGAGTAGAGTTTGGTTAAATGCTCGTAAAGAAGATGAAAGTCTTGTTTTTGAAGCTGATTCTGAGGCAATTATCGTGAAAGGTTTGGTCAATATGCTCATCAGAGTTTTGTCGGGACACACGCCACAAGAGATTGCCAAGGCTGATTTATATTTTATGGAAAAAATCGGCATGAGCCAACACCTTGCCCAAACTCGTTCAAATGGTTTGGCTTCGATGGTGAAACAAATGAAGAATTATGCGATTGCTTATTCATTGAAAAATTAGAATAAAAATGTCAGAATTAGAATTAAAAGAAGCCGTAATCAAAGCCATCAGTGAGGTTTATGACCCTGAGATTCCTGTGAATGTCTATGAATTAGGCTTGATTTATGATATAAAAATATTCCCAGTCAATAATGTTTATGTTTTGATGACTTTGACCTCACCTTCTTGTCCATCGGCAGAGGCAATCCCTGCGGAAATTGAAGGAAAGATTAAAGAAATTGAAGGCGTTTCAGATGTTAGTATTGAACTAACTTTCGACCCACCTTATTCACAAGATATGATGTCGGAAGTAGCCAAATTGGAACTTGGATTTATGTAGGAGCAATTTGGTAATTTGAAAATGTGCTGATTTGAAAATTATTTTGGCACTTTTTAAATTTAAGAACTGTTGATTTTAAATAATACATTTGAAAACGGCTAAATTTTATTTTCAAATTAATCAAGCGGTTCGCCGCCCGTTTCAAAATTTTCAAATTAAAAAGATATGTACCCAGAACATTTAGTAGCTCCTATGCGTGCGGATATTGCAGAAGGAGGATTTCAAGAATTAAAATCAGCCTCAGAAGTTGAGGCAATCATGGCTGAAAAAGGCACAACTTTGATGTTTATCAACTCAGTTTGTGGTTGTTCGGCACGCACGGCTCGTCCAGGCGTGAAAGAAGCCGTTTGGAATTCTGAGAAAAAACCAGACCATTTAGTAACTGTTTTTGCAGGTGTTGATCAAGAAGCTACTGCCAAAGCTCGTGAATATACATTACCTTATCCTCCATCATCACCAGCGGTTGCTTTCTTTAAAGACGGTGAGTTGGTACACATGGTAGAGCGTCATCATATCGAAGGTCGTTCGGCTGAGATTATTGCTACGCACTTGGAAGGAGTTTTTGAGGAGTTTTGTTAGATTTACAACTAATTATCAATAAAAAAGTCCTCAGAATTGATTTCTGAGGACTTTTTGTTACCTGACATCCTTCTTTCGATTCTTCTCATAATCCTCAAAAATAAACTCTCCAAGTCCTTTTAACGAAGAATAATACGCTCTTCCGTTGTTGATTTTGGTAAATTCTTGGACAAATTCTTTTAGATATTGATCTCTCGCAATCATGAAAGTGGTTACTGGAATTTTCAATCTACGACATTGTGCTGCCAACGTAAGGGTTTTGTTCAGAATCTTTTTATCTAAGCCAAACGAGTTTTTATAATATTTGATTCCTTCTTTCAAACAGGTGGGTTTGCCGTCCGTAATCATAAAAATTTGCTTGTTTTTATTCTTTCTTCTTCTCAATAAGTCCATCGCTAATTCTAATCCTGCGACGGTATTGGTGTGGTATGGTCCAACTTCCAAATATGGTAAATCACGCACTTGAATCTGCCAAGCATCATTTCCGAAGACAATTACGTCCAAGGTATCTTTCGGATATTTGGTCATAATCAGTTCCGCCATTGCCATTGCTACTTTTTTGGCGGGCGTAATTCTGTCTTCACCGTAAAGAATCATCGAGTGCGAAATGTCAATCATCAAAACTGTGGAAGTCTGAGCTTTATACTCTTTGTCCATGATTTCGAGGTCATTTTCGGTAAGCATAAAATTCTCTACTCCGTTGTTAATCTGGGCGTTACGGATAGATTCGGTCATGGCGATTTGCTCCATCGAATCCCCAAATTGAAATTCTCGACGGTCAGTATTGTTCTCATCACCTGTACCTTGGTAGGGCGTGCGGTGATTGCCTGAATTATTGGTTTTCTTTAATTTACCAAAAATTTCATCCAAAGATTGCTTACGGATAGATTGCTCTCCCTTTGCCGTGAGGACTTGTTGCCCTTCGCCATCTTCGTTTTTTTCTTCACGGATATAGCCTTTATCCTTCAAATCTTGAATAAAATCGGCGATTCCGTAAGATTCATCGGTGAGGTTATATTGTTTATCCAATTGCGTAATCCACGACAAAGCCTCGGAGACATTGCCCGCCGTCATGGTAATTAATTGATTGAAAATATCAAGCAATTGGTCGAACTTGGCTTTTTTGCCATCTTCCTGTTCGGAGGGTATGAATTCTGAAAAACGATAGCCGAGCATAGTATTTATTGGAAAACGTGTAACGGAACACGGATTTAAGGGATTGGACACAGATTTTATCTTTATAGGATAAAACAGATAAAATAATCCGTGTCCAATCCTTCAAATCCGTGTACAATAAACTAACAACGAATAATTCTTACAAGTTCTTACCTATTTAATCTTTTCGCCTTTTAATTCTTCCAGAGTAGCATATTCCAAGGCTTTTTCATGAGTTGCTTCCAACACAACGGGTGGGGCAACACCTGCATCGTAGGCTTCTTTCCAACGAGCGGCACACAAACACCATTTATCGCCCGCTTTCAAACCTGGGAATCCGTAGGTTGGTGAGGGCGTGATTAAATCATTGCCACGGGCTTTTGAATATTGTAAAAACTTATCCGTAACAACGGCTGCCACTACGTGAATTCCTCTATCGGCGGCTCCCGTAGAACAAAAACCATCTCTATAAAAACCCGTGATGGGAGAAATGCCTGCGATTTGGAGTTCTGTACCCAAGACATTTTTTTCGTCTTTCTTCGTTTGATTTTCCATTTTCTTTTTCAGATTTGTTTCAGCCACAGGTCCACAACCAGGTTTTGATTGATTGGCAAGGCTTTTGTTTTGTGCTATGGATAAAGTCGAAATCAATAGCAATGCGGTTGTTATGAGGATTTTCATAAATATGTAGCCACGGACAGCCTTGTCCGTAGGTTTAATTGAGAAACATCACGGACAAGGCTGTCCGTACTACAAACTTAAACCATTGTAGAAGATGATTGTTTTGTAGGATTTTGGGCGGAGGGGGTGAAATTGGTATCTTTGCTCTTGGGAAGTTATTATCAATTTTTAAATTTATTATTTGAGCCATTATGAAACATCAAACCATTATCAATATTTTATTCATAGGTTTTCTTTTAAGTTGTTCTGAAAAGAAAAGAGACATTAATAGTTACGACCAAGTTGCTGAAAAAAGTTTTGAAGGTTATCAGCTTCATAGGAAGCTATATAATCTAAAAGGCAGTGTAAAATCAGTAAAGAGTACATATTTTAAACAACTTGTTTCGGATGCATTAATGCTTTTTTCAGATGGACCTGCATTTGAGAAGGTATTTGACAAAAGAGGGAATGAATTTGGAGGAAGAGGCGGAATAGATTACAAGTATGATTCTGTTAATAATCTTAAAGAAGTTACATCAAAGTTTTATTCTGGTACAGATTCGATTATTCCAGGAGGGGGAAGGCAAATCAATTTTTTTAGTAAAGAGGGATTTTGGATGAAGAGAACAAATATGGAAGGTAAAGATACAGTATATGAATCTATCCATGAGTATCAAGAGATGAGTAGTAATTATATAAAATACACGAGAAAGTATATTTCAAAATCAAAGGAAATAGAGGTTGGGAAAGGCTTTCATGAAGAAACATACGAAAATGATAAGCTAACCAGTAGTATTTGGAGATTAACACCAGATACCTTTATAAGTAATGGTATTTATAAATATGACCATAAAGGTAATCTTTTAGAATACGTAGAATATACTAATGATAATATGAGGAATTTTACATACAAAGTAGTTAATATATACAACTCATGGTATAGAAAAATAAAAAGTGAAAGCTATCGACCCAATGCCTATAAAATAATTACATATTTCGATTAACAAGGTAATGAAATAAAGGAAATTAAATATGATGAAAACGGTATTGCCCAAAAAGAATGGTCTTACACAAAGGTATATAAGTATGACTCTAACGGTAATTGGATTAAGTGTGAAACATTCTTATTAGATGGAACATTAGCAACAGTTAGTGAACGTAAAATCGAATACTATTGATAAAAAATAAGGTATCAAAAAATATTAATAAAAAAATACAAGTGGTTTAAAAAAGCAAGTTAGCCAAAAACTAACACCTATAATCTAACCACTAAAACCTTACAGTAAATAAATGAAAGTATTAAAATTCGGAGGAACATCTTGTGGGACTGTTGCCAGCATTCAGTCGGTATTAAATATCATCAAAGCCAAGCAAGCCCAAGGCGAACAAATTGCTGCCGTTTTCTCGGCGATGGGTGGCGTTACGAACAAACTCATTGAAGCGGGTCGTTTGGCTACTTTGAACGAGAGTACGTATTTCGACATCGTTAAAGAAATCGAAAACCGTCATTTTGAGGTCGTGAGGGCATTAATTGACGTAAAATCTCAGTCGAAAGTTTTTGCCAATATTCGTACGATTATCAATGAATTAGAAGATTTATTGAAAGGCGTTTCGTTGATTCGTGAAATTTCTACCCGTACCTCCGACCTTATCGTGAGCTTTGGAGAACGACTTTCTACGACCCTGATTTACGAAATTCTCCATGCACAAGGCGTTGATTGCCAGTATTTGGATGCTCGAAAAGTGATTCAGACTGATGATAATTTTGGCATTGCAAACGTGAATTTTGAGGTAACAAATCGTCAGATTCAAGATTATTTCTCGAAAACAAAATCGCTCCAACTCATCACGGGTTTCATTGGTTCGACTGAAAAAGGTGAAACTACAACCCTCGGACGGGGAGGTTCAGATTATACAGGTTCAATTTTCGGAGCGGCTTTGAATGCCCAAGAAATCGAAATTTGGACAGACGTGGACGGCATGATGACCGCCGACCCACGCAAGGTAAAAAATGCGTTCACCATCCCGACTATCACGTATTCGGAGGCGATGGAATTGACGCATTTCGGAGCGAAGGTGATTTATCCGCCTTCCTTACAACCCGCTTTTTCCAAAAATATTCCCATTCGGGTGCTCAATACGTTTAATCCAGATTTTATCGGGACAGTCGTAAATCGTGTTGCAGAGCCTTCTGAGTACATTATTACGGGAATATCTTCGATTGATAATTTGGCTTTGGTCAATTTGCAAGGTTCGGGAATGATTGGCGTTGCGGGGGTTTCTGCGAAATTATTTACCGTTTTGGCAAAGCACGAAATTTCGGTAGTTCTCATTTCTCAGGCATCCTCAGAACACTCGATTTGTTTCGCCATCAATCCATCGGCAACTGCCAATGTGAAGGCGATTTTGGAAAATGAATTCAAAAATGAGATTGCCGTTGGTGATGTTGAAGGCATTGATATTCAAGAAAATCTGTCGGTAATTGCCGTTGTGGGTGAAGGAATGCGTCGTCATACGGGTGTGAGTGGGAAGTTATTTTCGGTTTTGGGAAAGAACGGAATCAACATTGTAGCCACCGCCCAAGGTTCATCAGAATTGAATATTTCCGTGGTGATTGAAAAGAAAGATATTTCAAAAGCCTTGAATGTTATCCATGATTCGTTCTTCTTCTCGCAAGCCAAAACTTTAAATCTTTTCTTAGTTGGAACTGGTCTGATTGGTAAAGCATTATTAGAACAATTACAAGGGCAAGAAAATTATCTTTCAAAATATAAAGCTTTGAAAGTCAATTTGGTAGGCGTAATGAACTCTCGAAAAATGCTCATTGATTCACAAGGAATTGATTTAGCATCGTGGGAAAATGAGCGAGATTCAAAAGGTAAAAAAGCGGAGATTTGGGAGTTTGTGGAAGAGGCAAAACGTTTAAATTTACCTAATTCTGTCTTCGCAGATTGTACCGCAAACAAAGAAATTCATAATTTTTATTTAGGCTTATTTGAAGCTAATATTTCCGTAGTAACCCCAAATAAAGTAGCCAATTCTGGACGATATGACGATTACGCTTTATTGCACAGAACGGCACTTAAAAAAGGCGTAAAATTCTTGTACGAAACCAACGTTGGGGCAGGTTTGCCAGTTATCAATACGCTACAAGGTCTAATTTCTTCGGGAGATAGATTTGAAAAAATTGAAGGCGTTTTATCTGGAACTTTGTCCTATATTTTCAATAATTTCAAGGCAGGGGTTAAGTTTGCTGACATCGTAATGGAAGCCAAAATAAAAGGCTACACCGAACCCGACCCAAGAGAAGATTTGAGCGGTATGGATGTAGCAAGAAAGATTTTGATTTTGGGTAGAGAAATTGGCTTACGTCTTGAACCAGAGGACGTTACGATTGAAAAACTGTTGCCAGAAAACTGCGAAAAAGCCCCAACCGTAGAAGATTTTTTCAAGGAATTAGAAGTCTCAAATGCCTATTTTGAAGCAATGGTAAACGAAGCCGAAGCCAAAGGAGAAGTGTTAAGATTTATCGCTTGTTTAGAAAATAATAAAATAAATATTGGGGTAAAAAGCATCGGAAAAACGCACCCATTTTACATGATGGACGGGGCAGATAACGTAATCTCCTTCACCACAAAACGCTACCACGACCGCCCATTGGTCATTAAAGGTCCAGGGGCAGGGGCAGAAGTAACGGCTTCGGGTGTGTTTGCGGATATTGTGGCAATTGGGAGTTATTTGGGGTAGGTTTTTGTTTATCTTTAAGGAAAAGATTAGAAAATATGGCACAACTTATTATTGAAGTAGATGATGAAATCGTGGAAGAAATTGGTTTGGAGGAAATAAAAAATATGTTTCAAAGATATTTAAAATCGAAGGATAAAGAAAAGGAGAAAAGGAACTCAAAATTAAAGAGAGACCAGATTTAGTTAATGACTTGAAACAATCTTTGCATGAAGTTAAATTACATCAACAAGGGAAGATAAAACTACCCACTTCTGATGAAATGATGGATGAATTGTAACAAGTTTAAACAACCATTTCAAAACGAAATCCGTCCTACATTTAAATATAAATCCCAAAATCTATGAAAATATGTTTGCTAACAATACTTATATTATTCTCATGCTTATCGTTTGTATCGGCTCAACGAAAATATCTCACTAAAATTCAGACATTAGAGAGAAAATGGATTAAAGGAATTTTGATGAGAGTTGATTCTAATGGTATTTATTTATTATCTAAAAAAATAGGATGGAATAGAAAAAAAAAGAATGTTAATTTTAAAAAGGCTAAATTCTTTGAATTTAGAGAAATTAAAAATTTAAAAATCCAAGATAAAACAAGGAAGAACAAAGGTGCGATTATTGGAGCTTCAATAGGTTTAATCACGGGTGTTATAATAGCTAATAACATTGTCCAGAATTATAACAGAAATTATCAATATAGCCCCAGTAGTTCAGCCACTCCATTGTCAAGTCCTGGTTTAAATGCTTTTGGGGCTTATGTTACACTCGTTCCATATTTAACAAGCGGAGGAGCGGGAATAGGGAGTCTAATTGGGGGTGGAGGACATTATCCCATTAAATATAAAATTGATAATCGTTCATCAAATTTTAAAGATTTAGTAACAGAATTAAAAAAATACGAGTGGTATCCTGCCGAAGAAGGTGTTTTGAAATAGTAAATATGTAAAAAATATAATTGGTGAAACCTTTCCAAATTAAAATTTGACCTACATTTAAACATAAATTCCAAAATCTATGAAAGCATCTTTGCTAACAATCCTTATATTTTTCTCATGCTTATCGTTTGTATTAGCTCAGAAACAGTATAGAGCAAAAGTTGTTATGCTTGATGATAAAGTGGTAAAAGGGCTTTTTTATCACGTAGATGAAAAAGGGATTTATATTTTACCTAATAATGTTCGTTGGGATTTTAAAAACCCTGAAAATAACAAACCCCAAGTAAGATTTATAGACTATCGCTCAATCAAACAGGTGTACATAAGAAGAAGAGGTAGTGTTGGAATAGGCATCATAGTGGGTTTGGGAGCTTCGATTTTGATAGGCAAAGTAGTTGCAGATGGTCAAAAAAACTCATTAACAGGAGCTGCTATGGGCTTACTGATTATACCATTAGGGACATCGACAGGTGGAATAATAGGTAGTAGCTCTAAGAAATTTGAAGTAAAAAAAGATTCAGAGTCTATGCAATCTTTGAAAATAAAATTGAAAAAATACGAGTGGTATCATGCTGATAAAGATACTTTAAACATTAAATGACAAATAACTCAATAAAAGTTTTCGCCCCTGCAACAGTGGCAAATGTGGCTTGCGGATTTGATATTTTCGGTTTTGCCGTTGATAATCCTGGTGATGAAATCATCTTGAAAAAATCTAATTCAAAAGGTGTCAAAATCCTCAGTATTGAAGGTGATGATGGTCGTCTGCCTTTGGAGGCTGAACGCAATACGGCTGGTATTGCCATTCTCAAATATTTAGAATTTATTGGGGCTGAAAGTCAAGGTTTTGATATGAATCTTAAAAAACTGATGCCTTTGGGTTCGGGTTTGGGTTCGTCGGCGGCTTCGGCGGTTGCGGGTGTTTTTGCGGCTAATGAATTGATGGGCAAACCTCTGATTCAGAAAGACTTATTGAAATTTGCGATGGAAGGTGAGCGTATTGCTTGCGGTGCTGCCCATGCTGATAATGTAGGTCCAAGTTTGATGGGTGGCTTCGTAGTCATTCGTTCTTATGACCCTTTGGATATTATTCAATTAAAGACTCCCAAAGAATTATATGCCACCATCGTACACCCACACATAGAGGTAAATACGAAGGATGCTCGTAATATTTTAAAAAGAGAAATTTCTTTGAAAAATACCATTACACAAATGGGAAATGTGGCGGGTTTAGTGGCAGGTTTGATGTTACCCGACTATGATTTAATTTCAAGAAGTTTGGTAGATGTCATCATCGAACCTATCCGTTCTATCTTGATTCCACAGTTTGACGATGTCAAAAATGCTGCCTTAGAAAACGGAGCTTTGGGGTGTTCCATCTCAGGTTCTGGACCTTCCATGTTTGCTTTGTCGAAGGATTTATTTACCGCCAATCGAGTTGGAAAGGCAATGCAAGATGGTTTTGCCAAAGTTGGGATTGGTTCAGAATGTTATGTTTCTGGAATTAATCAGGCGGGACCTGTGGTGTTGGGGTAATTTAGTATAACAGGTTTCTAACCTGTTTATCGGACTCCATAGACAGGTTAGAAATCTATGATACAAAAAAACCTGCAAGAATTCATTTCTTGCAGGTTTTTTAGTTTAAAAATCACACTCTCACCCGCACAGGAATCCAAATCTCCTCTTCCGAACTCACATCATTATTTTTATATTTCTCCCCCAAAACCTCAAAATGTGGTCTGTCGTCTAATTCGTATTCAGAATTAGGAATCCACGTTCCGTAGATATAGCTAAACGTTTTTTCGGGTGTACTTGTGGCATTTTTATGTAGGAAAATTGCGTACAGACCCTCTGGTAGAGTAAAAGTCTCCATGCTTTCAGGAATATTATCAAAATCAGATACTTCTACCAAAGCCCATTTTTCAAACTCAGTTTGGGGATTAAAATTCTCGAAGAAAGATTTATCATAAGCCTGCAAAGAGAGCAAATCTGTGGATAAATTATTCAAAATCTCTTTTCGCCTTGGCATAAAACTACGCCATAACTCCACGGTTTTGTCGTTTGCAAATGAAGTTTTTATATGCTTCCCGATTAGTTTTTTTGCGGGGATTGTTTCTGTTCTGAGATACATTTTACATTTAGTTTATCTTTTTCTCCAACACAATCATATCCTTCAATTGAATTCCGTTTTCAAAAATTGGCTCTGGATAATTGTCAATAAAGAAATCCTTAATCACGTCATGTTTCTTAAATCCCACTCTTTGATACAATGCTAATTGCTTCAATGACGCATCACCAGTACCAATGAGCAAAGATTGAAAACCTAATTCTTTCGCCCTTTCAAAAGCATCTTTCAATAAAAATGAGCCAATCCCTTTTCCTTGAAAATCAGTTTGTACGGCAATATTTTTAATCTCTATCTGGGTTAAATTGATAGCTTTGAGAGCATAGAGGGCAATTAGTTGATTATTTTCTTCCAAAACAAATATTTCAGAATCGAAAATATATTTATCAATTGCTTCTTTTGTTTCATCGGCAAGGAGAAGTAATTGATAAGGGGCTTCTTCGGTTTCTTTTAGTTTTCGGATGGAGTAGGGGTTTTCTGGGGTCATGGTTTTGACTTTATTCAACGATTTCAGAAATCAGATTTCTTCCAAATTAACTACATCCTTCACATTTCCCACAAAAAATAGCATTTTTAAAAGTTTATTTAAAACCAATCTAAATAAACTTTCGTATTTATTTGTATCAAGTCTAAATAAGGATTAGTTTTGTCTATTATTTAGAAGTAATCCAAATAAAAATACAATGAAAAAGTTTACCCAAATTATCTGTTTATTATTCGTGGCAATAGTAGCGTTTGATTTTACTTCAAATGCTCAAAATATTGGGTTGAATAATGTTGTAAATACTACGCAAAATACTTCTTTTTCTACTGATGATAACGCACAGGGTGGAAGCATTAAAGGGAAAATTACCAATAAAGACGGTGAAGGTTTACAGTTTGTAAATATCACTTTGAAGGATTCAAAATACGGAACTGTCTCGAATGAGGATGGAGAATTTTTACTCAAAAATATCAAAGCGGGTACTTATACGCTCATTGTGAAATTTGTGGGATTGAAAACCCAGGAAAAGACGATTGAAGTTACTGATAAAAATGTTTATAGCGTTGATTTTCAGATGGTTGAAGCCACTAACGAACTTTCGGAAGTAACCGTTTCGGGTGTGCAATCTGCCAATGAAAGAACGGTGACGATTGGCAAAATAGCTATCAAACCAATGGATTTGCCACAAGCCGTTGCCACGATTGACCGTACCGTTTTAGAACGTCAGCAAGTGTTGCGTTTGAGTGATGCCTTGATGAATGCTAACGGGGTTTATATCATGGGAAATACAGGAGGTTATCAGGAGGAAATTGCGGGACGTGGATTTTCTTTTGGTAGCTCAAACACTTTCAAAAACGGAGCAAGATATTTTAACGGTACAATTCCTGAAATGTCTTCGGTAGAAAGAGTAGAAATTATGAAAGGAAGCTCTGCCATCTTGTTTGGAAACGTAGCGGCAGGTGGAATTTTGAATTTAGTTACGAAAAAGCCAAAATTTGAATCGGGCGGTTCGGTATCGATGAGAGCGGGTAGTTTTGATTTCTATAAACCTACGTTGGATTTATACGGTGGAATTTTGGGTAGTAAAAAAGTAGCGTACCGCATCAACGGAACGTATGAAAAAGGCAATAGTTTTCGTGAGGGCGTGAATTCCGAGCGTGTTTATGTGAATCCTTCTTTGTTGTTCAAATTGAGCGAAAAAACGGAGATTATCTTGGAAGGAGACTACATGAAAGACCGTCGTACTGCCGATTTCGGAACGGGTGCTGTCAATTACGAAATTGCGGACGTACCTCGTGAGCGTAACATTGGCGTAGCTTGGTCGTACTATGACATTGCTCAAAAATCTGCGAATATCACTATCACACATCAATTTAATAATGCTTGGAAATTAACCACTATGGGAGCGTATCGTGCTTTTGAGAACGATTTATTCTCAAATCTTCGTCCGAATAATACCAATGCTATTGCTACTAATGGCAAATGGATTCGTGGTGTGCAACGCTCGCAAGTTGAGGAAAAATATTTGATGGGACAAGTTGATTTAACGGGTCAGTTCAAAACTGGAAACATTGGGCATAATGTCTTGGTAGGAACAGATTTTGACCAATACAATACACAAACTACGGCTTATGTATCATTAACGAAATATGATTCAACGAATATTTATCAACCAAACCTCTTTGTTTCAAGAACAGATATTCCGACTTTGAAAGTGAATACCATCACGACTGCACCCATCAATAGGGGAGGGGTATATGTTCAAGATTTAGTTAGTTTTTCAGATAAATTAAAATTCTTGGCGGGGCTTCGTTACAGTTATCAGGAGACAAAAAGTAGCGTTTTAACGGTTGCTACTAATAAAACCGTCGAGACGGTAACTTATGACGGAGCATTTACACCACGCTTTGGTTTGATTTATCAGCCTACCAAAATGATGTCTATTTTCGGGAGCTATGCAAACTCTTTCAATGTCAATACGGGTGTGGATGTTTCGGGAAATGCTTTGCCGCCTTCGTTCTTGAATCAGTTTGAAGTGGGTATGAAAAACGAATTATTCAACGGTTTGCTCTCTGCCAATATCACAGCTTACCAGATTGTGAATAGTAATTTGGCTCAGACGAGTTTAGCAAACGGAAATACCAATACAAATATCAGAGAATTAGCGGGAGAAGTAACGGCTCAGGGGGTAGAAATTGACATTAAAAGTAAGCCATTCTTAGGATTTTCATTGATGGCGGGATATTCTTACAACGAAACGAGATATACAAAAAGTAATATTTTTATCGAAGGAAGTTTGTTGAGATATAATCCAAACCACACCGCCAACGCCAGCATTTATTATACTTTCTCAAATACTAAATTGAAAGGTTTAAATATAGGTTTGACTGCCATGTATTTTGGAGAAAGACAAGCGGGACGTTCGACAAGATTGACGGTTAAAAATGATGTTTATAAATTAATTCCTGTGAATGCTTACACCCAAATTGATGCAAGTGCGGGCTATAATTTTACGAAATTTTCAATCCGTGCGAAGGTCTCAAATCTCTTGAACGAATTGAGTTATAATATTCATGATGATAATTCGGTGAATCCAATTGCTCCACGTATGGCTTCGGTTACGGTGGCTTTTAAGTGGTAGAGAAGAACTAAATATTGTATTCTTTTAAAATCTTCACAGAGCAATTTGTGAAGATTTTTTTTGAGTTATTCTAAATAAAAATAAGGACAGGAGATGCTCCCGCCCTTATCTGTTTAACCTCTAAACCTATTTAACTATGAAAATTGAAACAAATATATAGCTTTTTACTATTAAATAACTGTTAAATGCAAGTTAATTTCAATAGTTTTTGACGAATATACTTTTTGGAGTGATGAAATATGAAAATCAATGTAGATACATATAAATTTAGTATGCCTGCATACGATTTTATTTTATGAGTCTCTCCGTAATACCGTCGCCGACGCTTGGGCAATTGGAAAAAGCGTGATGTCTGCCATCACTACATGGGCTGGGCGAGTGACGGTAAAAGCGATTGCTTCTGCAACGTCTTGTGGGGTTAAGGGTTTGAAACCTTTATAAACTGCCTCAGCTCTTTTTTCATCATTTTTGAAACGTACCAAAGAAAATTCTGTTTCTACCGCTCCTGGGGCTACGTTAGTTACTTTGATTCCGTGAGGGTTCAAGTCCAAACGCATACCTTCTGAAAGAGCTTCAACTGCCGCTTTTGAAGCACAGTAAACATTTCCGTTGGGATAAGTTGCTTTACCTGCAATAGAACTGATATTGACGATATGCCCTTTCTGACGAGCAATCATCCAAGGCATAATTGTTTTTGAAACGTACAAGAGTCCCTTCACATTGCCATCCATCATGGCATCCCAATCATCAATATTTCCATCTTGAATAGCACTGAGTCCGTGGGCATTGCCAGCATTATTGACCAAAATATCAATGGCTTGTAATTCTTCGGGGAGCGTGTGAAGTGCCTTTTCAATTTCTTCACGATTGCGAACATCGAAGGTCAGGATGTTTACTTTTACTTTTTCAGAAAGATCTTGTTGGATTTCATAAAGACGCTCTAAGCGTCTTCCACAAAGGATAAGGTTGATTCCTAAATCTGCAAAGGCTTCGGCAGTTGCTTTGCCTATGCCTGATGTAGCACCTGTGATGAGGGCGAGTTTTGACATGGGTTTGAGTTGTTGAATTGTTGAGTTGTTGAAAAGGGGTCGATGCATAAATTTCGATAGCCCAACAATTCAACAACTCAAACTTCAATAATTATTTTAAAGGAGAAAAATCCGCTGGCATCATGTACTCAGATTTTACAAAAGTTGTCAATGAACCACCCGCTTTTTCTTCTGAGGCTTTTCTGACCGCTTGCCATTCTGCACTTCCACCGAATGATTTGAATGAAGCCAAACCAGCATCCTTAGTTTTGTGAGTCAAGAAATAATACAACATATCTTCCGAACCTTGTTCTTTGTCAGTTGGAGTCCAGTAGATGATATTGGTCATGCCGTAATTCTCAAATAATTTGACCGTGTGGTCTCTGAAACGAGATAACAGATTGGGCAAATGATTAGGCGTTGCTTTATACGTACGTAATTCAAAAACTCTATCACCCACAGATTTCATATTGTTGGGTGAAAAATCAGTTGTTTTCAAAAAAGTATTTTCAACTTTTGCGATGATTTCTCCGTTGGCAATACTGGCTTTTACAGCAATTTGCCAATCTTTATCTTTTGTAAATTCAACCCAAGACTTCTCTCTTGCCTCACGTGAAGGGTAGGAGAGGAGGTACACCAATTTATTCTCTTTATTTTCTCCCAAAGGCAACCAAAAACCCTCTAAACGCATATTGTGCTTATAAAAATATTTGAGAGCGTGATTCTGAAAACGGGTCATTAAATCTTGAAATTTACCTTCTGAGGCGTAATATACTCGTAGTTCATACAAGCGAGAGTTGGCATCTGATTGGGTTGCACCCGATTGTGCATTCGATGTCAAATGGGTCATAATTAATAAGAATAAAATAATGAGTTGCTTTTTCATTTTGGATATGGTTTTTGGTTTTGAAATGGTTTACCTAATTAACGGCGGAATTAGGACACAGATGACACAGATGCTTCGCAACACAGATTTTCACAGATTACAGAATCAAAATCTGTGAAAATCTGTGCTTCGTAGAATCTGTGTCATCCGTGTCCCATTAATTCAATACTACTGAATCCCAACAATCTCTACACGACGATTTTTCTTTTTATTATCCTCTGTATCATTAGGAGCAACGGGTTTTGAGCCTCCGTAGCCTTTATACAAAAGACGGTCTTCGTCAATTCCTTTACTCACGAGATAGTTCAAAATCACTTTTGCACGGTTTTCTGATAATGCTAAGTTCAAGCGATTGTCTCCTATATTATCAGTATGTCCGCCAATCTCAATTTTAGTTTGTGGGTTAGATTTCAGCATCGACACAACCTTATCTAATTCTGGATAAGATTCCTTTTGCATAATAAAGCTACTCTGTTCAAAGTAAACATTATTCAACACGATAGCTTTTCCTTTTTCAATCTTATCAAAACTTTTCCCTGCGGCAGTTGGTAATTTTTCCTTCGGATTAGCCGTGCTTGCTGACAAAGTTGATTGTCTTGCTACAACGGGTTCTTTGGTTTTGATTAACGATACATCTTTCTTACGGTCTGAATTTGGCTCAATTCGGTTGATATATTTTGCATAACCTTGTGCCTCAACTTCAAGCATATAACTCGCCACTGGACTTAATTCAGCCGAAAATTCATCCCCATTTTTTGTCAAAACTAATTCCTGACTTGATTTTACATCCGTTAATTTGACTGTACATTTATCTACAATCTTACGAGTCTGTGCATCCAAAACCCTAAACGTAAACTTACTATCATCCTTCATAAGCCATGCGGGAATGTGAGAGGATTCTCCTTTCATTGTACTGTCAGGCATGATTTTACCTTCGTAGGGTTTATAACCCGCCGCCGTGATTTCGATGGTATAGTTAGTTTTTTCAGTTAAAGTTACGGGCATTTGGTCATGTAAACCATCCGTTCTTCCAGCGGCAATTATCTCTTTGCTGGTATCATAGACCTTGAAATTGGCGTAAATCTTATTTTTCTTACGAGCATCAATGGCGTACAAAGAGAGGTTATACTTTCTCAATGTTCGCATTTTTATGTTCTTACTCACATCATCAATACTGGCAGTAAAACGACTCTCATAATCATCATAACCCGCTAATTTTGCTTTAATCAAATACTCTCTGCCAGGCTTCAAGTCGGCACTACATTCTCCGTTGGGCATCGTAATCATTGCCGCTACGGGTTTGTTGTTCATGGCATCCACCAAACTAAAAAACACTTCTCTGATGGGTCGATTATCGTTGGCATCATAAGCCTTCAAACTTAATACCGAGAAATTACGTGACATCGTAACCACGTGCTTTTGAGGTTTACCCAAGGTCTTATAAGTTACTTTTTCAGATTTGATGTAATAACCTTTTACGAAAGTTTCAACATTAAAATTATCTTCTTCATTCAACGCCAACTTGTACTCAGGCGTACTCTCATACGTGCGACCTTGCACCATTTGGGCTGTTTTTGAAGGAGTTACCTTAAAAGTAGCCTCCAACACTCGTCCACTCGTAGAATCAACCGCTGAGAAAACCAAGGCTGATTCTTTTGGTTTGGGTACTAAGGCACAGATTAATTCATTCTTAGATAATTTCGTAAAATCTTGTTCAAATTTCTCAAAACCTTCCGCCACGATTTCTAAATGATATTTATTCTCAGGCGTTAAACTTACCGTTGCATCACCCGTTGGTAATTTCACAACATCCGTTTTGTTCGTTTTTACCGTCAAATCTGTGATTTTATAATCTGCAATACTTACCGCTTCGTTAGTTACTTTGTTGGTTGTTTTGATGTTCAAGACAAACATGGCTTTCTCCAAACGAACATCAAAAACGTACTTCTTATCTGCCCCAAAATCCGCCATGTTGAAGGTACTTTGCTTTGGTTTGTAACCATCGGCGGAAGTTTCTACGGTAAATACTTCTCTTTCAGCCACTTTCACCGTTCCGTCAGATTCGTCTTTGAAAGAAAAAGTCTTTTGTTCTTTTTCTAACTTAACACTAAATGTTGCCTTCAATGGTTTGTTGGTCGCCACGTCAAAAATGGCAAAATTGACTGGCAAACGTTTCTTTTTCAACAACATAAAATTAACCGCACCGCCTTCTGGGGCTTTGGTGATTTTCTCTTTCGATTCTACGTAATCTTCCGCTTTGATGTTGATTTCATAAAAACCAGAACGTTTTAGATTAGCCGTAAAATCATTCGTTTTATTCTTAGTCGCTTGTTTTACTTCACTCGTTTTCAAATCCGCAATTTTTACAACCGCCTCTTTGATAGGCTTTTGCGTTTCAGCATCTAATACTTTGATAGTCAGTGGATAACGGTCAATCACTAACTTTACTTCATAATCGTGACGGTCTCCCAAAACCAGATCCGTAATTTCTATCAAGGTACGAGCCGTGGCAAAACCATCTGAAACAACTTCTAATTTAAGGTTATCGTTTTGAGCTAATTTTACAGAGAAAGTCTCTTTGGCTTTCATCGAACCTTTAAAAATCTTTCCTGTTTTTTCAGAAGTAACGGTAAATTCTCCGCTAATCGGCTCACCAGTTTCACCATTCAAGGCGGTAAAGTTGGCAGTTGAGATTTTCTTTGGAATTAATTTTACAGAAATATCTTTTAAATCATCAGTCTTGGTGATGGTTTGTTCGTTGTCTTCGCAAAAGTCTGACGATACCACAATCTTATATTGCTTGCCTGGCAATAAGTTTGTCCCACATTCACCCGTCTCAGGATTCGCTTTTACTTCGGCAACTTGACTCGTAGCAATTTCAGTAATGGTTACTTTGGTATCTTTCAATAATTCGTTAGAACCTCCATCATAAGCCTTCACAGTAAAGTTTGAAGAAATAGGGTCTAACTTGATAATGCTCACAGGGAGGAGTTCGCTACGGTCATCCACACGTAAGGAAAGACTCGAATTTTTGTAGCCTTTCATGGAAGCCTCAATAGAATAATCTTCCTTTAAACGAAATGAGCCTTGATTTTGGAGTGTATTTGGATTGTATTGAAGAGCAATAGATTGCCCCGTTGTTACTTCGGTTGCTTCAAAACTGGCAGGAATAGTAAGATTGGTTTGAGAGTCAATCGCTAAAAAACTCAATTTGAAAGTTTCTTTTTCTCTATTTTCAGATTTTCCACCTAATGGCATTAATCTAAAATCTTGCTCAACGGTCTCACAATCCTTTTTTTCGGATAAATCAATAACGACTTTCTTTTTGTAAAAACCAGCCTCACTAATTTCAAAACAATATTTACCATTGGGTTTCAAAACGGCTGAAAAACGCCCATCCAATCCACTTGATTCAAATTCGGCAATGACCTTATTAGGATTACTGACTTCTGAAACACTAATTTTTGCGGGCAAAGCCGTATTTGTCGTTGAGTCCGTCACATATCCCTGAATAGTCGAAACGGCATTCATTGGGATATTGGCAGTGTAAATATCACCATCCTGTACGTAATACATCACGTCCCCGCACGAAGGCACAGCAATAAATTGGTCAGGTCCAGAAGTATTCAAAAAATCTAAGGCAACGGCTTCTGTCCAAGTGCCATTCGGTTGAAGTTCACATTTATAAATATCAAAATTCCCTTGTCCGTCTTTTCTAATAGAAGAAAACATCAAGGTTTTGCCATCAGGCATAATTCTTGGGGCTTTTTCACATATTAAATTGATAGGACTTGGCAACTCAGTAGCGGCTTGCCATTTGCCATCCGCCCCTTTTTCAGAACGCATGATTTGGTAGCAACGTTGTTGGGCATCTTTTTTATCTCCGAAAGTATATTTAGCTCTGGCAAAATACAGAAACTTACCATCGGCTGAGAGCGAAGGATAACCTTCGTAGTTTACGGTATTGATGGGCGAACCCAAATTCATCGGGGCAGACCAACCCGTTTTTTCACGAACGGAATAATAAATATCTTCGTGTCCGTCAGAGTCTTTGCCATTTGCTGAAAAAAACAATAAATTGCCATCGTAACTTAGGCACGGACCTCCGAGAGGTGCTTTTTCAAAAAAAGTAGTTGTAATTTTGGGAATTGCCGTAGGAACTGACCAATTCTTGCCGTTTCGATGAGATTCAAATAATTTCCAGTCGCCTTGTCTGTCAGATTCAAAAATAAGCGTTCTACCATCAGCACTGACCGATGGAGCATATTCTGTGAATTTGGTAGTGTTGATAGGGGCAGGGAGAGCTTTGTCATTTTGGGCAAAAGCACTATTTACTCCAAAATACAGAATCGAGGAAAATAAAATTAGTTTTTTTATGGTAGTGGTATTGTTTTTCATGGGCAAATTATAAAACATAAAATTACTCAATTTTAACGATTGATTTATGTAAAATAAGTAATCAGTAAAAAATTAAGTTGGCAGTTGGCAGTATTAACAAAAACGTTGTAATTGATTGATTATAAACATATTACTATTTTTTCTTTAAAACTGAATACTGCATACTAAATACTATTTACTGGATAAGGAACTCTTAGAAAATTGTCTGTAAATCAAACACTTATAGCAAAGAAGGAATTGAGGAGGACTTGGTTTTAAAAACTGTAAGTTATCAATATTTTACAATCGAAACTTTTGATTAGCTAAATTTTATTATCAAAGCTCATAGCCAATAGCCAAATGCTAACAGCTACTTGTTAGTGGACTACAAAATTAATTAAAAAAACTCATTAAAATAATAAACTAAATGAAGTATCTAATCGTAGGTCTTGGAAATATTGGACCTGAATATCTACTGACTCGGCATAATGTCGGTTTTATGGCACTTGACCGACTCGCAGGTGAGTTTGAGACGAAATTTTCGATGGAACGTCTCGCTTATCATACAGAAATAAAACACAAGGGAAAGCAAATTCATTTGATTAAACCCACCACTTTTATGAATCTCAGTGGTAAGGCAGTAAATTATTGGATGAAAGAACTCAAAATAGAAAAAGAAAATATTTTAGTCATTACCGATGACCTCGCTTTGCCTTATGGTAAGTTGCGTATGAAACCCAAAGGTTCGCACGGAGGACACAACGGTTTACGCAATATTCAAGAGATTTTAGACTCACCCGAATACCCTCGATTACGCTTTGGAGTAGGCGATGATTTTGGAAAAGGAAGACAAATTGAATACGTTTTAGGAAACTTTACGGGCGAGCAATTTGAACAATTACCAGAACACCTTGACCGTGTATCTGAAATGATACTGAGTTTTTGCTTACAGGGCTTAGATAAGACCATGAATCTATTTAATCAATAATTGTACTATTCTAATATTTTTCAAAAAATAGCTTCTATTGTTTTGCATATTTCAAACAAAATATTTGCAAACTTTTGAGAACTAAAACAAAATAAAATTCGGCAAAATAATGCCATTTTGAGCAAAATAGCCACTTTGGCTATTGATTTTTAAGTAGTTATGGTTAAATTTATTTCAGACATTTGCAAGGAAAATTTGGAAGTGAATAAAATATTGCAGAACTTTGCATCGTTATTAAGAAAAAGGGTCATTTAGACAATTCTAAGAATAATAAAAAAAACATTTTTAAAATTGTGTGACTTACGAAATGTTCTAACGTTAAAAGAATGTAACAGCGAAAGAGCTAAATACAGGAACTTTTTAGAAGCAAATTGATGTTTATCAATAAATAAAAAGCCAAGAAACATTTTGATTAGATATTACGTTCAAGGAGATATTAAGCAGAGATTGGTATGAAGTTTTATCAAATGGTTTTCTTAAAATTAGAATTAAAAATTTTTCATAGTTAAGCAAACGTTGCCCGATAGATTTAGAGGTAAGACGGGAAAGGGTGACACAAGAATCAAAACATTAGATTTTTCATAGTTAAGCAAACGTTGCCCGATAGATTTAGAGGTAAGACGAGAAAGGGCGACACAAGAATCAGACATTAGATTTTTCATAGTTAAATAGGTTTAGAGGTAAGACGGGAAAGGGTGTTTCCCTTGGAAACACCACTTTTTTTCAAATCAATAGACTGAATTTGATAGAGAATAAAAGAGACATTAGATTTTTCATAGTTAAATAGGTTTAGAGGTAAGACGGGAAAGGGCGTTTCCCTTGGAGGCACCACTTTTTTTTCAAACTAATAAATCAAAGGTTGAAGAGAGTGAAATGAGAGAGTGAATTACAAAAGATATTAGATTTTTCATAGTTAAATAGGTTTAGAGGTAAGACGGGAAAGGGCGTTTCCCTTGGAAACGCCACTTTTTTTCAAGCTAACAAATCAAAGTAGCGACAGAAATAAAAAATTTTTCATAGTTAAATAGGTTTAGAGGTAAGACGGGAAAGGGTGTTTCCCTTGGAGACACCACTTTTTTTCAAATCAAAATTAAGAGAAAGCGGAAAAGGGTAGATTTGAAAGAAGTAATAAAAAGACATTAGATTTTTCATAGTTAAATAGGTTTAGAGGTAAGACGGGAAAGGGTGTTTCCTTTGGAGACACCACTTTTTTTCAAGCTAATTATTTCAAGATTGAGGAAAGAGATTTGATGGAGTATTTAATTAGTTTCTAAAACAGAATAGTGCAGTTATTTTTCATAGTTAATCGGAACGCCGAATCGATAGCTTTACAGGTAAGACGGGAAAGGGTGGCAATTTTTAGACAGAATAGTGCAGTTATTTTTCATAGTTAAATAGGTTTAGAGGTAAGACGGGAAAGGGCATTGCTTATGGCGATGCTCTTTTTATTTTGTCTAAACCTCACAAAAAAGCCTGAGTCTATGAGCATCAGGCTTTCGGAATTACTAATTTATGGTAACAATCTTAAATGTTTTTATCGATTAAATCGTTGAATATCAGTTGCTTGTAATTCCAAATTCATTTCTATTTCGTAATTTTAGTAATCATCATTGATGATACTAAATCACCTTTTCTGTATGTCTCTGTTTTGATAACGCCCACATTTGGACTAAACCATTCTGTCGTTTGCATAGTCATATTAAAAATGGCTTTAACGTTCTGATTACTCGTAATTTTATAACACTCATACGTCCCTGCGGGTGTTGTGAGGCTTTCTTTTGCTTCCACTTTTCTGTCTGTAACTTTCAAGGTCATCGACATAATTTTCATGCCTCCCGTATAGGTATCGGCTGAGAATTCATTGTCGGGTAACTTTGCCCCGACGCTCATCGAACTCGGATAATTCAAGGAAGCATTATTGCTTTTTATCTCCATATCCTTCATTTCCATTGTCTTGGCTTGTTCGCCTGGTAATAAAGCCTTCATATCCACTGAAAAATTACCTCCATCGCATTTGTACGTTCCTTCGGCTGAGGTCAATTCTTTTCCTTTTTCGCTGAATACTTTTGAATTGACTTTTGCCTGAGTTCCATTGCTGGATAAAACTTTATAAACCACTTTTCCAGAAGGATTCCCTTTTTTATCATACATCGACATTTCGACTTCTGTATTGTTGGTTAGCAATAAATACCCACAAGTCTGAGCCTTTGAAGATTGATTAAAAATAAAAAAAGCGGAGAGTAAGACAATTAGTTTTTTCATGATTGATGTGCTTTATATAATTCTTATCCAAAGATAGGAGAAGTTTGTGGAATAAAAATCCATGACAAGCGAAGAATTAGCGAACGGTAATCTTGATTTATTAAACGGTCATGGACAAAGAAAAATCCTCCATAAAGTTTTTTCTTCATGGAGGATTTTATGTAAAATTTAAGGTTTTAAGGCTTAAATTCTCTTTTGTTGTTACTAAATTTACATTCTTAATTTCTCAATCTCCCGAACCACATTCACAATACCTTTTAGCGGGATTTTCACCCAATCTGGACGATAACTGATTTCATAACCTAATTCATACACTGCCTTCTCCAACAAATAAATTAGCATCAAAAAATTTATTTCATTATTATTCTTAAACAATGGGTGCGGATTCCCGAAGGTGTCCAAATACTTCTCCATGTACGTTTGTTGAATCAATTTATACCAACGGTCAGCGGCAGTTTGTACACGCACAGGGTCAAATTTTGCAGTATTGGGGTCATTAAACATCTTGGCAGAGATGGCGTAGTGATAACTTCTAATCATACCCGCAACATCTTTTAAAGGTGAATGTTTAATCTTGCGGTCAGTGATGGTGCTTTCTGGTTCACCTTCAAAATCTATGATGATATAATCGTTTTTTGTGGCAAGTACTTGTCCCAAATGATAGTCTCCATGAATCCTAATGCGTTGAGAATCAATCTCTCTCGTGAGAATATCTTTTGCAAAATCATCAATCAACTCCTTTGCTTCCATAAAATCCCAAGCTAATTTTTGAGTAACGGGGTCGGATATTTTAGCATAATTATCAATCAATAAATTGTATCGTCTATCCAATAAATCAGACAGACGTTTGTGAATAAAATTGCGATAATCATCGTTGAAATGCTCAGGAGCAAACATTTTATCGGCTTGGGGTGCGTATAGAGCCAAGTGCATTTCAGCAGTACGTTGAGCCAATAGCTCCACTTGGGCAAAAACATCTTCTTTGATAGAGAAAGTTTTATCCGTAAATGCCTCTACAAACGATTCTAATTGCTCGCCCGTCTGTACCCAACTATCAGCTTCATTTTCCACCATTCTTTGCATCATGCCCAAAGTAACATCGGGTTTACCATCACGTTTCCAAACAACGCTACCCGCAAAGGCTGGAATATAGGCAAAATCAGAATTTTCCGTAATAAATTCAACCATATCCACTTCTGGATTGGTTTCTGCAAATAGTTTTCTATAAAGTTTCAAAAAGTATTTTTCGCCAAAAGTCATGGCGGAATTAGAAGAATCTACGGGTAAAACCCTTGAAGAAATTGGTGCATTGATGTCTTCACCAGCTAATCCCTTTCCACGATTGAATTCCACACGACCACCTTCTCGTTGGGTAACATCCTGTGCATGAGCTAATTGTGTAAAAAGAGCCTGTTGGAAACGTTCATCATAAATAGCATCCACTACTAAACCTCGCTTGTCGTTGATATACGCCAAAGTGATGATTCCTTTCGGGGCAATTTCCTGAGCATTGGTTGAATCAATAAAAGAAATAGGCAAAAGATAACTTTCCGTTTCGCCATCGACATATTTCACTTCCACGATAAATAAAAGGGCAATGGAGTCCTTGATAGGGATTTCCATAGAGTATTTAATCGTAAATTTTTCCTGCAAACGAGCCTTACCCGCAAACCAGCGACAAGTGTTCATGTAGGGAGGTAAAATACTAATTTCAAAGTCCCTCAACAGAGCCGTATCGTTCTGTATATCCTTCCAAGCCTGTTTTGAAGTCAGCGATGTTGTATTTTCGGTCATATTCTTTTTGTTTCGTCAAATGGTATTATTCTTCCTTAAATTTAGAATATAATTAGATACAAAAAAAATGGATTGAGTGAATCCTTGAAAAATAAGAAATTGCATAAAAATAAATTTTGAGTCAAGTTTTTGATAATCAATGGATTTGGAGTGTGTAGATAAAATATTTTCATTTTTTTATTCATAAGCATTTGTCAAATAAAAAAATCGCCGTACCTTTGCACCACGAAAAACGAAAAGAGAAACACAAAATCAAATTTCGTTCTTAACCCAATGGTCCGTTCGTCTAGGGGTTAGGACACGTCCCTTTCACGGATGAAACACGGGTTCGATTCCCGTACGGACTACGAAAGCCTTGACTATCAGATAGTTGAGGCTTTTTTGTTTCTATTTTTCACAACTAAGCTGTTATTTTATAAACTCGTATGAAAACAAAAGAAAGAGCATTGTAGGCACAATGTTCTTTTTTTTGTTTTGTGGGTAATCCAGATATTTTTTGTTAGTTTTTAGATATTGAACTATCTTCGTAAAATTTTAGTTAAAAGTGAAATTAAAACTTGTAAAATTAGATAAACTAAGCGGTCAAAAGACTCAAATTTATTCAATCGTTGTGGATAATGACGACAAAAATTTATTTGAACATTTCTTGGATGAAAATGACGAAGCCTATCACGATGAATTACTCGAAATCTTGACCAGAATTAAGAGTATTTCAAACAAAGAAGGTGCAAGAGAGCATCTTTTCAAAAAAGCCGAAGGGAAACTTGGTGATGGAATTGAAGCACTCTATGATGAATCTAACCGTAAATTACGCCTTTATTGTATTCGTTATGGTTCGGTTTTATTGGTTTTAGGGGGTGGCGGTGCAAAGAATGTGAGAGCTTTGCAGGACGACCCGAAATTAAAGAAAGAAAACTACCTACTTCGTGAAATATCAAAACGCCTGAGCCAAGCAATGCAGGACGGTGATTTAAAATGGAATGGTAATTTTAATGATTTTACAGGGGATTTTACTTTTGAAGATTTAGACAATAACGAAGATTTTTAAAATATACAACAATGACACTTTTAGATAACTTATTGGCAGAAATTACGCCTGAACAACAGGCAAGAACAGACCGCAAAATGCGTATTGCCTGTATGATTGATGATGCCATGAAAGACAAAGGCTATGGCAAAAAACAGTTTGCTGATAAAGTAGGTCGTAAACCCTCAGAAATTACCAAATGGTTGAGCGGAACACATAATTTTACGATTGAAACCCTCTCAGATATTGAGAGAGTTTTGGAGGTTAGAATACTCAACCTATCAAGTAGAAATAAATCTAAGACAAACATAAGCGGTAACGTTTTGGCTAATTTGTAGGTACAGTAATGAGAGTATAAATTTTCAGATTTTCGTACCTATTTGATACTGAAAAAGTATCAAATAATGCGTCATATTTCTTATAAGTCATAAAAAAGCCCTCCTACAATCAATCTGTAAGAGGGCTTTTTTTTTACCGTGCTACCACATCTCCATTCCGCCATTGTTCCACCGTCGGAAACCAAATCGACTGATATTCAGCGTATCGTTGGAGTTCATAATGGTCATCTGCAAATTGATTAGAACGTTTTGTGAAAGTAAAATTCAATTCAGAAACTTGTCGAGGTGCATACGTCCATATCTCTTTGTCTTTCGTTCTCGTGATTTTTATGGGGTCACCCATGATGATAAACACCATTCCTTTGTCCGTTTTCCAACCTTCTTTATAGGTTGTAAAAAGTCGATTTGCTTGCTCTACTCGCTGGTAGAATACTTTTATAGTACGTTTTGCAATGGGCTGATTGCCCTGCATGAGGTTTAACCAATAATTATCCAGCGTACGTTTTGGGTCTTTTGAATTATACAAATCGGCAGCTTCGGCAGTGGTACTCATGTAAATCAAAGGACGAGCCAATTTCTCGGGACGAGTTAATTTTGGAAAGCGTTTATCCGTTACAACCATCCCGATTCCGTAAGATTCAGTGGTATCTCTCGTGAAAAAATAAAGAGCTTCGTGCGATAAAATTATTGGCTTATTGGCTTCAATCACAAAGGCTGAATCTACAAAAAGACTCTTGGACGGCGTTCTGGGTGTAGTGGACATGGGCGAAAGTGCCGCATCAAATTCGTATTTATAACGAAAAACCTTGAAGTTTTGAGAACGATTATCCAAACTTCTCAAAATTACAGTATCTTGGGCTGAAAAATAATTTTTAGCAAAAGGATGCTTACCCGTTTTATCAAAAAACATAAAATAATCGCCTGACTTACCCGACTGAAATCTCAATAAACAATCATTTGTGATTTTATGATTGGTTTTCAAATCTTTAATTTCTGTAAAAGCCACACTCGTGAACAAATCTTTGGGTTTCGGCACATCAAACCAAACCGTATAAAGTCCATTATCCTCTGAGATATTCTCTGCATTGATAGTTATCGTTCCAGAATTTAACAGTTGTTGTTTATTTGCATGGTCAGGATAGAGCGAATAGGTAATGGTAAATTCTCTCGCAACTTCACTCATTGTAAGGCTTCTGTTGGCATCAATGCTCAAATAAATACGGGCGGAAGAACCATTGTCTAAAAATCTACTTTTAGCAATTAGTTTTTGTTGGGCAATACCGCCATTTACTTGATTATTAGCTTGTTTCGTATTTTGATTAGAAACAGTACAGCCAATTACCAACATCGCAGCAAGCCAAAAGTATAGGATATTTTTCATATTAATTTACCGAGGAATTAGTAATTACGGATTTCTATTTAAGATTATAACGAACCAATTTAACAAGTATTTTTCTGATGTCAAGCAAAAGAAGTAAATTTGGTGTAAAATTAGTTTATTAGTCGTAAGTCTTTAAGTCATAAGTCGTAGGTATATTCTAAATAACTCACAAATTTATATCATTTATAGTACACTTACGACTTATGACTTTACGACTTAAATACTTTCAATTATGTACAAAACCACCGAAATAGCTTCGTCTGACATCGTTTCCGATAATCCTGTTCACCAGCGATTATTATTTCCATACATTGAAGTTGCCAAAATGATTTCTGGTAATTTACTCGAAATTGGTTGCGGGACTGGTCGGGGTGTGGCAGTTTTAGCTCCTTCGATTTCTAATTACACAGGTGTAGATAAAAATGAGCCTTTGATGACTAAATTGGCTTCTGAATACCCTAACTTCAAGTTTATTGATATGTTTTTGCCCCCGCTGAAAGGTTTGGCAGATAATACTTTTGACTATATCGTAACTTTCCAAGTTATCGAACACATCGAAGACGATAACGAGTTTATCAAAGAAGCTCATCGTGTTTTGAAACCTGGCGGTAAGTTGATTTTGACCACTGTCAATCGTAAATATTCACTTTCACGCAATCCTTGGCACGTACGTGAGTATCTTGCGGGCGAGTTGAAAGATTTGATTCTAAAACATTTTGGCAGCATCGAGACAAAGGGCGTTCATGGCAATCCGAAAGTGATGGCGTATTATGAAGAGAATAAACGTTCCGTAGAAAAAATTACTCGTTTTGATATTTTCAATTTGCAGTATCGCTTACCAAGATGGATGTTACAAATCCCGTATGACATTGCGAATAGAATGAGTAGAAATATCATTCAAAAATCTGATAATCAATTAGTTACTGGCATTACATATGAAGATTATTTCTTGAATGATGATGCCGAGGAGTGTTTTGATTTCTTTTATATTGCTACGAAGTAAAATCAAAAAAGGGTCAAACTTTTCCAAGTCTGACCCTTTTTGATGCCTACTAAAATTACCCTATCGGATTCATTTTATAAGTAATATTCACCGTTTCAGTTTTTTCGTCCACAAGTCCTGCATAAAATCCTGCAAAAACTGCGGCGGTTGGAATGTCAATTTCGTTTAGATTAGTGATATTCCACTTTACTTTGCGTGCGTCTATGCTCATGTGCAAGACCAACTGATTCTTATTTTTTTCGATGATGTCAAAAGAAACTTCTTCGCCATCTTCAAATTCCATTAATAACTTCGTGTTATTGTCTTTCAAATCCCACGTTCCTACGTGTTTTTGACCTCCTTCGTCTGTATAAACAACTTTCTCATCGGCGGTGATTTTGAAAGATTCTTTTGAGAAATCGTGCAAATTGGCATCTATACCACGTTCATACAATACATTCTTACGAGCATCCGCTTGATAATTCACAACATTCACGACCCAGTTTCTTGACAGCATTTTAATCAAAGTTTCGTCGTCCACTTCTTGAACAGCTACTGATTGATTTTTGGGGAGAGATAAGTTACTCTGTTGTTGTTTTACTTTACACGCATACACAATCGAGCTAAATACTAAAATAGCTGCGATCAATTTTACCGTTTGTTTCATATATTCCTTACTTTTAGATTAGGTAAACCTCTTTTGGCTTACGTTGATAAAATAGATAACCCTCGACTTCAACAAGAAGTCTATTTTTAGAAGTAAATAAAATTTTGGGCGGTTAGTGTGTTTTGGATTATTTGGTGGAAATGTGTCCCTGTGATACGTCAGGATTAAGAAATGATTAATAGCAAGTATCTGATTCTCAGATATTTATGGTTGGCGATATTTGTGTTACTTCAAAGAACGATTTGTACATTTCCACAAATGATGTGCAAAGGTAATACTTTAAATGTCAAAAAAACAAACCGTTTGATAAAAAAGTGAAATTGTACTATTAAAAGATTCATATAATTATACCAATTAGCTGTATTGTGCTATTTTGAATAAATAAATTTTCTTTCATCCTAAAAAATTAAAAAGACCAAGAAAACTTCACGAACTTTGCAGAATAAATATATAATCACGAACAATGACAACTGACAATAATTCAGAAGAGTATCAAAAACCAGAGGGTTTCAAAAAGCCTGATGGATATAAAAAACCATTCAATAAAAACTTTTTCAATCAAGCAAAACCCGAAAGCAAGGATATTGTCTTTGGTGTTCAGTCGGTTTTGGAGACACTTCGTGCAGGGAAAGAGATTGATAAAATATTAGTACAACGAGAATTAGGAAGCCTTGAAGTGTTGGAGTTTGCTCGTATGCGTGGCGTACCTGTACAAAAAGTTCCTTCTGAAAAATTAGATAGAATTACTCGCAAAAATCATCAAGGCGTTATCGCTTTCGTATCGGCGATAAATTACGCCAAACTCGAAAATGTAGTTGCGGATGTTTATGAAAAAGGACAAGTGCCACTCATACTCGTACTTGACCGCATTACGGATGTGCGTAATTTTGGGGCGATTGCTCGTACTGCCGAGTGTACGGGAGTTCACGCCATCGTGATACCTACCAAGGGGGCTGCCCAAATCAATGCGGATGCTATGAAGACCTCTTCGGGAGCTTTGAATTTCTTACCCGTTTGTCGTGAAGAGAATTTATTTATGACGGTAAAATATTTACAAAATTCTGGTATTCAGGTAGTTGCTTGTTCTGAAAAGTTGTCGAAAAATATTTACGAGATAGATTTTACCATTCCCACAGCTATTATTATGGGTTCTGAGGAAGACGGTATTTCTGAGGAATTATTACGTTCGGTTGATGAATTAGCTACAATCCCAATGGCTGGACGTGTGGGTTCGTTAAATGTATCAGTTGCTACGGGTGTAGTTTTGTTTGAAGCACTTAGGAAGCGAATATAGAGAAAACCAATTTGATTAAAAACGTCGAGGAGATTCAAAACCTCCTCGACGTTTGTATTTTATACTGAAAACCTGAGTTCTACTTATTCCCCTGAGCCAAAGCCGTGGCATTCGGCTCATAATAATGCCCAAACTTTATCAATAATTTCTTACCTACGCCCAACTTCACATCTTTGTTCATTTTGTTCCAAGTCCAAAGGTCGTTTACTGAAATATTATAACGACGGGCAATGCTGTAAAAATTCTCACCATTCGCTACCGTATGCGTGTAGTTGTTTACTTGATGAATTTGTACTGGAATATTTGGCTTAAATTCTTCATTATCAGTATTTTGTACTACAAATTCTTCTTTCGCTTGTGGCGTTGATACAACTTCTTTTGGTGCTTCTGTCAACGTCAAATCTACCACTTTTATTCCTTCTGTTTGTTGTGGAATGTTTTTGGTAGTCTGTGCTACTACTTCCGTCGAGGGCATTTTGCTTGATGGTGATTTTGGAACGGTCAGTACTTCCACAGGGCTATTCGATGGACGAACTTTTTGTAACCACAATACACGACCATCTACTAATCTTTGTGGTGCATCTAAGCGGTTGTATTTCAATAATTTAGCCATACAAATTCCGTACATCTGCGACACTTTCCAGAGACTTTGTTCGGTGGCGTTTGTGATGGTATGAAACGGTACGGGAGCTTTTTTACCTTTTTTCTCTAAATAATAAACCTCATTGGGGATAATTTTGGTGTCTAATCCGTCCGCTAATTCGTTGTATTTGATAAAATCTTCTACGTCAAAATCGGCTCTTGCACAGATGGATTCTACATCGTCACCCACTTGTGCTTGAATGCCCGCTTTGTTGTTGATGTCGTAAAAAATAGGTACATTTTTGTTCTTAGTTTTTGGGGTAATTCTCGACAAAACTGGAAAGCCCAAATCTTCTTGAAAAATATCTACTTTTCCATTCATCGACAGCACCTTTTCTTTCATTGGCTCAACTTCGTTTTCTGACAAAGCAATCACCATTGTATAAGGTTTGTCTTCGGGAACTGACTGGATATTTACCCAACGATTATACTTCCAAATGTCATCTTCTGAGACAGCTAATTCTTTGGAAATGAATGAGATAGATTTTCCTGCATTGAAATTGTATTCAAAAAAAGTAATATCAGTAGGCTTGTATTTAGGAATTTCTTTCTCGAAAACTATCTTGTGAGCAATGGCACGCAATACGTAAAAATCGGTCTTTGAAGATACCGAAATCTCCTTTGAAGCATACCATTCTTTTGGGATAAATTTATAGACATTGCTCAACCCTGTACGATAAGAATTGAGGGTCGAAATCCAATTGTTGAGGACTTGATAATTACGTTTCAAGTACAAACAAGCGGCTCTCGTGGAGGCGTGAATGTTCTTGCGTTCGTCTATTTGTTCATCTACCCGAAGCCCAAAATCAGTGGCGGTTTCCTTCTTGAATTGCCAAAAACCTACGGCATTTGATTTAGAAACGGCATCAGCTAATAACCCAGATTCTTGGATAGAAAGATACTTAAAATCGTCAGGAATGCCCTCGGCTGCCAAGGTCGTTTCGATGATGGGGAAATACAGAGATACCCTGTCCAACTTAGCGTTGAGATAGGTTCTGTTGCTCAAAAGGGTTTTGATGTCGTTTTGAATGATGCCCTGAGCATCTTTGGGAATGTTGATACTGACCCCCGCAAATTCAATGCTTTCGGGTACGGGATAAGACTGAGCTAAGTTTACAAACGGAAAGAAAATAAACAGTAACTTAGCAAGATGAATAATTGGCGGATTCTTCATTTTACTGGATGGATTATTGTGATTGTGGATTGCGGAAGGTGGATTGCGGATTTGCATTCTCACTCATACAATCAGAGGACTTATCCCTCTTAAAACTACATTGACAAAAGCCGTGCCAAATTATAGTTTTCTCGAAATCATCAAACCATCACGTATAGGCATCAAAAGGTTTTCGGTACGTGGGTCATCGTGACACATCTTGTTGAAATTCAGGAGGTTCTGCGTATCTCGGTCAATCTTTTTGCCTTCTTGAATATCCGCCACTTTTCCACTCCAAAGTACATTATCTGAAATGATAAAACCTCCCTGACGGACTTTATCGAAAACTAAATCGTAATATTTTTGATAATTCATTTTGTCGGCATCAATAAAAACGATGTCGAAAGTTTCATCAAGTGTTGGAATAATTTCGCCCGCATCGCCGATTCTGTATTCAATTTTTTGAGCGTATGCTGATTCATCAAAAAAGCCTCTCGTAAAAGTTTCTAACTCTTCATTGACATCTATCGTGATGATTTTACCATTTTCAGCCAATCCCTCCGCCAAACAAAGAGCTGAATAACCCGTATAAGTCCCAATTTCGAGAATACGATTGGGACGCATCATTTGTGAGAACATCGCCAACACTCGCCCCTGTAAATGTCCAGATAACATTCTGGCTTGTAGGATTTTAGCGTGCGTTTCACGGTTGAGGCGTGCCAATAAATCACCTTCGGGTGAAGTATGGTTTTCGGAATAATCGTTGATGTTTTTTGGTAAAAAATCCATGATTGTTTATTTCTATGATTGTGTTGGTTATATTTGTGAAAACGGTTCAAAGGCAGTTTAAAATGTATTTAGAGAAAATGAGGTTACACAGAGAGCAACAGAGAAAAAAAATCAAGAACCACGGAGAAAAAAAACCAATCTCCTCCGTGGCTCTCAATTTAAACTCTGTGGCACTCTGTGTAACCTCTCGGACAATTCAAGAAGCTCATCTTGCTATTGATGCAGGCGGTGGAATCGAAAATCCAACAGGATTTTTAGCTGAATTTGAAGCAAGCCGTCAAGACCGACCACTCCCTTTAAGAGATTAATCTACAATATATTTCATTCAAAGCTCCCGCAATCCTCTCCGCAGAAAACCCTTGAACGTGCTTTTGCCCAGCTTCAATCAATTGTTTTTGTAAATCTTTATTGACTAATATTTGTAAAATTTTATCCGCTAAATCCTTGTAATCTAATGGATTAGCGTACAACGCTCCTTCTCCACCAGCCTCTTCCAAACACGACCCCGTAGCCGCAATCACAGGTACGCCCGAATGTAAGGCTTCTACAATCGGAATCCCAAAACCTTCAAAAACCGATGGATAAACAAATACCTCAGAGCCTTGATAAATGGTGGGTAAATCTTGGAATGGGACTTTGTTTAAAATTTTGATATTCGGTAAATTATGCTCTTGGATATAATCTTCAATCTGTTTTTGATAAGCTGATTTTCCACCTACTAAAACTAATTCATAATTGCTCAGATTGAGTTTTTGGAAGGCTTTTACCAAAGTTAATTGATTTTTTCGTTTAATAATTGTTCCTACTGAGAGAATATATTTTCGTGAAATTTGATATTTATTTTTAACAATTTCAATTGCTTCTACTGACTTTTTTTCTTGAAAAGCCACATCACAATCTTGATAAATGACATGGATTTTATCAGGATTTATGCCGTAAAAATCAACGATATCTCGTTTGGTTTGTTCACTCACCGCCACGATGGCATCTGCATTTTGACAGGCTTTCTTGAATTTTAATTGGTAAATTATTCTATCAAAAAAAGGATATAATTTGGGGTATCTTTCAAAAATTAAATCGTGGATAGTTACGACAGTTTTGATACCCGAAGGCATTTTTCCAAAGGGCAACTCGTTGCTCAGACCGTGATAGATTTGGATATTGTCTTTTTGTAAGTCATTCTTTATCAACCAACTACGCCAAAGCCCCCCTGCCCCCCGAGGGGGAGTTTTTAGAAATGGCATTAATTTCTCGTAAAAGTTCTCCCTCTGGGGGCGGGGGGGGCTACTATAAGCGACATATTCATTTTCAGGAAAATATTTTAACAACGCCTCAATCACGAAACGACTATAATTTCCTAAACCTGTATTGTTATGAAATGCTCTTTTGGCATCGAACGCTATTTTCATTTTGTAGGTATTTTCTCAAAAACTAAAAAACTTCTCTCCTCATATTCCAAATCATTATCTCCAAAAATAAGCCTAACTTGAAAATTATCCCAGTTTGTATAAATATAAGACTCAACAATACATTCCATTGAAAAAGTATTAGGATATCCAACTTCTCTGTCAATATAATAACTTCCTTCAATACAATTATTTATGTAAGGGATTGTAGAAAGTGTAAACTTTCCATCAGATTTAAGAATAAGCCTACATTTTTTATAGTCTGCCTCTTCAACATCATTACTTGCCCCAACTAAATGATAGACTCCTACTAATTCTTTTTCATTTGGATATGGTTTTGTGTATTTACTGTCAATGAAAAGATATAGGAAAAATGCCCCGATTATTAAGAATGGAAACGAAGTTATCAATAGCCCTATTTTTATTCCTTTCTTATGCTTCTCGATAATGCTATGAGCCAATACGGCAATTCCTACAATTAAACAAATAACTAAAAAAATGATGTAGTAATAGATTGATTCCATATTATTTAAGTGATAGTAGTTTTAAAATCAAGAGCTATTTTCATTCTTCAATCAATTTCCTAATTTCATGACTCAATTTTTCCGCCTTATTTGTTGTCATAAAATGCCCTCCACCATTAATTTTTACGTTTTCGGAAACAAATCTGTAAGGTAAAATTCTATCCGCTGTTCCGTGAATGTGTTTGAGATTTGGAGGAATAATTACGTTTTGCCAATTCACAATTTTATCAATTGCCCATTTCAAAAATATTGAATCTGTATCACGTAAGATATTGGCTAACAACACTTTATCTTTTGTGGATTCTGTTCCAAAAAGCCAATTACTGATAAAGTTAGGTTGTTTCATCAAATTGGTGGGTAATAATTTATGTAACCCTAAACTTCCTACAAAACGATAATAAAATGGAATCTCAAATTTTGTCTTTGCCGAAGCTATCAAAATTATTTTTTCGGTCTTAATCAATTTTCCAATTTCCACCGCCATCATTCCCCCAAATGAAAGTCCAATGATGATTGGATTTTTGGTTTTAATTTGCTCTATCAATCGTTCTGCGTATTCTTCAATTGACTCATTTTCAAGTGGTTGAGTCCATTTTATAAAGGTAGTTTCATAACCAGAAAAATCTAAATCTTGCAGAACTCTATGGTCAGCACCGAGACCGCTTAGGAGGTAGATTTGTTTCATTTTTTGTCATTTGAATCATTCGGCTATAAAATTAGTTAAATTTGTAGTCAAACACCTTAAAATAACCCAAAATTCAAAACTCAAAATTTCGGTAATTGGAATCAATCAATCAACATACCTTGCCCAACGGCATTCGGGTCGTGCATCGGCAGGTTACGCATACCACTATTTCGCACATCGGGATTATGCTCGATATGGGCAGTCGGGACGAGAAACCGCACCAACAAGGGCTTGCTCATTTTTGGGAACACATGGCTTTTAAAGGTACGCAAAAACGCTCTTCTTTACAGATTATCAATCGTTTGGAGATAGTAGGAGGGGAATTGAATGCTTATACCACGAAGGAAAAAATCTGTTTTCATGCCTCCGTTCTTACGCCCCATTATGAGCGTGCATTGGAGCTTTTATCGGATATAACTTTCCGTTCTATTTTTCCCGAAAAGCAAGTAGAACGTGAGCGTGGCGTGATTTTGGAAGAAATGGCGATGTACTATGACTCACCCGAAGATGCCATTCAAGATGATTTTGATGAGATACTTTTTGCCAATCATCAGTTGGGCAAAAATACGCTTGGTAATCAAGAAAGTGTGTCTAATTTTTCGAGGCAAGATTTATTTGATTTTATCTCTGAAAACCTTGATACAGAGAGAGTTATTTTTTCGTCAATCGGTAATATTCCTTTCAAAAAAGTCGTACAATTCGCTGAAAAATTCTTCAAAGATATTCCCAATAAAAAATCTAACTTGATTCGGGTTGCTCCTGCGGGCTATGTGCCTCAGCATCAGACCGTTAATCGTGGAATTTCACAGGCTCACGTAACCCTCGGGCGACCATCTTACTGCCTTTCAGATTCGAGAAGATTGCCATTCTTTATGTTGATCAATCTTTTGGGAGGTTTCGGGATGAATTCTCGTTTGAATCTTGCTGTCCGTGAGCGTAATGGTTTGGTCTATTCGATTGATGCGGGTTATACGCCTTTTATTGATACTGGTTATTGGTCAGTGTCGTATGCGGCAGAAACGAAACGAGTAAAAAAGGTTAATTCCTTGATTTTGAATGAATTAAAGAAATTAAGAGAAGTGCAATTAACCAAAACCCAACTCCAAAATACGAAAGCTCAATTGATGGGACAGATGGCAATGTCGGAGGAGGGCAATATGAGTTTTATGTTGATGATGGCAAAAAGTTTGTTGGATATTGATAGAATTGATAGCTTGGAAGATTTATTCGCTCAAATTAAAGTAGTGACAGCCATTCAGTTGCAAGACCTTGCTAATGAGATGTTTAGGGAAGAAGATTTGAGTAGTTTGACATTTTTGCCAGAGTAATGCACCTATATCTCCACATACCCTTTTGCCGTCAGGCTTGTCATTATTGTGACTTTCATTTTAGCATTTCTCTCAAAGCTAAAACTGAAATTGTGCAGGCTATTTGCCATGAAATTTTCTTGCAAAAAGACTATCTCCAAGACAAAAACTTAGAGACAATTTACTTTGGCGGAGGTACGCCTTCGTTGTTGGAAGAAGCTGATTTTATTCAGATTTTTGAGACCATTTCAAAGCATTTTAATGTCAAACCTAATGCTGAGATTACCCTCGAAGCCAACCCCGATGATTTGACGAGAGAGAAATTAAAATTATTCAAAAAGTACAACATCAATCGCCTGAGTATTGGCATACAATCTTTCCACGAACCACATCTAAAAAGCCTTAACAGAATCCATACAAGTCAAGAAGCTGAAACTTGCGTAAAATTGTCGCAAGACACTGGTATTCAGAATCTTACAATTGATTTAATCTATGCGATTCCTTCCGAAAGTCATGCTATTTTTGAGATAGATTTACAGAAAGTAACGACTTTAAATACCAATCATATCTCTGCGTATTGTCTCACGATTGAACCTAAAACTGTTTTTGGTAAATGGCTGAAACAAGGAAAAATACAAGTGATTGATGATGATTATGCAGCCACTCAGTTTGATATGTTGGTCAGTCATTTAGCCCAAAATGGTTTTGAACAATACGAGATTTCAAACTTTGCCCGAAACGAACATTATTCACGACACAATACCAGTTATTGGAAACAGGAAGAGTATTTGGGAATTGGTCCATCGGCACATAGTTTTAACCATATCAGTCGGCAATATAATGTTCCGAATAATGCTAAATACGTCAAAGAATTACAGCAAAATATCGTCCCTGCTGAAGTAGAAATCTTGACCGTTGAAGACCAAGTGAATGAATATCTTTTAACGGGTTTACGTTCAAAGTGGGGTTGTAATATTCAGAAAATCAATACGTTATCAAATCAACTATTTCAAAAACAAAATGCTTTGGAATTAGAAAAACAGATTCGAGAAGGTTTTTTGAAGGTTGAAAATGATACACTTTTATTGACTCATTCAGGAAAATTATTTGCAGATAGAATTGCGAGTGATTTGTTTTTATGATGCAACCCTTTTAGCTTCAACTTCGTCAAAGATTTATGGCACACGGATTGAACGGATTGGACACGGATTGTTATTTGATTTTAAGTATAAACTGACTATTATTGGGTTAAATTTTTGTAAAGCCAATTTGTGAAATAAAAATAAAGTATAATCCGTGTCTAATCCATTAAATCCGTGTGCCATCTTTATGACCTTCCCCATCACTATTTTTGACATTCATTTACATCTTATTTTTGAAATATTAGCGTATTCCATCGGCTATCGGTATTATGTTTTTCTCAGAAACAAAACGACAGATTTAATCAATGACGAAGGGCGACTTTGGATTTTTATTGGAGCTGCCGCTGGGGCATTTTTGGGTTCGCATATTCTGGGCGTTCTCGAAAGTCCTTCTAAATTACATACCTTAAATTTGGTTTATTTCATGGGCAACAAAACCATCGTAGGCGGACTTTTAGGCGGATTGATTGGTGTTGAAATTACGAAAAAAATCATTGGCGTAAACACCTCTTCGGGCGATTTAATGACCTTTCCCATCATTCTGGCACTATCAATTGGCAGATTAGGATGCTTTGCCGAAGGACTTGAAGACGGCACTTTTGGCATCCCGACAACGCTACCATTTGGAATAAATTTTGGCGATGGATTGTACAGACATCCTACGCAATTATACGAAATTTTCTTTCTGATTATCCTTGGAATCTTGATTTATTTCCTTGAAAAAAGAGTCAAATTAGCCAATGGAGCAAGGTTTAAAGTCTTCATGGTCAGTTATTTAGCGTTTCGATTGTTGATTGAGTTTATCAAGCCCAATGAGTTTTATGTTTTCGGATTTTGTTCTATCCAAATTGCGTGTATATTTGGATTGTTTTATTATTGGAAAGTTTTATTAATGCCTCAAAAATTGGTTCAGAACATTTAAACATTTACGATTATGAAAAAATTGACACTTGTTTTGTTAGGAATTATGTTGCTTTATGGAAATTGTAAGGATGCCGTAGAAACACCTGGACCAGCATCTACTAAACTACCTGATTTATCTCTCGCTGGCAAATACTATTTTACTTGTTTGATTAATGACGTTCATTGGGCTAATGCAGGAAATCATGTTGAAGATGGAGGCTGGACAAAGGTCGCAGTCCCAAATTTGCAAAGTTCTTTATTTTATCTAAAAAGTAAGGACTCAACGAAAATACAGATTCAAGGAAATATGTACACCAATGCAAAAGACGATGATTTATCCATAGAATTTGCCTGCAAAGGTTATCCCAATGTCATGGAAGTGTATTCTATTGATTTGCCAAAATTCCCCAAACGGGCTGATTTGAAAATAAAATTTGTTCCGAATGGCAATGGAAAATCTTTTAGTCAATTTTCAAATCCTAATGCTTACGCTTATGTAACAAACCCTAAACTTGAAAATTCGGCCAATATTACTTTTGTGAAAATTGATACCGTAGAAAAAATTATGTCAGGCGTATTTTATGCAAAAATTTTTCCTAATCAAAATACCAACAGTAGCTCAAAACTTATTACCCAAGGACGATTTGATGTAAAATATCAGCCATATCCTTTAAACAAATAACCTCCCATGCACAAAGAACGCCCCTACATATATTACGACTTCACCCAAAGCCTATGCAGCACTTGTCTTAGACGAGTAGATGCCAAAATCGTTTTTGAAGACGAGAAGGTTTTTATGTTGAAAAATTGTCCCCAACATGGCTTTGAAAAGGTACTGATTGCCACCGATATTGAGTATTATAAAAACTGTCGAAACTATACCAAACGCTCTGAAATGCCCTTGCATTTCAATACCCTAACGCATTTTGGCTGTCCGTATGATTGTGGACTTTGCACTGACCACGAACAACATTCTTGTTTGACGGTCATTGAAGTTACTGACCGTTGTAATCTGACCTGTCCAACGTGTTACGCCATGTCTTCGCCCACGTATGGGCGACACCGAACGTTGGAGGAAATAGAGGCAATGTTAGACCTTGTGGTAAGAAATGAAGGGCAGCCTGATGTCGTCCAAATATCGGGTGGTGAGCCGACGGTTCATCCTGATTTTTTCAAGATTTTGGATATTGCCAAAACGAAACCCATCCGTCATTTGATGCTCAATACCAATGGCATCAGAATTGCGAAAGATGAAGAGTTTACAAAGAAATTAGCCAGTTATATGCCTGATTTTGAGGTATATCTACAATTTGATTCTTTCAAAAAAGAAGCTCTCGAAACGCTCAGAGGGGCAGATTTACGAGACAGTCGGATGAAGGCTTTGGAGCATTTGAATAAATATAATCTCTCCACAACCTTGGTCGTAACGCTCCAAAAAGGCTTGAATACCGATGAAATTGGGGAGATTATTGAGTTCGCTCTCAAACAGCCTTGTGTGCGTGGCGTAACGTTTCAACCTACCCAAGTGGCAGGTCGGACGGAGGGTTTTGACCCTGCCCAAGACCGCATTACACTTACGGAAGTTAGGCAAGAAATTTTGAACCAAACGAGTATTTTTAAACCCAATGACATCATTCCAGTTCCGTGTAATCCCGATGCCTTGGCGATGGGATATGCCCTGAAAGTGGATGGGCAAGTGTTGCCACTGACCCGTTTTATCAGTCCAGATGATTTGTTGGATAATTCTCGCAATACCATCGTGTATGAGCAAGACCCACACTTGCACGCCCACATGATTCAGTTGTTTAGTACGGGCAATTCTGTGGAATGTGCCACGGAGGAATTAAAGGAAATTATGTGTTGTTTACCCAAAATTCAAGCACCCAATTTGGGATATGATAATCTGTTCAGAATCATCATCATGCGGTTTATTGATGCGTATGATTTTGATGTTCGGGCAATCAAAAAATCGTGTGTACATATCGTGAGCAAAGACCAAAAGATTATTCCGTTTGAAACAATGAATCTTTTTTATCGAGACGAAGAAAAGTTGGAGCATTTGGAGAAATTGAGAAAGGAAAGAATCGTATGAAAAATTTTGGAAAAATAGTAGGAGTGAACTTGTTAATTCTTCTAATCTACGCCATAATTTGTAAAGTTTTTGGAGAAATTCCACCTGAAAACAGGAAGAATCTTCATATCTACATCGCTCCAGGGATGTTATGGATGGCTATTCTCATTATTATTCATACCGTTTTTTGTTTAGGATTTGGAATAAAGAAATTTGTCGAAAGAAAAAAACAGGAAGGAGGCATTTATCTTCTGACGAGTCTTTTGGTGTTAATCATTGGTTTTGGGACTTGTACACAATTTGGGTGATGAAAGATATTCAGATGCAGGAGAAAATAATTAGAATTTAAAATTAGTAATATGGAAAAAATTGGGAAAATAGTTGGCTTACATCTTCTGATTCTATTAGGTTACTCGTTGGTTTCTAAGATGTTACAAAATCTTGATGGAGATCTAACGATGCTCATTTTTATGGGAATGTTTGTGTCTGCCCAAACCATTTTCTGTTTAGGAATTGGAATAAAGAAATTTACAGAAAGCAACAAACAAGAAGGAGCAATTTATCTTTTGACTTGTCTTCTGGTCTTAGTCATTGGTTTTGGGACTTGTACACAATTGGGAGCTGTCAAGAATATGCAGGTTGAAGAGAGTAGTAATTAGCTCGCAAAAAAGGGCTTACAAATTCTACATCTAAAACAAAAGAATCGTAATTTTGCAGAAACAAGTCCCACTAAAACATATGGCAAAAAATACGTTCCGAAATCCTCCTCCTTCCGAAGAAAAAACCGAAAGCTCAAAACCCAAAATGAGCCTTTGGAGTCGTTTCAAGGCATTTCGTGAGCGTAAACCTATCGTACAAACCATTCTCAATAAATTATTCAAATACACACTTTACGCTTTTATTACGTCTATCGTTACGGTTTTTATTCTGAAATTCGTACCTGTATGGGTTACGCCCACGATGATTGACCGTAAATTCACGGCACTTTTCAATGGCAAAGATTCTGAAATTTATTCAGATTGGGAATCTTACGACAATATTTCCAAAGAAGCTGCTTTGGCAGTAGTAGCCTCCGAAGACCAACTTTTCCCAGAACATAACGGATTCGATTTCAAGGCGATGTACGGTGCTTTTCGTCATAATCTCAGAGGAAAACGCATCAAAGGAGCAAGTACCATTTCACAGCAAGTCGCCAAAAATGTATTCCTTTGGCAAGGCAGAAGCTACGTTAGGAAGGTTTTGGAGGTGTATTTTACTTTTTTGATAGAAGTGATTTGGGGTAAAGAACGCATCTTGGAAGTTTATCTTAACGTAGCCGAAACAGGCAAAATGACTTTTGGCGTAGAGGCAGCCTCATTGCGTTTTTATGGACATGGAGCAAGTAGTCTCTCCCGCACCGAAGCTGCCCGAATTGCGGCAGTATTACCAAGTCCCAATCGTTTTTCAATTGCTAATCCTTCTAATTATGTACAACGACGGACTAATTTTATTGTTCGTCAGATGCGTGGTTTGGGTGGACAGAAGTATTTGAAGTTTTAATTCATCCAATATTGTTCTGTTAAAATATCGGATGAATTAATATATTTCTGTTCTTACTATTACTTTAATTTCTGAGCTACCAAATGGTCAAGCCCAAATCTTCCAGAACCCATCACCACCGCATACATTGAAATCCAAAGAAAACCCATTGCTGGCAACATTTCCCAAACTTCGCCTCCCCATTTTTGGAAGAAAATAGCTACTAACATCGTAATCATCACCATCGAACCCGCAAAACGAGTGAATAAGCCCATCACTAATAATGCTCCCCCAAAAGTCTCAGCCAATACCGCAGCCCAAGCAAAAAATGCAGGGAACATAGCGAAGACTCCGCCAAATTTTGCAGTATCTTGAATGAACCAATCTGGACAAGGGAATTTGCTTCCACCAAAATTAACGGCTAAAAAATAACAAGCAACTATACGTGGTAAAGCCAACATTAAATCTGAATACCAGTTAGAAGTGTAGGTAGGAGTGATGATTTTTGAGAATAAAGTTTTCATGATTTTTGATAAATTAAATCAATCACTTCGTTGCGATTGATGATACAAATTTGGGCAGAATCTGAACGCCCATCGTCTCAAAAGATGATTTGCAACGACTCAAATCATCTTTTGGGGCTAATTGGGCTACTTTTTGCCATTTTTAGCAATTAATTTCTTTACAACCTCCATTTCAGTATCAATTCCTTTTACGGCATCCATAATATTTGGTTTTACATACACATCAGGCGAGAGTCCTGCATCGGGGCGAGTCTTGGCTAAATCATAATTCATGCCAATGAGCGGTACATCTACTTCAATTTTTGTATTGGGTAATGACATAAAAAACATTGCTCCCGCCGTGATTCCTCGCTGATTTCCGCCTGTGGTTTGTCCGACCAAAGTAGCCAAATGATACTTCTTGAAAATATCTGCCATAATGTAGCCCGCTGAACTATTAGTCGCACTGGTCATCAAATAAATGTTGCCTTCTATCGTAGTTGTTGCTGGAATAATTTTTTCTGTCTTATCGCCATCTTTTGAACGATATTGACCGTTTGGTAATTTGGTAAAATATTTTTCATTCATGTTAAACCAACCAAATGCCCAACTTTTATTATCCACGTAAGGCTTCAAGGTTGTGTCAATTTTTACATAAGCCCAACAGTCTTGTTCATTCTTGATTTCGATGTTGGTTTTAGTGAGATAACGAACCAGTTTTATCATTTCCGAAGTATTCCCACCCTCACATTTACGAATATCAATGATGAGATTTTTACCTGATTTTTGATTGTATTCAGTTACCGAATTGAGAAAGAATTTATCAAAATCAAAGGCTTTGTTGTAAACCGCCAAGTTATTGATTTGCATGATGGCAGTTTTATCATCCAGCCAATTAAATTTTGCTGTAACAATTTCATTATCAGAGTGTTTAGCTTTCAAAATCTCATTTCTTTTAACTCTGTTCAAGGCTTTTATCGATATTTTTGAAGCCTTTTTTGAGTTAAAATCGTATATTTCTAACTCAAAATTATCCGATTTCATAGGGAAATACATCGGATAGAAAATATCAAAATATTCAAAAGTTTGTCCACCGATTTCTAAGAGTTTACGACGTTTTGCATCATTTGAACCATCAGCTCGTACAATAGGAAGCAAAGTTTTTATGATGGTCGAAACGGCAACGCCATTGATAGTTTTTATTTCTAATTTCTCTGATAAAGTTGAATCTGCACTGCGAGTTATCAACATCCTATCGTCAATCAACTGAAATTGAAAAGGCAGACAAACCTTTTGTTCAAACAGTTCTTTTTTCAAAAACTCCTCTTGATTATAAAAGTTCGGATAACCATGACCACACTTAAATTGGGATGTTAATTTATGGAAATTCAAATACGCCTCCGCCAAAGGTTGGTCGTGATTGAGGGCAGTTTTACATTCTTCAAAAGCCTTATCAATCACTTCCTTTGACTGGTATTTGTATAAACCAGGGTGCATTTGTTCGTAAGATTTTCGAGCAATGGCGAAGTCCTTTTGTAAATCCTCGGCTTTGAGAATCGTTTGGGCAAATGTGATATTTGCGATAAGGCATAAAACGGTTGTGAGTAAATTTTTCATGGTTTTGATTTATTGTTAATTTTTGAAGGAAGTCGTCCTTTTGAAGGACGACTTCCTTGTGGCTTGAAATTGATTAAATACTATTTTCTCAAATTAATAACTTTCCCGTCGTCTTCCAATTTGGCAATATAAAAAGGTTCACCCGTTAATGGAGTCCCATTCATAACAACTTTTACTTCTTTTCTTTCCGCTAAATAAATCTTTGTTCCAACTAAAACCTTAAATTCTTTTGTTCCATTTGGAATAAAAATATCACCAACTGTACCATTGCTTTTGGAATTAGGAGCATAAGTAATGAATGTGTATTTATGAGGTAAAATGCTGTTATTTTTAAACTTAAAAGTTATTGTTTTCTCTCCTTTATCTTGTGCAAAAGAAGCGTTAAATGAAGCGAAGAAAATTACTAAGATTGCGATGATTGAAATTTGCTTTTTCATGATTTTGATGCGATTACACGCTGTTTAGATTTGTGTAATTAATTGATTATTAGATAATTAAAACTATTGACAAATTTAAAAGTTGATTGAGTAGATTTTCAGCCGATAGCTGACTGCCAATTGCTGATAGCTACTTTATTAGTTCAATACGACTTTTAAATCCGATTTGTCATCATCAATAGTCAAGATAAGTTTTTCTGTAAATTTGGTATCTCTATCCCAATATTTATCACTGCATTGATAGATTTTAGTACCAATTGGAAGCATCAAATCTTTACCATTAAATTTGCTCAATGAACCTGAGAATCCTAATTGATTATCCTTTCCCCAAGGCAATTCATAACGCACATGAGCCATTGAGGGAAGCCACGATGAGCCTTTGATATTGACATTCACTAATTTCAATCCCTTTTCTTTGGCGATATGCTCCATAGATTTGTTCTCTTTTGCTTTCTCATAATTCCGTTGATTCATTTCGGCACGTGCAGATTCAAGATATTGCTCACGACTGACTTCGTATTCTTCATTTACATTAAAGGTCTTGCCGTTGTCTTTTTCAGTTACGACAAAAATTAATTCCTTTTTACCGTTTTTTTCTTGGAATACATACACAGGTACGGGCAGATTGACAGCGTGCGTAGCTAAACCATTTAATCCGTAACCATAACCAGCGGTGAATCTTTCTTTCTCAGCACTGTAACTTTTAAAATCTACCAATTTACTTTTTAGAGATGGGTTCTTGATAGAGAAACTCACTCGGGCAGGCTCTGTTTGTGCTTGAACCATAAAAGTGATAAAAGTTAAACAAGCGATGATGATTTTTGTGATTTGCGTTTTCATGTTTTTAAATTGTTTATTTGTGAAATTGATGGGTCAAAGTTTCACCTTTAAAAACCCCGAAACGCTTTAAAACATGATTTGAAACGTCTTGAATGATGATTTGAGTCCTTTTGTCGGTTCACGGTGAACGGTAAAGGGTGAACAGAGGCGGGAATTCATAAAAAAACCTGCAAGAATTTTAATCTTGCAGGCTTTGGAGTTGGTAAATTATTTTCAAATTTTCAAATCAAAACATCGCACAGGTGAACCTGTTTCAAATTGATTCACTTTCTTCAAATTCTATTCCTTCGTAAATGTCTTCTAACGAAATTGAAGTTCCTAAAACTGGTAAGTCAATCGTTTCGGACAATCTATCAAAAAAGTTAAATTCAAACGTTTTAGAATTTTCTTTTCGTTGGTAAAATTCAATCAAAGCCATGTCTTGGTGAATCATCAAATAATATTGAAGCGAAGGCAAAGCGGTATATTGTCTAAATTTTTTATTTCTATCAATATCCTCTGTACTTTCAGAAAGCACTTCAACCACTAAAACTGGTTCAGTAACATTACGAATATCTCTAATGGTATTTGAGGCAGAAACAACTACATCTGGATAACGATACAATCTTCTTTCGTGGACAATTGTACGGATATCGTGTCCGAACATTCTGAATCCGTTTTTTCTTAGGATTCTTTGCAAAGCTGTAATGAAATTTTGTGCAATTTCATTAGCATTTAAGGTTTCTCCTGGCATAGGGATTAATAGTCCGTCTTCATATTCGTGACGGATTTCGGAGTGATTTTCGATTTCGAAATACTCCTCAACGCTATATATTCGTGCTGAAACTTCTACTAACTCACTCATTAGAGTCGGTTTTTAATTTTGGTACATCTAAATTATGAAAAATACGTTAGAATCAATAGTTTAACTTAAATATTTACGCCACTACTCCCCCATTCCAAACCTTCTCATCAGGCTGAATAAAACTCAACGAACCATTTTTATCCTCTGCCATCAATATCATCCCTTCTGATTCCATACCCATCATCTTTCTTGGGGCAAGGTTTGCTAAGAACGTAACTTGCTGATTAACAATGTTTTCTGGTTGATAATGCTCGCCAATTCCACTTAGGATTGTTCTATTTTTTATGCCATCGTTGATTGTCAATTTTAACAGCTTTTTACTTTTCGCTACTTTTTCAGCGGCAATGATTGTCCCGATTCTGATGTCCATTTTTGAGAAATCATCGTATTGAATTTCGTCTTTGATGGGTGTTACTTCTTTGCCTTCCAAAAGATTTTGCTGTTTGGCATCTTCCAATTTTTTGACTTGGGAGGCAACGGTTTCTTCTTCTACTTTTTCAAACAATAAACCAATATTGGTAATGGTTTGTCCTTCTGATAATAAATCTGCACGACCTGCATCGCTCCAAGATAATGGGTTGATATTCAAAATGGTACGTAATTTTTCAGCCGTAAAAGGCATGAAAGGCTCGCATAAAATAGATAGATTTGCGGCAATTTGTAAACCAATATTCAAAATCGTGGCGGTACGTTCTGGGTCGGTTTTGATGACTTTCCAAGGTTCGGTATCTGCCAAATATTTATTGCCCAAACGTGCTACGTCCATCATCAAAGCTAAGGCTTCACGGAGTTTGAAATTAGCAATAGCATCTCCAATTTTTGCGGGCATTTCTGCCAACGTTGCTAAGGTCTGACGGTCAAAATCGGTCAATTCACCTTGTTTTGGCACTTTTGATTCAAAATTCTTTTCGGTAAGAATAATCGCACGGTTGACAAAATTTCCAAAAATCCCTACCAATTCTGAATTATTCCGAGTCTGAAAATCTGCCCACGTAAAATCGGCATCTTTGGTTTCGGGAGCTGAGGCTGCCAAGGCATATCGCAAAATATCTTGCTTGCCCTCAAACTCACGTAGGTACTCGTGCAACCACACCGCCCAATTGCGTGAAGTCGAGATTTTATCGCCTTCCAAATTCATGAATTCATTGGCTGGCACATTGTCCGACACGATAAATCTACCATCTGCCATGCACATTGCTGGGAAAATTAGACAGTGGAAAACGATGTTGTCTTTACCAATAAAATTGACCAAACGGGTTTCGGGGTCTTTCCAGTATAGCTCCCAAGCCTCACCCCCAGCCCCTCTCCCGTTGAGAGGGGAGTTTTGGAATAATTCCTTCGTCATGGAGATATAACCAATCGGTGCATCGAACCAAACGTACATCACTTTTCCTTCGGTATCGGGCAGAGGAACTTTGATTCCCCAGTCCAAATCACGAGTCATGGCACGGGGTTTTAAGCCATCGTTCAACCACGATTTTACTTGTCCCAATACGTTAGTTTTCCACTCTGGATGGCTCTCAATGTACTTTTCGAGCATCGGTTGCATTTTATCCAAAGGCAAATACCAGTTTTTGGTAGCTTTTTTAATAGGTGTTTCACCACTCAAAGTTGAACGTGGATTAATCAACTCTTCGGGTGAAAGTGTCGAACCACAACGCTCACATTGGTCGCCATAAGCATTCTCATTTCCACACTTCGGACAAGTCCCAATAATGTAACGGTCAGCTAAAAAAGTCTTATTTTTTTCATCGTAATACTGTTCCGTAATTTCCTCTACAAATTGACCTTTGTCGTAAATAGTCTTAAAAATATCTTGCGACATTTCGTGGTGGACTTTATTAGAAGTTCTTGAATAAATATCAAACGAAATCCCAAATTCCTCAAAAGAATCTTTGATGATTTTGTAATATTTATCGACTACTTCTTGTGGAGTTACGCCCTCTTTTTTGGCTTTGATAGTAATGGGTACACCGTGTTCGTCCGTTCCAGAAATGAATTTAACGTCTTGTCCAGAAGCACGCAAATAACGCACGTATATGTCCGCAGGGAGGTAACAACCCGCAAGGTGTCCGATATGAATGGGTCCGTTGGCGTAAATTAAGGCTGCCGTAACGGTGGTTCTTTTAAATTTTGTCATTATTTATTGTCTATCTTTAACTTCTTGCAATAATTCCTGATACCAAGCCTCTCCATACTTCCGAATCAGCGGCTCTTTCAAGAATTTATAAACTTCTACACCCAAGTCTGCCCCGTGTGAGCAAGCATCGGAACAAATATGCCAACGGTCATAATTGAGGGCTTCGTAGTGGTCATATTTTGTGATTCTGATGGGGTACAAGTGGCATGAAATCGGTTTTTTCCAAGAGATTTTACCGTCTAAATATGCCTGTTCGATACCACATTTTAAGATTTTTCTTTCATCATAAATCGCATAGGCACACTCACGACCTTCAATGACGGGCGTTGAAAAATCTCCTTCCCAATCTTTTACGTAAACCCCTTCTTTTTCAATGGTTTGTCGTCCTATTTCTGAAAGATATGGTTTTACGGCTTCATAAATTTCATCCATAATAGGTAACTCGTCTTCATTCAATGGAGCTCCCAAATCGCCTTCCACACAGCACGCTCCCTTGCATTTGAGTAAATCACAAACGAAGAATTTATCCATGATGTCATCGCTAATGACGGTATTTTCTATCAGTATCATTTTTGTAATGGCTATCGGTTATCAGCTATCGGTTATCGGCATTTAAAATAAACTTTCTGTGTAAATTTAAAGTGTCATTACAACAATTTTATAAAATAATCTGAAAGCTGAAAGCCAATTGCCGATTGCCGAAAGCTACGACAAAATTACGCTAAATCTCCTACATTTAGAGGAATGGTGTTCAACAAAATATATACCACACAATTTTATCCGATTTTTTATTTATTTTTGTAGTAAGCTATTCCAGCAACCGCCAATGTTTTAGTCAGAGAAATATAAGTTGATATGTTATTAAGTCTCTAAGTTGTTAAAAATGGGCTACGGTAAATGTGTTCGTGACTTAACAACTTGAAAATTAATAATTTAAAACTTTTCCTCACCCATAAAATTCCTTATGTATGAAAAAGCGTATTTCGCTGTTATTATTGGCTGTTCTAACTTGTGCTAAACTCTCGGCACAGGAGTTTCCCCGTAGTGTTTATGTTGGTTCTGTAAATGTGAAAGTGGAGGGAGAAGCACGTTCAATTATCGAAAGAGAAATTGATAATTTGAATTCCAATCAAAAATATTTGAACACACTCGTTGCCAAGATGAACCTCTATTTTCCTATTATCGAAAAGGTTTTGTCGGATGAGGGTGTCCCTGATGAGTTCAAATATCTCTGTGTGCAAGAAAGTGCGTTTAATCCAGAAGCCGTCTCTACGTCTAATGCAGTGGGTTTTTGGCAATTCAAACGTGAAACAGCCCAAGAAGTTGGAATGCGAGTAGATGGCGTAATTGACGAAAGAAAACACATTGCCGCCGCCACTAAGGGGGCAGCTATTTATTTGTCTCGCAATAATTTAATTCTCAAAAACTGGATTTCGACCTTGCTTTCTTATCGCATGGGTTTAGGGGCTGTTCGTCGCATGACGGATAATGATTGGGCGTATAAAAATGAGATAACTGTCAATGGTTCAACGGATTGGTACGTATTGCGGTTTTTGGCTTTTCGTCATTTTTTAGAAAAACAATACAATCAATCCAAAAATAATGCCACCTCAACTTACCTTTTTGAATACACCAATAGTAGGGGCAAAAACCTGATTGACATTGCCCAAGAGTTAGAAGTTCCTTTGGCGGATGTTGTGGTAAACAATGCTTGGTTGAAGTCGTCCTCAGTGCCTGATGATAAAGATTATGTGGTGTATTTGCCCGTGAGCAATCAGCAATTTATGGATTTGAAGATTAGAAACAACCAACAAAAATTCTCAGAAGATTTAGTAGCGATTGATAAAGATTTGGGCTTTCCCGTTTTGGTAAAATTAACCGAAATCTCTTCACCCAATGACCCGATTTTCTACGAAATAAACGGTAAAAAAGGGATTCTGTCACAACAAGGCGATACACCCGAAAGTATCGCAGCAAGAGCTGGAATCAATCTGAAACGCTTTTTGAAGTTCAACGACTTGAATGAAAACGATAGAATTAATCCGAATGAAGTTTATTATTTGAAGAAAAAAGATAGACGTGCCGTGGTGGCGTATCACACCGTCGAGGGCTACGAATCGCTCTGGAAAATCTCGCAAATGTACGGGATGCAATTGGAGGATTTGATGGAAAAAAACCGCATTACACAAATCCAAAGACCACAAAAAGGGCGTTTATTATGGTTGATAGAAACTCGTCCAGAATCTCAAAGTGTGGAATATGTGCAGTCGGACAAAACCATCACGATTGTGGAGGAAACGCCCATTATTACACCTACGCCCAAACAACCCAATGGTCGTCCAGTTACGCCTCCCAAGACAACTGTTCCACAAAATACACAACCAGAAGTCACGGTGGTAGAAACCAAAAGCGATGCAAATGTTGGCATTGCATCTACCAAACCCGTTATCACGACAACACAGCCTTCCAGTACAACTACTACATATCCAAGTACGACGACAACAACGACTCAACCTTCAACCAGAACTACCTCTGGTACAACGGTTTACAGTCCTCCGCCAGTAGTGAATGGTTCGGGTAAATCTAACACGAAAATCATTAAAAATCATACCGTAGAGCCTAAACAGACCTTTTTTAGTATTTCGAGAATGTACAATATGTCAGTGGATGAATTGTATAGTCTGAACGATATGTATTCGGGTAGTCCGTTGAGAATTGGGCAAAGTGTTAAGGTGTATCAAACTAACAGCACGCCTGTAACGGGAGCGATAAAAGAGGGCGAAGTTGTTACGGCAATTTATACTTATCCCGCTGAAAATCAACCACCTCCAACGAAAAGTACGACCACTACTGTCGTTAGAGAAGTAGTTACAAAACCAACAGAAAATGTAGGTATTGCTTCAACAACCTCAACGCCCGTTGCGATTCCATTAACCAATTCATCGACAACCGTTTATCAACCTTCGCCAACGCCCGCACCCGTGAGTAAGCCCTTCACGCCTGCCCCTACGAGTACGAAGCCAAATTATAAAATCATTCACACGATACAGGCGGGTGAGACGATTTTTAGGGTTTCAAAACTCTATAACGTAAGCGTGGACAACATCAAACAATGGAATAATTTAGTAGAAAATACCGTAGAAATTGGACAAGAATTAGTTATAATAGGAGGCAATACCAAACCTGCCGTTTACACAGAACCAACACCAACTAAAACGTACAGTAGTCCAACGGTTTCTTCGAGTAGTAATAGTAGTAACGTCCAATATCACACTTTACAGGCAGGAGAGACTGTTTTTAGGGTTTCTAAACTCTATAATGTTACGGTGGATGAGTTAGTAAAGTGGAATAATATTAAGAATTTTGCGGTTAGTGTGGGGCAGAAATTGGTGGTTAAGAAGTAGTATTTTTGAGCGGATAATTTGATACAACAAAGTCTAAGTACCTTATAATCTCAGAGTAATCTCTGTCTAATCACGTAATACTAATTTTGTAATGTTCTTCAAAGCGAAGAGTTTTTATCTCAAATTTAAAGTCCTACAAATTAGGAACGTGTAAAGATGAAATAAAACACACAGACCACAATATTAAATTAAACGGTCTTCAACATTTACAAATATCCACAATGAATTTTAAAAAATTAGTTTTCGGAATTTTCGGAGTATCACTTTTATTAGCTTCGTGTAATCAATCAAACAAAGAAGCGTTAAAATCGCAAGTTTCTCAAACCTCACAAGATGTACAAAAAGTTATTGACGAATTAGGCTTAGTTTACGTTGAAGAAGGAGCAAGTACAATTGTTACCTATGACGAAGTTAATGCCGCTCAACAAGCATGGTGTGATGCCTTGGTAAAAATAGGTAAGTTGAAAGAAGACGGTGGAGATTACAAAGGTTTTGCCGAGCAAGTATTATCAGAAGCCTATAATTATGACTATGGCAAAGTGTTCTTCAAGCCAACTTTGGCTTATGGAAACCAAACTTTTAGAAATGACAAGAAAGGTGCTTTGGCTTATTTTATTGGCGGAGACCCTGCCTATCCAAATGACAAAGGATTTGCACTAACACCTTGGGTTAAAGCCCGTTATGATAATGCAGGCGAGAAAAATGAAGGCATCCAGATTTATGGTTCGATTGCCATAACAATGGGCAACGTATGGGTAACTGATAAAACTGGTAAAGAAGTTATGGTGGATAAAACATGGGTTTTCAAGAAAGGGAAAGATGGGAAACTGAGAATTATTGTTCATAAATCTGCTTTACCATATTCACCAAGTAAATAAATTTTGAAAATGACATAAGTAGTCGTAGCAATTTAAACGATATTTAGTAGGTAAAATGTTGTTTAAATTATTATGACTACTTAATTCTGCTTTAACACTCTAAGATGAAAATAGGATATTCTTAGTAGTGTTCGATAAAAATTTCAAAAGGTTTTAACTCGCAACATAGGTTTGGTGAGGAGTTGTTCTAAATAACGGTTAGTCTTTTCTTTGAAGTGTCAAAGTAGAATTGATTAGGTAAAAAAATAAGTTTAGGTTCGAGAATATATTTCCAAGCGTATTAACTTTATGCAAAAAATAAGATAATACAATCACTCATGGAAATCTATTGGTCAAATTACTCTACTCCCCTCTGGTTCGGCTTCATTCAAGCCTGGATTTACGCCTTTTTACTTTGGAACAGAGCCAAACAAAATAACCGCCTTTCTGATTTTTTATTAGGATTAGTCTTGGTTGGCATGGCGTTCAATATCTGGGAATATATGCTTGGGTTTTCAGGCATTGAAATCCTTTGGCGACAGTTAAATTTCTTTCCAAGAACCTTTGGGATGGCTTTTGCCCCGCTTTGTTATTTTTATTTCAAGAGTCAAATTGATAAAGATTTTAGGTTTTCTAAGGGCGATATTTGGTACTTTATGCCCTTTATTGTTCATACAGTTTATCACGTAGGTGTGTTTTCGGGAGGGCAAGATTTTGTAAAAACTGTTGAAAAAAACTTTCATGGACCTTTTTATATTCCTCAAATTGAAACGTTTGTAGAAATAGGTTTGAACTTTTTTTACATCTATAAATGTCTAAATTTATATAATCAATATCAAAAGTGGACAAAAACGCAATTTTCTGATACAGAGGCTGTTAGCTTCAAATGGTTTCGTAATTTTTTGATTGTTTTAGTAATTATGTTTGCGGTTTACCTCTTAAAAATGATTATCATCAGCATTTATAAACTTGATTTTGAAGAAGATTGGTGGGATAATGTGGTGGGTGTAATTTTGATTTATTACGTTTCTATTACGGGTTATGCACAGGCACAACCAAAAACAGGATTGGTTTTCAAAGAAGAAGAACACAAACCCGAGAATGTTCAAAAAGAGAAATTTAATGAGGATGAATTAGAAACATGGAAGACAAAAATCTTGAAACTCATGCAAGATGAAAAACTGTATTTGCAACCAGAGTTAAACCTTTCAGACATTGCTAATCGCTTGAAAACTAATATTTCAGTGCTTTCGGGTGTGGTGAATAATGCCTTCGGGAAGAATTTTAATGACTTCGTAAATGAGTATCGTGTAAAAGAATTTCAGGAGCGAATTCAATTACCCGAAAACAAAAATATTACTCTCCTCGGCATTGCTTTCGACTGTGGATTTAATTCAAAAGCAACTTTCAATCGTTCTTTTAAGAAGTTTACGGGTAAAGCACCGAAGGAGTTTTTGGAGGTATAAAAAAAACTGCATAACAAACATTATGCAGTTTTATCACTAACCATTTATTAAACTTTATTTAACTTTTGTTGCTTTATAAGTGGGCTTACTGGCATCCTTCAAATCAAGTTCAAAATCATAAGTACCTGCAACCGCAATGAAGTTTTCTCCACCTGGTTTCAATCCGCCTGATGTTCCAATGGCTTGTGCTGATGAGGCAGTTGTTCCAAAGTTTGTTCCCCAATCATCATTCAAACGGAATTTGAACTGATCAGCTTTCAAGACAATTCCTTTAATTACCCACGTTTCTGTTGATAAATCATAAGTGAATTTTTGGTCTGGTTTCTCTCCCCAACCTGTGATTGTTGCAGCACCCACGATTCCCCATGGTGCATAAGGAGTGATGGTATATTTCAAGTTTTTGAAATCTGCGGTGATTAAGTAAGTTCCCTTCTTCACGGCAATATTATCACCACCAGCTACCAATCTTCCGCCTGAGCCACCAAAGTTTGTTCCCCAGTCGTTGTTGGCTCTAATTTTCATTTCTCCGTCTTTCAACGTTACGACACCTCTCCAATAATCAACCGTTGGGTCGTACATTAAAGGTAAATCTGGCGTTGCACCCCAATCATTAGCGGCACTTCCCACAACACCCCAAGAGAATTTTTCTATCTTGTAAGTATTAGCTACAGGATTCAACGTGATTTTGTACGAACCTGCTTTCACAGCAATATTATCACCATTAAGAGCAGTTGTACTTGTTGAACCTTTATTAGAACCCAAATTAACCGTCCAATCATTGTTTTGGCGGAATTTAATTTCTCCATCAATCAAAGTAACATACGCCACAAATTCATTGGCTACTGATGTTTTATAGAATGGCAAATCAGGTCTTGCACCCCAATCATTAGCCGCACTTCCTACCACACCCCAAGTTGTACTGAGGTCTAATTTGGTTGAATAAGGCGTTGCCTTCAACGTTGAAACCGCTGAACCAGCAGTAGTCTTAGCTGCTAAAACAGACATTACTTTCATATCTACATCACTGGCACTTCCTGCTGGTAAACCCAAACTCAATAAAATTGTATTCAATTCGAGATTCGTGAATACTTTTTTTAGTTCTTTCCCAGCCGCAACATTGATTGCCTTTGTGAAGTCTCCTCCTTTTTTGTCAATTAATAAATTATAAGTTGGAGCTGAGGCAAAACCATAATTCGGTTCGACCCAAGTAACTGTAAGTGCTGCATCAGTTGGCTTTTCTTTTGATAAAACCACAGTTGCACTTGATAATGAAATAGTAGGAGCCGCTGAGGAGTCCAGAATGACTTTCTCTTCTTCTGCTTGACAAGCCACTAAGAAAAGTGTCATCATCAAAGCCCACAATCTTGCATGAGATTGCATCAAAGGCTTTAAAAAGTTATGTATTGTTGTCATGGTTGATATATTTTTTATTGATTAATAACCTACGTTTTGTGATAATTTTGAGTTTGCTTGTAGGGCAGTCAAAGGCACAGGGAACAATTTATAAGTATCAGGAATCGAAGTTCCAGAGGCTGTTCCGCCTTTCCAAGGCCATACGTAAGAGCTTCCTGTAAATTTACCGAAACGAATTAAATCCGTTCTGCGGTGTCCTTCAAAAGAAAGTTCTCTTCCTCTTTCATCTATGATAAAATTCAAAGTCAAGTCGGATGCTGTGATCGCAGTTGCCGAACGCTTGGTTCTAATAGCGTTTACATACGTCAGAGCTTGTGCAGCGTTACCACCTGTTGCTCCACGTAAAACTGCTTCTGCATATATCAAATACGCATCTGATATTCTGAAAAGTGGAAAGTCCACATTCGAGAAAGTAGCAATCACCGAAGTCCCATTGAAATTAGCATTTCTAAACTTGGTTGAAGGATAGCCATCCGACCATTTTTTGTAATCTTCCATTTCGTAACTATGCCCTTGTGTAAAGAATAACTTGGCTCTTTGGTCGGTTGAAGTAGTCAAATTTCCAAATAAACCATACAGTCCTTTGGTAGTACGGTGTCCACCCCAACCATCTTGTAAGCCAAACTGACTTAAAGTCATCGTCTCTGAACTGGCACTACCGTTGGTAATGTAAGTAGTATTGCCATAGCTTTGGCTATTCTGTGCATCACATACAAAAGGGAAAATAATTTCAGTTGAAGTATTATTATCTCCCGAGAAAACACTCAAATACTTGTCAGCAAGTGTGTAACCACCTTCATCAATTACTTTTTTAGCATTAGTCAAAGCCTCTTCGTACTGCTTCTGACCTGTGTAAACCTCCGCATTCAAGTATAACTTTGCCAATAACATTCTTACTGCCGAACGGTTAGCTCTACCATATTCGTTTTTCAAAGGAATTTGCTCTTCAATACTTTTCAAATCTGTTACTACATAATCAAAAATTTCTTTACGAGTTGATTCTGATTTGTTTTCTGTGCTACCAAAATCAGCTTCTGTTATTAATGCACCTTTACCATAAAGGTCAATTAAATAAAAATAAGCTAATCCACGCAAAAATTTAGCCTCAGCAATGTATGAATCTTTCTCGGCAACAGAAACCTTTTTCATAACATTGATAAAGTTGTTACACTGTGCTACGGTGAAATAAATACGGTTGTAGGTATATCTGAAAAACTTATTGTTTTCATCCCACTTTGTATTTGTTGTTAATTGGTCTAAGCCATCATCACCCCAACGGTTTTTCGCCATATCAGTCGTTAATTCTTGTAAGTTGAAAATTCCTCTCAAAAAGGGAGATTCACCTGCGTTATCACCTTTTAGTTCACTCGCATCTGGACCTTCGTTACCAGCTAAGGTATAACTGGCGTACAATTTTGCCAAAATTCCTTTGGCAGCATTTGGGTCTTTGGCTATTAGATTCTCAAACGTATTTTCTATAACTGGATCTACGTTCAAATCACTAAGACAAGACGTTGTCAATAACGATATTGTGAAGAGAATGGTCCAAATGGATTTATTTTTTATTGTTTTCATATCAAAAATATTTTATTTATATTTTAAAAATCAAAATTTACACCGAATGTATAAACTCTTGGTCTTGGATAAAAGTTATTGTCAATGGCATTAAAATTTTCAGGGTCTTGTCCTTTGTATCTCGTTACTAAAAACAAGTTATTTGCCGAAGCATACACTCTCAATTTAGTGCCTTTACCGATAATATTCTCAAATTTATAACCTACCGTTGCGTTATCACATCTTAGGAATGAAGCGTCACTCAAATAGTAATCCGAAAATGCTTGATTTCCTTGGATTCTCTCGAATACTGGATTTGCTGCACCACTATAAAAATCAAGTGTATTGTTCAAGAACGGTCCTTGATTTAAGTATGTTCTTTCTCTTGAACCAGCGGCAACTTGAATTCCATTGTAAACTTGACCACCAATTTGTCCTCTAAAAGAAGTTGAGAAATCTAAGTTTTTATACGTAAACCCTGTTGAAAAACCATAAGTCCAATTTGGTCTCATTGCTTTGTAGTAACGATCTTTGTTGTCAATCACATCGTCCCCGTTTCTGTCCACAAATACTTCTGGTACTGGATTACCTTGTTTATCATATACTTGTTGAAACACCCAAGCTGAATATGGTTGTTCACCAACGGTATGATAACCAATTTTCACACCTGTTTGTATGGGAAGTGAAGATTCATCTGCTTGAACCGTTGTAACAGACTTCAAATTGTTGATTTTAGCAACATTATAAGCAACATTTCCATTGATTGTCCAGTCAAAATCATTAGTTGAAATAGGTACAACCTGCAAGTTTAATTCAACTCCTTTATTCTCTAATTCTCCCGCATTGGTTACGAATAAGTTAGTTAAGTTTTGTCCAGGAGGTTGTGGAGCAAGCAATAATAAATCAGTTGAAGTACGATTATAAACGTCTAATGAACCGCTAATAAAGCCTTTTCGCACTAATTCAAAATCAATTCCAGCATTTAATGTCGTTGTTTTTTCCCAAGTCAGATTCGGATTGTTTGCCAAGGCAGAATAGGTAACATAGTTCTGACCTCCGAATGTGTATTGGCTGGTTGTTTGTCCGTTTACAAATAATTGTCTGTATGGATAATAACCTGCACTTCCTGTAATGTCTTGCTGACCCGTTACACCCCAACCTAAGCGAAGTTTCAAATCAGAAATTGATTTTGAGTCTTTCAAGAATGACTCATCTTTAAGTTTCCAAGCAAAACCAACGGCTGGGAAAATACCCCAACGATTTCCTTCTGGGAATAATGAAGAAGCATCCGCTCTAACGGTGAAAGTAAATAAATATTTGTTGTACAAATCCACATTACTTCTTCCGAAGAACGATTGTAAGTTTAATTTATTCACATAACGAACATTGTTCAAAAATTCTCTACTACCTGATGTAGGGTTATAACGATAATTGTATTTCAAGCCATCATTATTAAAGTTTTGATATGAATAACCTCCCTGAGCCGTGAAATTTGTAATAACATCGTTAAACTTTTTGTTATAGACTAAGTAAAAATCAAGTAATCGGTTTGAGATAGTTTGTTCTTCACGATAGTTCTCTCCTGGGTTGAAAACAAAGTTGTTGTCCTTATTTAAACCCGCTGTTTGATTCCGTTGATATGATTGAATTGCATTACCCAAATATACTTCTGAAATCGTTGATTTTGAAGTTTCTATACCTAAGTTCAATACAGCTCTAAGTTCTGGAAGGAAATGAAACTTATAGTCAAATTCAATATTTCCTAATAGCTTATTTACTTTTTCAGGGCGAGTTCTTTGTTCCAAAATTGCTAATGGATTATCAGCACCTATTTTCTTAAAGAAATTGCCATCCAAGAAGTTTCCCTGATAATATCCACCAAATCTATTTCCACTTTCACTTGAATAAATTGGTTTTGTTGGATCCATTGATAACGATCCACCAATTGCACCACCTTCGTCAATGGCGTTTTTATTCGACATCAAACCTTTTGCATTGAAATCAATTTTCAAATGCTTGTCCATCAATGTTGGTGTCAATTTAATAGAACCTGTATAACGCTCTAAATCACTGGTTTTTACCAAACCTTCTGCACGAGTAAAGCCGAATGAGAAGCGTGAAGGCACTTTTTCAAAAAGATTTGCTCTCGCACTCAAATTATGGTCTGTTGTGATAGATGTTCTGAAAATTTGGTTCTGCCAGTTTGTATTCGAGATTGTTCCTGGTACAGTTGGCTTGCTTGGGTCTCCACCAGTTCCTAATAAATAAGCATAATTTGGAGCATATTCTTGAATAAATTTCGAAAAAGTATTGCCATCCATTACCTTCACCGTAGTTGGAACAGCTCCGATGGCTACATTACCCGAATAAGTAAACTGTGGTTGTCCCGAAGAGCCTTTTTTAGTGGTAATGATAATAACTCCATTGGAAGCTCTCGAACCGTAAATTGCCGTTGCTGAGGCATCTTTCAATACTGAAAAAGACTCAATATCATTTGGATTAATCAACGACAAAGGGTTCTTAACACCCGCAGGGTTAGTATTATCAATCGGCACACCGTCGATTACAATCAAAGGGTTATTATTAGCCGTCAAAGACGCACCCCCACGAATACGGATGTTAGGTTCAGAATCTGGCTGACCACCGTTGTTCGTAATTCTTACCCCTGGGGCTTTACCTTGAAGCAACTGGTCTGCCGAAACAATTGAACCTTTATTGAAATCTTTGGAAGTAACCAAATCAACCGAACCAGTCAAGTCTCTTTTGGTTTGTGTACCATAACCCACTACTACAACCTCAGCAAGAGCTTTCAAATCCTCTGCCATAGAAATGTTGATAGTTTGGCGATTGCCGACGGTAACTTCTTGGGGATTGTAACCAATAAAAGTAACGACCAAAATAGACGTTGAACTTGGTACATCAATTGAGAATTCACCATTTCCGTTGGTTGTAACACCTTTCGATGTGCCTTTTACTACTACTGATGCACCAGGAAGTCCGTTTCCCTTCTCATCAAGAACTTTTCCCTTTACGGTCTGGTCAATATTCACAGAAACTGAACTCGTAATTTCTTTCAATCCGTTTTGTGAATTACTGAGTGGCTGACTATTTTCAGTAGAAACCGCTTTTGAATCTACACTGATGTCTAATTTTTTACCTATAATCAGATAAGTATTTTTGCGTACCTTCTTGAAAGTCAAGCCATTAGGCACTAATAAAGCCTCTAATGATTTTTCAAGGTTTTTACCTGTACTCAGAATCTCTTGCGAAACCGAAATACCCATGACAATCTTTTCTTCAAATAAAATATCTACATTAAATTGATTTTTGAGAGAAAGAATTGCATCTCTGAGCCTGATTTGGTTAGACAAACTTTCTGTCCGTTCGACTCTCGGCTTTGTTTGAGCATAAGCAAAAACTTGGGCAGAGAGCGGAGTAGGTATATAGCACATTGTTGCGATCATACCACTCATCACTGTGAGTTTTAATAATTGTTTTTTCATGAAACGTTTGGTTAATGGATGTTGTGTTTTGAAAGTTTTTACTCAATAATCTCAGAAAGCACCACCGTGCCGTCTGTATTTTTCTCATATTCTAAGGATAAAAGTTCTTGAAGGATAGCTATTAAATCATCGGCTTGTTCTGCACTAAAAGTGCCTGTGACGGTTCTATGGGCTAAATCGGCAGAATTTATTTTAACTTTTACTCCAAAGTTTTCTTCAATCTGATAAGAGATTTCTTCTAACGAGGTATCATCAAAAATAAATCTATGCGACTTCCAAGCGGTATGCACTTTCACGTTCTCTACGGCTTTGACTTCAATCGTTCCTTTTTTGTCTAAGGAGACCAATTCGCCAGGTTTCATCATAATCGTCTGCGATTTCTTACCTCCTCCATAGTTTACTTTTACCTTTCCTTTGGTCAAAACTACTTTTGAACCACGCCCACGAGCAAAAACACTAAATTCTGTCCCCAAAACTTCTACTTCTAATTGATGAGAAGTTTTTACGATAAACCGTTGATTATCAGCTTTATGCTCAACTGAAAACTCCGCTTCGCCATCCAAAAAAACTTCTCTGACAGAGTCTGACTCAAAGCCAAAACGCTTTAAACGAAGCGTAGAGTTGGCATTTAAAGTAACTCTACTTCCATCGGATAATTGAACAGATTGAGTTTCGCCGTAAGCTGTGTGATAATTTTTGTAGTAAATGTCATCTTGTTGCACATAAAAAGTCAATCCCAAACTCAAAAAAATCATCGCAGCACTCGCCCATCTGAACCAAGATTTTTTCCAAATAGAGATAGGCTCAGCATAGTCTTTTTTTGATAATTCTTCTGTCTGACTATCATTCATTTCTGCCACAGCAATTCGCTCGAAGAAAGCCTTTTTCGCTAAGTCTTTTTCAGTGATTATTTGTGGAAAAATATTTTCATATTCTTCCAGCCATTTGTAATAAACCTCTTGATTATCAGATATTTGTAACCACTCTGCAATCATAATTCTTTGCAAAGGGGTACTTCGCCCTGCGAAGTGTTCAAATAATATATTTTTGTTTAGTAAATTCATTTGATAATTTTTTTGATGGATTTAGAGATTAAAAGACGTTGATAACCAGAGTATTAACCCAAATAAAGATGGATTATTTAAGACTACTTCTCGTAAATGCACAAGGGCTTTATTGATATGAGCTTCCACCGTTTTGAGGGCTAATTGTAGCTCATCGGCAATTTCTTTATATTTTTTTCCTTCAAAACGATTCATCAAAAATACCCTTTGGCATTGCGGAGGCAATTGAGCAATTGCTTGTTCAATTTGCCTTTGTAAATCATCATAAAAAAGTATCTGGTCGGGGGCATCGTTAGGCTCAGGAAACTGAAAAATAGGATTGTCGATGGGTGTAGTTTTATTGTATTCTTGTTGGAGGTATAAAAAACAACGATTTCTTACCGCCGTAAACAGATACGAACGAAAGGAAACCGTAATATTCATAAAAACTTGACTCTTCCAGACATTATAAAAAATCTCAGCGATAATATCCTCTGCTACATCTTTTGAATATACAAACCGCACAGCATGACTACATAAAGGCTTATAATAGCGGTTATAAAGTAATTCAAACCCCTTATTGGTATCTTCTAAGAATGCCTGTTTGATAAAAAACTCATTGTCAATCACCTTACTCAGTTTGGGATTAGGAGATTGATTAGCATCAAAATTGGAATTGATTAGATAATTTTCAGTCATGTGTTTTTTTGATTATAAAATTTTAAATTCCTTGTAGATGAAAATTGTTTTATTCAATTTTTTATCGGAATTGTTAAATTTAAAAGCATAGACAAAAAAAGGATGTCCTACCCTTAGTCGGAATAGAAAAAAGATTAAAATATTTTTTGAGAAGGGAAAATGCTTCGAAGGCACAGAGACTCCAAGTTTTATTTCTTGGAATGGTTGTGGTTAATTATGGAAAGAATTTATTTTGGGCATTCATCTATCCTGTCATCCCGACGTTCGGAGGGAACTGTCTGTAAACATTCAAAATAACTATTGATGAATTAAAATCAGTTCCCTCCTAATGTCGGGATGACAGGATAAGCTATTGCATAAAAAGCACAAGTAATCTCTTGTAAATCAACCAGATGGGCAGTCCAATAATCCCTCCAATACTATCCGCCAAGGCATCATACCAATCAAATCCACGATGAAAAGATTGAGGTAAACTCCCTTGCCAAAATTCAATAGCAATGCCATAAATTGCAGCAATCAGGATTATCAACCAATATTTTGAGGACTGAAAAAACCAAAAGAAAGTAAAACCCGCAAAGGCTAAGAAATGGCTGGTTTTGTCACTATTTTTGGGCAAATGTTCGCTTGGAAGTGTGCAGAGGACGAATATCAAAACAGTCCAAAAAATGGCTGTATATTTGGAAGAAATTAGAGTTATTAGTTTGTAAATCATTGTATAAAATTACAAATTGGCAATGAATTACAAGAGGTAGAGAGCCAATTTTATACAGACTTTCATTTACCGTTCACCGTGAACCGTTCACCGACAAAGCATGAAAAATAGTTTTGAAGACATTTACGAAGTAGTCAAATTAATCCCCGAAGGACGTGTAACTTCTTACGGAGCAATCGCAGAATACCTCGGCTCAAAAGGCGGTGCGAGGTTCGTGGGCTGGGCAATGAACGCCTGTCACGGTGACCCGACTTTACCCGCCCATCGGGTAGTCAATCGTGCGGGTGTACTTACAGGTAAGGCATTTTTTGGAGGGAATCTTATGCAAGAACTACTTGAAAATGAAGGAGTTATTGTAGAAAATGATAAAGTAAAAAATATGAAAATGGTTTACTGGATTCCGAAAGAAGAACTTCTTTGAGGTTGGTTGATTGGTAAATTGGTTGATTGGTAAATTAGGGGACTGGTTACTGATAGTTTGGTTATTGAGGAGGTCATAAATATTGGTTGAGTTGATTTTACCAATAACCAGTTCTCCAATCAACCAATTCCCCAATAACCAATCAACCAATAACCACCCACGGCATGGTTTTTGTTCCATTTTTAGCGTATCAACTCATTCCGCCAAGAGAGTTTTTAAGCTAAGGATTTAACAAAAATTTATGAATGCTATTAAGAAATTTTCTCGTGGCGGGATTATGAGTGCATTGTGCTTACTGTTAGTGGTACTCTTTGCCTTTTCCTATCAAAAACTTAAAAAAATCGGACTCAATGTTGAGTACGCTCCATCTGCATCAGTAGGGGAGGAGGTTCGATTTCTTTTCACTGCGGGCGATAACGTCCAAAGAATCAAAATATTTTCGGATAAAGGCAGTCTCGGAACAATAAAAACCGTTCAGAACAAAGCTGAATTAAGTTTTTCTTTTGGCTTTCCGAGTACCAAAAAGCTCAGATTTGTAGGTATTTCTTCTACAAATGATACGGTCAGCGTGGCTTATGGAGAAATTGCGATTACAGGAAAATCATTGGGAAATGTTGTGGTTATACAGAATCCACCTACAACTCAATCAGCTTCTACAACGGGTAATCCTGGGGTTTCATCACCCGTCAATCCAATGCCAACAACCAATCTTAAGTTTAATCCAACGCCTTTTGAAGACCCATTCAATGGGAAAAACCAGAACGTTTACGGAACAGCCATCGGACATCCAACCCAAGACGAAGCCCGTGCATTTTTGGAAGACATTAAACCAATTGCGGTTGAGTTAGGACAAAAATATCAAATCCCAGCGAGTGTAGTAATGGCAATGGCGGCAATGGAAAGTGGCTATGGATTTAGTAGGAATGCGGTTTTTGCCAATAATTTCTTCGGCATAAAACAGTGGTGGGGCAACGAATCAAACGCCTATCAACTAAAAGGACAACCTGACGAATACGAAGGGAAAGTGCCAATTTTGAAACGCTCAGACGATGGACAAATCATTTATGACGAAAACCGTCGGCCAGATAACTGGTATAAAAGATTCGGTTCGAGACGTGAGTGTATAGAGTTTTTGGTAGAAGAAGTATTCCTTCACAAAACAGGGGCTTGGAAACGTGACTATTCAGATATTTCTAAATTCTACCGTGAACAAGTAGCTGCGGGCGTAGAGAAATATTCAGCCGCATACTCATTCATCTACTCAGTCGGCGAGCGTGGATATACTCACAAAGGCGGTAAATTTTATGCTGATAGGGTGATGAAAGTGGTGGATAGATATGGGTTGATTGAGAATGATTAGTGCAACCACATAGAAAGATAGATTACATAGAAATAAAGAGTAAAAGCCTCAAATTTGGATATTTGAGGCTTTTTTTAGTTTGTCAAAATACTTTATTCAAAAGAAACATAAACATCACCCCAAAAATCTTTGTTTTGATGAGTTCTCATTTTTTGCAATAAGGTTTCTACTGATGAATACCAATCGGATGAAAAAAGAGCTAATGAATCTCCTTCTGAATAGGTAAATCTTTTTGCTCCGAGATTTGACAAAAGGGTTAAACATTTCTCAGTGTCGTCTAAAAACTCTTTCGCAAATTCAAGAGAGACATAATGTAACGACTGTGATAATCCTTTCAAAACCTCTAATTCAAACCCTTCAACGTCAATCTTACAGAATTTGGGTTTGCCAAACTTTGCTATCAATTCATCCAAAGTTGTAACAGTTACTTCTTGCGTTTTACTATCATCAAAATCCTCTGAAAATCTACTTTCTTTTACATACTTGTCTGATAATGAAGCAATTAAATCATTATGAATACTCATCGTTAATTGTGCCGTACCAATCTTTGCACCCACAGCACTACCTACAATTTGGACATTACTATCATTCTTAAAAGTTGAATGTAAAATTTTCAAACACTCTTCTTGTGGTTCGAGGCAGACAACTTTTGCTCCTAACCTTCTAAATATTTTTGCTCTTGCCCCTACATTAGCTCCAATGTCAAAACACAAATCTCCCTCTTGAATAAATTGACCATAAAATTTATCCGCATTTGATTGATACGAAGCTCTATTTTGGATAATATTTAAAGCAAATCTTTGTACAGGGTTATACAATTTCACTTTCTTCAAAGCATTGATTATCAGTGTCTTCATAATTATTTTTTGATTTTAGATTGTTCCAAAATGTAAGCCGCACAATTTGGTAAATGTTTTTTATAATCAGCTTTTAATGATATTTCTAATTCTTCTAACATCATTCCTGAAAATCCACAGGCAATCAATTTTCTTCCAGAAGCAATACTATTCCAACTTTTTGAAGGAAAACTTAATTCATCCGTTCCAGGCGTACCCGTAATGAGGTGTATTTCGTGTTCATGTAATGCACGTATCAAATCAACCGCATTTTTAAAAATTCCTCTTGACTTTGCTTTTAACCAATCTGGTAATTTTTCTAATCCTGGTCCGTCTGCGTGAATATTGATTTCATAACCATTATCTCTGAGTTTCTCACACTCTTTTGCCAAAGATTCTACATCGTGTGCAATTCCCAAATTACCTGTATAAAGTGCCTTTCGTTCTGGAATAATTGTGCTATCTGGTTGAATATCAATCATATTCCATTGACGAAGTACAATTGAATTCTTTTCAAAATACCCTAAATTGGATGAAATTTTAATAACAGAATCATATTTTTTCAGTTCTCTATCCCACCATATTTTTATCAAATTATACAGGAAAGGAATTTTCATTGACTTAACCGAAGCGGGGAAATAGTCAAAAAGCCAAAAAATCGTCCTTACTTTTTTCTTATTTACCAAATTCCTGAGCATTGCATTCAAAAAAGGTGAACTCGTAATTACCAAAGTATCACCATCTTTTACATTTTCTTTTACATACTTTTTGAAAGCCCCATATACAGCAAAGTATTCCTTCAAAATATCAATCATCGTCTCTCTTTTGAAACTGGCAGTCGGTAAATTAACAATCGGAAAATTAGGTTTGGGACGACTGGAAGGGCGATATTCTCCTGCACCACCAACCATCACAACATCTGCCTTGTTTTCAGTAAACAAATAATTAGCGATCTGTTCGGAAATCAAACAAACGGGCGAACCATCTGGATAAACGTATTGATTAATGATGTGAATTTTACTCATTAGTGATGACTTTTTGTTGTTTTTCCTTTAAAAAAGCGACTTCGTGTGACAAGTCTTTGATTTGACTTTGTAGTTTTGAATTCACGATAGAAAGGTGAACTAAGAAGATAACAATTGCTCCGATTGCCAATAAAAAAAGCAGCGAAGGTGGGTAAAAAACGCCCAAAGCCTGAGAGATTTGTTCTAAGCCTTTTCTCCAAAATGAAAATACTAAAAGTACAATTGTACAGGCAAACCACACGATAGAATATTCTTCCCGAAGTTTCCCTCTGATGATTTGTCGAACAATAAAATACATGAATCCTAATGTCGCTAAGATGCTGATTATCTGGATTTTAAAAGGGACTACGTTTTCCATTTTCCTTTGATTCTGATATAAACAAAAATTATTCCTAATGTTACTTTGAGCATATAATAAACTGCCCTAAGTGAATGAATTGATGAAACGCCTCCTTGTCGCTCACACATTTCTACGGGAATTTCTTTCATTTTTAGATTTCTCAATCCAAACAAAACAATGGCTTCGGGTTCTGGATATTCGTCTGGATAATATTGATTGACAATTTCAAGGGTTTTATGATTAAAAACTCTGAACCCTGATGTACTATCGTGTATGGTTCGTCCAATCAAAATACGATTCAACCATTTGAAATAATTGATTCCCAAACGTCTGAAAAATGAAGATTGAAAACCTTTCCCTTCTAAAAATCTTGACCCAATTATTACGTCAGATTGCTCCAAAAGAGCTTCTTTTAATAATTTAGGTAATTCAATCGCAGGATGTTGTCCGTCTCCGTCCATCTGCACTGCATACTCATATCCATTCCGAAAAGCATATTTATAACCACTTTGCATTCCTCCACCAATGCCCAAATTCACAGGTAAATCCAAACAAAGGCAATCTAATGACTTAACCACTTCAAGCGTATTATCCTTTGAACAATCATTGACTACCAAAATATCAATGGGTAAATCATATTGTTTTTTAACGTTCTGAATATCTCCGACCAATTGTTTGATGGACGCTTCTTCGTTAAAACAAGGAATAATGACCAATATTTTTGCTCTTTGCTTAGTCATTTATTTGGTAAATTTGAACGGTAGAATCAGCAATTCTCTTCATACAACGCACTTCAACGGGTTGTGGCTGTCTATCAAAAAGAACATATTTTACGTTTAGTTGCTTCAATCTTGGCGAACATCCATCCAAGCCAATCGTGTAACCATCTTCAAAATTGAGGGCAACAATCGTAGAGTCTTTACCATCAATATAAGAACTGTAAACGGTGTGTGCATAACGATTATAAACCGTATCACGTTTATATTTTCCATCAATCACTTTCATGGTTTTGAAATCTGGAACGTATTTCACTCCCCCTAATACATCTACTCCCGTAGTCTGAGCCATGTAGCCATAGAACTGTCCTCCCATCACCAACCATCGTCTGCCAGGGTCGGCTTTATCAATATTCTTGATTTGCTGATGAATATTATGTTCCGTTATTGGAGCAAGTCCTTTGGCAATTGGATTTGCCATCATATTGGGAATCAAGGAGATAGCAATTATACCCATAAAAATAACTTCTCTGAATTTAAGCGTTGAAGGTAATAGTAACATGATGTTTGCCGTAGCAAAAAGAACTACTCCAACTACTAATTGAGGCGTTTTGAAAAAATTTCCAGAACTACTATCGTTCGTTGCGGCGGTAATACCAACAAAGAAAATAGTAATCACAATGGCAACGATTTTATTAGAGATTGATACATTTTCTAACCTCATTGTTTTCAATTGCCCCAGATAAATAATGGCTAAAATGACATTAGAAATTCCAAAAGGGATTTGGGTTCTTTTGGGCGGACTCATGCTCATTAAAGATAACTTGGCGATGCTTTCAGGAAAACCAACTTTAATCCAAATCAAAAGAAAGACTACGAAAATGCTTGGTAATAAAATCAAATAGTTAATCTTCTTAGTTGCCACATAATACCAAATAGTACAACCTATAATGACAGGAGCAAAATTGAGATAATGGGATAATTCACAGATGTTTATCCAAAGTTGAGGAAAAGTATCAGAATTGACGAAAATGTGATAATATTCCGAAAACATATTTGCCGTAAATCCTGCTCCACCTAAATCTGTTCTTTTTCCAGGATAGGCTGTGTTTATCATTGCATCGACGGTAGGCTTTGCATCGGAATAAAATTTATAAAAAATAATTCCTAATCCAGCTAATGCAATTGTCCCAAAACCTATTTTCAAGAAAACTTTTTCAAAAATAATTTCTTTATTATAATGATGAATTACGTAACCCAGCAACAGAAAAATAATGAAATAAGCCAAAGGTAATTGATAAGGTGGATAAAGCATACTGGCATAATATATTCCAAAGAGAATGAAGCATAAAGTGCTGATTATTAGAGAGATAGAATTTTTACTAAAAATTAAATAGACCGTACAAGTAAAAAGAACAGCCGAAGTGAATATAGAATCAGGCAATGAAGTTGAGTACCACCATTGCGTTCCAGAAGAGTATAAAAGCCAGAAAGCACCGAATATTGATAACCAAAAATTATTCGCCGTCAATAACATCAGCATTAGGGTTACGGCAATCAAGATTCCGAGGGCTTTGAAATTCCATGCCCAAGCAAAGGCTTGTTCAGTTGAGAGGAAATAATATCCCCAGAAGTTTGGTCTAAAATACGTAATAAAATGTTTTACAGGAACAAAACTCATTAAGGGAGCTTTTTGCCCTCCAACAGCTTCATTGATTTCAGGAAAATTTTTATAGGTTTGAGAAAGTGTGAAAGGCGTTAGCACAGCGTATTCGTCCATCCTGATACGCTTGGGCGTACCTGCCAAAATGCTTTTTGTGGATGTTGAACCCTCTGGAATAATGTCATTCCAAGCCGCAACAGATGAACCATGAATTTTTAAAAGGGATAAAATCAAGAAAGATAGCACACAAATTCCCAAGAAAATATTGAGTTTTTTATCAAAACGAATTAACTCAAAAGGCTCTTGAACAAGCTCTGCATTAGATAAATCGGAAGGTTTGGTGGAATTATTTTCAGCAGATAATATTGGCGAATTAACCACAGGAGTACTGGCAGACACCTTTGAGGCTTTACTTTTTTTCATTTTATGGGCTTTTATAAGGAATGTTAGATTACAGAATATCAATAACTGTTCCAAATTTTGCCATAAAATTGTAGATTGACAAATTTCAGAGAAGAAGAAATTGAAACAAATAATTCTCTTTCTCTGAAATATCTTTAAAATCCTATTACAGAATTATTTTGATATAATATTAGACTGTGGAACGCTGATATTAACAAAATAATAAAAAATGTAGAAGGCGTTTGGCGTTTTACTTAGCTTGTCACCTCAATTCCGAAAAAGTAGGCAATAACAAATCCTTCGCAGAAACAATTGGATTTTCTACACCCCAATCAATATTTAATTCAGGGTCGTTGTAAATAATGCCTGATTCAGCGGCTTTATTCCAGTAGTCAGTACATTTATAGACAAAAATTGTTTCTTCCAAAGCTACAAATCCATGAGCAAAACCCGCTGGTACGTAGAGCATATTGCCAATTGATGAGTCTAAAAGGAATTTTTCATGTTGTCCAAACGTTGGTGAATCTCTACGAATATCAACCACTACATCTATCACTCTTCCTGTCATACAACGCACCAATTTACCTTGTGCATTGGGTTCGTACTGAAAATGTAAACCACGTATCACGTCCTTTTTTGACCACGAATAATTATCTTGACAAAAATCGTAGGGAATTCCGTTGGCAGCAAAAAGTTTTTGGTTGTATGATTCGTAAAAAAGCCCACGCTCGTCTTCAAATTTTGTGGGGATACATTCGATTAAGCCTTCTATTTCGTGGGGTTTGAATTGCATTTGGAAAAATGATAATTTTTGAATTGAAAATCTTTTGATATTGAAACCTAACAGAGTAATATTGTTTACGAAATTAAGACTAATCAAAACATTTAGCAAATTTTGTTTTACCACAAAAGAGTCAAAAGAAAACAAAAAGTATTTATTCGTCGAAACTATTGGTATCTTTTGATTCTTTTGTGGTAAATGAAAACGTTATCTAATTTGTATGAGTTATTTGATGCATTCTTATCAACTCAACAACTTAAAACTTAACAACTTCAAATGACCAAAGCTCAATTATTTGACCAAATCAAACAAAAGAAATCCTATCTATGTGTAGGTTTAGATACTGATATTCAGAAAATTCCGAAACATTTATTAACTGAAAAAGACCCTATTTTTGAATTTAATCGTCAAATAATTGAGGCGACTCACGAGTTTGCAGTGTCGTATAAACCCAATATTGCCTTTTATGAAGCTCATGGTTCAAAAGGTTGGGAGAGTTTGCAAAAGACTTTGGAATATATCCCAAAGGAATGTTTTACCATCGCTGATGCCAAACGGGGTGACATTGGAAATACCTCTGGACTATACGCAAGGGCATTTTTTGATAAAAACTCTTCTGGACTTGATTTTGATTCTGTAACGGTTGCACCCTACATGGGAGAAGATTCTGTAAAACCGTTTCTTGATTTTCCAGAAAAGTGGGTGATTCTTTTGGCTCTTACGTCCAATGCAGGAAGTAAGGATTTTCAGAATTTAAAAATTGACGATAATAAACAATTATTTGAAATAGTAATCCAAAAATCGCAAGAATGGGCGACTGACGAGCAACTTATGTACGTAGTAGGGGCAACGAAGGCGGATATGCTCACTCACATACGTACACTTGCACCCGAACATTTTTTGCTTGTCCCAGGCGTTGGAGCTCAGGGTGGGAGTTTGGAGGAAGTCTCAAAATATGGGATGAATTCAATGTGTGGGCTTTTAGTCAATTCTTCGAGAGGCATTATTTATGCTTCTTCGGATAAAGATTTTGCTCAGAAGGCAGGAGAGGAAGCCAAGAAAATGCAGGTGGAGATGGAAGGGTATTTGGAGAAATATTTGTAAAAACGTTTGTATATTTGTTTCATTAAATATAAAATAACATGACTAAGGTAAAAGTATCTGGAAATATTCAAAGTGAGAAAAAACAACTCGTTGATATTCTCCTCCAAAAAGCAAATTTGACAACTGATGATGTCATAGATAGTGCGTTTACCCTATTTATTAGAGCAAATGCCGATTTAATCACAGAAAAAGAAAGAAAGACATTTGGTAAGTTTTTAGTAACAATATGACAGGTAAAACAAGCATTCCAAGAAGAATTTTATTAGACATCAACCTTCTTTTTAATGATTTTTTATTTCGGAATCCTACGTATGCACGTTCACAAACAAATATTGAGATTAAGAACAGGTTATTTGCTAATCAAGCAATGAACTATATTCGTCAGCAAAGGCATTTCAATACTTTCGTTGCGGACTTTTCAGTAGCCAAAATGATTTCTTTGATGGATAGCATAAAAGTTAAAAAGGAGATGCAAATTGAAGAAATACAGGGTTTGGTCGATAAGAATACGATTGTTTCATTGGGAGGAAATTTGATTAAAAACACTTTGGAAGAATTCAAAAATAACGCCTTAGTGAAAGATATGGAGGATGCTCTGCAATTTACCGTTTCACGAAAGCATAAATGTACTCACATTGTTACTTTTAACAAGAAAGATTTTGACCCATTCGATGTACAGGTCGTTTTACCGTCTAAGGTCAGAGGAATACTTTAAAATCTAATTTTAAATTCTACAAAGGGGGAAATGTCCCCTTTTTGTTTTTAGTTTATTTACATTTGAAAATAATGGAACATACCCCAAACATAAAAATCGCCCCAGCCCCATGGAATCTCACAGGAGATGCTTACATCATGGTCTATAAATTCTCAAAAGATTTTGTGTATGAATATGGCTTTATGACTGATTATCAGCAAGATAGGTTTTTGGGATATGTCGGGACAGTGATGTTGGTGGACTATAAAACTTCGGGCGTTGGACCTTATCGTGAGTTATTATTTATTCCTGGGATGTTTACGTTTGACTGGCAAAAGATGTTTTCAATTTCAAAAATCTACGTTTCCAGTCACGATAGCGTTTATAATGGTATCGAAAATTGGGGAATTCCGAAAGAATACGCAGATTTTGATTGGCAGACCAATGCCGATGGAACGGAGGATATTTCTGTAAATATAGACGGCAAAGAATTTTTTAAAACAACTATAAAAAAAGGTTTTATCTCTTTTCCATTAACAACTTCAATTTTGCCTTTGAAAGTTGTTCAAAAATTACGTAAAGACTTGATTATCACCAATCCAACGGCGAAAGGAAAAGCGACTTTGGCTTCGATAAAATCAATGAAAGTTGATAAAAATTTCTTTCCAGATGTATCAAAAGCATCTCCTTTGATAACCATGAAGGTCAAAGATTTTGAAATGACGTTTAATGTGCCTTTGGTGAAGAAGGATTATTTCAAATCATGAAAATCACTCACAAAAATATCATCCTCACAGGTGCGGCATCAGGTATTGGTAATGCTTTGCTGAATCAATTAGTTGGCTTTGAGGGAGTTACTGTTTTGGCGGTTGATTTGAATGAGGTTGAAAATACTTCCAATAAAATAATTTCTTTCAAATGTGATTTATCCCAACAATCAGAAGTGGATAGGCTTTTTGAATTTGCCCTTACTCAGTTTCAGACGATTGATATTTTTATTGCCAATGCGGGTTTTGCTTACTATGAAGTCATTGACAAACCTGATTGGCAACGGATGGAGAAGATTTTTCAAGTAAATGTATTTTCGCCCATTTATGCTTTTCAGAAAATGAAGGACCTTAATGTGGGTCGAGAATATTTTGTATTGATGACTTCTTCGGCAATGGCAAAACTCGCTATCCCGGGTTATGCTCTTTACGGAGCTACCAAAGCCGCCCTTGACCGTTTTGAAGATGCCTATCGTTTTGAGAATCAAGACCTTGGGCATCTTTCTTTGATTTATCCTATTGCTACCAAAACAAACTTCTTCAATCGCTCTACCGATTTTTCTCTCAAAACAAAACCTACAAAAGAAGTACCCATTCCTTTCCCTGCCCATACACCCGAAGACGTTGCGAGAGCCATGATAAAAGGTATTCTCCGAAACGAAACTCACATTTATCCCTCCAAATTGTTTCAAATCAGTAGATTTTCTCAAAAACTATTTGAAATCATGTCATATCCGTACCAATATTTTTATGCAAAAAAGCTAAAAAACTGGTTGAACTAAATTTTTTTCAAAAATATTTTTAACTATTTTACCCCATATTTTTGAGGTCGATTGAGAAATATTTATGCCGAACGACATAAATACATGATGCCATTTTCTCAGAATAATTATATGTTAAATGTTGTTACATCTATTGTGACTTTCTATAAAACCCTGCGTTACAATTACAGATACAGATTAATGCAAACAAACTTATCGACGAGGAAAAGACCTCCGAAATAAGCAAGAATTGAAAGAAAAGGACTTTGGCGGAAGAAATTTTCAATCAATTCAATAGCAACAAAAAGACTTATGGATAAAGAAAGGAAGCTTTTGAAATAAGAAATGAATTAAAGAAAAACGAATTTGGCGGAAGGAGTTTTATTTGATTCAGAAACTTACGATTTATTTTAATGAGTGGCGGCTCAGATTCAAGAATCGTAATTTGCCTAAGATATTTAATGATTAGCTATTATCGGTTAAAACCCCGACCCAATTAAACAGAGACCCCATTGTCGAAAGACTTTGGGGTTTTGCTTTTTATTGGGATTTAATTTTATAACCTCACCCCCGACCCCTCTCCTGCTGAGAGGGGAGCATTTGTCCGATTTTTCTCCCCTCTCAGTAGGAGAGGGGTTGGGGGTGAGGTTTTGTTGGACTTGCTATAATGTAGATATTATTGGTATTTAATTTTTCATTTTGTAGGTAGAAAGCTATTCTGGCATAATATTTGCCCTATATTTTACACTCAGCGACATTCCGCCAGATGTTAGGATGAGAAAAATTTTGCTCCTGTCTAAGTGGCTTTGCATACTTTTTCCTCTTTGTTTTAATCCTTAATATTTCTCGGCATTGTTCTGATGATTCAGTATGAATTGTTCAGTCGTTTTTGTTTGTATCCAAAGATATGAAACCAGACCACTAATAATATTTGAGTAGGTAAAACCGCCATTTTACTATTCAATTTTGGGCGTAGTCCGCCAACTACGTTTTTGGTAACTGAGCCGCCACTTAGTTGCCTTTTATTTCACATTTTTTAACAATTTTCCGCCAAGTAAAATGAGACAAGATTCCAACCTTTTATTGCCCAAAGCATTGAAGGTGGAGTGTTGTCTTTTTGCATTTATGTAAGAGTTCACAGCGTATCCTGAAATGATTTTTAAAATATTGTAGCCTCCTAAGGCACAGAAGATAACTACTTAGGCGGATTGCGTAAAGGCTCGGAGCTATGCACTGAGTCTTTATTTTTTTATATACCTATCCACAAACTCAAAAATTTGTATTCCAGAAGTAGAAAATAAAGTACGAAAATTTAGGGCATTTTCTTGAAATATTACAAGTATCAAATTTCTTTAATCGTAATGAATTATCTACGATGCTACATACATAAATGCGTGATTTGCTAAAATTGATACTAAAATGCTATATTAATGTACTATTTTGCGGGGTGAACGCAGTCTTCTGAAAATCACATATTAAAATCAAACGATTTTTCCTTTAATTCTTAGTTTGTGTAATTCTTGAAAAAATTATATCTTAAATGTTTGTACATTAATGAATGTATGGTAATTTTGTATCATCAAACAAGGCAATTATGGCGGTAATTAAATTGTATGATAAGATTCTTGAAAAAATTTGATTTAAAGATTTATGGCGGTAATGAATTAAATCTAATTTTTTCAAAAAGAATCAAAAGATAGTAAGGAAGAAAATTTGCCTAAGTAATTAAAGGATTTTAAATAATCCATACCCATAAAAATTATTAGACCCTTGAATTGGCGGATTCAAGGGTTTTTTTGTGTTTAGAATTCAGGTACAAAAAAAGCGACAAAGATTATCTTCGTCGCTTTTTTTTGTTAGCTTACTTGGCTGGTGGGAAGACCAGCCATTGGACAGAGAAATATCCGTTCGTTTCTTTTACTGCAATAATTCTATTCTCAAAAGTTCAACACCATAACCATTTGCCGAGGGAATACTTCGCCCAGCCCAAGGTGAAGGCTCATAAAATAAACGGCAACTTAACTTTACTCTTACACCATCCAAATCCTTTTGACTTAACTCTTTGGGCATATTACAAGCTTCAATTGTTCTATTCCGTTTATCCCATAAAGGAAATCTATTTAAATCTACTTTTGTAGCATCCGACCAAACAAGTCTAACATTAATGCTATAATTTGCGGTTGAATAAAGTTTACCTTCTACGTCAATTAAGTCAAATCTATCGCTCAATGCAATTTTTACATCTGCTGGATATTGTTTTGTTAAATCAAAAACACAGGCGGGTATATTTTCAAAAACGGTTGGCTCTTTCGCTATTTCTTTATTACAGGATATTATAGCATAAGCCATAAAAATTATGAAAAGAATCTTCTTCATGGCTATAATAGATTTTTAATTAGGTAAAATCTTTATCCTAATCAAATCAATTGGATAACCTGAATAATCTCCGCCAACAGGTGGAATAAAATAGAATAAAGTAAAATCTAATTCTATTTTATCAATTTTGCCTGTTCTTCTTTTTCTTAATAATGTTGGCGTATTGCAAGCCCAAATTCCTATTTTACCATTATTCCATCCTGGAAAGCGTTTCGGATCAACGTAATTATTTTTAACATCTATTCCTGAAATAGTCCCAAAATCTGTCAAGAACGCTGTTGCGTTTTTGATAACTATGGTATCAGAGCGGAGTTTTATGTCTAATGGATCTTTATAATCACAAGTAACGAGTTTACAACAAGTGGGGATATTTTCAAAGAGTGTTTGCTCTGGTTCTTCAACAGGGGCTATCGTCTTGTTACAAGAATCTAACATGAACATAAAAATCCCCAAAATCAATGAAATTCTGAGTATGTTATTCATGGCTGATAAGGATTCTTTTTTTAGAGATTTCACCGTTTTTGTATATAATATGCACATAGTGTACTCCTGACTTTAAGGTCGAAGTATTCAACTGATATTTATTATCCGTTTGGTTTGGCTCAATCTCTAATTTTAGATTTGTCTTTTCATCAAACACTTGTATTCTTTCTATTTCAATAGACTCGGGATTTTCTACATCTATATTCAACGTCTCATTCGTAGGTACAGGATAAAGATTATCACTTAACCGTGCCCCCGCTGGAGAATACGTAAAGGGAACATTCCAGTAATAATTATTACATTTGTCCTTAGCTGAAACATTTAATGTAAAACCGTTAGCTGAACCTAATGCAAAACTTGTACTGGTATTTGTATTGTAAAAAACATAAACACTTGGATTGGAATAGTTAAAGACTGTTGTATTTGGCAGAAGTTCGATATAAGGGTTATTATCGGGTGGGATATTAATAACTTTTGTATTTTTATTGATAAAAACTGGAGTCGTATTGATAATGTTACCATTCATTGTCAATTGAAGCCGATTCGTAAATGAAGAATTGACAATATTATTTTCTAAACAAGTTTTGTTGCAATGAAAATTATAAATTTCACCAGATGATGTCGAAGAAAAATAGTTATTTTTACCTTCACCTGTGTACATTACAGACTTTGGCAAAGTATTAACATCATCAGAAGCTCCTAAAATATGTCCAATTTCATGTGCCATTACCAAACTGGCATCACTAAATGAGATAACCCCGGTACCAGTTGCACAATTACCATAGTTACTATCGCAAGCAATAGTACTCATCGAACCTGGTCTAAAACCAGCAGGTGATTGACTTGGAAATGGAGAACAAATACTCGAAGTGAATGCCTGACCAAAATTAAAACCTGTCTGGGACGTTCCTCCGAAAGGACGACCAGATAACAAATGTAAAACATCTTTCTGGACGTTATTCAGAAAGATTAAATTACCGAATTCAGTCCAAATATTTGCCAGTGATGCTGTATATGGGTCTGTGACCCCAACATATGCACCCATATACACACATTTGAGACGAATGTTTAAAGAGGTAGAGTAGGCATAGTCAGCTCTATTGACCATGTCCTGAATTACACCATAAATATTTAAGCCTGTTGGAAAACCATTTGTGCTACTTATATTGTTTGCAAATTCATTATCTGTTTCAATTGCTACCCTTACATAACGACAACGTGGAGAATTAGCACAATTTGCTGGTGCTGAAACTCTGCCACCTGATGGTTTTGTGAGTTTTGCATTAGCACAAAAATTAGTTCCTAAACTTGAAAACTCATCTTCGCTTTTTACAATATAGAGTTGCTTTTTTGAGCCATTATTTGTTTTTTCTGAAACGCCTTGGTCTGCCAGATGCCCGATAACATAGTCGGCATCGTTTGTTTTAAAAATGCCAGAAATACGATTATCTGTGATGTATAAACGCAAAGCATTTTTAGGATGGTCATTTACGTAACCTGAGAATGTATCAACTTCACGTTTTTGCTTATAAGGTTTCCCATCCAAATAAAATTGGCAGTCTTCACTCAAAACATCGTTTTCAAAAAGTGTAAATTTGAATTTTTGATTATCAAGATTTAAGGTAAATTCAACAGGCTTACTCGGGTCGGTATTTTTCCGAATTAACTTTTTCACTTCGCTTACATTAAACTCAAAGGCTTTGTATGCCTTCATACTTTTTTTCATTTTCTTGTCGTTATCATCAGATAAAGACATTCCTTTCTCGCTAAATTCAGACTGTCCCATAGTCAAACGAGCAAAAAAGATTAGAACAAGCAAAAAGAGGAATTTTGCGGGAGGGGGGGGGGGTAAATTGAGATGTTTTCATTGTTTTTTGTTTTAGATTAAAGTTTTGAATAGCTAATAACACAATAAAGTACAACAATAAAATACAATTATCCAACATTTTTAACACTTAATTTATTTGATATAAAAATATGGTTTATTCAATGAAAATAGAATTTGATTGAGGAAGTAAAATAAGATGAATTAAATTCAATAAACAAATCGTTATTGGGCAATAAACCAATGATGATAGAACTCACTTATGAAATACTATCAAAAAACAAAAAGCGTCAAGAACCACCATTCTTGCCGCTTTTGTTTTTACTTAATTATAAGTATTAGTTTACCTTTGACCGTTTACCCTCAAACCAAAAATTATTTCACCTTCAAAACCACAGCCCCAAGCGGAGGAATTGTTAATGAAATCGAATACGCCTTTCCATGCCAAGCAATTTGGTCTGCCATCATCGCAGATTTGTTCAACTTGCCACTGCCATAAAATTTAGGGTCGTCCGAATTCAAAATTTCTTCCCAAACACCTTGCAGTGGCACTCCAATACGATAATCTGGTCTTGGAACGGGAGTCATATTCAGAATTACAATCAACTGTTCTTTGTGTTCGTTGCCCTTGCGAGTGTATATAACGATTGAATTTTCACGGTCTGTCGTGTCTAACCACTCAAAACCTTCGGGCGAAAATTGTTTATCATAAAGTGCTGGCTGAGTTTTGTACAAATTATTCAAAGCCTTCATCAACTCCTGCATTCCTTTGTGAGGAGCATGGTCTAAAAGCCACCAATCAAGTCCTTTTTCAAAATTCCACTCAGAAGTTTGTCCAAATTCACCACCCATAAATACTAAGTTTGTGCCTGGGTGCGTGAACATATACGTAAACAACAAACGTAAATTGGCAAATTTCTGCCATTCATCGCCTGGCATTTTGCCTACTAATGAGTGCTTTCCATAGACAACTTCATCGTGTGAAAATGGTAATATAAAATTCTCTGTAAAGGCATAAACCGTCGAGAAAGTCAGAGCATCTTGGTGGTGTTTGCGGTACATTGGGTCACGCTCAAAATACTTCAAAGTGTCGTTCATCCAACCCATCATCCACTTTTGACCGAAGCCTAAACCTCCCGTATAAATCGGACGAGATACGCCTGTGAAAGAAGTTGACTCTTCCGCAATCATCTGAACATCAGGGAATTGTGCGTAAACGGTTTCATTCAATTCCTTGAACATTGAAACAGAATCAAGGTTATGATTGCCCCCAAAAATGTTTGGCTCCCACTCACCATGGTTACGAGAATAATCTAAATACAACATCGAAGCCACCGCATCTACACGGAGTCCGTCGGCATGATAACGCTCTAACCAATAGATGGCATTTGAAATCAAGAAACTACGAATTTCGTTTCTGCCATAGTTGAAAATATACGATTTCCAGTCGGGATGATAGCCCTTACGCATATCTGGATGCTCGTATAGGTGCGTGCCGTCGAACTCATACAAGCCGTGTGCATCACCTGGGAAGTGAGACGGAACCCAGTCCAGAATGACTCCAATGTCGTTTTTATGACATTCTTCGACCAAATACATGAAATCTTGTGGCTTACCAAAACGAGAAGATGGAGCAAAATATCCCAAAACCTGATAACCCCACGAAGGCTCGTAAGGGTGTTCCATCACGGGCATAAACTCGATGTGCGTAAAGCCCATTTCTTTCACATAATTCACCAATTGGTCGGCGAGTTCTACGAAAGAAAGTTTCTCATTATCGCTTTTTCGTCTCCACGAACCCACATGAACTTCATAGACCGACATGGGCGAATTGAGGGCATTTTTGGTATGGCGTTTTGCCATCCAGTCCTTGTCTGTCCACTCGTACCAGTTATCCCAAACGATGGAAGCCGTGCGAGGGGGCACTTCAAAACTTTGAGCATACGGGTCCATTTTTTCCAAGAAACGTCCGTCTTGGGCTTGGATACAAAACTTATACGTTTCGCCTTTGCCAATGTGAGGAATAAAACCTTCCCAGATACCCGAAGAATCCCAACGCACGAAGAGATGGTGGGTGTCTTTATCCCAAAAATTGAAGTTGCCAATTACTGAAACTGACTTTGCCGAAGGAGCCCAAACTGAAAAGTATGTACCCGCAACTCCTTGAAATTCAGTGAGATGTGAACCCATTTTTTCGTAAAGACGATAATGTTTTCCGCCTTTGAAAAGGTCAATGTCAAAATCAGTAAAGCGAGTAAATGCTTCTACATTTTTGAGTTGTGGAGGTGGGGGAGGAGTCTTCTCAACAGTGGCTACGGCTTCTTTCTTAGTAGCTTTTTTCTTAGTTGATTCGGTTGTATCAGTAATTGTTTTTGACGTTTTTGCCATTTTTTGTTTATGGTTAATGGAGGATGTTTTTTGTCTATTTGGATTTTACTATGATAAGGTATTTGTCATCCCGACGAAGGAGGGAACTGTCGGATTATTCTCAAAATAAGATTGAAGGAATAAAATACCAGTTCCCTCCTTCGTCGGGATGACAGTCTGACCTAAATAATAATGGAAACTTTATTTGTAAAGATAAAATTTCTTATTGAAAGTATTTTTAATTTGTGAAAAGTAATTTTAGTGTTAAAATCAAACATTGCGAAACCACTAAATAGATTCTTACAAGAATGACAGAGAGAGGGTTGATTGTTACCAATAACTAATAACCAATCAACCAGTAACCAAGTAACCAACCCCTAATCCACCTTAGCCCGCTCCGTCATGCTCCTTGGAATTTGTTTGAAATAATTATTCGGAAAAGTTCTGGCTAAAATATCCAAAACCTTTGCATCTCTTCCAATCAAAATTCTTGATTTTCCTTTCTCAATGCCCTTCATAATTACCTCAGCGGCATATTCGGGCGTATTTATTAGGGCTTCTCTTTCAAATTTCTCTAAATCTGCTGCTACTTGTTTTGGATTTTGTCCTTCCGAAACTCTGGCACTACTTGCAATTTGGGTTTTTATTCCGCCTGGATGTACGGAGGAAACTTTGATATTGGTATCTAATAATTCAAATTTTAATACATCCGAAAAGCCTTTTACGCCAAATTTTGCCGTACAATAAGCCGACTGATAGCGAACACCAATAATTCCAAAAATGCTGGACACATTGACGATATTCCCATTATTTTGAGCTAACATCATGGGTAAAAATGCCTTTGTCATACGTACGACTCCGTAGAGATTTATGTTTAAAAGCCACTCAAAATCTTCCATTGGGGTTTCGTCAAATGTGCCTGAGTTTAGAGCAACACCCGCATTATTGACCAACACGATTTTTTGTGGATTATAGGTTTTCTTCACCATCTCGGCAAAAGCGATAATTGCCTGAGCATCAGCCACATCAAGGCGGTGAATGTTTACCCAGCCGTTTTGAGCCATGATTTTATTGCGAGTTTCCTCTAATCCTATCTCATTGATATCAGTGGCGATAACTTTTGCCCCTTTTGAAGCCGCCAAAATAGCCAATGCCTGCCCAATTCCAGAGCCTGCCCCCGTGATGATGAAGTGTGTGTTGTTCATAAATTATGGATTTTTAGATATAAACTCGTTATCTTACTTCCCCAGAACATCCCCCTACCCCCTTCAAAGGGGGGACTTGCACGAATGGTAAATCCCCCTTTGAAGGGGGTAGGGGGATGTTCTGGGTGTATGAATTTGTATGAAAAGCTGAATTATAAAAGTATTTATCTGAAAAATTATGGGTTAAATAATCTCTCGAAGATACAATATTTTGTGGAAATTGTTGAATTTTTTGAGAAAGCAATTTGCACAAAGATAATGCCATAAAAAACGGAGAAAATGTCAATGTGGCTTAGGGTATTCAAAAAAGGCGATAAATATATTTTCCTTTAAAAAATGAAGCAAGGCACGTTTTTTGCTTGATTTACCGCACGATAGCCGCCATTATTGAGTAGATACTACCAATTTTAATTAGGTATTTTCACATAGATTTTATTATGTATTTATGAATAGAAAGCCCGCTAAAAATTAGATATTATTTACGAAACCATACCGACCTAAAAAAACACAATATCTCATGCGGCTAACTTTCTTAAAGAATCGGGAAAAACGACCCGACAGAATTTCCATTTCCCCCTTGCGTGTGGATGTACATTCGCACCTACTACCTGCCTTAGATGAAGGCTCAAAAAGCGTAGAAGAAAGTTTAGATTTGATTTTGGAACTCCGAAATCTTGGTTTTCAAAAACTGATTCTGACCCCACACATCATGGCGGGATTTTACCCCAATTCTCCCCATAAAATTCAGCAACGTTTATTGATTCTGAGAGAATATTTGGAAGAAAAAAACATCGACATCGAAATAGAAGCCGCCGCAGAATACTATTTAGATGCGTTTTTTATGAAAGAATTGATTTCTAAAAATGAATTAATGACGTTTGACTCAGAGGAAGATGGAAAGAAATATCTCCTTTTCGAGACACAGCATCTCCACGAACCTAAGCAACTTTTTGAGGCGATTAAGAGGATTCAGAGAAGAGGATATACGCCCGTTTTGGCTCATCCCGAACGATATAATTATCTACAACGTAACCGCCTTTTGGTTCATCAATTGTACGAAACAGGCGTTTTATTTCAAGTAAATATTAATTCTTTTTCGGGCTATTACGGTAATGAATCTCGTGAATTAGCCGAGTATCTATCTGTGGCTCAAATGGTTAGCTTTTTGGGTACGGATTGCCACAAACAAGAACAAATAGAAATGCTCCAAAAAACGATGGACTCACCGATGTATAAGACGGTGTTGAGGGCGGGGGAGATTTTGAATAATAGGGTTTAGGGATTGTTGATATAAAGAAATCCCCACTCGCCATTGGCGGGTGGGGATTTTTATTTAATGAAAATACTTACTCCTTAATCACCTTCTTATTCACAAAACCTTTATCAGTTTTGACACGAATAATGTACATTCCCGAAGGTTGTTTTTGAACATCAAATTTCACTGATTTAGCATCATCAGTTCTGTCTTGTTCGTTCAAAATAATCCCTTGCTGATTGATTAAAGTAGCACTTTTCCAGTTAAACGAATCTGGTATTTGTACAGAAATAACCGATTGCGTAGGATTTGGAGCAACTGTTATTTCATCTGTATTTTCTTCTACGCCAACTCTTGTTTTAATGGGAGTTGTACAGTCCTTCCAGAAAAGAGTGTCCACCGCAGTTTTTGTACAAACAGTTCCATCAGAATTTGGTACAGAAATCGTAACTACATAAATCGTCGGACTGGATAATGGTGTAACAGTTGGATTAGCAGTATTTCCATTCACAATCGTTGAAGCTGGCGATGATGTCCATGTATAAGTAGCTCCTGATACGGCAGGTATAGTATATGCACTCAATACCGTCGATGCCCCTCTACAAATATACTTTCCTGAGTCTCTTACCATCGCTCGCCATTCACAAGGTTTTGGAGGAGGACACTGAATTACTTTAATTGTAATCGAAGCCTCTTTTTTACAATTTGAATTTGGAACAGAAACAATCAAATTGTAAGTCGTTGTTACCAAAGGTTTTGCCCAAGGATTCTTGATGGTCGCATTGCTCAAACCAGTCGATGGAGTCCACAAATACGTCAGTCCTGATGATGGTGTTACTATTGGACTTAACTGTACAGAATCTCCCAGACAAATCGTAACGTTATTTGGTACAAAGCCCACTTTGACTGAATCACAAGGTATTGGTGGACAGTCCTTCGAGTAAACTTTTACCGTAGCCGTTTTCTTACATATTATGCCTGTTGTACTTGTTTGCGTAATTGTAACGGTGTATGTTGTTGGATTAGCCGTTGGTGTAACCGTTGGATTAGCGGTATTTCCATTTACTATCCCTGATGCTGGTGATGATGTCCAGTTGTAAGAAACTCCTCCAATCGCAGGTAAAGTATAAGCTCCCAATGTAGTTGAAGTACCCTTACAGATGGTTAAAATGGAATCTTTTACCATCGCTTTCCACTCACAATTTGGCGGCTGACACCGTTGAACGACAACAGTCATGGAACGGTCTTTTTTGCAAGTTACGCCATTGACATTATAAGATACAATCAAATTATAAGTCGTCGTTACCGTGGGTTTTGCCCAAGGATTTTTGATTGTCGCACTACTCAAACCCGTCGATGGAATCCAGAGATAGGTTGGTCCTACGGCTGGGGTAACGATTGGATTTAATTGAACAGAATCTCCCAAACAAATCGTGACGGTATTTGGATTAAAGTTTACCGAAACAGAGTCACACGGATTTGGACAATCTTTTAGACTCACAATTACATTCCGTGACTTTCTACACAGCGTTCCATCAGCATTTGTAGCTATATAATAAACCGTGTAAATCGTTGGATTGACTAATGGAGTTACGGTTGGAGTAGCGGTATTTCCGTTCACAATCAAAGAACCTGGTGCCGAAGTCCATAAATAGGTAGCTCCTACGGCAGGGACTGTATAGGCAGATAGTGTCACAGAACCACCTCTACAAATAGTGAGGATAGAGTCTTTCACCATCCCAGCCCATTGACAAGGTTTTACACAGTCTGGCAAAATGATACAGAAATCATCATCCGTTGTACAGAACCACGATTGTTTACAGTCTTTGATTTCGACTAACATTCCTTTCAAACAAATTTTTGCTCCTGAAATAGCCCCAGAACCACCTACGACCACCGTCGCACAGTAGGTACTTCCTGGCAATAATCCCCCAGGTGGATTCAGAATATTAGGGCTATACGTTACCCCAGGCGTTGTGCTGATGAGATTGATGCTATTTGCAATATGAGAAGAAGTATTTTTTACGCATAACGACAAATAATAAACACCATTTTTACAGACAATTTCTTTCAAAGAAAAATCTAAACAATCTTTGCATTTTTTGATGTTTACGTAAGTTCTTGCGACGTACTTACAACATTTGCCTACTGAAACCGTAACAACATAGCTTCCTGTATCAATCGCAGAAACGTTAGAAACTGTCGGATTTTGTTGATTAGAAGTAAACCCACTTGGACCTGTCCATGAATACGTTGCACCCGCCAAACCTGTTGAACTCAGATTAAGGGTTTGTCCTGCACAAAGCGGATTAGTGGCTGGGCTATTTGACGAAGCCGTAAAAACATAAGGCGTTGAGTTAATCGTAACCTTTGCCGACATCCACCAACATTTGGCATCAAGGTCCCGTGCCTGCACGGCAATTACATTTTCGCATTGCAATAACTGAACAGGAATATTAAATTTATTGGCAGTTGCATTACCCGAACCAATGGCAACACCATTGACAAATACTAAATAATTATCTGCCGCAGCAATTTCAATAATTGCCGTTTTTACTTCACATAACTGACTGATAGAGAATGTTTTACGGAAATAACAATTCCTAAACGCATTTGTGGCAGGAAACCAAATCTTGGGAGCTCCCACAACGCCAGGCTGAGCAACTCCACAATTGACATTACCTCCTCCAGGCACTACCCAAGAGGCATTGAGAGCATAACCAGTATTCATCCAACCACCAAAAAGCGTACTGGTAACACGCCAAGAAGAATCTGTTGTGAAGGTGGTGGTAGCGGCTCGTGCTTGCCCAACCGTAAGGACAAAAATGCACATTAGAGCGAATGAGGGTAGCCATGCCTTGATTCGGGCGGTAAATTTGTTGTTCATAGTGAAAAAATTATAGTGAAACGATTTAATACGCTTAAAAAAATATAGAATTAATTTTGGGCAGGGGAAATTTGAGAATTCTGATGAAAGACTCAATAAAATCTAAAAAGGTTGGATTGATTTAAAAATAAATATCCAGCGGTTTTCTACATTGCAGACAAACCGAACATATAATTTTAAACTAATTAGGAGGGGCAAATACTGAAAACCTTGTCAATGCTATTGAGAGGGTTTTTTAAGAAAAATTTTAAGAAGATACTTAGGAATTGTTTTTATAAAACTTAGGAGGGGCGAATTGAATTCTGAATAAAATTACACGTTTCTCTGGAATTATCCAAATATTTCGACCTAATATTTATCTAATGGTAATTTTCAGTTGTAACTAAAAAGAATTTGATAAAGAACTTAGTCTTATGATGAAATTACCCTTCCAATATCCATAGCGAGGGGTTTAAACCCCTCGCTATGGATATTGGAAGGGTATTGTACCAAATTGTTTATAATTCTGTTCTCAAAATCTTAAATTTTCAATTCATTTATTAATATCTTTGTGAGCTATGCAACGCAAACTCATCCTTTCAAGCCCACTTCTGGAAATAACCATTAGTCGTCTCTGTCAAGAACTGATAGAGAACCACCAAGATTTTGCCGATTCCGTTATCATCGGACTGCAGCCCAGAGGTATTCATTTTGCCCAACGAATTCATCAAGAATTAGAAGACATCACGGGCGTAAAAATTCCTTTCGGATTCTTGGATGCAACTTTCTATCGGGACGATTATCGCCGTAGAGAATTGGTGAAGGCTAATGAGACAAAAATCTCCTTTGTCATTGAAAATAAGCGAGTTATCTTAGTAGATGATGTCTTGGCAACGGGTAGAATGGTACGTTCAGCCTTAGATGCAATGACCGCTTTTGGTCGCCCAGAGAAGGTAGAATTATGCGTTTTGATAGATAGAATTTATAATCGAGACATCCCGATTCATGCGGATTATGTAGGTAAAAAAGTGAATACCTTAGACACTGAAAAGGTATTAGTAGAGTTGCAAGAACAAGGACATGAAGTTGATAAAATTTGGCTTATTACGAATTGATAAAATTTGTTAAAAAAAAGAAAATAATTTTCAATTCCCAATGTTCAATAATCAGTATTCAAGTAAGTAAAAATGTTCAAATGTTTGATTATTAATTACTTGAACATTTTAAATTGAGCATTGAACATTGAAAATTACTTTAAAACCGCAATGCAAAAACTAAGTACAAGACATTTATTGGGTATTAAAGACCTTACGCCCGACGACATCGAACTCATTATGGCTACTGCCCGTGAGTTCAAAGAAGTCATTAATCGTCCTATCAAAAAAGTGCCTTCTTTGCGTGATGTAACGATTGCGAATGTCTTTTTTGAAAACTCTACTCGTACCCGTTTGTCTTTTGAATTAGCCGAAAAGCGTCTTTCTGCCGATACGCTAAACTTCTCAGCATCAGGGAGTTCTGTAAAAAAAGGCGAGACACTTTTAGATACCGTCAATAATATTTTGGCAATGAAAGTGGATATGATTGTGATGCGACACGCCAGCCCAGGAGCACCTCATTTTCTTTCAAAGCACATCACAGCTAACATCGTGAACGCAGGTGACGGTACGCACGAACACCCTACCCAAGCCCTTTTAGATTCGTTTTCGATGCGTGAAAAATTAGGGGGAGATTTGGCAGGAAAGAAAATCGCCATCATTGGCGACATATTGCATTCGAGAGTAGCATTATCCAATATTTTAGCCCTCAAAAAACAAGGGGCAGAAGTTACCCTTTGTGGACCTTCAACCTTGATTCCCAGATACATAACAGATTTAGGCGTAAAAGTTTCGCACGATGTCAAGCAAACTTTGGCTTGGTGTGATGTGGCGAATGTATTGAGAATTCAGTTGGAACGTCAGCAAATCAAATACTTCCCTTCGCTTCGTGAATATTCTTTGTACTTTGGCATCAACAAAAAAATGTTAGATGATTTGAATAAAGAAATCGTAGTAATGCACCCTGGACCCATCAACAGAGGCGTTGAATTATCCTCAGATGCGGCAGATTCGCATCATTCTATTATTCTTGACCAAGTGGAAAATGGCGTTGCTGTGAGAATGGCGGTACTTTATTTGCTGGCGGGGCAGAATTAGGAAATGTACCATTGAGGTAGCTGGTAATTATTCATGAAGAATAAAACTTTCAATCAGTATCTTATCAATTTTACTAATATATTCATCCCCAATTTTATCTTCAATTACTGCAAGTCTATATTGTTTGTATAAAAGTAAAATCTGTTGTTTCGCTGCTTCGGATAGCATTGTTAAATCAAGCATCATTCCTTTATTCAAGTCATTTGGTTCAAATTTTTGTAATCCATTGCCATATTCACGACTATTGTCTGTGAATATTTGTTTTGCTGTATCTGTAAGTAAATAAGCAAATAATAAATCTATTTCGAGGGTGGAAAAAAGGTCTGTTTGTTTGGGATAAATACAATGATAAGAAGTCAAATTTGAAATATTTGCTTCATTCCTTATAAAACGTAAGCCAGTTCTATTAAAAACTGAAACCCAAATTGGGGCAGGTTTCCTATTTTCCAAGGAGTACCAGGGTGTTCTACTTGCAGTTAAAAAACGCTTATGAATTTCTTCCGCTTCCCCTTTTTTTAAATAGTCAGTTACATTTTTGTCAGCGACAGTCACTCCCATAGAATTTATAGCATTCAAAAGAAAAATATTTTTATCCGAAGACTTTAATTCTTCAAAATCCGAAATAGTAAAAAATGGCTTTTTAGCATCTATTGCTCTACAAATACATGGTAATAAATACTTGGAATCAATTGAAAATGTTTGTGCTTTTGATTGGTTAAATGTAAAATATTCATTTGAACCTGTCGCAATGCCACGAACTACCTTTGCATAAGTTGAAAAGGGAACGAGGTTTTTAAATCTAATTCCGTTTTGTTTTTGATAATATGCTTTCCATTTTATTTCGGGATTAAGTTCTGAAAAATGGTAAGTTTGGGAGGCCCTCTCCTGTTTATTTTCAGCAAAATTTGGATATGAAGAAATTATTGTTTCGATTTTACCCAAATCCTGTAAAGATTCAATATTGCTAAATTGAACACTATCCGATAATTTATCATTTGCACAAAAGATTATTGAAGATGTAGTGAGTGCATCATCAAAAATAGTTGAGTCAAAATTTATTACAATAATGTGTCTTAATGTTTTACTTTTTATCAAATATGACTTCACTAATTTGCCATAGTCAGAATTTAAAAACTCTGATGGAATTATATAGGCACACCGTCCATTTGGGCTTAATTGGTGAATAGATTTTAATAAAAATAAAGTATAAAGATTAGTAAAACCATTCAATTTGCATTTTAAGTTGGTTTCAATTTCTTTAAGAATATTTTTATTATCGTAATCATGGAATTTAAAGTATGGTGGATTGCAAACAATCCCATCATATTTATTTTTCCAGTCATTATACATATAATCTTGCAAAAGAAGATTCATGTTCTCTGTTTTATCAAAGTATTGCTGGGCATTTTCAAAAATAGTCTCATCAACTTCAAAACCCTTGATTTCAATAGTTGATTTGTATTGTAATAATGCCCTTGAAAATATTCCAAGCCCAAAAGCTGGTTCTAAAACAGTTTTTAAGTTTTGATTCCCTAAAAGCCATTTTGCCATCAAATCAGCAATTGGAAAGGGCGTGAAAAACTGAGCAAATTTCTTGCGATGGTCTAATGAAGTTACCTTTGAGTAGTCATTTTCAATAGAATTGTCGGTGATATATTCTTTGATTCCTATCATTAGAAATTGTTAGGCGAACCTTCACCCATTTTAATTTCTAATATATTCTTCAAATTTTCAACGTCAAGATAGGCTGTCCCACCTTTAAACGTTACATAAAAGAGTAGCCTCCCTCTGTCCATTTCTTTTCTAACGCTTTCATGGATTGGTTCGTCTATTTTTGAAGCTATTGGAGTACCCGACTTTGAATTAATTTTAATGGTTGTCTTATTTTGATTTTTTGTGTCTGCCTCCACAGAAAATATCACACCTTCATTATCTGGGTCTGATATGATTTTAAGAATTTGCTCAAATGAAATTCCGTAAACCTTATCGAAAAATACTTGAAAATAGTAGTGAGGAACGTTAAAAGTTTCAATCCATTTATAGACGACCTTAATATCCTCAACCTTTGGGGTTATAGATAAATAATCTCGTTTTTGAATTTCTTTGATTGCTGTTTTTATTTGCCTAAATAGGTCTTTTACTTGGATTAATCTGTCAGAAGAACTCCAACTCGGTACTCTAAAATCTGTTATATTTAGTGTTTTTTCTGTAATTCCGTGTAGAATATCTATATAGCTTTGTCTGGAAGGATGTTGTAAAACGTCTAAAAAATCAGATAAGATAATTTCTTTTATTTGAAGTGCAATTTGAGTAAACCGCTCAGTTTTTGCTTGCATCGTCATTTCATAACGATCAATTAGAAAAGCACTTGAACGGACTTCGATACCAGCTACGGCTTTTCTTACATATTCCGTAATTTGATTATGCGGGATTTGACTTATATCAAATCCTAAGTTTGAGTCAAAATCGTTTTTATGGAAAATCAGTAAATCAGGTCTTTTCCCAATTGTGTCAAGTTCATTTTGAAATTCTTGGTAAAAATCATCAAAGCCGTCTTCCCCAGCTACTAAATCATCAGACTTGCCATACTTTACTGCTATAAAATTAGTTGAGGTTTCATTAATAGCTCTTGTTACAAGATTTTCTGCCCAATCTCCTTGCTCTTTATTTGTTATAAAATTGGATGACGCTTGTGTAGGTGTTCTTGCTTTATCTCTTTCAACGTTAAAGTCCACCAATGTTACTGGTACACTTTTAGTCAATTCTCTAATTCTGTCGTAATAATTCATCTTTTTTATTAATTTGCTATAATACAAAGTTAAGCTATTTTTTTAAGTCTTTGCCTATCGAAAATTGGTCTTTCGCCTCACCAATTCCTAAATTTCAAAGGACTCATTTCCATATATTTTTTGAAGAAATTATTGAAATGGGTCACTTCTGTAAAACCCAAGGAATAGGCTATTTCGTGGTGTCGGTTTTGAGAAACTAACAACACAATCAAATCTATCATAAACTACCCCATAAAATCCATAAAAGGTTGTTGATAAAACCGTTTACCTGTGGCTTTGTAAAGGGCGTTTGCTAATGCTCCAAAAACAGGAGGATAGGCTGGTTCGCCCATGCCCGATGGGTCAATATTGTTTTGCACAAAATGCACGTCAATTTTCTTGGGTGCTTCGTTCATGCGAATCATGCGGTACGTGTGGAAATTGTTTTTATCGGGTACGCCTTTCGTGAAGGTCATTTTGCCAAATAAAGCAACTCCAATACCGTCTATAACAGCCCCTTCTGCCATATTTTTGGCAGTGTCAGGATTTACAACTATGCCACAATCAATGGCACAGCAAACGTTTTTTACGATGGGTTCTCCATTTTTCACTTCTATATCAAGCACATGGGCAGCGTAAGAATCGTGGCAATAATACGCCGATACACCTAATTTTCGAGTAGTTTTGGCTTGTTCCCAACCTGATTTTTCTCTGACTAATTCCAAAACTCCTGCATAGCGTGCGGGGTCGTAATCGTTGGTTTTTCCTACGGGTTTTTCTTTGGCTTTTTTTAATAAATCTAATCTGAATTCGATGGGGTCTTTGCCAGTAGCTTCTGCCACTTCGTCTAAAAATGATTGTTCGGCGGCGGCAATAAAATTGGAACGAGGGGCTCTATACGAACCCACTGTAATATTGGAGTCAATCGTGAAATCTTCTGCCAAATAATTGTCCACCGCCCCCGCAGGAAATCGGTTAGGAAACAAAGGCGATTCTGGAATACCAACGGCTTTTACATGAAAACCTATTAAGTCATTATTGGCATCCAAAGCGGCACGATAAGTTGCAGAATAGGCAGGACGATAAATCCCCGAAGTCATATCGTCTTCTCTTGAATAAATCAGTTTGACGGGGGCTTTTACTTTCTGAGAAATCAGAGCGGCTTCCAATAACCAATGGGCATATGAACGCTTGCCAAAACCTCCACCGAGACGAGTTATCTGAATATCAATTTTGTCCAAAGGCATTCCCAGACGTGCAGAGAGGGCTTGTTCTGTAAATTCAGGCTTTTGGAGAGGACCTGCCAATTCCGCTTTTTCATCCGTAACGTATGCATAGAAATTCATCGGTTCCATGCAGTTATGAGCCAAAAAAGGTCCTGTATAAGTCCGTTCGATTATTTTTGTAGCATTTTTGAAGGCAGTTTCTGGATCGCCATCTTTGCGGAGAACGTTGAGTGGTTTTTTCAACATTTCCGCCAATTTCTCAGTATGTTCGGTTGAACTTTCCAAGCCCGAAGGAATTTTTACCGTCAATTTTCTACCCAACATATTTCTATTTTCGGTAGAACTTTGAATTGGCTCCCAGTCAATTTTTAGGGCTTTTTTGGCTTTCATTACTTCCCAAGTAGAATTGCCCACCACAGCAACGACTTCATTGAAATTTAGGGTATCAAAAAAGGTCTTTTCGTAGCCTTCATTAAAAATCTTGATTGGAAAAACATCCTTGATACCTTTCATTTTCTTCACAACATCCTCATTCTGAATGGCTTTGAATTTCAGACCCATTGCAGGTGGGTGAATAATCATCGCAATCAGCATTCCTTCTTTTTGGGTATCTATGCCAAAAAGTGGTTTTCCCGTTACGATTTTTTCAATATCAACATTGCTTTTTGATTTACCGATGATTTTAAAGTCTTTTACGTCCTTTAATTTTACCTCTTTCGGAATTGGGATTCGGGAGGCTGCGGAAGCCATTTCTCCGTATTTGGCAGACTTTCCGCTTTTTTTATGGTATAAAATTCCTAACTCTGTACTGACCTCATCCACAGGGACTTGCCATTGGGTAGCTGCCGCTTCACGCAACATTTGTCGGGCAGTTGCTCCTGCGGTACGAAGGGGTTTCCAGCCTTGATGTATGGCTTGACTACCACCAATAAACTGGCGTGTGAAGTGTTTGGTGTCTAAATCCGCTTGTTCAACGATTACATTTTTCCAATTAACATCTAACTCCTCAGCCACAATCATGGGCATAGAGGTCTTCACGCCCTGACCACCTTCTGGATTAGGAGACATGATTTTGATGACATTATCAGCAGTAATTTTTATGAAACCATTGAGTTCATTCCAATTGCTTGGAAGATTAGTAATCGTCTGATTATCAGTTGATTTAAAAGCAGAACGCTGCCCGCTTGATAGCCACCCAATACTAAGCAAGAATCCTCCACCCGAAAGGGCAGAGGATTTTAAAAATGACCGTCTGTTGTATGTTTTTTTGACTGGTTTCATATTTTGAATATTGGTCATCGGTCACAGAGTCTCGCAGAGTATCTCACAAAGTTACACTAAGAAAATACTCTGAGAAACTTCGTGATAAACTCTGTGCGACTTTGTGTCCATAAAACTTTCGGAGAAACTAAACCTTCTTCTCCGTCTCCATTTTAAAAGGCTGATTATAAAAACGTTTCCCAGTAGCCTTAAACAAGGCATTTGCCACTGCCCCAAAAACTGGTGGAAAAGGTGGTTCGCCCAATCCAGTTGGGTCAATTTCGTTTTGTACAAAATGTACGTCTATTTTCTTAGGAGCTTCATTATGGCGAATCATGCGGTAATTATGAAAGTTATTTTGTTCGGCAACACCGTCTTTGTGCGTCAAAGCTCCGTAGAAAGAATTTCCAATGCCATCAACCACAGCACCTTGCACCATATTGATTGCCGCATCTGGATTCACAACTACACCACAATCAATTGCAGAGGTTACAGACTCAACGTATGGTTGCCCGTCTCGCATGACTAAATCCACCACGTGACCTGCATAGGAATTATGACAAAAATATGCTGCCACTCCACGTTTTTTACCAGCATTTTCGGGTTTCCCCCATCCTGATTTTTCTTTCAATAATTCCAAAACGCCAACGTATCGGGCTGCATCATATTCATTATTTTTACCAACTGGATTTTCTTTGGCTCGTTTCAATAAATCAAGGCGAAGTTTAATAGGGTCTTTGCCCATCGCTTCGGCAACTTCATCCAAAAATGATTGTTCTGCGGCAGCATTGAAGTTAGAACGTGGGGCTCTAAATGCTCCAATCGTAACATTTGAAGGGATTTCCCAACCTTCTGCCAAATAATTATCAACCGCCCCCGCAGGAAAACGGTTAGCATGAACAGGATTTTCAGGAATTCCGCCACCTTTTATATGAAAACCAATCAGATTTTTATTCACATCCAAAGCCGCACGATACGTAGCCGTGTACATCGGGCGATAAATTCCGTAGGTCATGTCATCCTCACGGGTATAAATCAGCTTGATTGGGGCTTTCATTTTTTGAGAAATACGAGCCGCTTCATATGCAAATTGTCCATAAGCTCTACGCCCAAAACCTCCACCCATGCGAGTCATTTGAATTTCAATTTTATCGGCAGGGAGGTTTAATACTTTCATCAATGTAGGTTCTATCCAACCTGGGGCTTGAACTGGACCAGCCACCAAAGCCTTATCAGCCTGCACATGAGCAAAGAAATTCATGGGTTCCATGCAATTGTGAGCCAAGAACGGAGCGTTGTAGGTACGTTCAATAATAGTTGCCGCATTTTTGAAAGCCGCTTCTGGGTCACCGTCTTTTCTTAATTGCTGGGCTGGTTTTTTGGCATACTCTTCCATTAATTCCAATTGCTTACTCGTAGTTTCTAAGCGAGCTGGAACAGTAATTTCTTTTTTTCCGCCTCTTCCATTCACAGTTTCTTTCACATCACCTGCGGCTTCCCATTGTACTTTCAATTTTTTACGAGCATTCATAACTTCCCAAGTAGAATTACCAACAATGGCAATCATTTCATTGAAAGTACGGGTATCAAAACCTGCCTGTGCATAGTCATCATCATACAATTTAAAGCTATGAATATCCTTGATGCCTGGCATTTTTAGGGCTTGCGAAGCATCAAAAGATTTTAATTTCATACCAAATGCAGGTGGATGCTGAATCATAGCAATCAACATTCCTTCAACACGGTAGTCCATGCCGAAGAGTGGTTTTCCTGTAACTACTTTTAAACCTTCTGAATTTTTCTGAGATTTACTAACGATAGAAAAATCTTTAACCGCTTTCAGTTTTACGTCTTTCGGAACAGTAATGGTAGCGGCTTTGCTTGCCATTTCACCATATTTTGCCGTCTTTCCGCTTGAATGAGATAAAACGCCTCCTTTGGTAGTGATTTCAGTTGCTGGAACACCCCAAGTTTGAGCTGCCGCTTCAATGAGCATTTGTCTTGCCGAAGCCCCAGCGTTTCGTAGAGGTTTCCAGTACATTTTTACTGAATTACTGCCTCCTGTGAACTGTGGACCTAATTTCACGTTGTCATGCACGCCCATTTCTACGACCACATTTTTCCAATCAGCATCCAGTTCTTCGGCTACAATCATGGGTAGTGAAGTCATTACATTTTGCCCAAATTCTGGATTCGGACAAACGATTTTGATAACATTATCGGGCGTGATTTTGATATATCCATTGAGTTCTGCCCATTGCTCTGGCAGGTTCAATGTCGCCATTTTATCGGCAGATTTAAAACTTGATAACCAAGTAAAACTCAGCATCAAACCTCCACCTGTCAATGCCGACGATTTGAGGAAAGAGCGACGGCTCTGTGTATTCTTGTTTTCCATTTTCGTTCAGATTTAAGGTTAGTTTTTTGAGGCTGTTTTTATCGCTTCTTTTATTCTCAAATACGTTCCACAACGACAAATATTTCCACTCATGGCATTATCAATATCCGCATCCGTTGGTTTTGGATTTTCTTTCAATAAGGCAACGGCACTCATAATTTGTCCCGACTGACAATAGCCACATTGTGCCACGTCATGCTCTATCCATGCTTTTTGTACTGGATGCGTACCATTTTCAGACAAACCTTCAATGGTCGTGATTGCTCCTTTTCCGATTGCCGAAACAGGCAATGAACAAGAACGAACGGCTGTACCGTCTAAATGGACAGTACAAGCACCACATTGAGCCATGCCACAGCCATATTTTGTGCCTGGCATATCAAGGTGGTCACGCAATACCCACAACATAGGCGTAGATGGATCAATATCCACCTTCCTAATTTTTCCGTTTATTTTAAGATTATATTTTGCCATAGTTTTATTCGTATTTAAAATTTTACAAAAATATATAAAAAAAATAATAAAAAGCAATGATTTTCAAATGAATTATTATGAAAATCAAATAGTTACGGTGTCAAAAGTTTTGAAAATGAAAGTGAACCCATTTTCCATTCATTGCCCACTTTAACATAGACTTCTGTTACCATGAATGGATTGCTCACCTCATTCGTACCAACAACTGCCAAAAGCGTAATTCTGTTCAATAAAATAACCGTATTGTCGAGAATAATTGGTTTTAAAACTTCATGTATATCAGCTCTTTTGTAATGGATAAATCCTGATTTGATAATCTCCAATTCACGCTCTTTGCCCCACGAGCCGCCCATGTGTACAAACATGGCTTGACTATCAAACAATTTGCCTAATTTATCGACATCTTTATCAGCCATCCATTGCCATTTGTTTTTTGAAAGAGTTTTGATTTCTTCTTCGACTGTATTTTGAGCAAAAGTATTCATTGAAATTAAGATAAAAGTTACGACTCCAAAGATTGATTTTTTCATTTTGTATTTGTTTTAAACGTTCTGTTATTTCTTAATTTGATGCGTGTCTCGCACACTACTAAATGTCAAAGCCAACATTTTCCAATTCTTCTTTTGTTTCTGATAGACTTCGGTAACGGTAAATTCCGTTGTTACGTCATTTCCTCTAACATTTGCTACTAATGTTATTCTGTTCCAAACAATGGCGGTTTTTCCAGAAATTTCTACGGCAGAATCCTGTACTTTGGCTTCTTTGTACCAAATGCTTCCAGATTTGATGATTTCGAGTTCTTCGTCGGTTTTCCATGTACCGCTCATGTGAACAAACTTAGCTTTGGCATCGAATAGGTCTTTGAGTTTATCAACGTTTTTATCTGCCATCCATAGCCATTTGTCTTTGGAAAGTTGGAGAACGGTTTGTTCTTCATTTGAGGATTGAGCGAAAGTTGAGAGCGAACTCAGAAGGAACAAAAATAATATGATGATTTTATTTTTCATTTTTATTTAATTTATGTTTAAATGATTGACAAAGGTCTTTAATTTCTGTTATCTCTAATGTATAAAAACAACTCTTTTTACTACCATTTTTACTGATAAAATTCAAACAACGAAGTTTAAAACTAAATTTGCTTTCAAATCATAATCGATAGCCATGGAAAAAATCATAAACTTAGACAATGTCAGTGAACATAATGCTGCCAATAATCACAAAACCCTGCATCCTTTGGTGAGCGTTCTTGATTACTCGAAAGCCAGTCCGAGAGATTGGGGCGATGCAGATACGATTAGATTTCAGCATAGTTTGTACAGCATTATTTTAAAAGATGTAAAGTGTGGGGATTTGAAATATGGGCGTAACTATTATGATTATCAGGCAGGTACGCTGGTATTTATTGCACCTAATCAGTTTACAATCATTGATAATCCAAAGGTAATTTACCAACCGATGGGCTATGGCTTAGTTTTTCATCCTGATTTGATTCGTGGGACTTCTTTGGCTAAAAATATTCAGGAGTATAATTTTTTTAGCTACCAATCAAATGAAGCCTTGCATCTTTCGGACGATGAAAGGCTTATGATTTTGGACATTTTTGCCAAAATTGAATTTGAACTAAAACAACCTATTGATAAGCATAGCAAAAAGCTAATTGCAAATAATATTGAGTTGTTTTTGAATTATTGCCAACGCTTTTACGACCGCCAGTTTATTACAAGAGATATTGCCCACAAAGGCATTTTAGAGAAATTTGAAGAGTTGTTGAACAGCTATTTTACCTCAGATAAACCTCAAACTGTTGGTTTGCCTTCGGTGGCTTATTTTGCTGATGAATTGAACCTTTCTGCTAATTATTTTGGTGATTTAATCAAGAGAGAAACAGGGCAATCAGCAAAGGATTATATCCAAAATAAGACGATAGAAGTAGCAAAAAATACGATTTTTGAAAGTGATAAAACTGTTAATGAAATTGCATACCAATTAGGTTTTAAATATCCTCAGCACTTTACAAGGTTGTTTAAACAGAAGGTAGGTGCTACGCCCAATGAATTTAGAAATTTGAATTAAAAAATATGCAAACTGTAAAATTGAACAACGGCATTGAAATGCCGATTTTGGGCTTTGGTGTTTTCCAAATTGCCGATGCCGATGAATGTGAAAAATGTGTCATTGATGCCATAGATGTCGGTTATCGTTTGATTGATACTGCTGCTTCGTACCAAAATGAAATAGCCGTAGGAAATGCTATTAAAAATTGTAATATTCCAAGAAGTGAATTGTTTATCACTACCAAATTGTGGGTACAAGATAATGGCTATGAAAAAACCAAATTAGCTTTTCAGAAATCGCTTGACCGCTTACAGTTAGATTATTTAGATTTGTTTTTGATTCATCAACCCTACGGTGATATTTTTGGCTCTTGGCGAGCAATGGAGGAGTTGTATGAGGCTGGAAAAGTAAGAGCCATTGGTGTTTCTAATTTTCAACAAGACCGTGTGATGGATTTGATAGCGTTTAATAAAATTCCACCAGCCGTTAATCAAGTAGAAACGCATCCTTTTCAACAACAGATTGACAATCAAATATTTATGAAAGAAAATGGAGTTCAAATTCAGTCTTGGGCATCTTTTGCCGAAGGTAGAAATGATATGTTCCAAAATGAATATTTGCTTTCTTTGGCAACAAAATATAACAGAAGTGTAGCTCAAATTATTCTGAGATGGCTTACGCAAAGAGGTGTAGCGGTTATTCCGAAATCAGTTCGTAAAGAAAGAATGATAGAGAATTTTAACGTTTTTGACTTTAAAATAGAAGACGAAGACATGGAGAATATCAAAAATCTTGATACAAAAACAAGCCTATTTTTTGACCATAGAAATCCTGAGATTATTAAATGGATGGCGAGTCGAAAATTAGATATTTAGGTAATTTAACCAATTGATTTTCAAGAGTTTAATTGGTATATTTATTAAAAAAAATGGCAAAATTCTTAAATCGAACTCTGCCATTTTTTTGTTTTATTTCTTATCAAACCCAAACTTCATTAATCCTTCTCTACTTACTTTCACGGCTTCCATAGGTGTCATTCCGTCAAAAACTTGGTCTTGCTCTACGATATAATATTTCATACCAGAGAGTTTTTTGTTTTTCAGAATACGACCAAAATCAATTTTTCCTTTACCCACAGGTGCAAAACGCCCTTGCTCGTCCATGTCTTTTACGTGCCAAATTTTGAAACGTCTTGGGTATTTTTGGAAGTAAGCTACTGGGTCGGCACCAGCTTTGGTTACCCAGTATAAATCCATCTGAAAATTCACATATTTGGGGTCTAATTTCTCTAATAAATAATCAATGGGTACTATCCCATCGGCATTTTTCTGAAACTCAAAGTCATGGTTATGATAAAGAAATTCTAAACCTGCCGCCGTTGCTTTTTGAGCTACCGTATTCAGAATTTCAGCCAATCTTTCCATCGTGCCTTCCATCCCTAATGTTCTTGTTTTTGGGTCAAATTTAAACATTCCCATTGGCGGAACAGGGGCTATAAAGTATTTAAAACCAGCCGCTTTCACATCAGCAATGAGTTTATCGGCGTTGTCTAAGGTCATGCTACCCATGTGTACTGAAATGGGTTTTATACCTAAACTTTTGGTATAAGATTTGAATTCGTCGGGAGTCATACCATAAAACTTGCCGTCTTTATAGTCAACTGCCTCAATGTATTTATAACCCAAATCTGCCACTTCTTTAAGTGTGGCTTTTGGGTCTTTCCCCATCTCATTTCTGACGGTATAAAGAGTCATTCCGCCCCATTTCTTTTGGGCAAAAAGACTTGAATTCACTGATAACAATAGAACTGCCATCAGGATTTTGAAAAAGAAATTGATTTTCATCTTTAATAATTGATTAATTGTTTGAAACTGTTAATTTAATTTGACCCAACAACTTAACGTACTTATTTCTACCTTATTTTAATTTCAAATTGATTGGATCCCAATGGATGATTTTTTTCTTGAAATAACTTTCGTTACAAGCCAGTGCAGGGGCGGTGGCTCTAAAACCAAATTCGGCATCTTCAATTACCTGTTTTCCAGTTCGTATCGAATCGAAAAAATTTGTAAAATGGTCTAAATGGTCGTTGTAACCTGCTGGTGCTTTGAAAATTATGTCTTCTTTGGTTGGTCTTTTTCGCTGTTCGGCTGTCCATTTTGCCTCGTAGTCTTTTCTCATATCATCTTGCATACTTTTTGAAAAAGTAAACAGCGAATCATAACCCCCAAAGCCTGGGGCTTCGGGCATTAGGCTATGTTTTACGGTGATATTATTGCCAATTACATCAATAATTCCCTCAGAACCAACCAAGCGAATCACCTCTTGCCCACCCGTTCCGCTGATAAAATTCACTTGCAAAGTTAGTTGATAGGCGGCGTGTTCAGGGCTATCGGGGTATTGCATCACACCCGACATCACATCGGGTAGGTTGCGGCCATCTTTCCAGTAACTAAATTGCCCTGTACTATAAATACTTTCAGGTCCTTTTGAGTTGGTAATAAAATGCGAGCCACTCAACAAATGGATAAACAAATCGCCAGCTACACCCGTACCTACTTCTTTAAATGCTCGCCACCAGAAGAATTTTTTAGCATCGAAGCTCATTTTTTGTGTAGCCTCTATAAATTTATCCCAATTGGTAGTCATGGCATCAGCATCTTTTGGAATGGTATATTCCCACGAACCAATCGAACTTTGGCGGTCATAAACGGCATTTACCATGTTCAATTTACCGATTTCGCCTGATGCCAATAATTCTTTGGCTTTGGCATAGCCGATGCTACTGACCCTCTGGCTACCCACTTGCAATACTTTACCCGATTTTTTAGCTGCCTCCATGACGGGATAACCTTCGCTAATTTTATAAATCATTGGTTTTTCGCAATACACGTGCTTGCCTTTTGCCAAAGCATCAAGCGTGATGCGTGCGTGCCAAACGTCGGTGGTGCAAATTAGTACGGCATCAATGTCGGGTTTGTCTAAAATATCTTTGTAATTGGTGGTGGTAAATAGCTCTTTGCCATATTTTTCTTTGGCGTTTTCTATTCTGCCCGTGTATAAATCGCAAATGCCTGCCAACTCGACACCTGGCACTTTTAGGGCGGTATCTAAATCAAAATGCCCTTGTACGCCGTAGCCAATTACGCCAATACGGACTTTATCATTTGCCGAAATTTTCTTTTCATAATGTAAAATACGTTCTTCGGCTTTTGCACTTGCCGCAAGGGAGGCAAACGGTGATGAGGCGGCTATAAAACTGGTAGCACCTATTTGCTGTAAAAATCTTCTCCTTGAATTTCTGTCGTTTTGCATAATATTTTGGGTTTGATTAAATCTCAATTCAAATTTCATTGAACATTACTTTATTGCATAACTCACAAAGGCAATTTTCTTACTATCTGCACTCCATGAAGGTACATTGATAGTTCCTTGTCCACCAAAGAAAACAGGGGTTAAATCTTTTATTTCTTTGGTTGTAAGATTCATTAGGCGAAGTTTTACTTGTTTTCCGAATAAATGTGCTTGCTTTTCATCTGATTGATAAGAAATATAAGCAATCCATTTCCCATCGGGCGAAGGGTGGGCAAACCAATTTGAATTTTCATCGGTTGTGAGTTGTTCGGGGTTTGAGCCATCGGCATTCATTCGCCAAATTTGCATACGTCCAGAGCGATACGAATTGAAATAAATATACTTACCATCGGGCGAATAATCTGGTCCATCGTCTAAGCCTTCGGTTGTGGTTAGGCGTTTTTCGATGCCCCCATTTACCCCAATCGAATAAATATCATAATTGCCATTTCGCTCGCCACAATAGGCTAAGGTTTTGCCATCGGCACTCCAACCATGCCAAAAAGACATTACTTCTGAGGTGATTCTTCTTGGCTCGCCACCCTCAATCGGAAGCACATAAATGGCTGATTTGTAACGTTTTTTAGAAGTATCTGTGTGTGCTACATTGCTAATTGCCAACCATTTTTTGTCGGGCGAAATGCCGTGGTCGTTGTTATTTGAAGTGGCAAAACCAGTATTGAGCAAGCTCATTTTTTTTGTAGCCACATCAATTGTATAAAGTTTTCCGTAACTATTCAAAATCAAATAGTTGTTGGGGTGCCAGTTTGGGGCTTCAAAGTGCTTATTGGTTACTAAAACTGTTTCAATTCTGCCTGTTGTAATGTCCACCGTTTGTATATAGCTGGTAGTGTCAGTTTTGGGTTTTTCGGGGTTATAAAATTGTGCAGAACGCCCTACTAATTTCCACTGACCTGATATTTTTTCTAATAACTGAATCTCACGAGAAAGCGTTTCTTTGCCTTCTTTATTTATAGAAACCTCATCGTGAGCTACCCAAGCGGTATTGCCACCGATACTCATATCATGATTTGAGTGAATCGAAAAGCCGCCACTACCTATAATATTGACAGGTGGATTTTGCATAAATGATGTAGGAATAGCTCTACTCACACCGTCAGCAGATGAATTGAAAATCTTGCCCTTGGGGCGTGTAGCCCAACATTCGGTAAAAGCCTTTACATCACCTTTACGCCATGCGATGCCTTCTTTTTCTAATAATCGGATAATGGTAAGCGAATCATTTTGCCCATAAATTTTGCCTTGCAAAATTATTAAAACGATAAAGATTGAAAATCGAGTTTTCATTATTTTTAAGAATAAAATTAAAATTTATAGACCAAAGGTAAATATTAATTTTTATTTTCTATAAAAAAGATAATAAATTTAATATTATTTTTGCTAAATAAAATCATATTTTTTGAAACGGACATTAAAACCTATTTTTGCAATTAATTTTGACGAAAAGCAAATAAAAATGACGCAATTGGACATTGAAAATTATATTCCTCACCTTTCTATTGATTGTGTGATTTTTGGGTATGAAGCAAAAACCTTGAAAGTCTTGATTTCTAAGCACAAATTAGGGCAAGGCAGTTGGGTTTTGCCAGGGGGGTATATCAGAAAAACAGAAAGCATAGATGCCGCTGCGAGCAGAATTTTGAAAGAAAGGACTGACTTAGAAAATATTTTTTTAGAACAATTTAAGGTTTTTGGAGCTGAAAATCGCATTATAGGAAGCAATATTCGAGAAAATTTAAAATCAGAATTGGAACAGACATTTGGTGAAGAAAATGCCAATTGGATGACTTCCAGATTTGTATGTATCGGCTATTATGCCTTAGTAGATATTCGGAAAGTAAATCCACAAAATGGTCAATTAGATGACTATTTAGAATGGCGAAGTATCAACGAAATACCCGAAATGATACACGACCACAACGAAATATTACAATGTGGACTCGAAACGCTCCGCCAACACCTCGACCAAAAGTTGATAGGCTTCAAACTATTGCCCGAAACTTTCACGATGAAAGAAATTCAAGAGCTTTATGAAGCCGTTTATGCCAAACCATTTGCCATGAATAATTTTCAAAAGAAAATGTTAGATTCAGGGGTTTTAGAACGCCTCGAAAAGAAATTTACGGGTGCGGCTAATAAAGCACCTTATTTGTATCGGTTTAGGAGCTAAGGCAAATAATGATGAGTTTTATACCAAATGAGTGTAAGAATTAGATTTGTAAATATTTGATTATCAATAAATTACAGTTATTTTGTCATTCCCTCAAACTCGGTAAACCAACCCCAGCCGCATCAAATCCGCCATCAACAGCAATGATTTGTCCATTGATAAAACTGGCTTGGGGACTACACAGAAAGTACACCGCATTGGCGATTTCCTCTATCGAACCGTATCGAGCTAAGGGAATGGCATCTTTGTAAGAAGTTCTAATATCGGCAGAATGTACCAATTTTGCCATGTCGGTTTCAACGGGTCCAGGGGCCACGGCGTTTACTCGCACGCCTTGGTTTCCATATTCTACGGCAAGTTGTTTGGTTAGGTGCATCAATGCGGCTTTGCTTGTGCCATACGCTACTCGTAATGTGCTGGCTCGCACACCCGAAATACTGGCGATGTTCACAATACTTCCTTGGGCTAATAATAATGCTGGGAAAGCCGCTTGGCTACAAAGGAAAGGTCCATTCAAATTAGTTGCCATGACATTACTCCAATCTTGAAAAGTTACCTCTTCCACTTGCTTAAACACAGCAACACCCGCATTATTAATAAGGGCATCAATTCGTCCAAAACGAACAATTATTTCATTGAAAGTATCTGTAACTTGCTGATAATTAGATACATCACAAAGAAAAAACGAATATTGGTTTTTATCTTTTAATTGTGCTTCACATTCTTGCAAGGCTATTTTATCACGGTCTAAGATAATGACTTCATAATTTTCTTGGTGAAATCTTTGGGCAATTCCTAAGCCAATTCCTTTCGCTCCGCCTGTGATGATGGCAATTTTTGTTGATGTATTAGTTTGCATTTTTTGATTCCAGTGTTAAATTACTTCCTTCCAATATTCAGGCAAAACAATACTATCATCGGTTGAAGATTTATTTTTATTGGCAAAGAGAGAAGCTATTTTTCTTACCATCTTACTCGAAATAATATTGATAACAGTATTGAATATTGAAATGCCTAACTGTGATTTGGGGTGTGCTAAATGTGGTACGCCTGGTGGAAGTTTCTGTATCTCATTCACATAAGGTCGAAGGAGTTTTTCGTAGGCTGCAAATGCTTGTTTATAATCTGAATGTCTCGAAAGTTCACCCGCAAGAATGTACGCACCCACCATCGAAAGGCTTGCTCCCATACCACTCAGGGGCGAAGGACAAAAAGCGGCATCGCCCGTCATGGCACAGCGACCTTTTGACCAATTTGGAGCAATTACCTGACTGATACCATCAAAATATATTTCAGTATCATTATCCAATGCTGCCAAAATCCGTGTGGCTTCCCAGCCTGCATCCGCAAATTTTTGTCTTAAAATTTCTTTTTGCTCCGCTAAACTTAATAGTTCATATCCTTTTGGTTCGGATAAGAAAGAAAAGGATGCTCTGGCAGTGCCTACATTATCGGGTCGGATAAAAATTACCCTCGAACCTGTGGCATTATACCAACGAGCCCAACGACTATCAGAAGGTGTTTTGGGGATGGTAAAATAAGAAACATACAAATTCAAAAAACGAACGACAGGCTCATCTCCAAATATCAAAGAGCGTGTCCGAGAGCGAATCCCATCAGCACAAATTACTAAATCAAAATCTCGTTCCTCACCATTTTGAAACGAAACTTTTACGCCATTTTCAAATTCTTTTAATCTAACTATTTGATTGCCAAATAGATATTCAACATCATCTTTGGTATGATTATATAATATTTGTGCAAGGTCACCTCTCAGAATTTCTAATTCACTTGTACCAATTTCTGATTCTCCCTTTGGTAATTCTGCCTTAGTAATTTCATTTTTATCTACAAAACGAACGCCTAATTCACCCGTATCAGCCGCTCTGATTTCATCTTCAATGCCCATGAGTTGGGCTATTTTTTGGGCAGCACCTTTAACGTCAATATTCTGCCCGCCAAGTCTGAGAGAGTCAGCACGTTCAACGATTGTGGTAGTAAATCCAAAGCGATTTAGCCAAAAAGCGAGCGTCGGTCCCGCAATACTTGCACCCGAAATAAGGATTTTTCTTTGATTCATTTAGTGATTGAATAATTATTAGTTACTGAAAATAGTAAACACATAAAGCCATTATTTATGCTAACCTTTTTTAGGGTTTAAGGTTTTATAATTGCTCTACTTGCTTACTATTTCCCAACCTCGACAAGCCCACCAACAAAGTAACCAATCCCAATACCGCACAACCCGCCATTACGGCTGTCATGGGTAAACTCGTACCATTACTAAAAATACCCACCAAAGCGGCTGCCAATGACCCAAAACCCATCTGAAACGCCCCCATGAGTGCCGAAGCCGTACCTGCCTCTTTTTTGAAGGGTGCCATCGAAAGGGCGGAGGCATTCGGAAAGCTGAATCCTTGACAACATAAAAATAGAAATATTAGTCCAATAGCATTGTATAAATTGAGCCAGCCCGTTAGGCTTAATGTACATAAAATTAAGCCAATGACGGTTTGTAGCCGCAAAATGGTTTTGATGATTCGTTCGCTACTAAATTTATTCAACATCAAATTATTCACTTGACTACTCATGATTAATCCTGCCGCCAAAAGCCCAAAAATCCAACCGTATTGTTGTTCAGTAACGTTAAAAATCTTCATAAACACAAACGGTGAACCCGACAGATAGGCATACACGCCCGCCGAAACCAACGATGCTGCGAGAGTATAAATCAGAAACTGAGGAGTTTTGAAAACACCTAAAAAACTGGCAATGATAGGGGAGGGTTTAAGCGAAAAAGTAGGGTCTGGTTGTTTACTTTCTTTCAAAAAGAATAGTACCGCCATCAATAACAAAAAGCCCATAAAAGATTGTACCCAAAAAACGGATTGCCAACCCAAAGTTGTGATTAAATAACTGCCAACGGTTGGGGCAATAATTGGCGAAACGCCCAAAATAAGAATCAAGGTAGAAAAAACCTTGGCACTTTCATTGACAGGGAAAACGTCTCGCACAATCGCCCGTGGAGCAACCATACCTACACAACCGCCCAGAGCCTGTAAAAATCGAAAGGCAATGAGCATCTCGATTGAGTGTGAAACTGCACACCCCAAAGAAGCTATCACATAAATCACTAAGCCAATCATTAACGGTTTTTTACGCCCAAAACGGTCTAATAAAGGTCCATAGATTAATTGTCCCAACGAAATACCAATAAAAAAACTGGATAATGAGTACGAAACTTTATCAACTGTTACGCCCAAATCTGCCGCAATCGTGGGAAAGCCCGATAAGTAGGTGTCAATAGAAAATGGACCAATGGCTGAAAGTAAACCAAGAATCAGAATTAATAAAAATCGGTTGTTGTTCATAATTTATAAGCCCGTTGCAGCCTCCATTGCCTCGGTGTATCTTGTTCCCATGATTGTAATTTGTTCAGAAGCATCCGTAATTTCATTTAATTCTTTCAGTGATAATTCAATCTTTGCCGCTCCATTATTTTCTGTCAAGCGATGGAGTTTTGTTGTGCCAGGAATCGGTACAAACCAAGGTTTTTGAGCCAATACCCATGCCAAGGCAATTTGGGCATTTGTGGCATTTTTTTGTTGGGCAAATTTGGCAATTATATCAACCAAAGCCCTATTTTTGATACGAGCCTCCTCCGTAAATCTTGGGATAATGGCACGAGTATCACCCGCTTCAAATTGACGCTTTTCGTCCATAGCACCAGTCAAAAAACCTTTCCCCAATGGACTGAAAGGCACAAAGCCAATGCCAAGTTCTTCGATAGTTGGGATGATTTCTGTTTCGTGTTGGCGTGTCCAAAGAGAATATTCGCTTTGCAAAGCTGATACAGGCTGTTCTGCATGAGCCTTGCGAATAGTATTTGCACCCGCTTCTGAAAGCCCAAAATATTTCACTTTTCCTTCTTGAATCAAATCTTTTACCGTCCCCGCCACGTCTTCGATGGGTACGCTTACATCCACACGATGTTGATACAGTAAATCAATACAATCGACCCCCAATCTTTTCAAAGAACCTTCAATAGCTTTTCTAATGGTTTCAGGGCGACTGTCCACACCTGCCATTTTTCCATCAACGTATTTGAAACCAAACTTTGTAGCGATAACACATTGATTTTTAAATGGTTTGAGTGCTTCGCCAACAATTTCTTCGTTGGAATAAGGTCCATAAACTTCGGCGGTATCAAAGAATGTTACGCCTTCTTCAACGGCTTTTCTGATGAGAGTAATTGACTCTTCTTTGGGTGGAAAGGGTGCGTACCCAAAACTCATACCCATACAACCCAAACCAATGGCTGAGACTTCTAAACCTTGATTGCCTAATTTTCTTATTTTCATAGTTTCAACCTCTGGTGGAGGATTTTATTGTAGGGGCGTATCGCATACGCCCGTTTATTTCGCCCGAGGGCGTATGCGATACGCCCCTACGAAAAAGTCATTTAACCCTTTTAAATTCTTTACTAAAAGCATAAGTGATTCCCACATTCCACATAAAATCTTGATTACCTGGAATATTTGAGTTCAATGTCTGATTGATAGTGCCTTGCAAGCTAAATGGAAGTTTGGTATTTGATAAAATGCTCGTGGCGGTAAAATAATCGCCAGTATAACCGTCAGTATTCAAAAAATAAACATTTGGAATGAAAGTAAACCTATAATCTCCACCTAATTTGATATTAGAAATGCTGGTATTCAAGAATAAAACACGGGTCGTTTGTGGACCATGACTTTGTATTCCATGTCCTTCTAAATACATTGCCCCAACGCTCCAATTGGGTGTAATTTTATAATTTGGCACAATCTCAACGGCTGCAAATCGTAGCATTTCGGTTATTTCTCTACTTGTGCCTTTGTCTGTAACGGTTTTTCGTACAAAACTAAACGCTGGATGTACGCCTGCTCTAAGACTAAATTTCTTTTGCTCAACCAAACGGTATCTTAACCAAAACAAAAAACCACCTTTTGTACCATCGGGTACGAGACGAATGTCTGGTTCGACACTAAATTTATCTCTTCGCCAAGATAAATTGAAGATTGCGGCAGGGCTATTTAACGAAAAAGTAGGAATGATAGCAAAGCCGTTGTTGGTGAGCGTTATCGTTCCAGAAAATGTAGTGCTGGCGGTTGTGCTATCAGTTTTTTGTGAAAAAGACGTAAAGGAAAATAGCAAGATTGCAACAAAGAGAAAACTTTGTTTAGAATACTTTTGAGTGGTCATTATGCTTTGTTTATAAATTTTGCAACAAATTTACAAACAAAGCTATTGAGAATCGACTGATTTTAAAGTAAAAGCTACGAAATTCAAGTAGTTTACGATGATTGAGGAGAATCGTGATACATAAATCTTCGATGATAATTTATTTGTCCTGTGTGGTAGGTCAGATGTCCGTGGAGGTGGATTAGGAAAGACTCCGTCGTCATCTCATAACCCAAAACTTCTTCTGAATAAATACCTTTCATTTGCTCGTCTGAGAGGTTTTTGAGGACATTTGTAACAACTTCTTTGACATCAAGAATTGCTTTCAAAAGGGTTTCTTTCGGAATATTTTTAGAAGAAAATTCAGCCTCACGATTGCGGGTATAACCAGTATTACCCAAATTTTTTCCAATATAATTATTTAGATTCCCGATTAAATGCAGGGCAAGATTTCCGCCTGAATTTTTTGTGCCATCTAAAATTTCCCAGATTTTTGATTCATCTTGATACGATTCTATTTCTTGATGAAGTTTTTGAATATCTCTTTGGAAAAGTAGTAGGAGAGAGGTTTGCATGATTCATGGGTTTACATTATTTCTTCACTAATTCAACTCGTCTATTTTTAGCCTTATTTTCTTCCGAATTATTATCAACCAAAGGCTTTTCTGAACCATAGCCAATTACTGATAAATTTTCTTTTTTGATTTGTTTAGACGTTAATGTATTCATCACAGTATTAGCTCTTTGAAGTGACAAATCTTTGTTATGCTTAGCATCACCTGTGTTGTCTGTGTGTCCTTCAATAGATATTTTTACAGTTGGATTTGATAAAAGATATTTCGCAATTTCATCCACTGTGCTTAATCCGTCGGGTTTTAGGCTCGCTTTATCTACATCAAAATTGATATATAAAATGGCTTTTCCGTTATCAGCTATCTGTTTTTCAATTTCTTTGGCAGAGATTATACTCATTTTATTCTCAAAACTTTTAGTCTCTAAAACCGTAAATCTGGAATCAGAAGACAAAAAATCAAATTGAACCCAAATCAATTTGTTTGATTTTCTAATTACGTACGTTTGAACTTCTGAACCTGTTTGCACTGAATGTAAATACAGATTGCTAATATCATTTTGATTGATTTTGGCTTCTTCTTCTGATAATATTGGCTCGCTATTATTTACTTTCACTCCTCCCAAGCTCAAAATAGTTTCTTCAAAACTTTTTTGAATTTCTAATCCACTAAATTTTTTATCTTTCGCCTTCTCATCCAGTCGAATAACGCCCTTAAACGTTTTACCTTCGTATGGGTAAAGTTTACCACCAATCAGAAAATACTCTTTATCATAATCTTTAATCTCGCCTTCACCGTGATAACTATTAGGGGCTGTGTAAGTGTAACCTTCTGGCAACTTAAAATAAGGAAATGCTCCGTTCAATTTATCCGAAATTGGAATGGAATTAATATCAAAAGTGGCAGTTTGAGTAGGTTGGGTTTCGGTAGTTTTAGCTTCTGCTTTTGCAGAATCCTGCATTTGAGTTTCTGTTTTTTTACTTGAATCACTGCAAGATGAAATTAAAAAATAGATAGCAAGTAACTTGATTGATGATTTCATGATTTTGGGGTTTAAGTATTTTGATAGTTGAAATTACTGAAAATGAATAAGGAGGTATATCACTTCAAACATACCCACTTCTGACTTGTAAGAACTTCTCGAAAGTAGAAGTAACTTTCGAGAAGTAAGAGTCTCAGCAACTTCCCGAAAGTTATTTCTACTTTCGGGAAGTTACAAGTGGGTATGTTTAAATTTGTATTTTCCCTAATTACAAATCCTCAATCCGAAAAAGATGCATCGGCATCAAATTCGGATTCAATTCCACAGGATTAAATTCTCCCGTCCAAAAATATTTTGCTCCCGTCAATAAATCATGGACAATATATTCCTCATCAGGTCTTTTTCCAATCAAATCCAATGGAATTCTTACGTAACCACCTTGTGAATTGTAGGCATCTAAATTTACGATGGATAAAATACGATTGCCGTTCCAAGCGGTTTTGAGATATGCCAAAATATTATCGTTGTCAATCTCACAAAACGTAATATTATTGGTACGTTGCAAAGCCGTATTTTCTACCCTCGCCTTGTTGGTCATACGGATAATATTTGTCAATTTATTCTCCATATTCCAGTCCCATTGCCTTATTTCGTACTTTTCAGAATTTTTGTATTCCTCTTTTCCAGGGTTGGCTTCATTGACCATGTACTCATAAACAGGTCCAAAAATTCCATAATTTGACGACAACGTAGCCGCCATGAAATACCGAATCAAGAACATCGGTTCGAGTCCGCCTTGTAAACTGTACGGCAAAATATCATGCGTATTTGACCAAAAATTTGGTCGCATATACAAGGCTTGGTCGGTCTTGGTGAGTTCGTTCATGTACCCAATCAAATCCGCCTTCGTGTTTCGCCATGTGTAATACGTGTATGAATGCGTATAGCCCAACTTCGCCAATTGTTCCATCACACGGGGCTTCGTAAACGCCTCCGCCAAGAAAATCATATCAGGATATTCCGCTTGAACCTCGGCAATACACCACTCCCAAAAACCAAACGCCTTCGTATGCGGATTGTCCACACGGATAATCCGCACGCCCCATTCTGCCCACGTCATAATCACGTTTTTGAGTTCTTGCCAAAGAGCCTGCCAATTCTCCGATTCAAAATTTATCGGGTAAATATCCTGATATTTTTTAGGAGGATTCTCCGCATATTGAATCGTTCCGTCAGGGCGAATCTTGAACCATTCTGGATGCTCTTTTGCCCAAGGGTGGTCGGGTGAACATTGAATCGCCAGGTCCATCGCCAATTCAATATCCATTGATTTACAGGTACTTATCAAATGTTTGAGGTCATCCAATGTACCTAATTCTGGATGAATGGCTGTGTGTCCGCCCAATTCAGAACCAATGCCATACGGTACGCCAGGCTCACCTTCCTGACAAGTCGTTGAGTTATTTTTTCCTTTCCGAAATTGCATCCCGATTGGGTGAATTGGCGGAATATACAACACATCAAAACCCAAAGATTTCATGCGGGGCAATACGTTTGTTTCAACATCCTTGAAAGTCCCGTGCGTATTAGGCTTAGATGCCGCCGAACGTGGGAACATCGAGTACCAAGCCGAGAAACCAGCCTTTTCTCTATCCGCCCAAATTTTTAGTTCTTTGTGGAGGCTAACGTGTTGTTTGTCAGGATATTGATGAATCCATTTGTGCATTTGTGGACTGCCCGCAAAAGCTACGGCTTCGTCATAATGCTTAGAGTCACGGAAAAGTTTTGCGTAAGATTTTAGTTCGGGTTTGTCTTCTTTGGTAGCAATTTTTGCCATCGTTTCCAAGATATTTGCCCCCATCAACAACTCCACATTTACGTGTTGTCCGTCCTTGATTTTAGCTTCCATTTCATGCTCCCACGAGGCAGAATGATCAACCCAAGCCTCAATGGTGTAGGTATAAAAACCATTCTCTGAAACGGTAAAATATGCCTCATAGTGGTCATTTCCTACAAAAGACATCGGAATAGATGTCCACGTTTTATCCTTTGAAAATTTATAAAGAAGATTAGTCGAGAGGAGGTCGTGACCATCCAAAAATACATCCGCTTCGACCTTGACGACATCACCCACGAAGGCTTTTACGGCAAAACGACCCGCTTCTAATTGTGGTTTTACGTTCTCAATAATGACTCTTTGCTGCCCTTGAATGTTTGAAGAGATTTGGTTCATAGTTTTTTTAATTTATGCTTTCGCAAACTGTTTTTTGTTCGTTTATAAAAATTGGCACGCTAATTGTTTACTATAATATGTGTACTGGAAATTGCTTAGATTTGCAGTATGAGCAATTTTACAGAGAATTTATTTACAATAATATAAATAATTCTTGAAGAATTGATACATCACTAACATCCTGAATAAAAATTAACCCAAGTAGAATTTAAACCGTTACCATCATGAAAAAGGTTATCGCATCCGTATTAGTAGTTTTGTGGTTTGCTGGTCAAATTTTTTCTAACCAGATTAAGTCCGTCAATAAGGGCGGAGAAGAGGGTACAGCCCGTTATTATGCGGCAAACCTCAAAGGGAAATTGACATCGTTTGGTGAAAAATACGATGATGCTCAACTGACGGCTTCACATTCGAAATATCCACTGAATACTTTATTGAAAGTTACAAATTTAGAAAATAATCTTTCGGTACAGGTTCGGGTAAATGATTATTGTAAATGTGAGGAGGAAGGAAAAATCATTAACTTGTCGAAAGAAGCTGCCTCAAAATTAGGCATGATGGCAAGTGGAAAAGCAAAGGTGAAATTGGAAGTGGTATCACAACCAACGCCCGAGAAAGTGATTGATAAAGCACTCGAAAATGTACTTTCAAAAGGACGAGAAGTAACAGCCAAGGAAGAAACCAAAGCCGCTACGACTAACGCAACAACGCCAAAAACACCAGCTGAGCCATTTTCAATTAATCATACCTACGACATAAGTGGAGCTGAGAAAAATCCAAAAGGCTTTGGAGTACAAGTAACGGCACTTTCGAGTTTGAATATGGTACAAGATTTATACGATGAACTCGTGAAAATGGGTATCAAGAAAGAAGAAATTTACGTACAAGTAGGAGCGAAGGACTCAGGAAAAATTCTCAGATTGATATTTGGAGAATTTTATACCAAAGAAGGAGCAAACGAAAAATTACTTTGGTTGTCTCAACATGGGTATAAAGGGGTGATTCGTTCTCATTTGAATTTGTAGAAACTGTAATCCGAACTTTCCAGTTCGGAATTTGATATTAAAGAAGCTCAGACTGTTTGGTTTGGGCTTTTTTGTTGTTATCAAGATTATCCAAAAATCATTATCTTTGTTTCATGAAATATTTACCAATAGGCATACAAGACTTAACCGAAATACGTGAACGCAACTGCGTTTATGTAGATAAAACACAACTAATCCATCAGTTAGTAACCGAAGGGAAACACTATTTTTTCTCTCGCCCACGTCGTTTTGGTAAGTCGCTTTTGGTTTCTACACTCAAAGAATTGTACTCTGGAAATAAGTCTATTTTTGAAGGATTATGGATTGAAAATAACTGGGATTGGACAAAGAAACATCCTGTTATACACTTTTCATTTGACGATATGACTTATCATCAAGTAGGTATAAATCAGGCAATTACGGATGAAATTAATAGAATTTCAAAATCATTTGATATAGAGATTGATGCAAGATTTGGACCGCATAATCATAAAGGGAATCTTAAAAATCTCATTGAAAAAGTATCTGGGAAATACGGGAAAGTAGTTTTTTTAGTAGATGAATACGATAAGCCAATCCTTGATTTCTTAGAAACTCATACGATGGACAGTGCCAAAGTTAATCAAGATGTTTTAAGAGAATTCTATGGAGTTCTTAAAAATGCAGATAGCCATTTGGAGTTTGTTTTTATCACAGGAATTTCTAAATTTTCAAAGGTTTCGCTCTTTTCACATCTCAATAATTTGAAAGATATTACACTCAGTGAAAAGTATTCAACTATTGTAGGCTATACACAGGAAGAGTTAGAGCTATATTTTGATGATTATCTAACAGAAATAGAAATAAAGCTACAAACTACTCGTGAAATACTTTTAGGTACCATGCGAGAATGGTACAATGGCTTTTCGTGGGATGGCATCAATAGTGTTTATAATCCTTTCGGGACATTAAATTTTTTATCAAATAAGGTATTCAGAAACTTTTGGTTTAGTACAGGAAGTCCACGATTTTTAGTGGAAAAAATGAAGAAAGAAACGTATTCTCATATAGAGAATTTGGTAGTCGATAATACATCATTAGACTCTTATGATTTAGATAATATTAAGATGATTTCACTTCTTTTTGAAACAGGAAACCTGACTATCAAGGAGTTAGACCCATACACAGGTGAGATGATATTAAATTATCCGAATAAGGAAGTTAGGGAAAGTATGAATCAAATTTTAATTAATCGTGGGGTTAATTTTAATAATGATTTGAAAGAGATTGATGAGAGGGTGGAGGTTGAGTTATAATTTTTTTATTGACGAACAAATTTTGTCATTTTTGTAGCATTTGTTTCATTATTGGGATAAAACCATACTCTTGAACTGTATCCCAGTTATAAACCACATAATTACATTTTTCACCTTCAAACCAAGTTAATTTATAGCCTTCATCTTCCATCCATATACAGGCATATTCAGCTTGAATTTCTCTACATAAATTCTCAAAAAAAATATTGATTGACTTTGATTCTACCAATAGATGACTCATTTGACTTGTAACAGCACGAAATGAAATTTCAATTATGTTTTCAATTTTAGATGAATAATTATCAATGTCAATTTCAATTGTTCCAACCCAGTAAGAGTTGTTATCAACTTGATAATCTTTTAGACTATATTCTGGATCAAATCTTTGGACTAAGTCTTCTAGGTAATATTCTATGATTTTGTCATCTTTTTCAAAAATAAGGCATGAGTAAAACATAGAATAATGAAAACTATCTTGGTTAATGATACTGTCTAAATTTATTCTTTCTAATTTATCGCCATTTATTTTGTAACATTGCTCTTCCTCAAACTTAAAGTCGGTTGAATCTTTCTTACAATGGTCATAAACATATTTTAAAGTCTTTGTAAGATTCTCCTTTTTTACATAAATTCTATGACTATAATCTAATCCCATATTAATTTGTGTTTTGGAATGAATGTTTTATATGAATAAATTTGATTATTTTTAAACATTCCCTACATCTTCCCCAAAATATCCTCAATCAAATCATTCATTTGATTCCCTTGAATCTGAGGTTTTCGGAAGCGGTTATCGAAATAAAAAGGCTCAATTTTTGTGATAATTTCGTCTTGGATTAGGTCGTGTTTAGGGTTTAGAAGAACATTATACGACAAATCTGTTTGGGCGGAATGTACGGCAGAAGGCACTTGCATCGCTGCATATTTTTCATTTTTAATCCATTGACTACTAACGGATTGCAGCGTTTTTGGGGCAGGAACGTCTCTCCATTTTTTAGGCAACATCTCTGGCTCAATCGTTAAGATTTGATTGTCAGGAATCTCAATCGTAGCTACTAACATATCGGGCAATTTACTGTTCGGAAATCCCTCGAAGTAGTGAACTAAATATTCCAAACAAGCCAATTCTACCGTGCGTGAGGTATAGACCACAGGTACGCCCACAGGATTCCAACGTCCGCCTGTGAGTTCAGCCCCTTTGCCCGATAAAAAATCTTTGGGTAAGCCATGACGTGCCGATTGAAGGCGATACACTCTCATTAATTGTTGAAGGTTGATATGTTGAATTGTTGGGTTTTTTATTGGGAAAATGTAAAATTCAATAATTCAACAATCCAATCGTCGAACCGCCAACAATTCAACAATTGACTACGAGTACGTCCCAAATTCTATTCTACTCAAAACATTATCCACCCACTCAAAGCCGGTGATGGTGTCTAACAAATCCAAGGCAGATTTATCCCCAAATACCCGCATCGATTGACGCATCCAAGGTTTGAAATCTTCAAGGTTTGAGAATACTTCTTCGCCGTGTTGGTAAAGGAGCATGAGTTTCAATAGACGCTCAGTTGAAGATGTATCTAATTGTGTATCAGGAGTATAACGATGAAAAGTTCTTTCTGAAATATTCAAAATACGAGCCATCTCACGGTCAGACAAGCCTACTCTTTTGGCTACCAAATCAACGGCAGCACGGCTCAATCCTTTCCGAGAAAGTTCGATTAAATCCAGTGGATTTTGAAGGCGATTTAATACAAGCGTTTGTTTCATAAAACGTCATTTTTACATTATGGCATAAATGTATATGACATTTGGCAGTTTTGCAAATATTTTGATTGAAAAAAACTTAGAGGTTTAGAGAATTAGAGAAAAAAAACTTAGAGGTTTAAAGAATTAGAGAAAATAAAACATTAACTCTATTTCTCTAAACCTCTAAGTTTACATCACTTTCCCCGCTTAGAGAAAAACAAAATTTAGAGTTTTAGAGAAAACAAAACATTAACTCTATTTCTCTAAACCTCTAAGTTTTATCATTTTCCCCAATCCACCGCCAATTTCCCGATTTTTTCTCCACACATTTTCCCACCTTCATTATCACAAAAATAATGGATACCTCCGTAGATTCTGGACATACCCGCTTCATTAGCCATTTTCTTCAAACGAGTAGAATCTTTTGGGAAATAATGCCCCAAAACCAAAGCCGCTGCTGCCGAAAATGTAGAGTGTCCCGAGGTATAAGATGGGAAATTTGGAACGTTTAATGAATGTTTAATATTCTTATCAACTTGCGTGGGTCTTGGGAAGAAATATTTATACTTCGTAGCCCAACAAGCAATGGCAGCATCTTCTTCTGCACGATTGAGTTGTTGCAAGACTTTTGCTGTCCGTAATTCTGTAAAGTGCTGATTTCTAATAAGTTCTTCTGCGATTTTATTCCAATGTCCTGGGGGCGTAAACGTTCCCACACCATCCGCCCAAAACTCTGCAATGCGTTTTTGTTCGGGCGTTTGTGTATTTCCAATGGCTTTCACAGAATCAATATCTTTCTGAAAAGTATCTCCTCCAATGGTAGGCGGAGGGGTAGGTTGTGGATTTCCTAAAACTTCATTTTTATCGAACCAAGTCTGTACCATACCCATCAGAGGTAGGAGAGGAGGGCTTTTGGGGTCATCCTGACTAACCCAAGCATTCTTAATTCTCTTGGCTTTTTCTTTCCAGTTTTGCTTTTCGTCACGAGCGTTGTCAAAATTATCATTACGGGCATAAGCAATCACTTTTTCAGCGATTTGTTCGCCCAAACGCCCCCCTGCAATAATATCACTCCTTACATTTGCCCCTGACCATAGTCTGGTATTGCCGTGTTCGAGAGCCTTATTGTAAAGATAGTCATTTTCGGCAGGGAATAATTTACTCAAAATCTTGTATGAAACTGCCGCAACTACTGCATCCTCAGAGGGATAGGAGGGAAGTTCCGTTTCGGGCAATGAACATTTAACGCCACTATGCGAGGGACTCAAACGGCGGTATTTGTATTTGTACATCCACGTAGCTACCAAAGCATCGTACTGGGCCACACTCAAAAGGGCGTACGTACGAGCCGCAAAAGGGGGAGAAGCCATTGGTTTTGAAGGGTCTGGTTTTTCGCCTTCTTTGGGTGGATGATTGTATTTAGCTACTAATTCACGAGCAATCTGATTCCAACGTAATACACCTCCCGAAGCCCAATGATTTATCGCAACCTCCTGAGCATAAGTACGATGACTCACCGCTGACTTAGACTGGATTAGCTCTCTTTGATATTCGTCAGAATCTACATTGAAGGGTATTTCAACCAAATATTCTTGTGGAGAATCAATAATTATAGTTTTCCAAGCACCACCATTTGCATCTGGATTCTCGAAAGTCAATGCTGGAAATTCAGGTTTGGACACGGGGTTACTCTCCTTACAACTTGACAAAGGAAACAAGGTAAGTATTGCAAAAATATGTATGAAGGTTTGTATTGGTTTTACTCTCATATTAAGTAAGGACGAATAAACCTCTTACGACAAAAACCGTGCAAGAAAATAGTTCTCTTAAAGAAATGATTAATTTTTCTTCCCCAACAAAACCAACCCCAAAAACGTAATAGCCCCATTCACCAATAATTTCTCAAAACCAAACTGATAACCATTCAACCATTCCTTTGAATTGATGTCGATGATGTAGGTCAAAATTGGGGCGATGATACACACAAAAGGTACGAATTTATCTTTTACAGGTGTTTTTGTAAATAATCCAAAAGCAAAAAGTCCTAAAAGTGGACCATAAGTATAACCTGCAATATTGAAAACCGTGGAGATAATCGACGAGCTACTCACGGCATGAAATATCAAGATAATCACGAAAAATAAAGCCGAAAAACCGATGTGGGTATAATGTTTTATCTTCGTTCTTTGTGATTCTTCGTATTTTTCGATGTGCATAAAATCTATGCAAAAAGCTGTGGTTAAGGCAGTCAAGGCAGAATCTGAACTGGCATACGTGGCGGCGGTAATACCTAATAAAAACGTGACGGCTGCCAATGTGCCAAACTCTCCACTCAATGCTAATTTTGGATATAATAAATCGGTTCTCGCAGGAATTTCAAAGCCAATTTTATCTGCATATATGTACAATAACGCTCCTAAGCACACGAACATCAGCGTCGTGAGTGCGAAGGTGCAACAAAACCAAAACATATTCTTTTGGGCTTCGCCGATGTTTTTACAGGTAAGATTTTTTTGCATCAAATCTTGGTCAAGTCCTGTCATTACGATGGCTATAAAAATACCCGCAACAAAGTCTTTTCCGAAGTGGTGTTTGTAAGAAAAATCTTCAAAAAAGAACATTTGAGAGTATTTGCTTTCTTGAATAGTCGAAATTAATCCGCCAAATCCTAAGTCTAACTTGTTGGCAATCAGGATGATAGTTAAGACTAAGGCAGTCAATAAAAAGAAAGTTTGTAAAGTATCAGTTACGATAATCGTCTTCACGCCACCACGATAAGTATAAACCCAAATCAAGGAAATAGTTACCAAAGCCGAAATCCAAAATGGAATTCCCCAAGCATCAAAAATGGCTAATTGAAGCACTTGGACGGCTAAAAATAATCGTGCGGCTGAGCCAAGCGTACGAGCGAGAAGGAAAAATGATGACCCCGTTTTATATGACCATTTGCCCAAACGTTTTTCTAAATACGTATAAATAGAAATTAAATTTAAGCGATAATACAAAGGCAAAAGCACCGTAGCAATCACAAAATAGCCAACTAAATTACCCAAAATAATTTGGTAGTAAGATAATTTATCCACCCCAACAGCACCAGGTACAGAAATGAACGTAACGCCCGAAATAGACGTTCCAATCATACCAATAGCCACTAACCACCAAGGGGATTGCTTATTGGCAGTAAAAAAAGTGTTGGTGTCGGCACCCTTAGAAGTGTAATGGGCAACGATAATTAACATCAAAAAGTAAACGGCTAAAATTCCGAAAGCTAAACTTGTGGTCATAATTTTTGGGTATTCAGATTTGTATTCACCAAAATTGAGAATTTTTGTTAAATTTGCTATCATAAAAGACTTATATTTTTCACAATCTCTGGATTTTCAGTATTATCTTACTGAAAAAAAGAGAAACCTAACATTTAGAACAAAAATAGATGCGACCTTTTGAACAATACGAAACAGATGTAGAGGTATTAGAAGAAGTAATTGACGTTGATCAAAACGACCTCATGGTGTTCAACGATGAGATAAATACTTTCGACTTTGTGATTGATACGCTCATGGAAGTATGTGGACATACGCCCGAACAGGCTGAACAATGTACTTTGTTGATTCATTACAAAGGTAAATGTTCGGTTAAAAAAGGGACATTTGAAGAACTCGCTCCGATGCGTAATGATATTTGCCGTAGAGGAATAGATGCGAAAGTTATTTAATTTTTAGGTATGAGGTAGTAGGTATGAGTTAGTAGGGATGAAGTATTAGATTGTAATTTAACATCACCTCATGCCTACAATTTCATACCTCATACTTCATACCTCATAACTCATACCTAATTTGAATTATCCATCAAAACTAATAGAAAACGCCGTAGAGGAAATTTCAAAATTGCCAGGAATAGGAAAGAAAACGGCATTGAGAATGGCTCTACATTTGCTCAAACGTGATGAACGCCAAACGACTCAACTCTCGGAGGCAATTATTGCGATGCGAACCAAAACTCAGTATTGTCGCCAATGTCATAATATTTCGGATGAAGAACTGTGTCAGATTTGTACCAATCCAAAGCGTGAGGAGTCAATCATTTGTGTGGTAGAAGATACTCGTGACGTATTGGCGATTGAAAATACCTCACAATATAGAGGAATGTATCACGTTTTGGGAGGGATAATTTCTCCCTTAGAAGGCATCGGACCAAACGATTTGAAGATAGAATCTTTATTAAAACGTATTTCGGATAGAATAGGGACAGATTTAGCGGTTAAAGAAATTATCTTGGGATTAAGCCCAACGATGGAAGGAGATACCACAGCATTTTATTTGACCAAAAGATTAAAACCCTTGAACGTTAAGATCACCACCATCGCCCGAGGCATTCCGATTGGGGGAGATTTGGAATATGCCGATGAAATCACCCTGGGAAGAAGTATTGTTAGTCGAATTGTTTATGAGTAATTCTAAAACCAATAATATGATGAAAAAATCAGTTTTAACCATCGCTTTCATTGGATTTGCATTCTGTGGCTATTCTCAGCACGAAGCAAAACCAAATACACCTGATAGCTCTTCTTCGTCAGGGATTTCAGGATATTTAAAAGATTATCTTGGAAATGACCATAATATGCTCAGGTCGCCCATTACGAAAGATTATTTGAAAAATTACCAAGAAAAAAATACGATTAACAAATTTACCCTTCCCCATGTGGGTATGTCTGATGTAAAAAAATCAGCTCAGGAATTAGAGAATATTGATAATTTAGTAATTGTAAAACCAAACTTGACTGAAATGATTAAAATGCCAGTCGTTCGTCCAGATGGGAACACGCATCACGCTATGAGAATCGTAAATTCAGATACGAATAAATCAAAACCAACGCAATAAATTAGGTAGCAACATATTTCTAAAATGGGCAGAAGCCAACCGCCAAAGCTCCGATACAAAATCCATGAACCGTAAAAATTTTATACAAACAACCTTTGCCTCAGCCTTTGCTCTGACAGGTTTAAATTCGTTTGCTTTCTCATTCAACAGAAGCTACAATAACAAATTGCCAAAAATGACTTTGGAGCAAACTATGATTGAAAATGCTCCCTTTTCATTGCCCGCCTTGCCTTATGCTCCTGAGAGTTTAGAGCCACACATTGATAAAATGACTATGGAAATCCATCATGGTCGCCATCATAAAGCATATATTGATAATTTGAATAAAGCCTTGGTTGGTACTTCCTTAGAGAAATCTTCTTTGTATGATTTGTTGAAAGAGGCAGGCAAACATACGCCCGCTATCCGTAACAACTCAGGCGGACATTGGAATCATACCTTCTTCTGGAACGTGATGTCGCCCAAAGGCGGAGGAACGCCCAAAGGTGCATTGGCAGAAGAAATCACCAAAACATTTGGTTCATTTGATAAATTCAAAGAAGAGTTTGCGAAAGCGGGTACAGGACGTTTTGGCTCTGGGTGGGCTTGGTTGATTGTTCAGGATAAGAAATTAGTCATTTCTTCAACCCCAAATCAAGACAATCCTTTGATGGACGTAGCCGAGAAAAAAGGTACACCTATCTTAGCTTTGGACGTGTGGGAACACGCATATTATCTAAAATATCAAAATAAACGGGCTGATTATATCGCCGCTTTCTGGAATGTAGTAAACTGGGATGCAGTACATAAGAACTTTGAAAATGCTTTGAAATAGGGGTTAGGTTTTGGGTGTTAGGTATTAGGGATTAGATTTTAAGGGTTTATTATATACCTTTCAGTTTTATTTCCACTTACTAACACCTAAAACCCAACACCTAAAACCTAATAAAAACATGACACTTCTCGACACAATTCCACAATTAGATTTGGCTGATTTCACTTCGGGAGATGCCAACAGTAAAGCTCAATTTGTTCAAAATTTAGGAACTGCCTTCAATAATATTGGTTTCGTCGCCATCAAAAATCACGGTTTGAACAATGAAAAAACCGCTGATTTGTATGATACTGTACAAAAGTTTTTTTATTCCTCGGATGAACTAAAACAAAAATACGCCATCGAAGGCATCGCTGGACAGCGGGGTTATATCGGTAAAGGCAAAGAAACTGCCAAAGGATTTAAAGTGGCAGATTTGAAGGAATTTTATCACGTAGGTCAGCCTAAAATTGATGATGGCGACCCAATTTGGGAAGAATATCCAGATAACGTTTTTCCGAGTGAACTACCTGATTTTGAGCGAGATACCTTACATACGTATCGCACACTCGAAAGTGCGGGTAAGCAATTATTGCGTGCCATTGCTTTGTATTTAGCATTACCCGAAGATTATTTTGAAGATAAAGTAAAACACGGAAATTCTATTCTGAGAGCCATTCATTATTTCCCAATTCCCAATCCCGAAGATTTGCCAGAAGGGGCAGTTCGTGCAGCCGCTCATGGAGATATAAATTTGATAACCCTTTTGATGGGAGCATCTGCCGAAGGTTTGGAAGTGTTGAGAACTGATGGCAAATGGATTCCGATAACTTCTTTGCCAGATTATGTAGTCGTAAACGTAGGCGATATGCTTGACCGTCTGACCAATCATAAACTCAAATCAACGATTCACCGAGTGGTTAATCCTCCGAAAGAAAAATTAGGAACATCACGTTTTTCAATCCCTTTCTTCATGCACCCACGTTCAGAAATGGACTTGACTTGTTTGGACTCGTGCGTGGATGCACAACACCCAAAAATGTACGTGAACATGACGGCTGGGGAGTTTTTGAATGAGCGGTTGATTGAATTAGGGTTGAAAAAATGAAAAAAATCAGACGACTCATTTTTTTAAAAGACGTATTGATTTTGGCGTGTACTTCATTTGGTGGTCCACAGGTGCATTTGGCGATGTTTATTGACCGTTTTGTGAAGAAAAGAAATTACCTAACCGAAGCGGAACTCCTTGAATTACAGGCACTTTGTGCCATGCTCCCTGGACCTACCTCTACCCAAACCATCACGGCTTTGGGCTATAAAATTGGAGGTCCAAATTTAGCTTATATCACGCTTTTAGTATGGATTACACCCGCCGTTGCCATTATGACGGCGGCAGCTTTTGGTATGACCTTACTCCGAAATCGTGATATTATTCGTTTTATTCAACCCATCGGGGTTGCTTTGATTATTCATGCAGGATATGTTTTGGGTAGAAAAGTTATCAAAAATCAGACAGGAATTATCTTGATGATTATTTCGGCTGCCTTTGCTTTTTACTACCAATCGCCTTGGGTTTGTCCGATTGCCTTGATAATAGGAGGGACATTTACTTCTTTTAACTACAAAGATTATCCAAAACAGACCAAACATAAAATGGTCATTCCCTGGTCAAACTTCAATCTTTTTTGGGGATTTCTCTTGTTTTTGGCGGTTCTGGGGCATTTTACAAACTATGAACCCATCCGACTTTTTGAGAATTTTTATCGTAACGGAAGCCTTACTTTTGGAGGAGGACAAGTTCTTGCCCCAATGCTTTACACCGAATTTGTAGAATTTAAGCACCTCATACGTGCAGACGACTTCCTTACGGGCATGGCACTTTCACAAGCCTTACCAGGACCCGTTTTTTCACTCACATCATACTTGGGCGTTTTAGTCATGAAAGACGGAACGTGGTACGAACAACTCTTCGGAAGCATGGCAGGGGCGGCAGGAATCTTTTTACCAGGCACATTTTTGATATTTTTTGTTTACCGAATTTGGGGGCAATTAAAACAATTCAGGGGCATAAGAGCTTCTTTGGACGGTATCAATGCGACTTCTATTGGCTTAACCCTCTCCGCAGCGTTTACATTCATCGTCCCAATGGTACAACGAGTTGATTATCTGGGAATTATCACAGTTTTGACTACTTTTACTCTTATCCAATTTACTAAAATTCCTACGTTTTTTATATTTTTGGGAGGGTTGATATTGGGGTTATTGGTGTAATAATATCATAATACCCATGTTCACAATGCCTCAAAATATCACCTATACAAACAGATTTTGAGACTTTATTCAAATCTATGACTCCAACCTTTCCAGTAGGTGTTTTTACATGAATATTGTTTTCATTAATTGACTCAACAACGACTTTTTCTTTGAAAATCATTTGGGGTATTTTGTTAGTTATTTCGTAAAAATACTAAAAACCTAAAAATGAAAACATCCACTTGAAAATTATTAATTTTGCAAATGGCAAAAAAGATACAAAACGATAAAATATTACTGATTCTTGATATTGATGAGACACTGATTCATGCTACATCCAAGGAATTAGATATACCTTTTGATTTTATGGTATTCAAATATTTTGTTTACATTAGACCATCTCTATCTACATTTTTAGATTATGCTTTCTCTAACTTTCACGTAGCTTTTTGGTCGTCGGCATCTGATGATTATGTTTCTGAAATTGTTGAAAATATTGCGAAGGAAGAACAAAAACCAGCCTTCGTGTGGGGGAGAAGTAGATGTACTCCCAAGAGAAATGATTTAACAGGAAATTATGATTATTACTCAAATGATGGCTTTTCTCATTATCAATACACAAAACAATTAAAGAAAATAAAACGGCAAGGATTTACTCTTGAAAAGGCTTTGATGGTTGATGATACGCCTTCAAAAATCGCTAATAGCTATGGAAATGCGATTTATATCAAAGAATTTAATGGAGAGAGAGAAGATTCAGAATTAATAAAATTGATGGAATATTTGGAGACTTTGAAGAATTGTCAAAATGTAAGAACTATTGAAAAACGGATGTGGAATAGAGTTAAGGAACAATAAAAAAAATCAAAGCCTAAAATCAAGGCTTGATTCTAACAATCTTTTTATCTTTCATTACCACTAAATCTGACTTTTTATATCTCTTATATTCAATCAAATTTTCATAGGTTTTTTCAAGCCCCAAGATAATTTTTTCTTTGATTTCAAGCGTTTTTTGTGGAGTCATCATGATAATGTGATTTTAGTTCGTTGAATTTTACGGAGTCAATAATATGGAGAGACTCATTTACAGATTTATCCGCAATTAATCTATGATTTCCTTGTGAATTATCAAAAATAAGCACGTAGTCAGCTATATCAAGGTAAATGTCAAATAAATTTTGTATTCCAGCTTTGTATCTTCTTTCAATTACATCAGATTCGATGTTGTGTCCTCCTTCTGAAAATCTTGTTTTTACCCTTTCTTTTGCTAAACTAATTGTCTCTAACCAAAAGTAAAGTAGAATAACAATGTAACCTTTTGATTTAGCTTCAATGATGGTATTTTTATAACTTTTCGTTGCTAATGTTGTTTCAAACGCAAAACTGTGATTATCAGATAGTAACTCCTTAATTCTATTCAGCATAATCCTTCCAGCTTCTAATGATACTCGTTCGGGTTGAAATGGAGAAATTCCTTTTGCTATTTCATCAGCATTTACAAATTCTTTACAATCTAAAATTTCGGGCAAAATAGTAAATGAAGCGGTAGTTTTTCCCGCTCCATTACAACCTGAAATTATGTATAGATATTTGTCGTTCATTGGAATTGTATATTTCTACCTCAATAAATTCAACAAATACTGCCCATATCCACTCTTAACAAGCGGTTCGGCAATGGTTTTTAGTTGTTCAGCATCAATGAATCCCATGCGGTAGGCAACTTCTTCGATACAACCAACTTTCAAGCCTTGTCTTTCTTCAATTACTTGCACAAATTGCCCTGCCTGCATCAGAGAGGCAAATGTGCCTGTGTCTAACCAAGCCGTTCCACGGTTCAGAACACCTACTTTTAACTTGCCTTGTTTTAAATACTCTTTGTTTACGTCCGTGATTTCATATTCTCCACGGGGCGAAGGAGCAATATTCTTCGCTATTTCCACCACAGAATTATCATAAAAATATAGTCCAGGAACAGCATAATTTGACTTCGGCTCTGTTGGTTTTTCTTCGATAGAAAGTACATTGAAATCTTTGTCAAATTCCACAACTCCGTAACGTTCAGGGTCTTGCACTTGGTAGGCATAGACTACGCCACCTTCTGGGTCGTTGTTGGCTTGTAGTAATTTACTCAAACCACTTCCGTAGAAAATATTATCTCCCAAGACCAAAGCTACTTTATCATCACCGATAAATTCTTCGCCAATCACAAACGCTTGTGCAAGTCCGTTTGGCAAAGGTTGTTCGGCATACGAAAACTGACAACCCACCTGCGAACCATCCCCCAAAAGTTTTTTGAAATGCGGCAAATCATGTGGCGTAGAGATAATCAAAATCTCCTTGATACCCGAAAGCATCAAAATCGACAAAGGATAATAAATCATCGGTTTGTCGTAAACGGGCATTAGTTGCTTACTAACTGCCAAAGTCAATGGGTGAAGGCGTGTGCCTGAGCCACCTGCGAGTATGATTCCTTTCATATCTGTAATACGGACAGCCTTGTCCGTGGATTTTATTTTTATGATAACGGACAGGGCTGTCCGTGTTACAGTTGCTCAATTGCCACTTTCAAACTATCTCGCCAGTATGGGATTTCGATACCAAAAGTGTTTTTAATTTTCGTTTTATCCATGACTGAAAAAGCTGGGCGAGTGGCTTTTGTGGGGTATTCGCTTGTTTTTAAGGGATTTACGATAACGTCCACATTACCCAATTCAAAAATGGCTTGGGCAAAATCGTACCAAGAAATTGCTCCTTCGTTACTGTAATGATAAATTCCGTATGCTTTTTTCCCAGAGGCAATAATATCCAACAAAGCTCCTGCCAAATCAACCCCATACGTAGGCGAACCCACTTGGTCGGCTATGACACCCAACGAATCACGCTCTGAACCTAAGCGTAACATAGTTTTCATAAAATTACCCGCAAATTCAGAATATAACCAAGCTGTTCTGACGATATAATGTTTCTCCAAAATGGCTTCTACGGCTTTTTCACCCTCCAATTTTGTCAAACCATATACACTGATAGGGACGGCTGGGTCAGTTTCAGTCAATAATGCAGGGACGTTTCCTTCAAAAATAAAATCAGTAGAAACTTGAAGCATTGTAGCATCGTATTTCAAACACATTTTGGCAATATTCTCTGCCCCATCACGATTAATTTTTCGAGATAATTCTACCTCATCTTCCGCTTTATCAACGGCAGTATAAGCCGCACAATTGATTACGTATTGTGGTTTTTCTTGAACGAAAAGGTCTTCTAAAACCTTCATATCCAGAATATTACCCACAAATTCATCGGCGTAAGAAATGGAAGTAATGCCTCTTTCTATGGCTACTTTACTAATACATTGACCCAATTGACCAATTCCGCCTAAAACTAATATGTTCATGTTTTTTAGGTTTTAGGTCTTAGGTTTTAGGTTTTAGGAGTCAGCTAAATCTAACACCTAACACCTAATACCTAACACCTAATATTTATCTATTTGCGTACATTCCTTCGTAATATTTCTGATAATTCCCCGAAGTTACATTATCTAACCATTCCTGATTATTCAAGAACCAATCTACGGTTTTTTCTAAGCCTTCTTCAAATTGTAGAGACGGCTTCCAACCTAATTCATTCATAATTTTGGTGGCATCAATCGCATAACGGAGGTCATGCCCTGCACGGTCAGTTACATACGTGATGAGCTTTTCGGAAGTACCTTCTGGGCGACCTAATTTTGCATCCATCGTTTTGCAAACTAACATCACAATATCAATATTTTTCCACTCATTGAAACCGCCAATGTTATAAGTCTCTCCAATTTTTCCATCGTGAAAGACAGTATCAATGGCTCTGGCATGATCTACTACGAACAACCAATCTCTCACATTTTCTCCTTTTCCATAAACTGGTAAAGGTTTGTTATTCAAAATGTTATGAATAATTAAAGGCAATAATTTCTCAGGAAAATGATTTGGACCATAATTATTTGAACAGTTGGTAATTACTATGGGCAATTTATACGTACTTCCATAAGCACGCACAAAATGATCAGAAGAAGCCTTTGAAGCTGAGTACGGCGAACGTGGGTCGTAAGGCGTAGTTTCCAAGAAAAATTCTTCTGGATTATGCAATTCTCCATAAACTTCATCCGTCGAAACGTGATAGAAACGCTTGCCTTCCATCTTGTCTTTCCAAATCATTTTGGCAGCATTCAAGAGATTACAAGTTCCGATTACGTTGGTCATTACAAACGCCATCGGGTCAGTAATCGACCTATCCACGTGCGACTCTGCCGCCAAGTGAATAACGCCATCAAATTGATGTTCGGTAAAAAGATTATTGATAAAATCTGCATCCACAATATCACCTTTCACGAAGGTATAATTGGGTGCATTTTCAATATCGGTAAGGTTAGCTAAATTCCCTGCATAAGTCAATTTGTCAAGATTAACTATCTGATAATCAGGATATTTAGTAACAAAAAGTCGTACAACGTGTGAGCCAATAAATCCCGCTCCGCCTGTGATTAGTATTTTTTTCATTTATTTTTTGAGTCAATTATTTGGGTGTTTTTGTCTGAATTTGGATTCGTCAGATTTATGGATTTATTGGATTAGATTTAATTAACAAGATAATTCAAATCCTAAAAATCTCTTAATCCCACGAATCCAAATTCAGACAAAAATTAACTTATTGTTTTCTGCCACTTCCAGGCATCACCCAAAGCATCTTTGAGGGTCTTTTCAGTTTGCCAGCCTAATATTTGTTTTGATTTTGTACAATCTGCATACACTGCCACGACATCGCCTTCACGTCTGAGTTTGATGGTATAATCCACTTTCAAACCTGTGGCTTCTTCAAAGGCGGTAATTACTTCCAAAACTGAACTTCCTTTGCCCGTTCCGATATTGAAGAAATCATAATAACGCCCTTCTGGTTGTTTCAGAAGCAAGTTTAATGCCGAGACATGAGCTTTTGCTAAATCCACCACATGAATATAATCACGAACCGCTGTACCGTCTGGCGTATCATAATCATTACCATAAACCGCTAATTGTCCACGAATGCCCGCCACTGATTGTGTTAAGAAAGGTACAAGATTGGCAGGAGTTCCCAAAGGTAATTCACCAATCAAACAACTCTCATGAGCTCCAATTGGGTTAAAATATCTTAGTGAAATAGCGTGCAAGTCCTTGGTACTCTGGACGGTATCTCTAATAATTTCTTCTCCAATTTGTTTAGAGTTTCCGTAAGGAGAAGTGGCAGGTTTTACGGCTGAATTTTCTGTTACGGGCAAAGAGTCTGGCTCACCATAAACAGTACACGAAGAAGAAAAAACCAAATTACTAACTTTGTGTTCCAATACTTTCTCCATCATCAAAACCATTGCAGAAACGTTGTTTCGGTAGTATTTAAGCGGTTTTTCTACGGATTCACCTACGGCTTTTGCGGCGGCGAAGTGGATAATCCCATCAATTTTTTGTTCGGTAAAAACCTTGTCCCAAGTAGAAGAATCATTAATGTCAGCCTCATAATATTTGACTGATTTACCAATAATTTGCTCAATTCCTGCGAGTGCTTTTTTTTCAGAATTAGAAAAATTATCTAAAATAATGGACTCAAAACCTGCGTTGTGAAGTTCTACTACCGTATGTGAGCCGATGAAACCCGCCCCGCCTGTAACTAATATTTTCATGAAGAATGCCTCCGATGTACGAAGGAATGATTTTTGATTTAAGAAGTAATTTATGTGTACAAATACAAATTTACAATAAAGCAATCTTAGAAAAAACTATCTTTTATATTTTCGCTTAAACGGTCAAAATTTCGTCGAGTTAAAACACGTCGTTAGGATATAGGTCGTCCCGATGGGACTTTGAGGCTGATGGTTACGAAAAATTCCCATCGGGACGACTCATATTCTAACAACGGATTTTAATCCGTCGAATTGAAACTTGACATTATCAAAAAGAAATCGTATTTTCAATAAAATTTACTCGTGACAGCCATGAAACAATCCGAAATTAAAGCCCTAATCTCCTTGTTGGATGATGAAGATTATGAAGTTTTAAACCATGTAGAAACTAAAATTCGCTCAATGGGCGATACCGTGATTCCGTATTTGGAAGACCGTTGGGAGGAGTCTTCTCTTAGTCCTTTGATGCAGAAAAAATTAGAAGATTTAATTCATGATTTACAGTATAATGCCTTCTTTGACCGTCTTCAAAATTGGCGAAATAATAATTCTGACGACCTTTTAGAAGGAATGTGGGCAATTGCAACCTATCAATATCCAGAACTTTCCTTAGAAAAACTCCGACAGGATGTAGAGCAAATTTATTATGAAGTTTGGCTCGAAATGCGTGAGAATATGCACCCGATGGATCAAATAAAAACCTTAAATTCGGTGATTTTTGGGAAGTTGAAATTTGGTGCAAATACTAAACATTTTCACTCAGCTTCAAACTCAATGTTGAATATTGTGATTGATTTGAAAAAAGGAAATCCCATTTCGCTTTGTGTGATTTATTTGTTGGTGGCTCAAAAATTGAACTTGCCCATTTGGGGTGTAAATCTACCAAATTTGTTCATTCTAACTTATAAATCAGGCAATATGCAGTTTTATATCAATGTTTTTAATCGTGGATTAGTTTTCAGTCGGGTGGATATTGATAATTATATCGCTCAATATAATTTTCCTCAAAACGAAATTTTTTATCAACCTTGTAATAATTTAGATATAATCCGTAGAGTTTTGAGAAATTTGACGTTGGCTTTTGAAAAAGTGGGGGATGATGATAAGGTGAAGGAGATTGAGAAGGCTTTGCAGGAAATGATGCGAGATTAAACAGTAGCCGTAATAACATAATCATCAACATAAAAAACCTCCAATTGATGTTCTGTTTTCAGGACTCCATCAATAAAAATTTCTCCTGTAATTCTCATTGGGTTTTCTTCAAAAGGCTCGATGAAAATGTTGTCTTTAAATGATAAATTCTTTTTGCCATACCATTTGTACAAACTCTCTTTGGCACACCAATAAATACACATTTTGAGGAGGTCATCGCCAGCGTGGAGGCGTTCAGGTTCGGATAAGAATTTATGGGCAACTCGGCTTAATTTATGGGATATTTTCTCAATGTCAATACCTACTTCTTCTTCCAAACTCACAATCGCAACGGCATAGTTGCTTGTATGAGAAAGTGATACAAAGCCTTGAATTTTAGAAAGATACGGATTGTTGTGTTCATCTTTTTCGATGCCTTGGTAGCTTTGTTCTAATAACTCAACGGTATATTTCACACAGGTACGACTCGCCAACCATTCCAATTGTTTGATGGGGTGAGTAGCCTTTGAACAAGCCTCTAAATTCTCTTCTTTTATATCAAGATATTTTAGAAAAAAATCAGTATCTTCTTCGATTTTCCAGAGTGAGATGATACAATTTTCTGAGATATTTTTAGAAAAGATTGTTGCCATTTTTGGGTTGTTTTATTTTTTACTTTTCGGGGCTTTTTGACTAAACTTGTCAGACTAATGAGGGATTGTTCATTTACAAACTTGGATCAGACGGGAGATTGGTCTCTCATAACTTATAAACAAGTTTATTAAATAATAATCTCGCTTTAATATTTTTAAAAGGACTGATACATTTAAACTTCAATAATTTGCATTTAAACGAATATTCAAATATTGTACACTCTTCTCGGGTATATCCTTGGGTATGACACTCCCATTCATTTTTTGAATATTCAACAAGTTTATCTTTTGCATGAGGATGTCCGATTCCATCTGAAAATAAAGCACCATTCGTACATGAGGGTCTATATTTTGAATGTTTATCAGCATAATAATTGACAAATTTTATGGTTTCTTGATTATAAATTTTAGAATCATTTCTTTCTATTTTACCCTCTGTGTTCTCAGTAAATTTTGTCACCAACAAGGAATCTGTGTAAATCAAGATAAAACACTTGACCTGATATTGATAATCTTTTTTGTCTTTATTAATTGAATATTCTAAATACTTAGGAGGCATAATGATACTATCAAGCTTGTTATTATACTGAAAAGCCACTTTCATATTTGTTTTATATAATTGAGCAAAACTATTATTTCCTACAAAAAGTATGATGGAAAAAGTAAATAGTTTTTTGAAAAATAAATTGATGTACCCGTGTCTAAAAAACATCTGATTATTTTTTGTTTAAATATTTTGCAAAACTGTCGTTTAATCAGTTGTTTTTACCTTTGTTTGTATAGATTCTTGGACTGCAAAACTTTACGTCTCCGTAGCTGATTTGATATTTTACTAATGGTCTGTTTGGCTTCGACTGTAATTAAATCCGCCTTTTTTCTCATTGCCTCCCTTAGCTGTTCTTTTTGGGTATCGGTAGCATTTTCAAAAAAAGCTAAACAAGCACTACTCGCTATCTCGTATTGCTCTAAACCTTTGGCATTTATGAGGTTATTAATTAATTCTTTCATGTTGATATTATTTAACTCTTGTCATGCAAAGGTACAGAGTACCGAGATATTTGTAGAATTATCGTGAAACGTTGTCACAAAGGTACAGAGTACCGAAATATTTTCGCCTTTGTTGGTCTTCTTCGCTCGCCCTGCCATTGATGCCTTTGTTGGTCTTCCTCATTCGTCCCGCCGTCGTTTGGTGTTTTCCACCAACGACTCGTGCGAAAGCAAGCGGACGAATAAGTTTCCTTGCTTTACTCATAACTTTTTTATTGTCAAATACTTACCTATTCATCCGATGGCTAACGCACGAGTTGTTGGTGGAAAACACCGAACAATGGCTGGCTATTTTTATTTCTCAAAAGGAAGACCAACAATGATATAATCTTTTGATTTTAAAATTTGTTGCCATTCCCTGCAAAATAAAGTAATTTCGCTGATAATTACTTCCTAATCCCTAATTACCTAATCCCCAATCCCTAAAAACCATGCAAGTAGAAAAAATAGATACATTTTCAGGGCATCGTGATTGTGTTTATACGCTTGAAGGGGCATTGGAATCTAATCAGTTTTTTTCGGCAGGAGGGGATGGGTTAGTAGTTCGTTGGGATTTGACGAAACCTGATGCAGGAGAATTATTTGCTCAAATTCCCGCTTCGATTTATGCTTTGTGTTTTGATAAATCTAAAAATCAATTGTGGGTAGGTCAAAATTTTGACGGAATCCACTTGATTGATATCGAAACACAACAAGAAATTAAGTCCATAAAAATTACTTCTTCGTCTATTTTTGACATAAAAATTCACGAAAATAATGCCTTCATTGGGCTTTCAGATGGCACGATTGTGGTGATGGATGTGGAGAATTTCGTCGTCCGCAAACACATCAAAGCATCCGATAAAAGCGTTAGAAATATTGCCATAAACCCAATTTCGTGTGAATTTGCGGTGGCATACAGCGATTTTTCGGTAAAAGTCTTTGATTTACAGGATTTTTCCTTGAAATTAGTGGTTAATCAACACATCAACTCAGTTTTCACGGTTTGCTATTCGCCTGATTATCAGTATTTAATCACGGCAGGACGAGACGCACACTTGAAAATTTTAGACGTAAAAAATCAATATAATTTAGTCCAAGACATTGCCGCACATTTATTTGCGATTAATGATATAAAATTTAGTCCAAACGGTAAATATTTTGCGACGTGTAGCATGGACAAGTCCATCAAAATTTGGGATGCTGAACAATTCAAACTCCTAAAAGTTATTGATAAAGCCCGTCACGCAGGTCACGGAACGTCGATTAACAAATTGTGGTGGAGTGAATACGAAAATCTGTTAGTATCAGCTTCGGATGACAAACGTGTATCGGTTTGGAGAATTGAAGAGTAATTTATGCAAATTAGAAAAGCAACAGAAAATGACCTATCGCAAATCACGCAATTGTTTTGTGAAACGGTCAATACCATCAATCAAAAAGATTATTCAAAAGAACAAATTGCCGTTTGGTCAGCGAGTAGTCAGAAGGTTGATTATTGGTTAGAATGTATCAAATCGCAGTATTTTATTGTAGCTGAAAAAGATGATTTGATAATAGGTTTTGCTTCTTTGGACGAAATGGCTTGTGTTGATTTTATGTATGTACACAAAGATTTTCAACATATTGGAGTCGCCACTCAATTATTAGATACCTTAGAATCAGAGGCTTATGAAAAAGATTTTACAGGAATTTGGTCGGACGTAAGTATTACCGCAAAGCCATTTTTCTTGAAAAGTGGCTTCAAAGAAAAAGAAGTATATATCAAACGAGTACAAGATGTTGAGTTTGAGAATACGATTATGATTAAGTCTTTTGAATAAAATTTATAGACAGATACTTTTTGTTTAATCTACCGAAGACATCCCCCTGCCCCCTTCAAAGGGGGATTTACCATTAGTGCAATTCCCCCTTTGAAGGGGGTAGGGGGATGTTCTCGGTAGATTAAACAAGATATATATATAGAAAAGTATCGGTCTGAAAAAAATACAGAATAGAAATATCCAACTTTGTTTAATATATCCTTGAAAAAAGGAAAAACTTGAAAAATCATGAGAATTACCCCCCTTGAAATCAGACAACATACTTTCGATAAGAGTTTTAGAGGGTACGATACTGAATCAGTTGATGCCTTTTTATTGTCTCTTTCGCAAGAATGGGAACGGGTATCAGAAGACCTCCGTCAGTCTAAACAACAATTGGAAGTAGCTGAAAAAGAGATAGTTAGAATGAAGGAGCTTGAAGGTAGCCTTTTCAAAACTTTGAAAGCTGCCGAAGATGCTCAACAAAATATTAACTCAACAGCCCAAGCCGAAGCGGATTTAATCACCGACCAAGCACGCATGGAGGCGATTACGATTGCGAGAGAAGCTCAGAAAAATGCTGACATGATAGTTTCGGAGGCAGAAAACAAGGCAAAATTCTTAGTAGAAGAAGCCGTGAATGACCTCAAAAACTACGAGCGTGACTTCAAAGCCATGGAACGTTATAAGGATTATTTGGTAGTTGAACTGAAAAGTTTTGCCAACGATGCCCTTGATAAAGTTACTAAATTTGAAGAGAGAATCAATACTCGTAGTAGCGAAGCAAGGCTGAATGAACTGAATATCAGAGTAACAGAAAAATTGGCAGAGCCAGTCGCCCCAGTAGTCGAAGCAATTGTTGCAGAGCCTGTTAAAGTGGAAGAGGTAATTGCAGAACCAATTGTAAATCAAGAAGTTGAAGCGGTTTTGCCAGTTGTAGAAGAAGTACAAGCGGTTACAAAAACTGAGGTGGTCGAAACAGAAATTGACTTTAATCCTGCCAATGATTATGACGATGAAAACGATGAATTGCCAACTGTTCATACCATCGTACAGCCTGAGCCAGAAGTTGTAAATCCCGCTTTTGTGCAGCCTGTGCAGGAAATTGAAAAGACTTCGTTTGTTCATCCTGCCTCTGCCATCGAATCGCCAACGGATGCGTTTAATGAAACGGCAGATAATTTGATGAAAGAAATGAAGGCTACTCGTGGGAGACCTCGCAAAATAATAAAAGATGATAATGGTGGACTGCCAACAGTTTCATCAGTCATGGAAGAATTTTCAAAAGAAGCTCCTGTCGCAATTTCAAATGGTGGAGGTTCGTTTTTTGATAATATTTAGTTGTTAGAAATATCTTGCTATGCAAAAATTTCAAGTTGAATTCACAGCTTGAAATTTTTTGTTTAATTTAATTTCAGTTTGTCATCCCGACGCAGGAGGGAACTGAATACATTTAACAGTTCCCTCCTGCGTCGGGATGACAAAATCTAAAACCTTACTAAAAAATCATGGGAACAATTGCCTTAGAAGGAATTGAATTTTTTGCCTATCATGGCGTTCACGAAGAAGAACAGAAAATTGGCAACCGCTATCAGGTTGATATTCAGGTAACTACCGATTTTTCGGAGGCTGCCGAAAACGATAAATTGAGAGATACTGTCAATTACGGAGATTTGTACGAAATCATTTCGGGCGTAATGAAAATTAAGGCGAAATTGTTAGAACACATTGCTCAATTAATTATCACAAATGTGCGAAAACGTTATCCTGACATAGAAAAAGTAGAAGTATCAGTTTCCAAATTTAACCCACCCATCGGGGGCGTGTGTACCCGTGCAAAAGTAACCCTTGAAGGATAATTTATGGCTCATCAAGTAACGATAAAAGACCTTGCTCGACACCTCAATATTTCGGTGGCGACTGTCTCTCGTGCTATGCGAGATATGCCTGAAATCAAGGCGGAGACTCGTGATGCTGTGCTAAAATTAGCCAAAGAATGGGACTACCAACCCAATATTTTAGCAACTAATTTAGTAAAGAGTCGTACAAAAACTATCGGGGTAATTGTGCCAGATTTGGCTTATCATTTTTTTGCCTCGGTCATTAAAGGCATTGAAGAAGAAGCCTTTGCAAGAGGTTATAGTTTGCTTCTGACACAGACGAGTGAGTTGTACGAACGTGAATTGACCAACGTCCAAAACCTATCTCGTGGGCAAGTAGAGGGCTTTATTGTATCAATTTCACAAGAAACTACCGACTATGAGCACTTCAAACGCTTGCAAAGAAAAGGGATTCCATTAGTGTTTTTTGATAGAGATGCTAATGAAGTTGATGTGCCAAAAGTGATGGTGGATAATGTCGGTGCGGCTTATGAAGCTACCAAGCATTTGATTGAGAATGGCTCAAAACGGATAGCATTTTTGGCAGGTCCAGCTAACGTTACCGTTAGTAATTTGCGACAAGAAGGTTACATAAATGCCCTGAAAGATTCTGGTTTTTTGATTGATGAAAGTTTGATTGTTCACGGAAATTATAATATGCAAGGGGCAATTGAACTGACGAATAAATTATTTGAATTACCAAATCCACCCGATGGGATGGTGGTAGTGAGTGATCGTTTGGCAGTGGGTGCAATTGCGGCTTTGCGTAAGAAAAATATCAAAATTCCAGAAGATGTTGCCATTGTTAGTTTTAATGACGAACCAATTTGTACGATAGTAACGCCTACGCTCACGAGTGTGGCACAACCTACATTTGAGATGGGAAAAATGGCTATGTCCTTGTTAATCAATCAGATAGAAAATTCGGATAGTACAGAAAAACCCCAAGTAAAAGCATTTAAAACAGAATTGAAAATTAGAGAATCGTCTTTGCGGATGAGATAGTGTATTTATAGAAAATCAATTATTTCAGTTTTACCACCGTTGAACATCCCCCTGCCCCCTTCAAAGGGGGACTTGCACTAATGGGAAATCCCCCTTTGAAGGGGGCAGGGGGATGTTCAATGGTAGTAATCATTAACGAACTTCATTATTCCCCCAACCTAATCATGAGAAAAACATTCCTCTTATTGTTTTGCCTGATAGTAACCTTCTCATTATCAGCACAAAAAAGAAAAAAATCAAAGAAAGTTTCGGAAGAAGTCGTTGTTCAGGTTCAAAAGAAACCCTTGACGCATGATGTCTATGATTCATGGAAAGAAATTCCTGATAAAATGCTTTCTAATGATGGAAGTACGATTGTCTATACCCTCAATCCACAAGAAGGGGATGGACGAGTCGTGTTTCATTCTTTGAAAAATACAAAAATAGACTCTGTGCAACGAGGGGCTGAAATTCGATTAGCGGATGATTCAGAATATGCAGTTTTCAAGATAAAGCCACAACTCAATTTGGTTAAATCCATGAAACGCTTGAAAAAGAAAAAGGAAGAAATGCCCAAGGATTCTTTGGGTATTTATGGATTAAAAACGAATCTTGTAACGAAGATTCCGAATGTATTATCCTATAAAATTCCTGAGAAAGTAGGAGGGTGGCTTGCCTATCAATTAGAAGAAACTAAGAAAATTGACATTGCTAAAAAGAAAGATTCCTTAGTAAAAAGCGAACCTAAAAAGAAAGCCTCGAAGAAAGAGTCTGAGGAGAACGGCTATCGTTTAGTATTGAAGAATTTTAAAACTAATACAGACCAGACGTTTAGTTTTGTTACGGAATACAACTTTGCTAAATATGCTAAACGATTAGTATTTAGCACAACGGGGAACGATTCTACCTTATTGTCAGGCGTTTATGCCTATGATTTGCAAAATGGTAAATTAGAAAACATTTTTAAATCAAAAGGAAAATTCAAGAAATTATCTCTTTCGGAAGATGGAACTCAGATAGCTTTCATCGCTGATTTAGATACTAATACTAAAACCCAGATTCGCTTACCAAAACTCTATCGTTGGAAAGAAGGAGATGTACAAGCACAACTTTTGACTGACGAAAAACAAACTTTCGCCCCCGCAGGTTGGCTCGTGAGTGATAATTATCAACCAAGATTCTCGAAAGACGGCAAAAGATTATTTTTCGGAACAAATCCAAAGCCTGTTGTACCAGATACAACACTTTTACCCGAAGAAATTGTGAGTGTAGAAGTTTGGAATTGGCAAGATAAAAAACTCCAAACGCAACAAAAAGTTACTTCAGACGAAGACAAAAAACGATCTTATTTATCAGTTATTCATTTAGATAATCTTAAAATAATACAATTAGGTTTCGTTGAAATTCCTTCTGTGAGTTTGGATAAAGAGGCTAACCACGGCACTGTTTTAGCAATTTCGGAAGTTCCGTACTCTAATCAGCATTGGAATTTTGATACTAAGAAGGATGTTTATTTGATAAATCTGCAAGATGGTTCACGCAAACAGATAGCAACGGCTTTGCAAGGAAACCCTGTACTTTCACCAAATGCCCAATACGTAACTTGGTGGTCGATGCCCGATACGGCTTGGTTTGCTTATTCTTTAAATACTGAAAAGACAATTAAACTTACTAATAATCAAGGAGTTAAGTTTTTTGATGAAGATGACGACCATCCAGATTTGCCAAGTTCGTATGGCTCTGCGGGTTGGGTAGATGATACCAAAGACCCCATGTTTGTAGTCTATGACCGCTATGATGCGTGGGCGATTGACTTGAAAAATAACGTGCCGATGCTCATTACGGGTGGGCGAGCAAACAAGGTTCAGTATCGTTATGTCAATTTGGATGCTGACGATAAATTTATTTTGGGTAAAAATGCTTTGTGGAAGTTGGTTTATGAAAAAGATAAATCAGAAGGTTATGCCATTCCGACGAGTCCGTTGTCGAAACCCAAAGAGATTTATAAAGTTGATTATACTTTATCAAATCCTATCAAGGCAAAAGGGACTGATAATTTGATATTTACAAAACAAAATTTTCAAAATTTTCCAGATTTATACACATCAGATTTGAGCTTTCAGAATGTTCAGAAAGTCTCAGAAGCTAATCCACAACAAAAGGATTATGCCTGGGGAACAGTAGAACTCGTTGATTATAAGGCATTTGACGGAACACCTTTACAAGGACTTTTGTACAAACCTGAAAATTTTGATGCGACGAAAAAATACCCAATGATGGTTTATTTTTATGAAAGGAATACAGAGAATTTGCATTTGCACATTACACCGTCACCAATAAGAGCGGCGATTAATTACCCTTATTTTACTTCAAACGGATATGTAATTTTCGTCCCAGATATTGTGTATAAGGCGGGAGATCCAGGCAAAAGTGCATACAACTGTATCATTGCAGGAACAAAAGAAATGATTGCCAAAGGTTTTATTAATCCAGAACGTGTGGGAATTTCAGGACATAGTTGGGGAGGGTATCAAACAGCGTATTTAGTTACGCAAACTAATATGTTTAGAGCGGCAGAAGCGGGAGCTCCCGTAGCAAATATGACCTCAGCGTATGGTGGAATTCGCTGGGAATCAGGTAACTCACGTCAAGCTCAATACGAAAAAGGGCAAACCAGAATAGGAGGGACGTTGTGGGATAAATTTGATAAGTATGTGGAAAATTCTCCACTTTTTCAAGCTCCAAAAATTCAAACGCCACTCTTGATGATGCACAATGACGATGATGGGGCTGTGCCATGGCAGCAAGGAATAGAATTTTATTCAGCTTTGAAGCGTTTGAACAAACCCGTTTGGTTACTAAATTATAATGGAGAAAAACACGGTTTGATTCAACGTAAAAATAAAAAAGACTTTGCTAAAAGATTATATCAATACTTTGACCACTATTTGAAAGATGCTCCCGCACCCACTTGGATGACCGATGGTTTGCCGATGTTGGAGAAAGGGATAAATCAAAAATTGGAAGTAGGGAAGTAACAAAAAAGCGGTCAAACTCTCATTTGACCGCTTTTTTTAATCTGTAACCTTCAAGGCAGTATTTGCCATTTTATTATCTGAGTAATAACTAACGCCTTCATTATCAGTTATTTTGATTCTGTAATTTACATTCTCACTTGTTTCATGTATTTGGTCAAGGTAACGGTAAGTGATTGCTTTTTCTGAAAATTGATTTTTTGCTTTTGAACTTAGCTTTGCAATACTTTGATATAGCCCTCCTTGCCTTTGTCGCTCAACTTCAAAACTTATTATTCCTCTCTCTTGGGTTGTTATCCAATCAATTAGCATTCCGCTTTTAGTGGAAGTAGAATTGAAATCTTGAATAGCATAACCTGTTACAACTTTTACAATATACTCATCTTGTAAACACTTCTGATTGTCTTGCACGATGTATTTGGTGGTTACTTTTGGAGATACCACAACTGTTTCTTTCTTTGAATTATCATGTTGCCAATTAAAATTCCCTTTCCAAGAAGCTGTCAGAGGAATACTACTTTGGTTTGCATCCAACTTCAACGTTTGTTTTTGATTGACATTTTTCATCATCGTAAACTTATCAAGAATCAAAGCATCTTCGTTGATGAATTGAGCGGAAAGAACATTATTTTCTACTTCAAAATAAAACGAACCACCTTTTTCGACGTAAGAATAATACATGGCTTTATGCGGATAGCCCTCTCTTGCGTAACCGTATCCTCCCGCTGAACCCGCCACTATGTACATTGGAGCTTGATTTTTGACATAAGGACAAGAGTTTTGAGAATTATCCCATTTACCCGAAGTGGTTTCTTCTACACTTTTTTTCTCATCAAATTCCTTTGAAAATCCATAATGTCCTTTCATCGGTTTTGAGCGTTCGTAGGCATGGGAATGTCCATTGAGAACCAAATCAACCTTATATTTTTCAAAAATGGGAACGATATTTTGACGAATGGCTATTAAATCCGCCTCAACATCTGAATCGTGAGAACCTTTCGTGAATGGAGGATGATGAAAATAAACAACCGTCCACATTTGCGAATTGGCAGCTAAATCTTTTTCAAGCCATTCTACCTGATTATTTGGGTTTTGGTAAAGTTTTTTATTATCTCTATCAACCGCCTCACTTTCCAGAGCTACAAAATGGATATTGCCGTAATTATAGGAATAATAACCTTTTGAACCCGATGCTACTCCACCAGCTTCGCCTTTGGTAGGCATACTAAAAATACTATAATAAGCTGCCTTTGGATTTTCTATAACTCTATCACTACCGTCATAATCATGATTGCCCGTGGCAGGATACAGAGGTGACTGTCTTAGGAATTTATCTTTGGCATAAATACCAAAAAAACCTTTTTCATAAGCGGCATCATCCGAACCAAAGTATGTATTGTCACCTAATAATATCCAGAGATTCAGGTAGTTATCCCCTAACGTTTTAAGGAAAGCATCACGTACTTTTGTTTGTCTCTCAGTACCATTGCCACAATCGCCATTTGCCCAAACTCGTATTTTTTGGGTGGTATTGGTAGGAGGGGGCGTAATAAAAAAGTAGCTATTTCCTCCTTGTAAAACCTTTGACGGTGTTTCCAAAGAATAAAAATACTTGGTGTTGGGTATTAGGTTATTGAGGTCAGTAGAATGTTCTGTTTGTTGATTTTGAGATGAAACAGAAAAATTTAAATTATTGACTGATGTACCATATCTAACAGTTGTAGCCGTCGGGGCATCTGTCCGCCAACGAATTTGCATATACGTAGGCGTAGCCGCTTGTAAGTATGGACCTCTGGTAATCTTTTGTGAAAATGAATAAAACGAGAGGGTTATTAAAATACAAATTAATAAACGAATTAACGGTCTTCTCATGGGTTTTCAATGGTATTAGCAATCAATGGTAAACTTATTATGAGTCAATCTAAATCCAAGATGCTCATAAATTGGTACATTTTCAGTTCTGAGTTTATTCGATGTAACTTCAATACTTTTCAAATTGTTTGCTTCGGCATACGCTTTTACTTCTTGTATGAGAAGTTTTCCAACACCTTGATTTCTAAAATTGGGGTCAATATAAAATTCTTGAATCTCACCAACTACTCCGCAATGATGCAAGAGTTTTTGGGTATGAAAACTAAGAAATCCAATTACATGATTATTTGACTCCGCAACATAATAAACGTAATCAGGATTCTGTAAATTTTTGTCAAAAATACACTTAAATATCTGATAATCAAAGACTTCATTTTCGAGATTACAGATAAATTCGTAAACGGTATCTAAATCTTGGGGGTCAGCTTTTCTGATTAGTATCATTTTTTGTCAGATAAAAAACGCTCACTCACTTTTATACTCAATCCCCAAAGTCTCCAAGTCATCTTCTCCTAAATCCGAAGGTTCGATGTGCATTTTTAGTGATTTGCCTTCTCCGTCCATGCGTTTCCATTCGGTGGAGGCATCGTCTAAAATCGTCAAAAGAATTTCACGGGCTTCGTCATTTTCTTCTGATAAAAATTCGTCATAATTCCTGAAAATCAGATAGATACGGTTTTCTTCCAACCAATCCAAATCATTAATCATTTCATCAAAAGCATCAAAATTATTCCCAAAATTATCAGGAAATTTCAGTTGAGACGAAACCGAAGCATAAAATTTCTCTAAGGTATCAGTCTGTTCACCGTCGATGATAGCTACCAAAGTTTTTTCGGTAGAGTGTTTGTCGGATGGTTTATTTAGGATTGTGTAATTTGCCATTGGTTAATTAGTTGAAAAAGAAAAGTAGTACAAAAATAACTTTTGTACTACTTCATTGGTAGAAATCTACACGAATATTATTAATAAATCTATTCTTTGTCAGTCAGTTTTTTTTTGACGGATTTTACAAAATCCGCAGTCGTTCCTACAATATCAGCAATTTGTTCAAAAGTTCTATTACCTTCTTCCAAAAGAAAGGTTATAAATCCAATTTTTTCGTCTTGTCTTCCCTTAATGTAAAGATAATCGTTCTTATCATCAAGATATTTTGCCATGTTCTGTATCATATCATCAAATTTTACTTCCAATTTACGCAGTTTTGCGAGAATACGCAACTGCCTGAAATGTTTTTGTAACGTTGTTTGGTCGGTTTTAGTTTCTTCAAGTCTTTGGATGATTTGTGAAAGAGCTATTTCTGGGTTTTCACTACCAAAATCTCCTAAAACTGCCAAAATGATTTCTTCGGGATTTGTTGAGTTGAGAAATCTTAGATAGTCAAATTGAGTAATGTTGATGAGTTGAAACTGAAAATAATTTCCATCTTCCGAAAGTACCGTTTTCATGGTTGGTTCTTTGTCGCCAATAAAAATTACAAATTGCCTGACGTGAAGTTTGTATTTTGATTTCAATAAACCCCAATAATCAATCATCCGATAGACCATTTTCTTGTAATCATCTACCTGGAACTCCAAGTGTAAAATGAACTTTCTACCGCTTGGGTCGGTAATAATTCTCAAAACGTCAGCTTCTTTTTCTTTGGTTTGCTGTAATTTTTCTTTGATTACAGTTGAATCTAAGACTTTGAAACCTAACACACTATTCATTAAAGCGGGGATAATACTCTCAATATTCTCTTTTACGATTTTGTCGTAAATATTACCCTCTCTTTTGTTTTCTTGATTGGTTTGTTTTTTAGTGGTTTTCTTCATGTGGTCACTTATAAGATGTCTTTTCAATTTTTTCTACATAGTTCATAAATGTATATAATAATCCTCCTTGCTCTTCTGGGTAATCTTGAAAACGATAGGTAACTTCTTTTTCATTCTCTATTACGAATAATGTAAGCCCTGAATGATATGGAAGAAACGTTGTTTTTTCAAATATCCATATTTCTCCAACTTTATGAATTATCTTATCGTAGTCAATAAATTCTTTCGTTACTCTATACGTTTCTCCTTTTGTGAGATTGTATATGTTTGAACTATATTCCATAACTTTTATGCTTTTGTTGGAGGCTTTTATTAACAACTTTGCACGATTTGTTGGTGGAAAATACCAACAAAGGCGGAAAGTAATATCTTCCCTTCAATCAACTTCGAGCGTGACGCTCTTTGTGGTTTTGGGTGCGTAGGAAAATCTTACGACCAGATTAGGTTTATGTTTTGTTGGTGAAAAAAAACAACAACGGCGGGAAAAACACCGTCCGAAGCGAATAAATTATGTATCTAATCCTTTCATTTTATGAACAGTCCAATTTTTTATTAAATCTAAAAGTATTTCACTTGCTTTAAACATATTATATGCAAAATCCACTTTTTTGTCAATATTGTAAAAATCAAAGTTTCCAATACGAATTCCAATTGTTCGCTCTTTCACAATTGAGGTTTGAAGAAAAGTATGTTGATTACTGAGATGTACATAACCAGAGGTATTTTTATATAATTTATGAATACCAGGAAAGAGTTTATTAAGTTTTTTTACTAAATAAGTATCTGTCATCTTTTTTCCACTTGCATCTGGAATATTTCCAACGTGTTCACCTTTCATAAAATCCATGAAAAAAGCATCGTAATCATCGACCAAAGTTGTTGCATAAAATCTGAGGCAATTATCTACTTGAATCCTTATCAACGGAATGGAAGAAACATAATTATTCTCTTTCGATAATGTTATAAAGCCTCTGATTAAAGCAATGGCTCTGTTTATTATGGCAGAATAATATAAATCCATCGTATAGGTATTAGTTTGTAAAAATATTGAAGCCTCTTTGATAAAGTGAGTCTCTAAGTTATGCAAATCTTCAAATATTTCATTTAAGTAAGATTCGTCAAATTCCATTTGTTTCATAGTTTATATGTATTTATACGTTCTTTATTTTTCTAATACTAAATTTCCATTTACTTCACTCCACCAATACAAAACTCCCATAATGGTCATTTGTATAATACCCTTTCCCATCAGAACCCGTAATTAACCGTTCTGTACCACGATTTTTGCCTTGTATTTTGGGGTTTACGTCCCATTCTTGATACTCAATTCGCTTGCCAGACTTATCTTTTTTCGGAAGTAAGCTCTCATAATTTCCGAATCTTCGCCCACCTACATATCCACTCATCGCTACGCCATTCTCACGAACATATTTCAATACTTTTAAAGCCTTCTCAGGCACATTCCCCGTCCGAATATCCGATGCGTTTTTATCCGCACGATTCTCAGAGGCATATTTTGAGTTTTCATCCTCATTTCTATCTCTTTTATGCCTTTTTCGATGCTTTTTATGGCGTTTTTCCGTAGAATCACCCCCATTTTGCTCCTGATAAGCCCCTTTTTCTTGATTTTGAGACGATTTTTCAGAAGGCTGACAACTCGATAATGTGCCTGTGAAGAGTAAAAAGAGGAGGAAAATGTTTTTTAAGAATTTCATAATGTTTTGTTGTTTCGGTAAATTGTCTTGGCAACCCCGTCTGAATCAGGATTTTAGGATGACAGGATGTTCAAGATTGTGGAATCGGATTTTTCTTTCAAAATCCTGTACATCATACAATCCTAATATTCTGATTCTAACAAAAAAATGAATCAGAATGAAAGTATATGAATTAAGAAAATTAATTATTTTTTAAAATCCTGTACATCCTGCAATCTTAAAATCCTGATTCAGACAAAGTCACCAGACGATTTTCAACAAATTTACCGAAAACTCATTCACCACAACATCTATTCACTCCAATATTTGCAAAACACCTCAAATTTCACGAAATTTGTATAATAAGCATAATTATCAGTATTGTTTTGTTATTACAATCTTTACTTGGAATCCTAACGTGGTGAAGTAGAAAAATCCACTACTTTGTCTGAACCAGGATTTATGAAATTTCAAGATTTATAGGACGAATTTTCTTTAACAAAAATCCCCCTTATCCTCAAATCCTGTAAATCCTGATTCAGATATTATGACCACTCACATTCAAAAAAACTATGTCAGAACAAACCAGTAACATTATCCCCATTAACATTGAAGACGAAATGCGGGGAGCGTACATTGACTATTCAATGTCCGTTATTGTTTCCCGTGCTTTGCCCGATGTCCGTGATGGACTCAAACCCGTTCACCGCCGTGTGCTATTCGGTATGGACGAACTGGGCGTTAATTACAACAAATCCTATAAAAAATCTGCCCGTATCGTAGGGGAGGTTTTGGGTAAATTTCACCCACACGGTGATACCTCCGTGTATGACACCATGGTACGTATGGCTCAGGAATGGTCATTGCGTTATCCATTGGTCGATGGTCAAGGTAACTTCGGTTCTGTCGATGGAGACTCACCCGCCGCTATGCGTTATACGGAGGCACGTCTGAAAAGAATTGCCGAAGAATTATTGGGAGATTTGAACAAAGAAACCGTTGATTTTCAACCTAACTTTGATGATTCTCTCCAAGAGCCAACCGTCCTTCCTGCCAAAATACCGAACCTTCTTTTGAACGGAACATCAGGGATTGCCGTGGGTATGGCTACCAATATGGCACCCCACAATCTCACAGAAGTTGTGGACGGAATCGTTGCCTTTATTGATGACCGTGAAATCACCATCGCTGGCTTGATGGAACACATCAAAGCCCCAGATTTCCCGACGGGCGGAACGATTTATGGAGTTTCAGGTATCAAAAATGCCTTTGAAACAGGTCGTGGACGTATCGTGGTTCGTGGAAATGCTACTTTCGAGACTTCAAAAACGGGTAAAGATCAAATTATCGTTTCTGAAATTCCTTACATGGTCAATAAAGCATCTTTGATAAAACAATGTGCTGATTTGGTGAATGATAAGAAAATTGAAGGAATCTCAGAAATCCGTGATGAGTCAGACCGCCAGGGTATGCGTATCGTGTTTGACTTGAAACGTGATGCCGTGCCAAATGTCGTTCTGAACAATTTATACAAACAATCAGCTCTACAAAATTCATTCTCGGTCAATAACGTTTGCCTTGTAAAAGGTCGCCCTTATACCCTGAACCTCAAAGAGTTAATTCATTATTTTGTAGAACACCGCAACGATGTAGTCGTTCGTCGTACGCAATACGATTTGCGTGAAGCCCAAAAAAGAATTCATATCTTAGAAGGTTTCATTATTGCACTTGATAATCTTGATGCAGTTATCAAATTGATTCGTGAATCTCGTGACCCAAATACGGCTCAGGCAGGTTTGATGTCGTCTTTCGGACTTTCTGAAATTCAGGCAAAAGCCATTCTCGAAATGCGTTTACAGCGTTTGACGGGTATGGAGCGTGATAAAATCATGGCTGAGTACGAAGAAATCAAACGTTTGATTGATGATTTGGAAGATATTTTGGCAAAACCAGAACGTCAATTACAAATCATCAAAGATGAATTGCTCGAAATCAAAGAACGTTACGGAGATGCTCGTCGTACGCAAATCAATATGACTGATGATGAATTCTCGGTTGAAGATATGATTGCGGATGAAGAAATGTTAATCACCGTTTCAAATCAAGGATATATCAAGCGTACCCCAATCGGAGAATACAAAGCCCAAAATAGGGGAGGAGTAGGTTCGAGAGCCGTTGCCACTAAGGATAACGACTATACCGAACATCTATTCACCGCCACGATGCACAACTGGTTATTATTCTTTACCGAAAAAGGAAAATGCTTCTGGTTAAGAGTTTATGCAGTTCCCGAAGGTTCAAAAGTAGCCAAAGGTCGTCCTGTACAGAACTTAATGAACATCGAAAGTGGAGATTCAATCCGTGCGGTTATCAACGTAAAATCAATCACCGACCCAGATTATATCAACAATAATTTTATTGTGATGTGTACGCAGGACGGTACGATTAAGAAAACAACTTTGGAAGCCTATTCACGTCCACGTCAGAATGGTATTATCGCCATCACGATTCGTGAAAATGACCGTCTGTTAGATGTTTCTTTAACAAATGGTAACAACCATATCATCATTGCGACTAATACAGGTCGTTCAGTACGTTTTGAAGAATCTCGTGTTCGCCCAATGGGACGTTCAGCCGCAGGTGTAAAAGGTATCTGGATTGATGAAGAAAAAACGGACGAATTAGCCATCGGAATGGTATGTATCGAAGACCCAGAAACACAACAATTATTAGTAGTTTCAGAAAAAGGATTCGGTAAACGTTCAGATGTAGAAGATTACCGTTTGACTAACCGTGGAGGAAAAGGAGTGAAGGCTCTGAACATTACTGAGAAAACAGGTAACTTGGTGGCTATCAAGGAAGTAACCGACAATAACGACTTGATGATTATCACAAAATCAGGTATTTTAATCAGAATGGCAGTCGCAGATTTACGTGTTATGGGACGTAATACCCAAGGCGTAAAACTCATCCGCCTGAAAAACGAAGCTGACGAAATTTCTTCTGTAACCAAAATCGTAAAAGACCCAGAGGAGGAAGAAATCACAGATGCAGAAGTTGTTGAAACTAATGGTATAGTTGGAGAAATAACGCCAGAAATCACCGCTGAATCAACAGGGGAGGAGGGAAGCGAAGAGTAAGAGCCAATTAACAGTTAGCAATTATCAATTAACAGACTTGTAAATATTTTAAAATATTGTTTACTGTTAATTGATAATTGTTGATTGAGTTAATTGTTAATCTTTTGTTAAGAAAGTAACTTCATTAAAGATTAATCGTTACAAGTAAAAATTAGAATTATTACCAAACTAAAATAAAACCCCAAACGTTTACCGTTCACCATTCACCGTGTACCGTAACATTAACCAAACCATATCAAACAAAAATGAGAAAAATAACACTTGCCCTTTTTGCCATATTATTGACAGCGGGAGCAACCTTCGCCCAAGCGGACAAATTGATACTCGAAGCTAATCGCAAGGCGATGACCGAAGCCAAGAAAAAAGCTGACGAGGCAGTAATGAAAAAAGATTCATTGAAATCTAAAACATGGCTCACTCGTGGAGAAGCGTATTTAGAGATTGCCATTTCTAATGATTCTGTCATTATGAAAACTGAGCCAACCGCAAATTATAAAGCGATGGCTAATTTCAAAAAAGCTCTTGCTCTTGATGCAGCATCACCAGCTAAGAAATATTTATCATTTGTAGTTGGAAAAGACGGCAAACCAGAACCAGAAGGACAAAAAATGTACAGTGCCTTCTTGAATGGTGGAATCTTGAAATACCAAGCCAAAGATTTTCCAGGAGCGGTTAAAGATTTGAAAATGGCAATGGAAGTATCACCAAAAGATACCCTTGCAGCAAATTATACAGGTGTAATTGGTCAATTAGCCAAAGACGATGCCTCAGCTAAATATGGTTTTGAGAAATATATTGAGTTAGGAGGTAAAGACGCAACTGTTATTTACGCTTTGGCTCAGGTTTATAAAAACGAAAATAACGAAGAAAAAGCCCTTGCTATCATTGAAAAAGGTATCGCTTTGAATCCAACGAATAAAGATTTGAAAGCCGAAAAAATCAATATGTTATTGGGTTTCAAGAAGATAGATGCCGCCATTAAAGAAATGGAAGCATCTGTAAATGCAGGTTCTAAGAATACACAAGAAGTATTAAATCTTGGTATTTTGTATGATAATAAGGTTCAGGAAATGGAAAAAGAGGCGAAAGGATATAGAGACCAATTATCAAAAGGTAATGTGGATGGATTGAACAAAAAGATTCAAGCACAAAAAGATAAAATTAGTGCTTATGACGAAGAAATCAAGCGTTTGAGTGATAAAGCCAAAAAAGACCCTAAAACTGCCGCAGCTTCTAAAAAGCAAATAGGGGAGGTGAGTCAAATGAGAGACGAAGCTAATGGAACTTTGACAAATCTTAATGCAGAACAAGCAAAACAAACCGCAACAGCAACTAATACAGCCGATGTATCTAAAAAATTAGCCGATTTGCAAGTAAAGCAAGATGAAGCAAGAGCAAATGCTGTTAAATACTATAAGAAAGCATTAGAAATGGAGCCTGACAATTATGATGTAAATTATAACATGGGCGTAATGAGCTTCAATGAGGCAGTTGAGATTAAGAAAAAAGTTGATGCAATGGACATGAATACCTACAAAACAGAAGGTAAAGCCGTTGAAGAAAAATCAACAGCAAAATTCAAAGAAGCATTACCATTTTTTGAGAAAGCATATTCTTTAAAGAAAGAGGATGATATAAAGTCAAGTTTGAGAAGTTTATATCAAATTTTGAAAATGGAAGACAAATTGAAAGCTCTTGGAGAATAAAGATGTAAATCGAATCTCCTGATTCGAGAAGGTCTTGGACGAAAGTTCAAGACCTTTTTTTATGTAAAACGAATCTCCTGATTCGTGAAATGTTCAAGAGAGAAGAATAGTTTGTTAGAAGAAGAGTAGAATTGTGGATAAGTATGGTCTAATTTCAGAATGTTTTATTTAACATAATGTAAATTATACAACTTTCAAATGTCTTTGAAAGTTGTATAAGAAAGAGCCTTCGGCATGGTCTGAGGAGTATCGAGAGGGGTTGTTGGGGCGTATGTACTCATGTGTGTATATGAGGTGCTGGGATGGGCTTTTTGGCGGGAATCTGACAAGATTTCCTATAAAATCTAATCGCCTGAGAATCCTGCAAATTTTTCTGTTTGGTATTCTGTATTGATTATTTAATTCTCAGCGGGCTTTATTTTGAGGTTTTATTTTTGTCGCTTGGAATATATCTGTTGTAAAATTGTTTTGTTTCTTTTCCGTCAAGTCGCCCGACAATCACTTCAACAGAACTTTTTGATAATTCGATATTTGGTCTTAAATGATAATGTTCTCTTTCACCAATCGGTAAGAATTTATCCTCAACATCTTCTTGATTGAGTTCAGCAATTTCGGTTAATAATTTTGCAAGAGATTTAAGACCTTCGGGATTTCCATGAATTAATACTTCATCATTATTTTGGGAAATAAAAATGTCTAAATGACCGTCAATTTCGTTACCCTTTGTATGTTTATATTTCATTGAATTATAGAGTTGATTTTCCTTCTCTCCCCCTCTCCTAATCTTTGATTTTCTTTATAACTAAAAAAATAGTTTATTATAGATAGCTCCACCCAAGTAGTTTTTTAGCATCTGCAAAAGACATTGATTCTTTCTCTTCTTCGGATAAATTGGTCATTTCTTGAAGCAAAACATAATCTTCTATTTCTTCAATTGTCATCTGTGTTATGATTCTATATTTTTATAAAAACTGTCCTGTCATTCTGTAAAGAATCCATTTTGTAGCTTTGTAATGTTAATTTTTTGGTAAAATTATAGATTGCTGAATCACAAAATAGATTCTTACAGAATGACAATGAGACTTTATATTTTTAAGAATTCTATTTTGACAAAATCTAACTATAATCCGTGTCAAATCCTTTAAATCCGTGTTCTATTATATACCTCTCAAACCCCCAAAATCCCCTTCAAATCCGCAGGAGAATACTTCACTGACTTCAAAACCTTATTATCAGCCGTTCTATAAACCAAAAATTTATTACCATCTTGTACAATTTCTGCCTCTGTTCCGTCTTTTTTAGCATAATGAGCCACGGTTGCTTCGGCTTCTTCGTACGTACTACACGCCTTCGACATATTCGAGCGTTGTACTTCGTTGAATAAATCTACAAATTTATCTCCTAAACCAAACTCCAAAACCGCCCCCGAAAGTACATACTGAATATCGCAAAGTGCATCCGCCACTTCCACAAGGTCTTGATTATCAATGGCTTCTTGGAGTTCTTTCAATTCTTCCGCAATCAAACTAACCCGAAGTTTACAGCGATCAGCCGAAGGAATTTGTGGAGTTTCTAATACTGGTGCTTTGAATGTACGATGAAATTCTGCGACTTGGTTTAATGAATCTATTTTTTGCATGATTTTATGGATGATTTATACCCAAATTTACAAATATTTAGAACAAATGTGGAACACTCCCCACAATTTTGTGGATAAACTGTTAAGTGCTTAGTTATCAGCGTTTTACATATTCACGTGAAACAATTTTTATAACTAATTGATTATCAGTTATTTATCTTATTCTATTTCGTAAGATTCTTTAAACGCTCTGTCTGTCAGGAGCTTATAACATCATTATAAATTGGAAATTATGCCTAAAACTTGTAAATTGAATCTGCAAATACTTAAACTCATCATCAAACAACCTCAACGTATGAAAAAAGCCTTATTATTCCCGCTTTTCTTTCTGATTTTCTTTAAAATAACGGCTCAGGAATCTTCTCGTGTGGATAAGACTACGATAAGCCTTAAAACAAACGATTCTCAGAGCCTATTTTTCGATTCTCCTGTTACCAGTATCGCTTTTCATCTACCTGACAATCAAATACTTAGTAAATTGTGGATAATTGTCGATGGAGAAGAGATTTTGGTTCGACCAGACGCTCACGAGCCTTCTGTGTCTGAATTAATCGTATTCTCAAAGCCTATTTTGAGCCTAAAAATACGCTCTGAGGGATTTACGGGTAATGTCATAATGGATAAAATCTATGTAAAACCCCTACAATTACCCGATGTGATTACGAAATCCGCACGGACACTGGCAGATTGTGAAAAACCAGTCGTTATTCCTGCCTCAACGTGGCGTTCTGGATTGACTCCTCCGAAGGAATTACCCGTAAAATCGACGGTAAAACACATCATTGTGCATCATGCGGCAGGCTCAAATACCAACACAAATTATACTGATGTAGTCCGAAATATCTATACATTTCATACAGGAACAAATGGCTGGAATGACGTAGGATATAACTTCCTCATTGCCCAAGATGGCACTATTTACGAAGGTCGTGACGGGCAAAATGTAATGGATGGCGACAATGTAATCGGGGCTCATTTTTGTAGTCAAAATACTGGGACAATGGGCATTTGCCTTCTCGGTGACTATATGACGGCTCAACCAACCGATAAATCTATTGAATCTTTAGCAAAGTTAATTGCGTGGAAAATGAAAAAAGAGTCGCTTGAACCACTTGAAAAAGGACTTCATTCAGCTTCTGGGAGGACTTTAAATAACATTTCGGCTCATAGAGATGGCTCATGTGCTACGAGTTGCCCAGGGGATAATTTGTACGCTAAATTGGAACAAATCCGTCAGAAGACCGTTCAATCTTGTGATTTTGTCAAGCCCTTAGCCTTTGAAGATGAGCTAAATATTCTTCCAAAACTCTATCCAAACCCTACAAACGGGAGAGTATGGGTTGAGTTGCATTCACCCAAAACAGGGGTAAATATCCTCGATGGAATGGGGAGGGAAGTGATGATAGACAAGCAATTTGATGCTAATAATAGGAGCGTTTCTTTCTCTACCGAAGGACTCAACAAGGGTATTTATTTTGTAAAAGTAGGTGATAAGACCTCTAAAATGGTGGTAGAATAGAGGAGAAGAAATAGTGTAGGAGGTGAAATATTGAAAGAATAGGAGTAAAACTTAGGTATATATTTTCTAATAAATTATTTATAAAAATAGGGTAAAATAGGGCTTCACTCCTACTCTACCCTATTTTTTGTATGACAGACTTCTTTAAAGACTTTAATCTATACAAATTGAACTGTTTGATTTTGAAGTTCAACATTGAAATTGATTTTTGCTCCTAATGCTGTAAATACTTTTAAAATAGTCTCAAAACGAGCATTCGTTACACTGTTTTCGATTTTAGAAATCTGTGCTTTTTGGACTCCCACCAATACACCTAATTGCTCTTGTGTCAAATTCCGTTCTTGTCGAGCTTGCTTAATAGCCTGTCCGAGTAGCTCAATTCTTAATTCGTTTTCAAAAGCATCTCTTTTTGGAGTTCCGATTTCTCCAATATATTTATTTGTTACTTCTTCTAATGTGTACGTTTTCATTTCTTCTCTTTTTTAGTTTTAAAATATTTTTTACGTAGATTTTCAGCGTGTTCAATTTCATTTTTTGGTGTTTTCCCTGTCTTTTTTATAATTCCATGAGTCGCAACCACAAGAGTTTGTTCTTCATTTTCTTTGTCCCAAAATGCAAATAGTCTGTAATAAGTCTTTTGATATAAGGTTCTAAATTCCCAAATATCGCCTTGAAGTTTTTTGAAAAGTTCGTTGTCAGTTATCTGTGTTGATTTCCAGATGTTATAGAGAATTTTATCCCTTGGTTTTTCATCTAAGTCGTCCAAAAAGGTTATTACTTCTTCAAGAAATACTGTATCAAATTTTGTTTCCATTAAGTTTTATCAAAAATAAATGTTTCCTGATTAAGAAACAAGTTCTACTAAATATATTTAACTCGGACGTTTCTCCTCAAAAGTCCCATCAGTATAAAAAATCACAATTCTCTCTATTTGCTTAGTTGGTGATGAAAACGACTGAACCACAGGACGCTCAATTTTACGTTTTACAGGCTGAATTACAGGCGTTTTTTCGACACTCTGTTCAGCTTGAAAATTTTTAGGCGATTCTCGTGGGCTTTGTTCAAACAGAATTTGACGTGTATTTTGCTGATTTACAGGCTGTTGTCTATTGATTTGTGGGGTATTTTGTTGAGGTACTTCCGATTCAAAAAGTAGCCAATCACGGTCAATATCTGGAAAAACCTTCAAAATCCGCTGAATTATGTCCAAACTCGGCTTATTTCTTCCTGAAAGGATGTGAGAAATACTACTCCGCTGAATACCAACAGTATCGGCAAAATAACTTGGCGATAAACCTTTGTCAATTATTATCTGTTCAATTTTCTTATTCAAATCCATTTGTCAATTGTAAACTATTATTGTGTGAATGAAATAGTTTACAAATATAACAACAATTTACATATTACAATTAATACTTGGCAGTAAACATTTGTAACTTATAGAATGAGTAAAACAAATGTAAACCGTTAGATATTATAATTTACATTTGTTTTGAATAAGTATGCCTATTATGATTGAACTATGTAAACTCCATCTTCCTGCAATTTAACTTTGCCATCTCGATATAATCCACCAATTGCTTTCTTAAAATCCTTCTTTGACATTTGTAAATCTCTGTAAATTATCTCAGAATCTGTTTTGTCTGTATAGGGTAAAAAGCCGTCCTTTGATACTAATAGGTCATATATCTGAGATTTAACATTGTCAATCCTATCGTAGCCTTGTTTCACCAACGCCAAATCTATCTTGGTGTCTGTTCTTATTTTCTTGATAAATCCTTTTGTAACATCACCCAGAATAACATCTTTGAATACTTCACTTTTGTAAATTACCCCAATGCAACTTTTGTTAATTAATGCTTTTATGCCTAAATCTGTATATTCATAAGGAATCAGAGAAACTTCTTGTCCTTCTGTAAATTTAGAACTGTCATTTTCTAAGAATTTGTCCAATTTTGCTGACGCAACAATACGCTCAGTTTCTTCGTCGATATAAATGTAAACTAAATACGAACGTCCTAAGCCCATCTTATGCGTTTGTTCTCCGAAGGGTACCAAGAGGTCTTTCATCAATCCCCAGTCCAAGAAAACGCCTAATTTGCTTACATCACGTACTTTCAAATACGCAAAGTCTCCTACAACGCCCAAAGGCTTTAAAGTCGTGGCAATCAAGCGGTCTTCTGAATCTCTGTAAATAAAAACATCAAGAAAGTCTCCTATCTGCGTACCTTCGGGTACATACACACGAGGGATTAGGATTTCTTCGCTATCATAGCCGTCTAAATAAAGCCCAAAGTCTAATTCCTTAATTACTTCAAGGCGATTGTATTGACCCAATCGCAAGGGTGCTGTTTCGTATATCATTCGATTAAATTTTCGATTTCAAATATTTTATCTACAAATTTGCAATAATAACTGTTGGTACGCAATTAAAAGTCCATAATCAACACATTCTCAATGCTCCCAATATCCCCCGTAAATATTACAAAATATATTTCTGACCAGTTCTCAGCTCATTCAGATTTAGTCGTAGTCGAAGAACCCTTAGAAATTCGTTTGGGTTATGGAGACTTGGAAGCTCGCCAACAAAAGAGTATCTCCGTCACGATGCGTACACCTACGCATGATTTTGACTTGGCATTGGGGTTTCTCTATTCCGAAGGTATCATCAAGTCTTACAATCAAATTCTGAGCATCAAATATTGTGTAGATGCAGGGAAGCAAGCCACTGAGAATATTGTCAGGGTCGAATTGAAACCTGATGTGACGCTTAATCTCCAATCTCTCCAACGCAATTTTTATGCTACGTCCAGTTGTGGTGTGTGTGGGAAGGCATCCATCGAAGCAATTGATAATATGGTTTGTGAATTACCCCAATACGAAACGCAACCATTCCAAATAAATCCTGATGTAATCCTACAATTACCAAAGACATTATCACAACATCAAAAGACTTTTGAATACACAGGTGGACTACACGCAGCGGCTTTGTTTGATTTAGAAGGAAAACTATTGCTATTACGAGAAGACATCGGCAGACACAATGCTTTGGATAAAATTATAGGAAATGCCCTGACGCAAGATTCATTACCTTTACAAAATAAAATCTTACTGATGAGTAGTAGAGCCAGTTTTGAACTTATCCAAAAGGCAGTCATGGCAAGTATTCCCATTGTGGCTACCATCGGAGCTCCATCAAGTCTTGCAGTGCAGGTAGCAAATCAATTTGGTATCACTTTGATTGGTTTTTTGAGAGGAGAACAGTTTAATGTGTATACTGATGGGGAGAGGATTATTGTCTGAACTTGGATTCGTGGGATTAATGGATTTTAGGATTAAACTTTCAGAATACACTCAATCTATTACTTCCCTCTGAAACCTAATTCTGATTTGTTAAGGTTAAGCATCTCCGATGCTATTTTCTTTTTCATTGGGTTTTCTACAAAGGTTACACATCTCTGATGTTAAATCTGTTGGAATACATCGGAGATGTAAAGCCTTTGTAGAAAGAATAAAAACAGACCGTTACAGCATCGGAGATGCTTAACCTTGAAATCCAGCATAACATCATTTTCTAACTTAATCCTGAAATCCCTAAATCTTAAAAATCATGGTTCAGACAAAAGAACATATCATCAATCCACAACCTCCTTTGAGTTTTACAGGACTCAAATTATCCAAACCATACACCGAAGCTGCAGGAATCAAAGCGGTTGCCATATCAGCTAAGCACATATTTGGAGCGATGCCCGTAGGTCGTGGATTGAAAGCATTATTGAAAATAAACCAAAAACACGGTATTGACTGCCCAAGTTGTGCATGGCCCGACCCTGACCATCGCTCGCCCATTGCTGAATATTGTGAGAATGGAGCAAAAGCCATTGCCGAAGAAGCTACAACTCGCAAAATTACTTCCGCTTTCTTTCAAAGATATTCCGTCGCTGAACTTTCGGACAAATCAGATTATTGGTTAGGACAACAAGGTCGCCTGACGCAACCTATGATTTTGCGAGAAGGTCAGACGCATTACGAAAAGATTTCTTACCAAGAAGCCTTTGCTTTGATTGGAAGTAAATTAAAGAATCTCCCAACGCCCAATGACGCAATCTTCTATACATCAGGACGTACTTCCAACGAAGCTGCATTTTTGTATCAGCTCTTCGTGCGTATGTACGGAACGAACAATATGCCCGACTGTTCTAATATGTGTCACGAGTCGTCGGGGGCAGCTCTGACCGCTACTTTGGGATTAGGTAAAGGTTCGGTTACACTAAATGATTTTGACAAAGCGGAGGTCATCATCGTGATGGGACAAAACCCTGGGACAAACCATCCCCGAATGTTGTCAGCTCTGGAAAATGCCAAAAGAAAAGGTGCTAAAATTGTCTCGATAAATCCCCTCATCGAAGCGGGTTTATTAGCCTTCAAAAACCCACAAGACCCACGAGATTTATTGACTGGGGCAACTTCTCTAACCGATATTTACCTCCAAGTTCGTATCAATCAAGACTTAGCTCTTTTGAAATGTATTCTGAAACTCTTAGTGGAGGCAGATAAACTATCTAATGGTCAAGTTTTCGATAAAACCTTTATTCAAGCTAATACAGTAGGTTTTGAGGAATTAATAAATGAATTGAACGGTTATTCAATCGTTGATTTAGCGAAGCAATCAGGTGTAGAATTAAGTGAAATACAGCGAGTTGCAGACCTCTTGGCGGTGCATGATAGAATAATTGTTTGTTGGGCAATGGGACTGACGCAGCATAAAAATTCTGTTATCACAATTCAGGAAGTTGTGAACCTTTTGTTACTCAAAGGAAGCATCGGGCGAGAGGGTGCTGGTACGTGTCCTGTACGTGGGCATAGCAACGTGCAAGGCGATAGAACGATGGGGATTTATGAGAAACCTTCACAGACATTTTTAGATAATATCGAAAGAGTTTTTGGATTTAAACCACCACAAGAACATGGCTTCGATACAGTGGAGGCAATCCAAGAAATGTATAAAGCGAAGGGAAAAGTTTTTATTGCTATGGGTGGTAATTTCCTCTCTGCCACACCTGATACTGAATACACGGCAAAGGCTTTGATGAATTGTGATTTAATCGTTCATATCTCTACAAAGTTGAATCGTTCTCATTTGGTGCATGGTACTACGGCTTTGATTTTACCAACGCTTGGGAGAACGGATTTGGATATGCAGAAAGATGGACAACAATTTGTAACGGTGGAGGACTCAATGGGTGTAGTTCATATGTCAAAGGGCGTTTTAAGTCCACCTTCTGAGGAATTATTGTCCGAACCAGCCATCGTAGCGGGCATAGCTAAACAAACACTTGATAGTAAGTATCAACTAAATTGGGATGAATTAATAGCTAACTATGACCATATCAGGGACTTAATAGAGAAGACTATTGCAGGTTTTGACAATTACAATGTACGGGTACGTGACCAAAATGGTTTTTATTTACCCAACCCTCCGAGAGAAGGTAAATTTTCGACAAAAAATCAAATGGCTCATTTTACGATAAATGCCCTGACGCAAGAAAATTTAAAAGAAAATGAATACTTGATGATGACGATACGCTCGCATGATCAGTTTAATACTACCATTTATGGCTTAGATGACCGTTATAGAGGTATTTACAACGAACGGAGAGTAATTATGATGAATGAAAAAGATATCGCTGACGCAAATCTCCAAAACTATCAGGTGGTCAATCTTCATAATAATCACGGGGGAATACATAGAGAGGCAAAGCGTTTTATTATAGTGCCTTATAACATCCCTACGAAGTGCGTAGCAACCTATTTCCCTGAGTCTAATCCCTTAGTACCGATTAACTCTACCGCAGACATAAGTAATACTCCTACGTCTAAATCAGTGGTGATAACGATTGAGGCTGTTTTGGAAGATGGGAAGGTGGTACTTGCGGAGGTTAGGAATTAATTGTTGTTGTGTGAATTGTTGTGATAATAGATATAATTTTGAAATGTAATTATACTTCTGACAATTCATTTAAAAACGAAGAACAACAATTCAACAATCGAATCGTCGAACCGTTCAAACTTTAACAACTAAAAACATGAAACACATCTCAGTAATAGGCGGAGGCACAATGGGCAATGGGATTGCACATACATTTGCACTCAAAGACTATCAAGTATCATTGATTGATATTAAGCAAGAATTTGTAGATAAAGCTCTGCAAACGATTGAAAACAATTTAGATAGGCAAGTCAAAAAAGGTGTAATAGACGAAGCTACAAAGGCTAAAACTCTCTCAAACATCAAAACCTATACAGACTTAGAAAAGGGTGTTTATGATGCAGATTTAGTAATTGAGGCAGCTTCTGAAAATATTGATGTCAAATTAGCAATATTTCGAGACCTTGATAGATATTCGCCAGAGCATACAATTTTGGCAAGCAATACTTCTTCTATCTCAATTACCAAGATTGCCTCTGTTACAAAACGTCCTGATAAAGTAATAGGAATGCACTTTATGAATCCAGTGCCTATTATGAAATTAGTGGAGGTAATAAAGGGCTATTCCACATCCAAAGAGACTACTCAACAGATATTTGATGTTTCTATCAACCTCGAAAAAGTACCAGTGGAGGTCAATGATTATCCAGGTTTTGTGGCAAATAGAATTTTGATGCCTATGATAAATGAGGCTATTTACTCGCTATATGAAGGAGTGGCGGGTGTAAGTGAAATAGATACCGTAATGAAATTAGGAATGGCTCATCCGATGGGACCATTACAATTGGCGGATTTTATCGGATTAGATATTTGCCTCAATATTATGAATGTGCTGTATGATGGTTTCAAGAATCCAAAATATGCTCCTTGTCCCTTATTAGTCAATATGGTACAGGCAGGAATGAGAGGCGTTAAGTCAGGAGAAGGTTTTTATCAGTATGTGGCGGGGAGTAAGGATTTGGTGGTGGCTGATAGGTTTAGATAAGTTGCAGAGTTTTGAATTGTTGAATTGTCGTTTTCTCTACAACAATTCAACAATTCAAACTTCAACGATTAATTAAACTGTAACGTTGTTTTCACGCAAAGCCTGATTCAATGAAGTTTTCAAATCTGTACTTTCTTTACGTTTTCCGATAATCAAAGCACATGGAACGTTAAACTCGCCCGCTGGGAATTTCTTTGTCAAACTACCTGGAATAACAACGCTATTTTCAGGAACAAATCCAACATATTCTACTGGTTCAGCACCTGTTACGTCAATGATTTTAGAGCTACCTGTGATGGTTACACCCGCACCCAAAACCGCACGTTTTCCAATTCTTGCACCTTCAACCACAATACAACGTGAACCGATAAAAGCACCATCTTCAATAATTACGGGTGCAGCTTGTGCAGGTTCAAGCACTCCTCCGATACCCACTCCCCCACTCAAATGCACATCTTTTCCGATTTGAGCACAACTTCCTACCGTCGCCCAAGTATCCACCATCGTACCTGAATCTACGTAAGCACCTATGTTTACATATGAAGGCATCATAATCACACCCTTAGCTAAGAACGCTCCATAACGTGCTACCGCAGGAGGAACAACTCTCACGCCCAAAGCCGCATAATTATTTTTTAATTTCATTTTATCGTGAAATTCAAAAATACCAACTTCTTGAACTTCCATCTGACGAATAGGGAAATACATGATAATGGCTTTTTTCACCCAATCATTCACCGTCCAAGAACCATCTTCATTAGGTTGTGCAGTACGAAGTTCGCCTTTATCAACTTTCTCTACGATTGTTTCAATAGCATTTTTTGTTTCTTCATTAGAGCGGAGGCTTGTGTCTTCCCATGCCTTCTCTATAATATCCTGTAATTGTTTCATTAAAAATATTGAGGGTAATATGTTCTGTTAAAATTGAGATGCAAAGTAAAAACATTTACTTGATATTTTGGGCATAACCAGAAGATAAGTCATACAAAATAAACCATTAAAGAGGAGAAACTGAGAAGTAATATGAAGTCAAAAAAGAGGTGTATTTGTACGTATTTTTACTTTATATAAATAACTGTAACTAAATGAAAATCAATATATTATAAATATATACAAAATATTATTCTGTCTCAGGATAGCCTATTTTTAGAAAGTAATTTATTCGCATAACTGACAGATTGTCATATATTGTTTTCTTGATTTATTTGGCGTGTAGCTGAAAATATAGTGGCATTTCTTACTTAGAGAATCGGAATTCCACAGGGATTGATTCATAAATATTAGTGCCAAAAGTGTGCCATAAATATAAAGATGATATTATAACTATTATAAGGAGTTAGTACATGGAGGAATTAAATTGGTATTGAAATGAAAGGATTTTTCGAGGTAAAATTATTTTTCAAGAATGATAAAGAAATATTAAGCCTTTTGGTATGCTAATTTTAATCAAAGATTTGTTTTGGGGTTAAGCAACTCAAAAACTATTGTAAAGTGGAGGAGACAATTATATTAATAACAGGGTTTTTAGTCCTCATTTAAGTGATTTAAGAAGAAAAATTAAATATCCTTAGCTCAGAGACTCCTAATAACTCCTCTCTCCTACTCGTTGAATTACTTAATGGAATAATCTATAATGAATATCTCTTGATAGATAAGAGTCACATTAAAGGATAAAGACAAAACTCTGATACAAAATAGACAAGAAATATTTAGTATAATACAAGGCCAATACTATTATTTTTAGTAATATTGTTGAAAATTGTTGATTTTGCTAATTTTATTAGCTATAAATACTAATCTTATTGACTTATTTATCTCAATTATTCCATTTGCTTAATCTGGTTTATTATATTACTTTTGTAGAGTAATTAAATCAAGTAATTTATTAATTTATCTTATCTTAAAGATGGCAAAAGTTAAAGTTGCAATTAATGGTTTTGGTAGAATAGGACGTTTAGTCTATCGCCAAATTTATAACATGGAAGGTATTGATGTAGTAGCAATCAATGACTTGACGAGTCCAAAAGTATTGGCTCATTTATTGAAATATGATTCAGCTCAGGGTAGATTCAATGCAGAAGTTACTTCTTCTGAAAATGCAATCTCTGTAAATGGTGAGTCGGTAACAATCTATGCACAAAGAGATCCAGCCTTAATTCCTTGGGGACAACATGATGTTGATGTGGTTTTAGAATGTACAGGATTTTTCACAGATAAAGATAAGGCATCTGCACATATCACAGCGGGTGCGAAAAAAGTAGTTATTTCAGCTCCTGCAACTGGCGATGCAAAAACAGTAGTTTTCAATGTTAATCATGATATTTTAGATGGTTCTGAAACTGTTATCAGCGGAGCATCTTGTACAACAAACTGTTTAGCTCCAATGGCTAAGGTTTTGGAAGAGCAATTTGGAATCGTAAACGGTTTGATGACAACTGTTCACGCATATACAAATGACCAAAACACTCTTGATGGACCACATCCAAAAGGAGATTTGAGAAGAGCAAGAGCTGCGGCGGAAAATATTGTTCCGAATACTACTGGTGCTGCAAAAGCTATTGGTTTAGTAATTCCATCATTGAAAGGTAAGTTAGATGGTTCGGCTCAGAGAGTTCCAACAATTACTGGTTCATTGACTGAATTAACCGTAATGTTAGCAAAAAAGACAACTGCCGAAGAAATCAATGCAGCTATGAAAGCGGCTTCAAATGAGAGTTTTGGTTATACAGAAGATGAAATCGTAAGTAGTGATGTTATCGGAACTTCATTTGGTTCATTGTTTGACGCAACTCAAACGAAGGTTCAAAATGTAGGAGATACGCAATTAGTAAGAACAGTATCTTGGTATGATAATGAGATGTCTTATGTATCTCAATTAGTACGTACTGTGAATCATTTTGCGAAATTAATCAGTAAGTAATAGTCTGATTATCAATATATTAAAAAAGGGAATCAAAATCTGATTCCCTTTTTTAATGCTCAAATTGACAAGATAAATAATTGATTTTAAATCCCTTTTCTGTAAAAATAGTCTCAAATCGTGTCTTTATCCCAAAATGAAGGTTGTTCAATTCTGATTGATATAAGTCTTTGGTAAATTGTAAATTATTGACTCCAAAATTATTCAAAGTCTCTAATGAATAATCAAAAAATGGCTCGTTGTCAGTTTTGAGATGAAGTAAGCCATTTGGGTTTAGCATCTTTTTATAAATTTCTAAAAACCTTTCATTAGTCATTCTCCGCTTAATTCCACTTTGTAGAGAGTGTGGGTCAGGGAAAGTTATCCAAATTTCTGAGACCTCATTTTCGAGAAAGAAATTTTCTGAATCGTGTACTTTTGTTCTTAAAAAACACGCATTTTTTAACCCTTGCTCTATCGCCTGATTGCTTCCAACAGCTATCCTATCTCCTTTAATATCAATGCCAATGAAGTTTTTTTCAGGAAATAATTTGGCTAATCCTACCGTGTATTCTCCTTTACCACATCCTAATTCAACAACAATTGGGTTGGGATTTTTAAAAATTTCTTGACTCCAATTACCCTTAATTATCTCAAACAAAGGCTTTCCATCTTGAATTACGTTATAATTTTCTTCTATTTCTTTAAATCTAATACTCTTTTTTCTCCCCATACTAATAATGCTAAATTATTTAGTTAGACAATTTCTTTGTTATTTATTGTATATATTTTAGTCTTTCAGTTGTATGACCGTTTACTCATTTATTACATACTTATAACTATTTGATATTCAATACGTTACATGATTAGTTAGTATTTTGCACTTATCAGTATATCTTTATCAATATACCAATATGATTAAATGCTTGAAAATCAGGCATTTACGATTTTAAGTAAAATGGCTGAGAATCGTTTAAATAAATTCTTCCTGTACAAATTTACGATTATCTTTTTCTTAACAGATTCATAAGCGTTGAAAATAGCTTACATTGAAATACGAAACATATTGACAAAAAACAAAATAAAATTTGGAACAAACAACACCAAAAGTAAAAAAGAGTATTTCGACTCAATAATTTATAGTGCATCAATTTCTGCAACTACAAAAGTACTGCCTCCAACATAAATTAAATCATCCGTTTTTGCGAGAGATTTTACTTTTTCAATTGCGTGGTTTACATCTTGCACCTCCTCTCCTATTAAGCCATATTCTAATGCTTTCAATTTTAAGTCTTCTGATTTCAAAGCCCTTGGAATATTGGCTTCACAAAAAATATAATTTGCTTCCTTGGGTAAAAGCTGTAAAATCGAAGAAATATCTTTGTCAGAAACGAAGCCCAAAATCATCCATAATTTTTGATATTTGATTTTTTGGATGCTCTCAACAATTTGAGAAATCCCAGCAACGTTATGGGCAGTATCACAAATCATCAGAGGATTTTCAGATAAAATTTGCCATCTTCCTTTTAAGCCTGTTTGAGAAATTACTTTACTGACACCATCTTGAATATGAGCTTCTGAAATCTGGAAATCTTTTTGATTCAGAATATCAACTAATTTCAGAACGCCCAGAACATTTTTAAGCTGATATTTTCCTAATAATTGAGACTTTAACTCAATTGTACTATTCTTAGAATTATCCAAAATACTAATATTCAAAAGCAAGTCAGATTCATCGGATTTTTCGACTGAAAAATAATCTTGTGAGAAATAAATAGGAGCGTTTTCAAGCTGTGCTTTTTGGATGAAAACTTCCTCAATTTCTATGGCTTTTTCAGAAATAACAACTGGTACTTTGTGTTTAATTATTCCCGCTTTTTCGCCTGCAATTTTTTCAAGTGTATCACCTAAAATGTCCATGTGGTCGAAACTGATATTAGTTATTAAAGATGCTAATGGGGTGATAATATTGGTAGAATCTAAACGTCCACCTAAACCAACTTCAATTACGGCAATATCAACTTGCTCTTTTGCAAAATACTCAAAAGCCATGCCAACACTCATCTCGAAAAACGAAGGTTTTAGTTCTTCTAAAAATGATTGATTATTTTCTACAAAATCAACCACTTTTTGTTCTGGGATTGTCTGTCCGTTAATACGGATTCTTTCCGTAAAAGATTTGAGATGTGGCGATGTGTATAGTCCAGTTTTGTAACCTGCACTTTGTAAAATGGAAGCAATATAATGTGATGAACTACCTTTCCCGTTAGTCCCTGCGATATGAATCGTCCTAAATTTATAATGAGGATTATTGAGATGCTCGCACAATTTTATAGTATTACTCAAATCGGCTTTGAATGCTTTTTTGCCAATTCGATGAAATACAGGTAATTGTTGATAGAGATAGTCTATGGTATCTTGGTAAGTCACTGTATAAATTTATCCTTTACTTTAATCGGGGTGCAAAGATAGTGCTTATCTTTTATTTGACCTTAGTGAGTTTTGAATTTTTTATAACTTAATTTTGTATTGATTAAAACGAAAAAGATGGCTCATTTTGTGTGAGTTTTTTATTTATGAAACATTCAGAAATTAATTTTAAAGTATTATTGGACGACGAGAATATCCCTGAACAAATCTCTTGGTCTGCCACAGAAAATCCAAATGAGGGAATTGAAGAAACTAAATCAATTTTTATCGGTGTTTGGGATAACTATAATAAAGGCTTAATGGCTTTGCCCCTTTGGACAAAAGACATGGAAGTTTTTGATATGAAAAGGTTTTATATTGAAGTAATTGGGAGCATAGGAGATACATTAGAGCGAGCTACGGGCGACCAAAAAACGGCTCAAATGATTGAGCAACTTTGTAAAACAATGACCAAAGACCTGAGAGACGAAATAAAAGCTGCCGAACAGCAAGCATAATTGTTAATCTTTGTTAATGCCAATTTCTGTTGAAGGGATTGGCATATTTTTGGCGTAATAAATTCTGAATCAGGATTATACGATTTACAAATAAATAAGATTGAACCAAACAAAAATAGAACTCATGAAGAAATTACTTTTTACTCTTTTTTTATTTTCAACAATAAATTCTTTCGCTCAAAAAGGAACAGCTTTTATTCAAGGTGGAAATCTGAGAACAGCTTTTGACCTTGCCAAAGCTCAAAATAAACCAGTTTTTTTAGAAGTTTACGCTCCCACTTGTCATGTGTGTAATGCTTTTAAACCGACTTTTGAGCTTCCACAGGTTGGTACTTTTTTCAACCAAAATTTTATTTCTTATAAATTAGACATTACAAGTCCAGAAGGTTCTGCATTTTTGAATAAACAGGGGCTTTATATTCCTTCGACTCCGACGATGTTATTTTTTGATAAAGATGTAAAATTAATGCACATTGGGATTTTGGGAGAGGAAAATAACTCTGCACAGATTTTGATAAATGCTGGAACGAAAGCACTAAATCCAGCACAAAGAACCTCCGCATACAAAGCAAGTTTCAAAGGTGGAAATCGTGAAATGAACTTTTTGATTGACTATGGTATGATGGCAAAAATTATGAGAGATACAGTTGATAATATTGCTGCCATGAACGCCTACGCTAAGAATTTGCCAAAAAATCAGTTGGGAAATAACACCAGTTTCTTGGTATTACAGAAAGTTATTATGGACGATGAGAATGCTCTTTTCAAAAATCTGATGAATAATCTCAGCGGATTTTATGCTAAAAATGACAAAAAGTTAGTCAATCAAACGGCTGAAAATATAATTATGTATTCGCTTTATAGTTCTCGTGGAATGAAGTATTCTACTGCAAAAATTAATACAGTTAGAGCAAACTTAGCAAAATTGGGCGTTGATAAAAAGTCGATTGATGGAAGAGTTTGGCGTGAAGAAAGTAAGGCATATTTTAGAGAGAATCAACCTGCAAAAGGTGTTGCTGTTTTAACAAAATTGATAGATGCTAAGACCGATAAAGCCTCATATACTTTTTTGAGCAATTGGGTTAAATCAAATACTTCTGATAAAACTGCACTTGCCACTGCGGCTGGTTGGGCTGCAAAAGGTAAGTAAAAAAATAAGGGCAACTCTGCGGTAAAGTTGCCCTTATTTTTTTAGATAATCAAACCGAGTTTTCAAGATATAATCTGCATCTTCATCTCCTAAATCTACGGCTTTTTTGAAATCAGTAATGGCATTTTCAAGCTGTCCAATAGCATATCGGGACATTCCTCGCCATCTTAAAGTCTCTGCATTTTCGTTTCTGTAAAACCAGTCTGCCTTGTCGAATTCCAAAAATGCTTTGTCAAACTCTTCTAATTTATAGAGTGCTTTTCCTTTCCAAACATAGCTTTCAGCAACAGTATTATCGTAGGAAATGGATTGTTCGAGGTCGTAAATCGCTGAAAAATAATTGCCTAATTTGTAATTTATTTTTCCTCTCAGACGATAGGCTTTGGATGATTTTGGGAAGCGTTTGAGTTTTTCGTTAAAGAAGTTTTGGGCTTCAACAAAACGGTTTTCACTTAACATGAGTTCACCTTCGCCCAATTGCTCTGGGTCTTTGACACGGATGTATTTTTCCACTAACCAATCAATACAATAGATGGTTATGAAAAAAGGGGCAAAGAAAAACAGTGCTAACCATTCCATTTCAAATTGATAAGTTTTAAGTTGATAAATTGTTACTTAATTGGGCTTAGATTATCAAATTCAAGTTTCATTTTTTTAGTAAAGCCTGAGACGACTAATTCATAAGAATGGTCGGTTAATTCTTTGAGTTGTTTTGTAGGGGCTTTTTCACAATTAACGGTATTCCAATGGGTTTTGTTCATGTGATATGCACCCACAATATGCTCAAATTCTTCTCTTAATTCGATAGCTTTGGCGGGATTACATTTTAACCCTACACTAAAAGTCTCTGATTCTAAGGGAGTTATTGCAAATATTTTACCCATTACTTTATAAACCAAAGTGTCTGGACCAAAGGGTAATTCTTCGGTAACTCCTTTTTTAGAAATACAATATTCTCTAAATTCTTCTATGTTCATTTTATCTAAAAAATGCTCGATAAACCATCACACAAACACAAAACAAAAACATCAAGATTGAGATTTTGTTGATAAAGTGCATGGTTTTGATGTTGAAATTGGTTGGTTTTGCTGGATCAGCTTTTCCAAAAATTCTGAAAAAGTAGCTAAATGCTTCTCCCAATTTGAACTGTTCTTTTAATTTTGACATCTTTTTTTCAATTAATAATTAACAATAATCAATAAACAAACTACTATTCTTACCTGATTCAAAAATATGATAACTCTGACAACAATGATAATTGTTTATTGTTGATTGTCAATTGAATTTTCAAACCAAACTCCATCTTCTTTAATAATTTCAATCAATTCATTCACGGCATTGTCTGAATGTACAGACTTTTTAATTACATTCTGTCCACGATACAAGGCAATTTTGTCTTTCCCCACTCCAACATACCCATAATCAGCATCTGCCATTTCGCCAGGACCATTCACTATACATCCCATAATTCCAATTTTTACGCCTTTTAAATGTTCTGTTCTTTTACGAATCATGGCGGTGGTTTCTTGCAAATCAAACAAGGTTCTTCCGCATGATGGACACGAAATATACTCGGTCTTACTCATACGTGTACGGGCAGCTTGCAAGATTCCAAATGCTGTTGAGTTGTAACTTTTTGAGGTATTTAAAAGTTCAGATTTTTCGTTTATTTCTTTGGGCAACGTCAATAATATTCCATCTCCGAAACCATCAATTAATAATCCTCCGCAATCAGTGGCTGAAAATAATTGAAAATCTGATTGTGATAATGCTGGATAATTTCTTAAAATTATGACAGGTACAGTAATCTGATTTTCAATGAGTTCAAAGAAAAATCTCCTCATCTCTGGCATTGCATGAGCGTTGTCAGTTTCTAAAATAATTACGGTTTTTTTATCTTGCTTTAAATAATCTATAATGCTTGTCTCTAATTCCCCTAACGATAATTTGAGAAAATTTAATGTTTCGTGTCGATATGAAGAAAATATAAAATCAGTAGGATAAAATAAAGGGTATTTATTTGTTTTATCTTCTATGTGAATCCACGTTTCAAGGTCTAAAATCTCTTTCAAACCCATTGGAAGCATATATTTCGCTGGATTTTTCCCTGTGTAAATATAATCAGCTCCTAAGTCGTTCATCGTCCATTTATCGGGCAATGGCAAATAAAAATGTCCAATCGGTTTCAAATCATCATGGTCTGACACTTCAATTTGAGAATAATCAGCAATGACTCTTGGTACGTTATGCCCTCCAAAATTGGCAACTTCGTGGGTTTTTCTTCTGAAATATTGAAATGGATTTATGGGAGAATCTTTTGAGGTATGAGGTTTGAGGTTTGAGGTTTGGGTATACTTCGGAATTGGTTTTGATTCTTCTTTTCTATTTGTATATCTGTCAATTAAAGCCTTTGCGACGGGTGCTTCAAATTCTGGGTCTTCTGTTAAACTCACTCTAACGGTATCTCCTAAACCGTCCTCCAAAAGTGTTCCTATTCCAACGGCTGATTTTATTCTGCCGTCTTCACCTTCGCCTGCCTCTGTCACGCCTAAGTGTAATGGATATGGTTTTAGTCCTTCCTCATTCAGTTTTTTACATAACAAACGATACGCCTCCACCATGACTTGGGTATTTGAGGCTTTCATTGAGAGAACGATATTATAATAATTTTCGTCTTCACAAATTCTCAAAAACTCTAAGGCGGATTCTACCATTCCAAGGGGAGTATCTCCGTAACGGCTTAATATTCTGTCACTTAGTGAACCGTGATTTGTGCCAATACGCATGGCAGTACCATATTCTTTACAAATATTTACCAAAGGCAAAAACTTTTCACGGATTCTGTATAATTCCGCCTGATAGCTTGATTCGGTATAATCTATGTTTTCAAAACGCTTTTTGTCAGCATAATTCCCTGGGTTAATTCTTACCTTTTCCACTAAACGTGCTGCCAATTCTGCGGCATTGGGCGTAAAGTGAATATCAGCCACCAAAGGAACATTGTAGCCTCTTACTCTCAGCTCTTTACGAATATTATCTAAATTTTGAGCTTCTTTAACAGATGGGGCTGTAATGCGTACAATTTCACAACCCGACTCAATCATACGAATGGTTTGCTCAACCGAGCCCAAAGTGTCCATCGTATCAATCGTAGTCATAGATTGAACTCTGATTGGATAATCTGAACCCATAGGAAGATCTCCAATATTGACGGTTGAGGTTTTTCTACGAGAATATTCCGTTAATGAATTGGCATAACGGTTTCCGTTTTCGATTAGGTTTATGATTTGTGAATTGTTGTTTGACATTATATTTTTGTTCTGAATATTATAAAAATCTGGGTAGAAAGGTATTAGTCTAAATACTTTATTTCAATAGGAGACAGTCCTGTGTATTTCATAATTAAATCATCAGATATTCCATCATTTTTCATATTTTGAGCAATTTCTATGGCAGCGGCTCTCTTCATTTTCAAAGTTGCAACCTTTGTGGATTCTTTTTTCTTAGCCTCAGCGAGTTCTACTGGTGATAAGTCATCAAAACTAATCAAATCAACTACTCTTTTAATCCCTTCATTTACAACATTAACATTTGGACGTTCAGGGCTATAAATAGATTGATAAATTAAATCTAACCAATCTCGAATTCTTTGCAGGGTTTCTTTGTCTGGGTGATTGGGATTTAGGCAAACGAACTGGTGTCCATAAATGTCTCTTTCTTCGCCATTAAAGGTCTTTGGATTGATATTAACCATTAAAAACTCATCTTTAACAGGTTTTCCATTCTTTTGATTGATTGAATACGGAGCTGTTAAAACTACAATCATATAAACTATTTGCTCAATTCCATATTCTGCACTACGCCTTTGCTGTTCAGCAATAACCATGAAAAAATAATGCAAAAACCTATCAAAATTATGGTCGTACTCGACTCTTTGAATTTCTATAACAATTCTTTTATCCACCGATTCTGCGAAAATATCCAGCTCAAAATCAATATGACCTATTTTGGGATTAAATTTTTTCTCGGTTTCAATCTTATCAATTTCAACATCAATATCTAATATGTCTTTAACGAACTGTTTGAAGACAATTTTATCAGTAAAGGCTTTTTTGAAAATTACTTCGTTATCTAAATTCCCGAGCATTATGGTTAAATTTTATTTTTATACAAAGATAAAAAAATCCCTCAACAAACTTATAACGTTTATTGAGGGAATATGGTTGTGGAAAATCTCAATTAAAAATCCCCAAAAGTATCAACTAAATATTTCTGAACAATTCCAATATCTCCTTTTGAAGTTAAATCTGGTACGTTTTCTTCTACTGAAATCGTCAAAACCTTCTTTGGATTTTCACTTGCCATTTTCATAACAGCCGTAGGTAATTCTCTCTCATTACGGATAGGATTGAATGGCTCTTTCCTAACGTATTCTAAAATATCGTCATAATTAAAATGAAAAACATTCATATTAACGCCAATCTTTCCTTTTGAATCTCTCGCTGATTCTATTTGCTCATCATTAGGCTTTTCGATAATCTGAATTAAATAATTATCTGAATCAGCTTTGATAACGGCAAACGACTTAACTCGCTCAGGTTCAACGCCTAATGCGATACTTTCATAAGAAACAACGATGTTCTGAACTGGATTTTCACTCAACAATTTTAAGACATTTATTGAATATAAATTGTCAGAATTACACACGGTAAATCTATCTCCTTTCCATTCGGGCGTTTGCTCTAAGGCTTGTTGAATGGCATCGGCTGTTCCTCCGGGTTTTTCTCTGTCGGGAGCAATAGTTTGGGTTGCATACAGAAACTTCATCCCCCATGCTTTTCCGTCTGCCACTAATTTATCGTAATAAGGTTTTGTAACGTGGTCTTTGGGGTTTTTCAAAATCAAAACCTCATCATAACCCGCTAAATGAGCATTATAAATAAGATAATCCATAAACGGACGACCATCTTTTCCTACGCCAATCATCCCTTTGGGAAGTGTGTTTGCTTGTTGAACTAAGGTAGAATCAAGTGCTTCTGAACCTTCTACTTTTTTCATTCGTGACGACATTCCGCCCGCCATGATTAATAATTTTGCCATTCTTTATTTGTTACTTGTTTATTGGAAATTGGTTTGTTGGTAGATTGGAAACTGGTTTATTGGTAGATTGGAAATTGGTTTATTGGAAATTGGTTGAGGGGTTGAATTGATAATTTGACATAATATAATCAATTTCAAATAAACCAGTTTCCAATTTCCAATCAACCAATTTCTAATCTCGTTCCTTCATCAACTGTAATAACGTAAGCCTTACCCCTCTGATTTTCAATGGCTTGGGCTATTTTTTCTGGATTCTTAGGTGCATATACAAACATACATCCACCTCCGCCCGAGCCATTTATTTTTCCTCCCAAAGCCCCAGCATCTAAACTTGCATCAATCATTCTATCAATTTTAGGGGTTGAGATTTTCAAATTTTCCCTTAGATTAAATTGATGTTGATTTAACAATTCGCCAAGGTCTGAATCTTTAAAATTCTCAGATTTTAACAATGCCAAAGCCTTATTCAGTATCCGATGATTATCAATATTTCCAGAAATTAATTCTTGTTCTTCAAAAGTCAAAAGATGTTTGACATTACTTAAATCATCAAAATTTGCAGTATGTAAAGAAAAATCTGGAAAGTCTTTTTTGATCTTATCTATGGCAGTCAAAACGCCACCTTTTACCCTTTTTAGCAATCCAACAGTATCTTTTGGTTCTTGTGAATCGCCCAAAACGAATGTTCCTAATTTTGGTTTTATATGCTCTACCTTAATTTTTGGAACAGATTGAAGATAAATAACATTTCCACACGCCGTTGAATAATGATCCATCATACCTCCCGCCTCTTTAAATTCAACCACCTCCGCACGATAAGCAATTTCTGCAATTTGTTCGGGTGAAAGCGGCTTAGGTTCACCCGCAACTCTTGAAAGAAAATGAATCCAATTGGCTAATAATGCCGATGAACTTGAAGTACCAGAATTGATTGGAATATTACCATCAACTGTACATTCAATACCATTTTTAAAGGTATATCCTTCCCGTTGTAAAATATTCAAAGCTGAACGAAAATAGTCTCTATTACTCTGATAGGGCATTTCTGGAAAAATATCAAAGTGCAAAGAACGATTAATATTTGGTAAATGAATTCTTACTTTCGCATTATTAGAAGTTCCTCCCTCAATATTTACCCTCCTCGAAATAGCGGCTGCAATGACTGGTAATCCTAAATAATCTTGATGTTCTCCAAAAAGGCAAATTCTTCCTGGGGTTGATACTTTTATGGTTGTACTCATTAGGCTTCGGTGATTTATTGCGTAAAATTAATGAAAAAATTTGTCTGAATCAGGATTTACTGGATTTTTGGATTAACAGGATAAAATAAAGGAAAATAAATTATTCAAAACATCCTGAAAATCTATAAATCCTAAAAATCCTGATTCAGACGGGGTCGCCCAGACAAAATACAATCAATAATCATCCCCTAATGCAAAAATCGGCTTATTCGTTTTCCATTTACCACGAGTGAAGTCTGGAATTTTAACGGGTGCCGAACCTTTGGCAATTGATTCTTCTGAAAGTGGACTGATGGCAGACCAAGCTGCCGCATCATACACATCAATTGGAGGAGCAACTTTATTTTTGATTGATTCAATAAATGCTCTCAACACAAAATAATCAATACCACCATGTCCTGCATTTTCAGCATTTTGGGCGTGTTTTTTCCAAAGTGGATGGTCATATTTTTCTTGATATTCTTTGAAATTATCCCAAGTATGCGGTTTTTTACTAATTCCTTCTAAATAAATCTGTTTGCCGTCGTCCATCCAAAGCCCGTTTGTACCTTGTACACGGAAACCCAAAGAGTACGGACGTGGGAGGTTGGTATCGTGCGAAATCATAATGGTTTCGCCATTGGCACATTTAATATTTGTCGTAACCACATCGCCTAATTTGAATTTCACCTCAGCATTTGGGTGGTTCTCCCCTCCTTTTTTAACGATGTAATCATGCAAACCAAGTCCTTTTGAAGCAATGGAAGTTAAATATAAAAATTGATTTCCTCGATTAATATTTAACATTTCTGCAACAGGTCCAAGTCCATGGGTTGGATAAATATCTCCATTTCTATCTACCGAATGTTGCGTACGCCAACGGGCTTCTGAGTAACCTTTTTCTCCAAATTCAACGCCTCCACCGTACACTTGTTTGCCATCATTAAATTTTACTTCTCGCAAATCATGTTGATAGCCACATTGAGTATGAACCAACTCACCAAACATATTTTGACGAACCATATTTAGTACTGCCATAACGTCTCGGCGGTAACAAACATTCTCCAAAATCATGCAATGTGAACCCGTTTTTTCATAGGTATTCACCAAATCCCAAGATTCTTGGAGGGTTACGGTTGCTGAAACTTCTATACCTGTATATTTTCCAGCTTTCATCGAAGCAAGAGCCATTGGTACGTGCCATTCCCAAGGGGTTGAGATAACAATACCGTCCAAATCGTCTCGTTTGACCATATTTTCAAAATCTCGCTCGCCATTTTTATAAACCGCAGGTTCTTTTCTGCCTTTCGATTTACAAGTATTGAGCGTTCTTTCAATGGCTTTTGGGTCGATGTCACAGATGGCATTGATTTCAACATCATCTCTGTACAGTGCCATCTCTAAGTGGTTATGTCCACGCTGACCAACGCCTATAAAACCCAGACGAACTTTTTTGTCTTCTTTTTTCTTACCAAAAACAATATTTGGCAAAACCATTGCTGAGGTACTCGCAAAGGCAGTTTTTTGAATAAAATCTCTACGACGCATATTTTAGTTTTTGTTTGAGGAGAGAACCTCACCCGAAGCGTCGGTCGCCCCAACCCCTCTCCCGTTGAGAGGGGAGTATTCTACGATTTTTCTCCCCTCTCAACGGGAGAGGGGTTGGGGGTGAGGTTTTATTAATATTACGTTAAGTTACAAGACTTTTTTGAACTTTTCCGTCATAAGATTGTTATTTATTTACGATTGAGAAAATATATTTTGTTTAACAATTTTTTAAATAAATTAAACAAAAATGAACAAAATCTATTCTTTTGTAGTTTTACTATTATAATAACAAACGCAGATTTAGTTTAATCGTGTTGCTGACAACCTTTCAGACGGCTTTTAAACTTTGAGACTAAATCCCCGAATTATTGTCTCTGTTCTTTACGGAATAGCTAACCGATAAATTGAACCCTGATTTTCAAAACAACTTTTAGAAAGAAACGCAACGAATGATGCCAAAAAAAGTGGCGGTGTTTAGGAAAGAGCATTTTAATGCCGCCCACCGTCTCAACAATCCGAATTGGTCGGATGAGAAAAATGAGCGTGTCTATGGAAAATGTAATAATTACAATTATCACGGACACAACTACGACCTGATTGTTCAAGTAACGGGCGAAATAGACCCAGAAACTGGTTATGTGATGGATATGAAAGTATTGAGTGATTTGATTAAAACGGAGGTTTTAGATAAATTTGACCACAAAAATCTAAATCTTGACACCGAAGAATTTAAAGACCTTAACCCATCCGCCGAACACATAGCCATTGTGATTTACGACAAATTAATTAAAAAAATTGATTCATCATTTGACCTAAAAATAAGATTATATGAAACAGAACGAAATTTTGTTGAATACCCTGTTGGTTGATAACAACAATAAAATCATGTTTACAGACGAAGAAATTGGCGACGACCATATCATGACTTCTGTGGATACCCCTATGCGTGAAGATGCTTTTGAAATGAATGATGATGAAAAAATCGCTCAAATTGAATATCATTTCCGCCAAATTATGGAAACTTTGGGCTTAGATTTAACGGATGATTCACTGAAAGGAACACCAAAAAGAGTTGCCAAAATGTACATAAAAGAGATTTTTAGCGGTCTTGATCCTAAGAATATGCCCAAAATTGCCCTTTTTGAAAACAAATATCAGTACAATGATATGTTGGTAGAAAAAAATATTACTTTCTATTCAAATTGTGAGCATCACTTTGTGCCAATTATTGGAAAGGCACACGTGTCGTACATTGCTAATGGAAAAGTGATTGGTCTTTCTAAATTAAACAGAATTGTACAACATTTTGCAAAACGCCCACAAGTACAAGAACGCCTTACCATGCAGATTGCCAAGGAGTTAGAGAATATTTTGGGTACAAAAGATGTGGCTGTTGTGATTGATGCTAAACACCTTTGCGTATCTTCTCGTGGTGTGAAAGATGATACTTCAACAACGATTACGAGTTTTTATGGAGGTAAATTTCAAAAGGAAGCTACCAAGGCTGAGTTTTTGAAATATGTAGGTTAAGGAGTTGTTAAGTTTTAAGTTGATAAGTTATTAATGACTTATACGATAATTTATTAGTATTTATAAAAAAGCATCTTGGAAGTAAAATTCTGAGATGCTTTTTTTATTTTTACGGAATACTAAAATCACTAAAAAATGAGAGGACTCAACAAAGTAACCCTAATCGGGAATTTGGGTAACGACCCATCCATCCAAACCATCGAAGGCAACATCAAAGTAGCCAAATTTTCATTGGCAACTACCGAATTTTTCAAGGACTCAAACGGGCAAAATCAATCCAATACTGATTGGCATAATATAGTCCTGTGGCGTGGATTAGCTGATTTAGCCGAAAAATATTTGCATAAAGGAAGTTTAGTTTATGTGGAAGGAAAGCTCAAAACTCGTAGTTATGATGATAAAGACGGACAGAAAAAATACGTTACTGAGATAGTGGCTGAACAATTAATACTCCTCGACAAAAAGACCGATGGCAATTGAGATAAAATATGAACTCGCTAATCATAAAGGCAAAGACGTGATTTATATCCATTTTGAAAGAAATGAGGAGATGAATCAGCGTGTCCGAAAATTGGTAGGCGTGAAGTGGAGTAACTCCAAAAAGGCTTGGTACGTTCTGGATTCGGCATTTTATCGTGAGAAATTCAATTTAGCACCCAAAAGTCTTATTGGAAAAGAAGTGCTGTCAAATATTGATGCTGTCAATCAACCTGCCTTACATAAGTTTGTAGAGACGCTACAATTAAAGGCGTATAGCCCGAGTACTATCACAACTTACAGGAATGAGTTTGCCCAATTGTTGTACGTTTTGAAAAGTAAAAATGTGGATGAATTGGATGCAAACCGATTGAGAGATTATTTTTTGTACTGTACTAATACGTTAAATCTTTCAGAAAATACTCTGCATAGTCGAATTAATGCGATTAAGTTTTATTATGAAAAGGTGTTGGGGAAAGAAAAAATATTTTTTGAAATTCCAAGACCTAAAAGACCTTTGCAGTTACCTAATGTGTTGGCAATCAGTCAAGTGGAACGATTATTCTCAAAATTAGAAAACCTCAAACACAAGACTATGCTTTTCTTGGCTTATTCGGCTGGGTTAAGGGTTGGCGAGGTTGTCAGTTTGAGGATAAAGGATATTCACTCTGAAAGAATGGTGATAAATATTAAAGGGGCAAAAGGTAAAAAAGACAGGATGGTGGTTTTGTCGCAAGGGATTCTTGAACTATTACGAAAATATTATGCCACGTATAAACCCAAATATTGGCTTTTTGAAGGACAACAGAAGGAAGAACCATATAGCACAAGGAGTTTGCAACAGATTTTTCATCGGGCAAAAAATGAAGCAAAAATTATTCAAGATGTTACTTTTCATAGCCTTAGACATAGCTACGCAACACATTTACACGAGCGTGGAACTGACATAAGATTAATACAAGAATTATTGGGACACAACGATATCAAAACCACCCTCAGATACACACACGTAAGCAACCGTACCATCCAAAATATTGTAAGCCCTTTTGATAATTTGAATTTAAAAGATGAATAATATTTGGAATTTCTTGAAAGAATTTATAGTTTTAGGAACGTAAAACTCAACAATACGAAAAGTACGACAAACAAAAAGTACGACAAAAATAGTACAATAAAAAATTGGCAAAGTGCCAAACAATACGAGAAGTACGACAAACAATACAAAAAGTACGACAAAACTTTCGTATATTAGAGAGTTATCTGCAAGCATAACAGAACCCTCAACATTGGACAACATCTTCGACATATTAAACCAATTTGCGAATATTAGTAAAGACGCAAAAAATGAATTAACTGATATTATATTGGTTAGAGAATTTACAAAAGGGGAACTCATTTTGGAACAAGGTAAAATTTGTAAGTATTTGTATTTCTTAAAATCAGGTTTTGTTAGAGGTTTTTATAACCAAGACGGTAAAGAAATTACTTCTTGGTTTGCTTTTGAAAACGACCCAGTTGTATCTATGTATTCCTTTATTTCGCAGAAATCAAGTTTTGAAACAATTGAAGTTTTAGAAGACAGCATTTTTTATACAATCAGTTATGAAAATTTACAAATGCTGTTCAAAAAGTATTCAGAGTTTAATCTGATAGGGCGACTATTAATAGAAAAATATTACATCGAATTGGAAGAAAGAACAATGTCTTTTCAATATCAATCTGCAACTGAACGCTACAAGAAAATATTAGAGTGTCAACCACAAATACTACAAAAAGCTTCATTAGGCATGATTGCTTCTTACTTAGGCATTTCACAAGAAACTTTGAGCAGGATTAGAAATAAGAGGTAGCTAATTTCGCTTTTTGACTTTTGTCAAAGGATTTTGTTTTTAATGCACACATTTTTGCATCATCATTTAAAATTAAAAATATGATGTTACAAATTGAAAATTTATTTCGCTACGGAATTATTGACTTCCTCACCAATACACTTATTTATGGTGCTGTTGCTATTCCCTTTTTCATGCTATTTTGGGTATGGTTCAAAAACAAATTCAAACATAGAAGAATACAAGAAATTCAACGAAGTACCAGCAAAAACTTGCGTCACGAAATAAAATTTTCGATAGCTACTTTGCTTGTTTTTTCTTATGTTGATATTGCACTTTATTTTGCACAAATCAACGGCTACACAAAAATTTACAAGAACATAAGTGACTATGGTTGGGCTTATTTTGTATTCAGTATTGTCGTTATGATTTTATTACACGACACTTGGTTTTATTGGACGCACAGACTTATGCACCATCCAAAACTATTCAAGTACATTCACAAAGTTCATCATCAAAGTACAGACCCAAGCCCTTTTGCAGCATTTTCTTTTCATCCATTAGAAGCTCTCATTGAAGCAGGTGCTTATATAATTTTTTCATTTTTGTTTCCTGTACATTTATTTGCATTATTTGGATGGCAAATTTTACAGATGATACTAAATGTAATTGGACATTTGGGCTATGAAATTTATCCGAGAAAATTTAATACACATTGGTTCTTCAAAGTGAAAACACCATCAACACATCATAATTTACATCATTCAAAATTTAATGGTAACTATGGATTATATTTTACTTGGTGGGACAAATGGTGCAAGACAGAGTTTAAAGACTACCACAAAGTATACCAAAATTTACAAGATAGAATCAAAGGCGGTTCAAAAAAGATAGTAATAGGTGCTCTATTATTTTTTACTTTTTCAAATAAAGTTCCTGCACAGTCTTTTGAATTAGTAGCCAATCTTGGTTTAGGGAAACCATATATTATTGAAAGTATAGAAGAGAAAAAAGATTTAACTATTGGTTTCGCACCAATAGTTTTGGTAGACCTCAAATTTAATCCTAAAAATTCAAAATATTGGGGAATACTTTTTTCAGTGCACTATTTTGAAACGAGAGTTAAAGGAATTACTAAAATCACCCAGACACCAGTAGATGGATTCATTTCTAATACGTCATTATGGGGTATTGCAGAAAAAAACAAAGTACTCAAACGCTTCCCTAAATGGAGTTTCATAAATGCTTATGGCATTGGAATTAGCAATGAGAATTATTTAACCGATGCTGAAAAACCTCCCAAAATAAATATCTACACAAGTTTAATAACCTATGTAGGGTTTTCTTATCGCCTAAATGATAACCTATCACTTAGAATTACAGATGGTTTAATAATTACTGATTTTGTGAAAGGAGTACATTATCTAACAGGTAATTGGACAGGGCAAAGTGCAGGGGAAGATATATCTGCAAATATTTTATTTGGCTTTACTTATAAATTATAAAAATGAAAAATATACTCTTACTAATATTTATTTGCTTATTGAGTAATAAAGCAATTTCACAAAATCAAATTGTAGGAACGTGGTTATCGGAAGATAAAGAAGGGATTACTGAAATTTATGAACAGGACGGAAAATATTTTGGGAAAATCACATGGCTTAAAAAACCAAATGATAATAATGGAATTCCTTTTACAGACACAGAAAACCCTGACAAATTAAAGAGAAGTAACCAACTAATTGGTTTACTTATTTTGACAAATTTTAATTACAAAGACAATGAATGGAAAGGTGGTAAAATTTACGACCCACAAAGTGGTAAAACTTATACTTGCACAATGTGGCTAACCGAGAATAATATGTTGAAAGTTCGTGGCTATTGGGGCTTATTTTATCAAACTCAAACTTGGACAAAAGCAAAATGAAAAAACTAAAATATTTCTTTATTATCGTAGATTTTGGTTTCATTGCCTATTGGACAATAACTATCTTTCATTTGATACCCGATATTTACTTATACAACGACTACAAAAATCCTATTTTAGTAAATTGGAATTGGTCATTTTTCCCATTAGATATTTTAGTTTCTACAACAGGGATTTATAGTTTGATACTTCATAAAAAAGGCAATCCCAAGTGGGGCATTTACGCATTAATTTCCTTAATCTTGACAAGTGTTTCAGGTTTACAAGCTATATCTTATTGGACACTTGCAAAAGAAACAGACATAACTTGGTGGATACCCAATTTATTTTTATTACTTTATCCATTATTTTTCATTCCAAAACTAATGGACAACAAAAAAAATGCCAGCAGGTAACATGGGTATTGCCAATAGTTGGGCGGAAGTAATAACAATGGGCATTTGAGCTTTATTGGGCTTTGGTTCGGGCAGAAGTTTTTCAATTTGGCTTTTAGTTGTTATCTTCATCTTTTGTATTTCAAATAGGCAGCGGTTACGAACGGACGGAATTCTATTTCCCAACCATCGGCAATACCTGTTCGTTAGTGGCAATTTTTGCGGACAGTCCGTAACTAAACAAAATTCAAGAAAGTTTAAATGAAAAAAATATTAATTATACTTCTGTTCATTAGTAACAGTATTTTTGGACAATCTACAAAAGGCGAAAATTCAGGTTTTGAATATAGTACAGCAAAATGGTTTAAGGCTTGGGAATTAATAAGCAAAGAATCGTATCAGTTAGACTCAATTAAACCAACCGAATTTCTATTTTTTGACGAGAAATTTATTTACACTACTTCAAATATTTCAGGTAAAAACGGTGAATTAATAAAAGGTCCAAAACTTTTTGAGAAAAAACTTATTTGGAGGAAAAAAGCTCACAACGGAAAATTTATTTTGCCAGACGGACAAGAGCGAAAAGTTGGAATTATGGCTTTTACTTACGCACTAAAAGGACAAACTGCAAAAGCATTTTTTGTAATGCCAATCCTTAACTATTGGATTGCGAAGAAAGTTGACGACCACGGCATTGGACTAGAAAAATTAACAACAGGAGTTTTCGTTCACGAATTCTGCCATTCACAACAATTTGAAAACGGATATAATGGAATGGAAGATGGTGCTTTTGATAAATATTTTTCGGCACACGAAAACGAAGTATTTATGGATGACATAATGCAAGATATTTATAAAAAAGACACAGTTTACGCCAAAGAATTTCAAAATGAATTGAATTTGTTCATAGCTGCTTACAAAGCAAAGACAATTTATGAAATGAAAATTATGGCAAAGCAGGCAATACAAGCATTAGAGAAAAGACAACAAAGAATTTTAACAGAAGACAAAAGAGATTTGGCTGAAATAGACAATTATTGGTTGACAATAGAAGGTGTTGCACAATATACAAGTTTAATGTGGTTAGTAAATCCGAAAGGTGGGAAAATGAAAATTGAAGACGCTTTAAAAGCAGAGAAAACCGCATCTTGGTCGCAGGAAGAAGGGCTTGCAATTGTTTATTTATTTTCAAAACTTTCTCCTTCAAAAAATTGGTCAAAGAAAATGTTTAGAAGTAAAACAGTAAATATTATTGAATTATTGAAAAAAGAAATAGGCTATACGAATTAAAACTGCCACTAACAGTGGGTTTTGCAATATTGGGGCAGAAGCAATACACATGAGCATTAGTTCGCTATTTGGCATCGGTTCGGGCAGAAGTTCTTCAATTTAGCTTTTTGTTCTTATCTTCATCATCAGTTTTTCAATTGGGCAGCGGTTCCAGGCAGACGAATTTCAAATTCCCCAACATCGCAAAGCCCTATCGTTGGGTGCAACCGAAGGAGAACCTGCTTTATTGGACAATGTTACAACAAGGACAGTCAAATAAATAAAACTACAAATCCTTGAATTAACAGATTAAACTAAAAATGAAAAATTATGGAAAACAAACAAATCTTAATTCAGAAGAAACAAGAATTAGCCGCATTAGAAACTAAAATGCAACAACTTCCAAAAGTGGGTTCAGGAAGTTCTATTGGCAAAGTTCTAACTCTTTTTGGTATTCTTCTAATGGTAATTGGACTACCTGCCGAAAGTATTGGATTTCTTATTGGAGGATTTTTATTTGTTGTTGTTGGAGTTATTTGGTGGATTTTTGCAAGTACCTCAAAATCAACCAGAAAAAAAGCACTTGATGACATCAACAATATGATTTTGAAAATCAAAAATGAAATTATAGAAATTGAACACAATTGATATGAATAAATTAACTCTAATTTTGATATTTTTGGTTGTACTCTTTGTAAGTTGTAGCCAAAATAAATGTGATTCATGTGGCACATGGGTTGGACAATTTGATAATCAAAAAAGTGCCACTTTAATAATCACAGTTGAGAACAGCGAAAAAAGGAATACCAATAATAATCAACCGCTATTTATGAGTTTGTATTCAGGTAATGATTTAGTATATAAGAATTCTGACGAATATAAAAATGATACTTTATTACATTTGAGCATAAAAAATATTGGCAAAGAAGCAATGTTTGTAGAACTATCAAAAAAATGGACTCGCTTGAAGAAAGACAAAGATGATATTCAAAAAGTAGATTCTCTCCCACGTAAAAAGCTTCGTGGTGGCGACATAGGCGATAGAATTGACGAGGAAAGGCTAATTTCTAAACTTCTGCTTTTGAAAGAAAATAAGTAAAAAAAAACTATTTATCGTCCTCTGATTAATTTTTGTAAGATTTATTTTCAGATGAATAATAATATTCTGAATACCTGCGGACATTTTTCAAGGACTTCGAAATATTATTGCCATTGAACGTTGTTTCGTTATCGCACTTTGGGATTCTATTCGACAGGCAAAAATCGGCTGCACCCAACATGGGTTTGTGGCAAGTGGGGGCTGACGGAAGTTATTGAACATTGGTAATTTTATTGTACTTTTGTTTCGGCGGACGGAAACCTATTGTACATTTGTAAGTAATTGAACATCAGTAATTTATATCGGCAGACGTTCGGGCGGACGAGTTTCAAATACCCCACCTGACCACAAGCCCTTTCCGTTGGAAATTAAAACTTACAAAAATAATTTCTCAAAAACCTCCTTAGAAAAATACTTCTTAATAATTTCTTGACTACTCAAATACTCCTTCAAATGAACTCCTTGTCTAACCGCCTCTCGACAATTCTTTTCTACAAATTGATGGGCTTCACTTTTTCCAATAAATTTTGATAAAGCCAAAGAAACCGACTCTGCATAAATCAATCCATTAGTCGCTTCCATGTTTTTTGACATATTTAAAATATTGACTTCCAAACCATTAGTTAAATTAACAGCCTGATGCAATGCACCTCCCGTAAGTTGAATAATTTGGCTAAATGTTTCCCATTCTGCGTGCCATTGCCCCGTTGCTCGTTCGTGGTCTTGGGTCATACATGAGAGCATTGTTGCCACTAAATTGGGGATTCTTTGGGCATTGGCAAGGATAGCAATGCAAGCAACAGGGTTTCTTTTATGAGGCATAGTTGATGAACCACCCTTTCCTTCTTCGGAAGACTCAAAAACTTCTCCAATTTCCGTTTGCATCAACAATGAAATATCCTTGGCTATTTTGGAAATTGACCCAATGAGAATTCCCAGAACAGAGGCAATTTCAACGATTCTATCTCTTTGGGTATGCCATGAAAGTTTGGAATTTTTGAGTTGTAAAATTGTTGCCAAAGATTCTGAAATATTATCTCCATATTCCCCAAAAGCCGATTTGTTGCCTACCGCACCACCTAATTGTACAACAAAACAATCCTGCAAAATTCTTTCAATTCTTTCTTTGGCACGAGTTAATCCATCTATCCAAGTATCAACTTTATAGCCAAAAGTTATTGGTCTTGCCTGTTGCATGAACGACCTGCCAATCATAAGGGTTTTTTGGTGATTTTCGGATAAAATTTGTAGCTGATTTATGACTTTGTCTAAATCTTTTTGAATTAAAATTATCGCATCTTTTGCTTGTAAAATCGTAGCGGTATCAATAACATCTTGGCTTGTAGCACCAAAATGAACATATCCAGCGGCTTCTGTATTTTGCTTTTTTACAACATTGGTCAATTGCTTTACCAAAGGAATACAAGCATTACCACCTAACCCAACTTGTGAGATAAGTAGTTGAATATCAATATTTTCTATTACACAATTGTTATAAATTATATCTGCACAAGCCTGTGGAATCATGCCATGTTTTGCCTGTGCTTGTGCCAACGCTGACTCAAATTGGAGCATATAGCCAATCGTTGCTTTGTCAGAAAACAAAGCATCAGCTTGTGGGGAATAAAAAAAGTTTTGATACAACATTTTAGGTATGAGGTATGAGGCATTAGGTATGAGGTTGTTGAAATCAATTAACTCCTACCTCATAATTCATACCTCCTACCTCTTTTAAGTTTTTTCAATAATAACAGCATAGCCCATTCCCACGCCAATACACATGGTGGCAAGTGCGTATCGCTTATTTTGTTTTTGAAGTTCCAAGGCTGCCGAGTACGTTATTCTCGAACCTGACATTCCGAGTGGATGTCCCAAGGCAATAGCACCACCGTTGGGGTTAATTCGTGGGTCGTTATCTGCTAATCCTAATGCACGAGTACACGCTAAACTTTGGGCTGCAAAGGCTTCGTTGAGTTCGATAATATCAATATCATCAAGCGTTAATCCCGCTTTTTGTAGGGCTTTTTGGGTGGCAGAAACTGGTCCAATGCCCATGATTCGAGGTTCTACTCCTACTACGGCAGAAGCTACAATTCTTGCTAAGGGTTTGAGATTGAATTGATTGACTCCATTTTCAGAAGCTATCAAAACGGCGGAAGCTCCATCATTTAGTCCAGAAGAATTCCCTGCTGTTACAGTTCCATTTTCTTTTTTGAAAGCGGGTCTAAGTTTTCCTAAACCTTCCATTGATGTTCCACCTTTAACAAATTCATCTTTATCAAAAACAGTAGTATTTCCATTTTTATCGGTCAGAGAAACTTGCATTATTTCCTCAGCAAGTCGCACATTTTGTTGTGCTTGAAAGGCTTTTTGTTGAGAATTATAAGCAAATAAATCTTGGTCTTCACGGTTGATTTGGTACATTTCCGCCAAATTTTCAGCCGTTACACCCATCGCATCTACGCCATAAAGTGCTTTGAGTTGTGGGTTGATAAACCGCCAACCAAAACTACTGTCGTGCATTTCGACATCGTTTCCAAAAGGTTTTGAAGACTTCGACATCACCCAAGGTCCACGAGTCATGTTTTCAACGCCTCCCGAAATAAAAATATCTCCATCACCCGCCTGAATTGCCCTGTGAGCATGAATAATTGCCGACATTCCCGATGAACAAAGTCTGTTTACTGTTTCACCTGGGACTGAAAAGGGCAATCCAGCCAATAAAAGTGACATTCTGGCAACATTCCGATTGTCCTCACCAGCTTGGTTTGCACAACCCAAAATTACTTCATCATAAGCATCCAGAGGGATATTGGCATTTCTTTGGGTTAATTCTTTAATGACCAAAGCCCCTAAATCATCGGCTCTAACCGAAGATAGGCTTCCTCCAAAATTACCAATTGGAGTTCTGATTCCATCAATGATATAAGTATTTTTCATGATAATTTTTCTATAAAATTGGCACTCGTTTTAGCTCTAACTTCCTCTATTGTAGCATTTGGCATCAATTCAATGAGTGTTAATTTTCCTTCAGGGAAAGCAAAAACGGCTAAATCTGTAATCACTAATTTAACCACATTTTTGGCAGTCAAAGGAAGTACACACGAAGGAACAATTTTCGCTGAACCGTCAGGATTTGTATGAGTCATCGTAATGATTAATCGTTTTGCTCCTTTTGCTAAATCCATTGCACCACCAACGCCCAAAAGTGGTTTATTGGGTACTGCCCAGTTTGCCAAATTTGCCGCTTCATCGACCTCTAATCCACCCATGATAGCAATGTCAATATGTCCACCACGAATCATGGCAAAGGAATCAGCACTATCAAAATAACTACTTCCATTTAAAGCTGTAACAGGTATTTTACCAGCGTTCACAGGATAATCCATCGCTCCACCACCATCGGTAGGAACTGGTCCAACGCCTAACATTCCGTTTTCAGTATGTAAAATGATTCCGTGTTCTTCGGTAATTAAATCGGCAACCAAAGTAGGAATTCCTATCCCCAGATTCACTACATCACCTTTTTTTAATTCTTGCAAAGCCCTTTTTGCCATATTCATACGGCTCTCATCAACTTTTTTTGATGATGAAACGGAGGCTGAACTCCCTAAATCTTCAAGTGTAATTTTGGCTTCAACTAAATAATCAACAAAACAGCCTTGCGTGTGTATATATTCGGGTAAAATTTCTCCAACTGGAACAATCTCTTCAACCTCTGCAATAACTAAATCAGCGGCAGTTGCCATTGCTTTGTTGAAGTTGTTTTCAGTCATTCGATATTGCAAATTGCCAGCGGTATCAGCTCTCCAAGCCCGAATAAAAGCGACATTTCCACGAATTCCTTTGATAAAAACCTGTTCAATACCGTCAATTATTTTGGTTTCTCGACCTTCTGCAATGAGTGTGCCTGCGGAAGTGGGCGTATAAAATCCACCAATCCCAGCACCTCCTGCACGTAAGGCTTCTGCAAGAGTGCCTTGGGGTAAAAGTTCATAATCTACTTGTCCAGATTGGGCAGCTTTTACCGCATCTGGATTTGAAGTAAAAAATGAACCAATCATCTTTTTGAGTTGTCCATTTCTTAGTAAACGACCACCCCCAAGCCCTGCTTCACCCGTATTATTTCCGATAAAAGTTAGGTTTCCTGTGCCTATTTCAGCCAAGGCGTGCATAAGATGAACAGGGTTTCCTGTCATGCCAAAACCGCCTTGCAATAACGTATCGCCTTCTTTTACCATCAAAGCGGCAGTTTGTAAATCTATAATTGGTACTGTTTTCATATTTTAAAAAAGATGGTTTCGTTTTCCCCTTGCATTCTAATATTGAACTCGTAAAAAATTTGATTATTTTTCTGTAATCTATTCGCTATCAATGAATTACGTCTATCTTCTGGAATTGAATTTAGTAATAAATCCTCTTTATTCTTTTCAGTTTCATCAGCAAAATAAATTCTTGTGTGCAAATGGTGAAGCGAACCCCGCATCATGATAACTACTGAAATAAATGGAGCTTGACCTTTGATGGGTTTAGGTTTGACAGTCGTAAAAATAAAACTCCCATCCTCAGAAGTCCCCGTTCCAACACGAGCTATTTTTGAAGTAACATCTTGATTTTCAGACTCAAAATATTGTACTAACTCAATTATTGCATCTGGAATTACTTTATTTTCTCCATCAAAAATTTTACCTGTGATAAAGATTCTTTCCCCTTCGATTGAGTCATTAACCAACGAATCTGTGATGATACTGTTATAATTATATCCGTATTGTTTGGCGGTTAGGCTGTATGCAAAAAATGGTCCTACCGTTTGAGAGGGCGTTTGGTTGAATGTTTCCATTATTCAAAATTCGATTTTAATTTTCCATTCAAAACAATATTAAACTCATAAGCCAACGCAAACTCAGGGTCGGTTTTGTCAATACTAAATTTTGAAACCATCAAATGCCTTGCGTGTTGTGGGACAGATTGATAAATGGGGTCATACTCAAACAATGGGTCGCCTGGGAAATACATTTGTGTAATCAAACGGTGTTCAATTTGATGTCCCATTATCGAAAAATGAATATGATTGGGTCGCCACGCATTGAAATGATTACCCCAAGGATATGCCCCAGGTTTGATTGTATAAAATTGGTAAAGTCCTTGATTATCAGTCAATAAGCGACCTGCACCAAGAAAATTTGGGTCGAGTGGAGCATCGTGAATTTCGGCTTTATGAATATATCTCCCTGCGGAATTAGCTTGCCAAATTTCGATTAAAGCATTTGGGATTCCTCTTCCGTTTTCGTCCATGAGTTTTCCAAAAACTTTAATCCGTTCACCGATTGGTTCACCATTTATTTGAGCATTTTTGGTTAAATCATTGTCAAATTTTTGAATGTGAGATTCGCCAAAAACGGGCAAAGTCAAGTCTTTTAAGTGGTCTTTCACAATCATTAAAGGTTGTGTTGGACTTCTAAAAATGGTTGATTTATACTCTGGATATAAAAATGGGGCTTGTGTTGATTCCATTAAATTAAATTTTATTTTCTAAATCCGAATAAATTTTCTTGGCAATTTTCATCGCTCCATTCGTTTTCGGGACGCCTGCATATACGCCTGTGTGCATCAAAACTTCTTTTACATCTTGTTCTGTTGCACCCGTATTTTGAGTAGCTCGTATGTGCATAGCGAGTTCTTCTTCCAGACCCAAAGCCGTCAAAATAGCAATTGTAATTAATGAACGTTCCCTTTTGGTAAGATGCGGACGTGACCAAATAGCCCCCCAAGCCGAATTCGTGATATATTCTTGGAAATCTTTATCAAAATCCGTTTTGTTGGCTTCGGCTTTGTCCACGTGAGCATCTCCTAAGACCTCACGACGGGTTTTCATGCCTTTTTCGTATAAATCGTTCATTTTATAAATGCTAAAATATGTTTTGAAATCAACTCAGGCACTTCGACACAAGGAATATGCCCAACACCCTCAATCAAAATATAGATTGAATTTGGGATTAAATCTGACATTGCCTTTACTTGTAAGGGAGGCGTTGAGCCATCTTCTGTACCTGCAAAACATAAAGTTGGAATATTAATTTTTGCAATTTCTTTTGTTAAGTCATTAATTTTTAGAGCCTCACAAGCACTAACATATCCAGTAGGGTTAGTAGTAGAAAGCATCATCTTATAGCCTTCTAATTCAGATGTTCGATTATTTCTAAAATTCTCTGAAAACCAAACCTTCATGATGTTATCAGCCATTGAGGCTAAACCATCTTTTTTAACAGTTTCAATTCGAGTACCCCAACCTTCTTCCGTACCCACTTTGGGGGCTGTATTACTTAGAATTAATTTTTCTATTCTTTCTGGATGATGAATAGCTATATATTGGGCGATAATTCCCCCAATGGAAAGCCCGACAATGACAGCTTTCTGAATTTTTAAAAAATCCATTAGTCCTAAAACATCGTTTGCATAATTCTCTATTTTACAGTTTGGATTATTTAATGTCGATAGTCCGTGACCTGCTTTATCAAACCTTAAAATGTTGCCTTGATGCTTTAAAATATCAACAACTCCGTCCCAAATTCTAAAATCTGTTCCAAGAGAATTAATAAAAATAAATGTTCTACCTTGTTGGTTATCAAGATATTGGTAGTGAATATTATTTTCGTTGATATTGGTAAAAGTCATTTTATTTTATGCAAAAGTCTCATACGGCAAGCCCACATAATTCTCCGCAATTGTTTTTTGGTATGCCTCAGAAATGGTTAAATAATCAAATTTCGATTTTTGTAATTGATTTTCAAAAGTACCTTCTTCTGATTGTTTGTGACACAAATAAGTCATAAAATTTGAAAAATCTTGAACTCTCCAAACTCTTGCTAAACACTTTTGAGTATAGTTTTTCAATAATTCTTCATCATTATTTTGATAAAAATGGATGATTCCATTTGCTAAATTATTAATATCTGCAACGGCTAAATTTAAGCCCTTTGCACCCGTTGGAGGCACAATATGAGCAGAATCGCCCGCTAAAAATAGTCGCCCAAATTGCATATTATCAATCATAAAACTACGCATTGGGGTGATGCCTTTTTCAAAAATTTCACCTCGATTTAACGCAAAACCTAAACGATTTTCTAATTCATCCCAGATTTGTTCGTCCGACAAATTTTCAATTTTATCGTCATTATTCACTTGTAAATATAGCCGACAAACTTTCTCTGACCTCATACTTGCTAAGGCGAAACCTTCAGAGTGGTAGGCATAAATCAGTTCTTCATAATTGGGTTTTGCATACGCCAAAATCCCCAACCAACTAAACGGATATTCAATTTTATATTCTTGATAAGATTCTTTGGGTAAAGTTTTGCGAGAAAGTCCGTGAAAACCATCACAACCGCCCACAAAATCACATTCAAGCGAATGATTTTCATTATTTTTAGTAAAATAAATGATAGGTTTTTCGGTTTCTAAATCTGTAATTTGGGTAGCATCTGCCTCAAAAATTATTCCAATATTTCTTTCGTAACAAGCTGAAATTAAGTCTTTTACTACTTCTTGTTGCCCATAAATTGTAACTTCTTTTTGAGTAAGTTTAGCAAAATCTATCCTTTGGCTTTTTCCATTATGACTAATGAAACATCCAAGATGAATTAAACCTTCTTTGTGCAATCTTTCTGAAACACGTAAGCTATCGAAAAGTGAAACTGTATTATGTTCCAAAAGCCCAGCCCGCACACGAGATTCCACATATTCTCGACTTTTATTTTCAAGAATAATTGAAGAAATACCCGCTTTTTGTAACAATAAAGCAAGGGTTAAACCTGCTGGACCTGCTCCAATTATTCCTACCTGTGTATTGTGATTCATAAAATTTATGTGAAAAATGATAACACAAAAGTATAGGGAATTATTAGCAAAAATTTGGATATATTTGCTTAATATTTGGACAAAACATACATTGAAAAATTACGATGCTAAATTATAATGGTCTTTATGGGGACAATGCAAGGGCTATTTTACCCGATTTTATTCATTGTGAATCCATTGAAACTCGAAGCCAAAAACATGATTGGAAGATAAAACAGCACATTCATACATCATTATTTCAGATATTTTATATTGAAACTGGTTATGGAAAGCTCTTAATTGAAAATAAGGAGTTTGAGTTTAAGAATGCTTGTTTGATGATGATTCCTGAAAATACACTTCACGGATTTGAATATGAAGACAAAATTCAAGGGACAGTTTTAACAATTTCAGTTTCATTTTTAGAACAATTATTTAAGTTAAATCCTAAAATAAATCTTGAATTGGGTAAATTAAGAATTCTAAATATTGATGAGAATAAAGCTGAATTTCAATTTTTTATTAGCTTAATAGAAAAGATTAGGGAAGAAATATTTAGTTATTTGCCTGAACGTGAGATCATGCTTAAATCCTTATTTACGACATTTTTAACCAGTATTTTCAGGATTACACAAGCCCAAAACGAAGAGAAAATCATTCAGAATCAACGGAGTTTGAGTATTTTTAAACTTTTTATTGATAGGATAAAAGATTCAAAAAAACCTCAAAAAACGATTACGGAATATGCGAACGAAATAAAAATTACACCCATTCATTTGAATAGAATTTGCCAAAATATTACGCAAAAAACGGCTACACAAGTGGTGAATGATTTTTTTGTGGGGGAGGCTCAAAAACTATTACTTCATACTTCTTTAAGCATTTCGGAAGTTGCCTATCAGTTAAGTTTTGAAGATGCGGCTTATTTTTCAAGACTTTTTAAAAAACATACGGGAACATCGCCCAAGGGATTTAGAGAAAATAGTTAATTCATTTCTTTGGATGAGATATACATTGTTAGTTTACCTTTTTTAGACCGACACTTTTTCCAAAAACAACTTTTTATTAAGTTTCATCTATCAAGAACATCCCCCTACCCCCTTCAAAGGGGGATTTACCACTCGTGCAATTCCCCCTTTGAAGGGGGTAGGGGGATGTTCTTGGGTCGTAAAATAAAAAGTGTCGGTCTGAAAAAGTTTCCCTATTAAGTCCAAATTTCTAACAACACAATTCACCAAATTTCAGAGCTAAATCTGCTACTTGTTCAAAAGTGGGGCTTATGCCATTTTGAATTAATTTTCGAGCGGCTAAATGGTCTGCGGGGCGGTTTAAAGAATCTACGGCTACTAATTTTTGATTTTTATAGTAAAAAACTGAAAACTTCTGCCCTTCTATATCTCCCCGAAAATGAGTTTCATCGTAATCAGAATTAATCCCTGCCATTTGTAATTTTAAATGATATTGATTCGTCCAAAACCACGGTACGGTATGATAAGGTTGTGGTTTTCCCAAAATGTGATTGACCGCTACTTTGGCTTGATCAACGGCATTTTGCACGGATTCTAATCTCAGATTTTTATTAGCAAAAGCGTTAAAATGGTTCGCACAGTCACCAATGGCGTAAATATTGGAGAAATTGGTTTGTTGAAATTCATTGACCAATACGCCATTTTCGCAAGCAATTCCTGCTTCTGATGCCAGAGAGGTCTCTGGAATTACGCCAATACCCGCTAAAATTAAATCAGCCTTGATATTTTCACCATTTTTGAGAATCACCTCATTAGTTGTAATATTTTCTATGGCAGTTTGTAATAAAATCCGAACACCATTCTGTTGGTGAGTTTCATAAAAAACATTTGAGACTATGGCGGGTAAAACTCTTTCCATCAATCGGCTTTGTGCTTCAATTACGGTTACGTTTTTTCCTTTTTCAATGGATAGAGCGGCTAATTCTAAACCAATAAATCCCCCGCCAATGACCACAATATTTTGTGATTCTTTTAATTTTTGCTGAATATTTTTGGCATCGACTAAGTTTCTTAGAAAATAGACATTTTCCACTAATTTTCCATCAATTATCAACTTACGATTGCTCGTTCCCGTGGCTATTATCAGAAAATTATAAGAAATTATTTCTCCATTTTCTAAGGAAATTTGGCAATTATTGGGTTCAATTTTACAAACTTTTGCTCCCAGACGTAAATCAATATTATTATTTTGATAGAAATTTACCGAACGAAAAAGTATAGCATCTTCGGTTTGTTTGTCTTGTAAAAATCCTTTGGACAAAGGTGGTTTTTGATAGGGCATTTCTTTTTCATCGGAAATCAAGACGATTTCACCCTCAAAACCCTCTTCACGAAGCGAAGAAGCCGCTTGAATGCCCCCATGTCCAGTACCAATTATGACCACTTTTTGCTTCATTGTTTTTCTGGGATTCTTACGATTATTCCGTCTAATTGTTTAGAAATCCTCACCTGACAGCCCAGACGGCTATTTTCACGTCTCTCGGCATTAGCACCGTCGAGCATTTCGTCCTCTTCTTCTTCCATTTCGGGTAATAAATCCAAAAACTTGTCATCAATATATACGTGGCAAGTGGCACACATACACGAACCGCCACATTCGGCAACAATTCCTTTGATGTCATTCTGAACTGCACCTTCCATCAAGGTAGCTCCCAAAGGCAATTCTACTTGATGTTCAGTTCCGTTATTTTCGATATACGTTATTTGGGGCATAATATTTTTCGTTTATAAATTCTAAATAAATTGTTTTCCACCATCAACCACGGTGGTTTGACCTGTTACAAAATCGGAAGCCGACGAAGCCAAATAAAGAGCCGTTCCGACAATATCATCCGCCGAAGAAGGTCTTTTTATGGCTCCTCTATCAACCCCATATTTATTGGCATTTTCGATTAATGACAAACTCGCATCGGTGAGCGTAAATCCTGGGGCAATCACATTGACATTGATATTAAAATCTCCTAATTCTTTTGCCATCGAGCGACTAAAACCTATCACTCCGCCTTTTGAAGCCACGTAATGCGACCACATCGGCGAGCCACTCATTACAGTTGCTGATGAGATATTGATGATTTTTCCGTAGTTTTTATCCTTCATATACGGAAATACTGCTTTGGAAACTAACCAAACGCCTTTCAAATTTACGTCCATCACCAAGTCCCATTCTGCTTCGGATAATTCGTAAAATGGCTTCCGCTTTATGGTGGCGTAAATGGCGGCATTATTTATCAAAATGTCAATTTTACCGTATTTTTCAATGATTAATTGAGCCATTTTTTCCGAAGACTTTTCATCCGCCACATCAACTTCTATGGCTATTGCATCTTGGATAAGTTGGGCGGTTTCTATCGCACCCGAAAGGTTTTTATCACAAACAGCAACGCTTGCCCCTTCTGCCGCAAATGCCAAAGCAAATGCTCTTCCTAAGCCCCCTGCTGCTCCTGTGATAGCTACTACTTTTCCTTTTAAATCAAACATAGTTAAGGTTTTTTGAGAAATTTATTCGATAAGATATTCCTGTCTGATTTTGCGAAAAAAATTAAGGTTGAGCTTCTCCGAAGCTATTTTGACTCGTAACTCTCTTTCTACAAAGGTTATACTTCTCCGAAGTAAAATTCAACAATACTACTTCGGAGAAGTAAAACCTTTGTAGAAAATATGAAATTCCAATTTCAGCTTCGGAGAAGCTTAACCTCATTTTTTTCGTACCAACATCAATAATTCATGTAAATAGTTTTAAGCTCAGTGTAGGCTTCAATGCCATATTTACCCTTTTCACGCCCCATTCCACTTTGTTTTACCCCTCCAAATGGAACATCATGGTAAGACCGATGGATGTTATTTATCCAAACCGAACCCGTTTCTAATGATTCTGCAATTCGCAGACCTGTACCTAATTGCTCAGAAAAAATATACCCCGCAAGACCATACTCAGAGTCATTAGCCAATTGGATTGCCTCTTCATTTGTTTTGAAAGGCATAATTCCCAACACTGGACCAAAAGTTTCTTCGGTCATTATTTTCATGCTATGGTTGGTGTTAGTAATGAGGGTAGGTGGGAAAAACCAGCCTTTATCATACAATTCGCCAGTAAGTCGTTGCCCACCAGTTTTTATAGTTGCCCCTTTTTCAATGGCATCTGCCACTTGAATTTCGCTATTTTCGTATATTTTATAATTTACGATTGGTCCCATATCAGCTCCCTAATGTGGATGACCTACTTTTAGCTTTTGAACTAAATCCACCATGCGGTCAATACACTCCTGATAAATAGATTCATGAATATAAACCCTGTTTACTCGGTAACAAAACTGACCGCTATTGGCGAATCCATGCCTGACAATTGCCGCAGTGGTAGTTTCAATATCGGCATCATGGCAAACTATGGCTGGCGATTGCCCTCCAAGCTCCAAAGTACATCGTTTGTTGTGTTATGCGGCTATTTGACCAATATTTTTGCCTGTACTTGTTCCCCCAGTAAAAGCAATTTTTGACACCAAAGGGTGCGAAACGAGTGCATTACCTACAATGCGACCAGCACCCGTAACGACTTGAAATACATTTGGCGGATAACCTGCATCATCGAATATTTCGCAAAGTTTCAAGGTAGAAAGTGGCGTGTCATCGGATGGTTTTGCGACGATTGTACAGCCTGCCACAAGAGCGGCACCAAGTTTCATCATCAACAAAGTAATGGGATAATTGAATGGCGTAATCGAACCAACAACTCCAATGGGTTCACGAATGATTAGGGCTTTTTCGCCTTCAATATTGTGTTGGGTAACTTCCCCTTTCATCCTCAGACCTTCCTCTGCGTAAAAATCCAATAAATCAGCACTTCGATTAATTTCTAAAAGACACCCGTTTATAGGTCTTCCGAGTTCGTTTGCCAAAATGTTTGCTAATTCATCAGCCTTGTTACGCATTCCAGTAGCTGCTTTGTGTTGCAACTTTACACGTTCGGCAACAGGTGTTTTTTTCCAAAGTTTAAATGCCTCATGTGCTGCTTCGATGGCTTGATTTACGTCTTCAAAAGTGGCTTTTTTACAAACGCCTACTACTTCGCCATTGCAAGGATTATATACTTCAAATGTTTCCATTTTTTGTCTAATTTTTACTGAATTATAAAACATCACAGCATAAAACTTTTTTTGTTTCTTCTAAATCCGCTTTTGCCATCGCTACTGATTCAGCTAAATGTAATTGAGGAATAATATCAGTTCCTAAACGGTTGCAATATTGCGTTGGATTTTGTTTGAACCAATCACAAGCAACACTTACGCCCGCAACCGTAAATCGCCAAAGTTTATCGGCATCACGCACAATTTCATCTTCGAGCGAACGAGCAAAGTTTCGAGTATCATGACCGTCAATGATTATTCCTACTTTTTGGATAAATTCTTTGGTGCAATCCAAATCGGCTAAAACCTCGGCAGAAAGCCTAACTCCCTCTGTTTCATGCAAATAGCGAACATCACTTTGCATAAAATTTTCTGACTGAAAACCTTTTTTGAAAATATCATCTTCATCAATCGAATACCAACCGATGTCGTGTAAAATAATAGCTGCCGCTACTAATTCTTTATCAGCATTGGGATATTGTTCGGTAAGTTGCATGGCATAATAATATGAAATAGGAATATGCACATCGTTTTTTCTTACACGCATATATTTTTCAGCACCTTTGAAAATTTGGCTGTGAGTTATCATACAAATAGGATTTAAAATTTGGGGAATAATGGATTATCGTTCTACATCCATTAAAATACTTCAAACGGGATAAAATTGTGAATTAAAAATTTGTATTACATCTCCATTAACAAACAAATGTAATATTCTGATTATCAACTACTTTATCAATAGCGAGGGGTTTAAACCCCTCGCTATTGATAAAGTAGCTTCAATTCTCAAAATCACAATTTATTCAGTTTAAAGTATATTTTGGAGTTATTCTCTACGCCGCTTCCAAAATAAATACTTCGCCCGTTGAACCATTAACAGAAATTCTATCGCCTGTTTTGATAGTTGTACTGGCTGAACCCGTGCCTGTAACGGCAGGTAAGCCATATTCACGACAAACAATGGCAGCGTGCGACATCATTCCGCCAATATCGGTTACGGTTGCTTTGATTTTTCCGAAAACTGGTGCCCAACTTGGAGCGGTTACACGGGTTACTAAAATCTCACCTTGTTGCAATGAACCCAATTCATCAGGTCCGTTAATTACCCTTGCCAATCCTTCTACTTTGCCTGATGAAGCCGCCATTCCTTTCAATTGATTACCCGTTTCGCCACTACTCAACCAACCCTGCACGCTCTCGGAGGTAATTCCCCAAAGCATAATGGTGAAGGGTTCGGTTACTACGGCTGGTGGTTCGTTGAAAGCTGGTTTTGGTGCTGCGGTAGAAAGTGCATCAATGATTTTCTTACGACGAGCAATTTCAGTTGGCAGATAGTCTAGACCAATTGAAGGTACGCCCATTGCCCATCCACGTCCATAATCGAATAATAATTGATGGATTTCTTCTCGACGGAAATAGAACATCTCGTGAATGTCGTTGAAGAAACCTGCCTTTACAAAAACCGCACTCAATTCACGCATTTTTCTCCAAAATACGCACATTGCCCAGTGTTCGATATAGAAATTATGATTTTGACATAAGGAAAAACAACCCGAGCCAAGCCCAATTTTCCATCAAAAGCCGCCTGAGCTTCTTCACTCGAAATAGAATCACGGTATTCTTCCGTAATTCTTTCACGTTCAGCTGCAATGGCTTCGGTAGGACGGTCAATATTTTCGCCTTTTTGTAAACGAGTAGTATAATCTTGAATATAGCCAAAAGGAATATAAAGGTGTTCAATCCAATATTTATCGGTTGAATAAAAACCATTGCCCGATGTAAAATTGAACCAAGGATATTTTGCTCCTTCCCAAGCCGCAATCCATTTTTTCCTGCGTCAGAATTGCCTAAAATAGTCAAAGCTGTATCAATATCGTTGGCACAAATCACGCTATCAACGTTTAATTCAAGAGCTAATTTTGCTAATTTTCTTAATTCTTCATCAGGGCGAAATAAATCTACTTCCACGCCTTGCACCATTTTGGCAATGGACAAATCAGGGATTCCAGGGAAAGTCTCCTTACAAAAACCAAAGAAATCAAGGTATGCGGCATATCCTAAATTCAAAAACTCAAAGTGATAATTCCATGTTTTGTAACACAAATCAATCATCTTATCGTAATTCTGAATCATAAAATAGGTTGGATCAAGTCCTTTACCACTTTTAACCCACTCAATATCAATCACTTCTGGAAGTTCCTCGAATTTAACCGCTTCCATTTCATCAATTACATTTTTTACTTTTTTATGCCAATTTTCAAGTAAATCATTCCAATTCATGAAATAATGACCCGCACGTTCCATAAATTGCGGAACACGGTCGCCAATTAATTCAGGAGCAACACCCACAGGACTCATGTAGCAATAACCGTTATGAATTTTGAAATCAATACCGTTTGCGGGGGGAATCAACCATTGGCGTGTGTTGTATTGTCCCAAACATTTTACGGCAAATTCAACGGTGATGGCATCAAATGGTTTAAAGACTTGGGGCCAATGTTGAGAATCGCAGAAAAAGAATTTTGATTCTTCATTTTCCTTCAAATTCTCTTGAAATACCATATAATACGGGTACAATTCTTTCCAACCTTCCGCACCTTCGGGGGCTTTGTGGTCGTATGGACTGATGAATTTTTTGCGATGACATTGTTTATTGGATTTTATGGTTAAATTTATTTCTTAGCACTTATTGGATTCATTAAAGTATTCAAAATGCCCTCCATGCCCATTTTTATCGTGGACGTTTCAGTTTTTTTCTGTGACCAAACGGTTTCTGGGTGGCTTTGTAACAAGGTAAAATTTTCTCCTTCGGGCAAATCGGCATCAATTGCCCATTCTATATCTTGTGGGCATTTGTAATGTTTTTCAATTACTTTTGAAATTCTACAAATCTCAATAATTTCTTTATCCGACAAACTACTTTGGGTTGCTCTTTCGTCCGTAATTTCTCGGATTGAAACACAACGATTTTCTCTATCTGGGACGTGTTCAATGTGTTTATTTTGAATATTGGCGTTGAGAATTTCGAGCATAATTTTATCCACCAAGAAATTATCGGGCGTAACTTCTCCCGACACCACGGCTTCTCCCAAACCCCAAGACGAATCAATGACAATTTTAGAACGATCCCCATTGATAGGATTGAGTGTCATGGAAACCCCTGCGGTGCGAGCATTGACCATTTTCTGAACCACCACACTCATCAACACTTCACTTTCTTCAATGTGTTGATTTTTACGATAATTAATTGCCCGAGAGGTAAACAAACTTGCCCAACATTTACGCACATTTTCCAATACTTCGGCTTCTCCAACTACCCATAAATACGTGTCTTGCTGACCCGCAAAACTGGCATCGGGTAAATCTTCGGCAGTGGCACTTGAACGAACCGCTACGGGTAGATTTTCGTCCATTCCAACTAATTGGCACAGTTTTTTGTAAGATTCTTTGATGCTTTTTCTACTTGAAGGGGCAATGGTTTTTCCAGAATCAAACGACGAATTTCATCTGAACTTTTATCCAAATTTTCAATATCAGTACAATCAATGGTATTGACGATGTCCATGATTAAAGAAGTCAAATTTGCTTCCGACAAAAAGGCAGCATAAGCATGAGTCGTGATTGAAAACCCAACGGGAACAGGTAAATTGGCGAGGCTCATGCTTGCCAAACTTGCCCCTTTTCCTCCAAGTAAATGGTATTGTTCGGGTAATGCTTCTTTAAAAAATAACGTATAATCCATGATATTGAAATCTGTTTGTTTAAAAGGTCTATTTGTTTTGAATCTCAAACCCATTCAGTTTCTAAGGCTACGGGAGCTCTAAATGAAGTGTTGAGAGCGAATTTGAAATCCTGATTTTGGGTTAATCTTAAATTGGGAACTAAACGGGTAAATTCTTCTAAAACCGTTTTGAATTCTAATTTTGCCAAAGGCGAACCCAAACAAAAATGAATACCGTAACCAAAAGATAAATGCTCTTTGGCGTTGGTTCTTGTAATGTCAAAAGTGTCCGTTTCGGGGAAATTAGTTTCGTCTCGATTGGCTGAACCCATAACCAATAATAGATTTGAGCCCGCTGGTATTTCTACACCACCCACGACTGTATCTTCAAGGGCTTTTCTTCGCCATGAAACGATGGAAGGCGAGTATCTCAAAATTTCTTCTATGGCATTGGGAATCAGGGTATTGTCTTCACAGATGGCTTGCCAGCTTTCAGGATGAGACAATAATTCTCGAATACCATTTCCAATGAGTGAAGTAGTTGTTTCGTGTCCTGCAAATAGTTGGCTGTAACAAACTGCGGCAATTTCTTTATCGGTAATTTCGTGTCCTTCGGCTTGTAGTTTTACCAAATCCCCAGGCAAATCATCGGAAGGGGTATCTTTGCGAAGTGCCACTAAGTTTTGGCAATAATTCCAATAATTCACCATGTTTTGAGCATGAATCAATTGTTGGTCTTCGTCCAAATCTCCCCAAGTAATCAAAAGACGGCTTTCTGCCCAAGATTTCACCTGTTGCACGTCTTCGTTAGGAACGCCCAAAAGCATAAAAATTACCAAAGCGGGCAAATCGTAAGCCAATTGTTTAATAATTTCGGCATGACCATCATCTTTAAATTGACTAATCATCTCGATTGCTAATGCACGAATTCGGGGTTCTAATTTCTTGAAACGACCCAGCCCAAAAGCCATACTCACGATTCGGCGGATACGAGTATGGTCGGGCGGAATACGTCCCGAAAGCCCAGAAAGCCCAATCATTCCTTGGACTTCCATCAACTGTTTTGCCTTCGGAGACATCGGTTTGAAGGACGACTGAGCATTTTCGGAAGTATAAGTTTTCCAATTACTAAAAATAGCTTTAATATCGTCATATCGAGTTACTACATAATAGCCCAACTCTTGGCTATAAAATACGGGTTGCTCGTCTCTTGATTTCTTATAAAAAGGGAAGGGATTTGATAAATCGAAGGGTTTAAAATCTTCGCTTATTTTATGGAATGGACAACCAACAGGAATACTTATTAGCATTTTATTTTAAGAATGATTTTAAATATTAATCAAACTTACAATGCTATTCTTTGGTTTTTCTTTGGTTTTTGTGGTACTATTTTAATTTTTTCTTAAAATATTCAAATACAATTCTCGTATTTCGGTAGAGGGTAGTCCTAAGTTGAATTTTTAAGTGATTCTGTATAAATTCTATATTGTCGTTGAAAGGCATCAAATCGTTGAGCTTCGGCAAGGGCAGGAAGTTTTTCTTTATGGGCAGCTTCCAAAATAGGGTCTCCGGATAAGGCTTTGTCGCAGTAAATTATTGCGGTTGATAAATTACCCATTTGGCAATGAATACTTGCCAAACTATACAACAATTTATGGTACATTTCACGGTACCAAAAACGTTTCCCCCAACACCAATCACTGTCATTATTTTCGATGTATTTCAGTGGAATGTCATTGAATAAATCGCCACTATAAATCCTTTCAGCCGACTCATAACAGATTTTGGCTTGTTCGATATTTTTTTCCTTAATGTGTTCATTGCCTTTAAAGCATAACTCTTGAAACATTGGAAGGTCAATCCAGCTATCAAAAGGCAATCTCAAATAATAAATCGAACCTTGCAGGGTGATAAATGAAGACGCTAAACCACTATCCTGATTGCCATTTAACACCATTCTCAAATACCGAATGGCGTGATAAAGTCGGTTCATCGCTTGTTCGGTTGAGTTGGCATCTTGCCATAACAAATCCGCTAACTCCTCGCCACTGGCTCCTTTTTCACCCTTGATGAACAGAAATGCAAAAATAGTTTTGAGTTTTTTCGTTGCTCCCGCTTTGGTATTCCAGTCGATGAGTTCGCCATTTTCACGGTGAATCCTCAATTCGCCAAAACACCTAATTTTCCATCTTCCTTCATTGGTTTGAGCAATTTTAGTAGATAGATTTTTTTCGATGGGATAATTCTTTTTCTCCTCATGCTCTTCATTTTGAATTTGAATGAGGGATTTTTTTCGTGAAGAATCAATCTGAGAAAGCCAATAATTGAAGCGTGGTTTCAAGTGATTTTTCTTGATAATATTGGCAGGTAAAAAGAAGGGATTGGGCTTTATTTCGTTTTCAGAATAGATCTCAGGGTGTGAAAAAAGCCCCAACATGAGTTGTTCATCCAACAAGATGGTTTCGTTGTAAATACAAACAATCGTGATGTGATGGGTGAGTAAATATTTTTGGAAGGCTTCCTGCAATTCTCTCAGATAAATATCTCCTGATGGCGTTCGGATTGCCCAAGTCATTTCACAGAAAACCACTAAATCTACGTTTTCTGTACTAAAAATTGAATTTACTTTTTGCTCAATAGCATCAATTACGGGAGTTGCTCTTACAACTTGTTCACGCAAATAAAAATCTGCCGAAGAAACAACTTCTCCATTCTGAACCGCAGCATCTGGCATTTTCAGAGCGGTTTTAACATAACTCAGAGGGTGTTCATCAGCAATGAAAAGCCAATTATTATAGTCAGAAATAATCTGGGAGGTACTTTCCCACAAAATCTCCTCATCTGAGTTAAATAATCCTATAAAATGACTTTTCATATCAATTGATACAATATTTTATGATTCTCCCCAAACTTTAATGGCTGTATTTACTACTAACTCCATCTTTTTCCATTGATCGTCGTGGGTTAAATCGTTGCCGTGGTGGGTTGATGAAAATCCACATTGCGGACTCACACACAATTGTTCCAGAGGCATATATTTTGCGGCTTCTTCAATGCGTTTTGCCATGTCATCCACTTTTTCCAATTCCTTTAATTTGGAAGAAATTATACCCAAAACAACCATTTTATCTTTTGGAACGAATCGTAGTGGAGCAAAATCGCCCGAACGCTCGTCGTCATATTCCAAGAAATAAGCATCTACATTGATTGAATTGAATAAAATCTCTGCCACGGGTTCATAACCACCTTCGGCAAACCAAGTGCTACGATAATTTCCTCGGCAAAGGTGAATTCCAACGGTTAAATCAGAAGGTCGATTGTCAATTACAGAATTTATTAAAGAGGCATAAGTTCTTGGCAATTCGTTGGGGTCTTCTCCCCTTTCAAGTGCAGCGGCTCTCATTTTTGGGTCGCAAAGATAGGCTAAATTGGTGTCGTCTAATTGCAAATATCGAAGTCCCGCTTTGTATAAATGGTCAATTTCTTGTTTGTAGGCATTTGCCAAATCATGGAAAAATAAGTCCATGTCTGGGTATGAATTAATATCAATTGATTTACGTCCACCTCTAAAATGCACCATCGTAGGAGAAGGAATTGAAACCTTTGGTGTTTGGCTCACAACTGATTTAAGAAATTGAAAATCAGCTACTTGAATATCTTTTGTGTGTTGCAATTTTCCAGTAACACTCAACTTTGGAGGCGTAAAACCATCTTCCGCAACCTTCGCATTTGAATTTGCTTCTATCCCACCCGTTACAGAGACTCCCGCTAATTCCTTCAAAAAATCAAGGTGAAAATAATCTCTTCGGAACTCTCCGTCAGTGATAGACTTCATGCCCGTTGATTCTAACTTTTTGATAGTTTCGGCAATGGCAATATTCTCAATTTCACGCAATTCTTCTGCGGAAATTTCGCCTTTTTTCCAATGTAAACGATTTTCTTTTACGGCTGATGTTCTCAATAAACTGCCCACATGGTCGGCTCTGAATGGTGGTTTCATATTATTCTATTGGTTTCTGTTTCTTTCCTGTGCAGCCAATCTAACTTGTGCATTGACTTCACCAAAACGATTATAATTCCCTTTTCTCTGAACAACTTCCATGAATAATCCATTTAATTCTTTACAATAAAAGTGGAAAAACTCGCCTTCGTCTTGTTTATCATAAAGAATGTTAAAATTTTGCATTTTTGCAATTATTTCTTCCGAAAGTGTTGTTTTTGCCCGTAAATCGTCATAATAATTGGCAGGGATTTGTAGAATTAAATCGGTATTTTTTATATAAACCGCTGTCTGGAAAATATCTACTGTTTCTAAAGCAATTTGTTGAATTCCAGAACCGCCCGATTGTGAAATAAATTGGTCAATTGAAGTAGCTTGACTTTTTGACGAACTTAATGGAACTCGGATATTTCCCTTTTTATTTTTGGCAACTCTACTATAAACAATTCCTCTTGGGTCTAAAATTTCCAAAGATTCTTCAATTTCAAAGCCCAGTAAAGCTCTGAAAAACAACGTATTAGATAAATAAAAATCTTTGAAAGATGAATGTCCAATATGGTCGATTCCTATTATTCCATTGCCTATTTTTTCTTTTTGAGTAAGATTAAATTCAACTTCATAGAAAGAATTTTTCAGTTGTTTTTCATCAATAAAATAATATAAAATTCCTCCAATTCCTTCAACTGATGGGATGTCTAATTCATTGGGATTTTGCTTTCCATCGTGCCATTTATACTTCAAATCGGTTGCCCATTTTTTAATTTTTTGCTTATTATCAGTTACAAATCCAATGGCACAAACTGTATTTGGACGATTCTCAGCGGGTGTTTTTTGTTGTCGATTAATAACAATATTCACTTCTCCCAACTGAAAAATACTGACTTCTTTGTTTTTGTGTTGATACATTTCAACAAATCCCAAATTTTCAAGCATATTGATTAATCCCTTCTGATTACTTGCATTACTACAAAATTCAATAAATTCAATGGAAGAAATATCTATTTTACTTTCTTTATGAATGGGATTTGTGATGCCCTCCAACCAAATCAAAGACCGCTTGCCATCGAGGGAAACGGGGTCGATTTGTGAAGAACGGAATTCATCACTAAAAACTTCGTGAGAAAGATAACCCTCATATCCAGTTGCACGTACTGATTCTAAAAACTCAACCACTGGAAATGAACCTTGTCCAGGAAACGAACGATGATGTCGTCCCAAATACATTGCTCCCATATCGAATTTTAGGGCATCAGCAACTTGAATAATTGTGATTTTTTGGGAAGGAATATTATAAATTTCATCAAATTTTGAATTCAATGCAGAGATGTGGAAATTATCAAGAATATTTCCCAAATTTGGATGGTTGGCACGACGAACAATTTCAATAGATTGCTGATAATACTTTACGTGTTGCCCCCACGAAAGGGCTTCATAACCAATTTCAAAACCATGAATTTTGGCAAGTTCTGCCATATCAAAAAGGTCTTCGGCAGCTTTATTAAGATTATTTATCGTATGTGGAGACGTATTACTACATATAAAAAGTTTCTTTGTTCCCAAATAGTGCATCAACTCAAACTTGTGTTTTGCCCTTTCTAAACTCCTTGATTTAAAGGGTTCTGGCATAGCTTCATAGTCTCGAAAGGGCTGTAAAGCTACGATTTCAATCCCTAAATCACAAGCCATTTTATTGAGTTCTTTGGGTGAAATATCAGATGATGTTAAATCATTTTCAAATAATTCAAATCCTTCATAACCCGCTTTGGCAACGGCAAACATTTTTTCTTTGAGTGTTCCAGAAAGTGAAACAGAGGCAATTGAGTGCTTAAACATTGATGATAATTTTTGAATCATCCCCTTTTGCAGCTATTTCAAGGGCATTTTGCAAATCTTCCAAAGGCATTTCTCGAGAAATAATAAAACTCGGATTAATTACTTTTGACTGTATTAATTGCAAAACTCTCTTAAAATCAAAAGGGTGATCGTATATAATTGAGGGTACAATGGTTATTCCTTCACGAGCAATTTTTAAAGGTCTGAAAGTAGCTAATTTTTCAGACAGTCCAACCAATACTATCTCTGAACCTCTTGGTGCTGAGGCAGTTACTAACGAAGCGGTGAAGGCTGAACCTGCACATTCAAAGACTGCCACAACATCATTTTCTTCCCAAATTTTTGATAATTGCAGAATTTGCTCTTCTTCATTTCCCGTAGGACTTGCTGGAATTCCGCCAATTTGAGTGGCTAATTTCAATTTAGATTCGTTAATTTCTGTAACCAAAACTTTATAGCCCAGTGCAATCGCAAGATGAGCTAAAAGCAAGCCTATTGCTCCTAAACCAATCACTGCAATAGTGTCCCCAGGTTTTGCATTTGAAGAAAATAGAGAGTGATAAGCAACCGCCATTGGCTCGATAGTAACGGCATTTTCATCTGAAATTTCATTAGGGACTGACCATGCAAAATCAGCAGGAACAACAATAAATTCTGCAAAACAGCCTGCCTGATTAACGCCCAATACTTTTTTATTAGAACAAATTGTTCCTCTGCCACTCAGACAATATTTACAATTTCTACAAGGAATATTGGGTTCAATGACTACTCTTTCACCTAAATTTCTATTTTCAACACCTTCGCCGATTTTATCAATAATACCAAATCCTTCATGCCCGATGATGATAGGTTTTTCTAATAATCTATGACCCAAATAAATGTGAACATCCGAACCACAAACGCCAATTTTAGAGATTTTTACCCTTACTTCTCCAAACTTTGGTTCTGGGATTTCTACTTCCTTGATGCGAATATTTTTAGGTTCAATTAAATATGCTGATTTCATTTTAAATTTTTTGATTTCAAACTCCACACACATAGTCCTGTAACTAAAAGTGGTAGAGAAAATAAGGTAAAAAGATTGGAAATACTTAATCCATTATCGAATAAATAACCGAATAAAGTAGGTCCTAAAATTGCTCCAAAACGCCCCACTCCTACTGCAAGCCCCATTCCAGTTGTGCGAATTTCAGTTGGATAAACTCTGGCAAGGATTGGATACATACCATTAAAACCACCTTGTACAAATATTCCAATTAAAAAAATTAAGAGGAAAATAATTGATGTCGAAAGTGAAATATTTCCATAAATCAACATAATTCCAAAAGCACAAATCATAAAAGAAACAACCACTTTTTTTAAGCCAAATTTACTGGCAATAATTCCCAATGAAGTCGTTCCAATGACAGCACCTAAGTTTAAGGCAATTCCTACATAAGTTGCCATTTCAAAAGGTAAACCAGCTTCTTTCGCAATGTTTGGCACCCAACTCATGAGGGTGTATAAGGTGAGGAATCCGAAGAAAACGGCAATCCACAATTTGAAGGTTGAGTTTTTGTATTCTTTTGAAAATAAAGCATTTAAGGGTGCTTCGCTTTTGTTTTCTTCTGATTTTGGGAGTGCTTCAATACCATCGTGTCCCATTTTAGACAATAAGCTATTTATCTGATTTAGGGCATTGGCGGGTTGTTTTTTACTTAAAAATTCAATGGAATTTGTCATATATACTACCACCAAAATCAACATCAAAAGCGAAATAAAACCTGCAAATAGAAAGGCAAAACGCCAGCCAAATTGTGGAATTGCATAAGCACAAAAAAAGCCTGTCAAAATTGCACCAACGGGCCATCCTGCCTGCACTAACCCTACATTAAGATCTCTACGTTTGTTATTAGAAAACTCAGAAGCCGTGGCTGCCATCGTGGGTAAAATACCTCCGATACCAAGCCCTGTGACGAATCGAAATGTTAATAATTGAAGATAAGAAGTACAAACGCCCACCAACAACATTCCACTTGAAATCAAAATTAAGGAGGCAATAAATACTTTTCTTCGACCAATTTTATCGCCCAACGGTGCAATCAAAAAACAACCCAATGTCATTCCAAACAATCCAGAACTGAAAACATAGCCCATTTGTGCTTTTGAAAGTGACCATTCTTTGATAATATCTGAACCTGAAAATGAAACGATGAGTACATCAATGCCATCATTCATGTTGAGAATAAAGCAAATGGCTACAATAATTATCTGATAGGGACTCATCGGATGATTGTCAATCAGGTCTTTGAAGCGATTTTGTAATACTTGATAAGTCATATTTGTAAATGATTAGTAGTTAAGTGCAACAGTATTTTTGGCATTTTCTAAATTTATATTATCAATTCGATATTTGGCAGGAGAAACATTTGCTTGATTTTTGAAAAATCGGCAAAAATAGCTCACATCTTTAAATTCCAACTGGTGTGCAATTTCAGAAATGGTTAAATCTGAATGAGCTAAAAGTATCATTGCTTCATTGGTCAAGTATTTACTAATAACTTGCTTGGTTGAGTCGCCTGCAATGGTCTGGCAAACCCGATTCAAATGTGTTTTACTAATGCCTAAATCTTTGGTAAAATCTTCAATACTTCGATTCGTTGGAATAATAGTTTTGATATTTTTGATAAATTCTTTGTAATAAACCAACTCACGAGTGGATACAATAAAGTCATTTTCAAAATCAATTTTAATTCTAAATATTTTTATCAATAATAAATATAAAAGTGTTTCTAAAAACTGTGATGTTTTTGCTTCATTTAAAGAAAGCTCTTTCAACATTCTTCTGATAGAATCCATTGCATCATTAAATTCTTCAAAATTATCATTCAATTTCAAGAGTCTCATTTTACTAAATTCAAAGAGAATATCACTGTCATTTTTTGTCAATTTTTCCATTATTTGTGATGAAACCGACAAAGTATATCCTTTAATATCTTCGTTAAATTCAAATCCATGCAGGTTATTTTCAGGAATAATGATGATATTCATTCCAGAAAATTTCCTTGACTTTTCATTAAAAATACAAGTACCAGAGCCTGATTCGATGAAAAAGAATTGGTATAATTTACTGTGGAAATGAGGTTTTATTTCCCAATTATGCTTCCTGCAACTTGAATCAATTGATACCAAATTTAGAAAATCAGGCAAAATGGTTGAAGACTCTTTTCCGTATAATCCAAAATTTTTGAGTTCAGTAGTCATTTATTTAATGATGAATGATGATTTTGTAGGGGCGTATCGCATACGCCCAAATCGGTAGAAAAAGGGCGTATGCGATACGCCCCTACATTTTTTTCAAACCTTCAATACCCAAACTAATCCCCACATCAACCCGAAACTTATTAATAATGAAATATTTAACATTGTGCCTGCAATTCTGGAATCATAGCCCAATTCGTCAGAAAAAGGCAAAATAGTTAATCCGATGGGCATCAAAGCACAAAGCATTAGCACATTTTTCATCAAGGAATACTCGTTATTTACTAAATAATATATGCCCAAAACCACAATGATTCCTACTGAGAGCCTGATTATGATTACTTTTGAAATGGCAATCATGAGTTTTTTATCTAATTCAAAACTTAAATAAATTCCCATTAATAATAACACTAATGGTTTGTTTCCGATGGCTAAAACTTCTAAAAATCAAAAAATATTTTTGGAAGAGGTATGTTAGTGAAATTAATAATTAGTCCTAAAAGAATTCCCAAAACGGGGGGCAAACTGAATACTTTTTTTATGATTGGCTTAATGCCAGTTTCTGATTTTTTCTTAGTGGAAAAGTAAGTACCAATAGAATAAATTGCTCCAAAAACGATGAAAGTATTACCAATGTCAAACATAATGGCATAAACCATTGCTTGTTTCCCGAAAAGACCTTCAATGATTGGGAATCCAAATAAACCGCTATTAAATCCGCCTACGCCCATTGTTAGAACTCCTCGCAGTGCTTTTTCGTAATTTGAAAACCAAATCCAGGCAATCAATAACATACTTAATCCTACTACAAGGGCAAAAATTGGAATTAATATCAGGGATGTTTCTAACTTAACTCTTGCCATTGAGATTATCATCAAGGCAGGAAAAGTGGTGTGCATTAAGAACTTTGAAATAGTCTTTCCTTCTTTCTCAGAAATAAGGTTATATTTTTTTAGTAGGAATCCTGTAAGAATAATGGCTATGGTGATAACAAAAACGCTGTTGGTTTGATTCATTGCTAATTTCTTAAAATAGTTTGGGCAACTAAGTTAAGCATTGATTTACAAAAATATTGATTACGAGCTTAGATTTATGATTTACTTAACTCTGTAAATCATAAACCTAATTTCGTATCGGTGTGTTTTCTATCTACTCATTTAACCATTTTCTAAAAATCTAATTTCAAACCTAATTGAATACTGTAAGGGTTTCCTCCACGAATGTAAGTTCCTTGATTGGCATTAGCTGAATAATTTGCTGGGACAGCGGCAGTTGTTGGAGTTGCTGCTTTCGGAGCATTATAATTATACAAAGTGATGAAACGTCCATAATAATCATCTTGAAGAGAGTTTAACGACTTGTAATAACCCGCTGAACTACTAAATACGTTCAAGATATTGAAAATATCTGTTCTTACTGTTACCCCATATTTACCAACTGAAAATCTTTTTGATAGACTCGCACTTGTTTGATACATCCAAGGATATACACCTTGATAAACCCCTGAGATTTGTCCTTCACTTGATTTCAAAACGTCTTTAACTTCTTGTGCAACATTAGATAAAACTGCCTTATCAGCTGCACTCAATTCATTCTGACCAGGGATATATGCCAAATCTCTATCCGTTGCCGAGTTTGGATTCCCGCCTGATACGATTGAGAAACGTCTTTGTTGAGCCGCAATGAAACTGAAACCAACATTGAAACCTTTGATTTGTGGTGTTGCAAAAATCAATACAACTTTATCACCTACTCCATTTTGATTTGAGTTATTGAAATGCGTTTTGAAACGGTCTGTATAGTTTGCTCCAACGTATTCGGCATCATCAAAAACACCTCCAGCATGATAAACAGTTACACCCGAACCCGTCGCTTTTGTGTAAGAAAAACTCAACATACCGTCTTTACCTATACGAGCCTGTATATCTAACTGAGCCGCTAAATATTCTGATGTCCAGTCAGCATTTGTGAAAACAATAACATCTTTAACTGCTGTATTCGCAACCCCCATTACATCTCTTCCATCTACAGGGTTTGTTCCTACAATTCTGCGGTTTGCATTTATCCAATAATTATCGTTGTATCCAACATTATAAAAACCCGTAACCGTAGCCTTCAAGCGGTCGCTGAAAAAATGAGTATAACTTGCATTGAAACGCATTGTTGTTGGCATTTTGAATTTTGGGTCAAGCATAATTACGTTTGAACTTCCCGCAGGAATTTTTTCACCTGTTGGATTAATTCTTGCTGATAACCAAGTTGCTGGATCTGCAAAAGTTCCTGCTCCTACGTTTTTCAAAATATCCGCAGTGTTTGTATAATTGATTTGTTGGGTCGAAACACCATCATTATACATCGTTTGCGTAATTGGCTGTGTTGTGATTGGTGATGTAAATAATCCAAAACCAAATTTCAAGATATTTTTTTTCTCGCCATTAATATCCCAAGTAGCATTAAAACGTGGTTGCCAGTTGTTTAAAGAACTTAATTGAGAAGAATTATCCAATACTTTACCATTCAATTTCAAGCCCGAATTCAATAAAGTTGCGTTTTGACTTGGAACTTGTCCACCTTGAATCCAGCCATCCCAACGAATACCCGCTTCAATATCAACATTTTCACCTACTTTAAATGCAGCCTCAGCATAAGCACCTAATTCTAATAAATTCCAGTCTTGAGTACCTTTCAAATTTAATTTTTCAGACACTAACTGACGGTAAAATGATGGTTTGTCATTGTTCAAATCATCAATGTTTGCATACATAACCACAGGAGCAGTCCAGTGTGCTAAACGCTCTTGTTGCGTATAAAACTGGTTGTTTGTACCAACTGTCCAAGTAACGCCACCAGTATTAATTGTTAAATCGTCAATAAATTGGTATGATGTACTGGTTACTTTTTCAGGAATCCAAGTCAATTGTCCAAAGGCAACCGTTCCACCTTGCAAACCGTCTGCAGCGGGAACGCCTACATATACACGTGGCTCTTGGGTATTATCTTTTGGATTATTCAAACGGTCTGAAGTATTGAATTGGAAGACCATTTTATTCAAAATCTTATCTGAAACTTGCGTTCTTAAATCTACAATAATTTTGTGGTCTAAATTTACAAAAGGATAATTTGAAGAATTAGTACCGTTAACTCTCACACCCGAAAATGGTAAAAGACTGTTCAAACTCAAAGTGTTTCCAGAAATACCTTTATTGGTCAAATTATAAGAAAGGTAGTTATAACGTAATGAAGCCGTATTTTTACTATTAATATTCCAGTCTAATTTAGCAAAAATATTACTTGTTGTTGCATCTTTTACTAAATTACCAGTTTCTCCAACATCATAGCCTTTTTTCTTGGCTGCAGCCAAAACAGCAAGTGCATCTGATTCTTTGTAACCATAAAAATTATTAGCATCTGTAGCACTTGTAAAACTTGAATTACCATAGTCAATAAAAAATTGAGTTCTTGGGTCAGTCAAAGGTGAAGTTTTATAACTGTCATAAACTGCAAAATAGAATAATTTATCCTTGATTATTGGACCGCTTAACTTAACACCATATTGAGCTTGTGCAGGAACAGACGATAAAGCTGCTCCTGTTGGACTCAAAGATTGTGATAATGAAGCACCCCCTGTGTAATACCAAGCTCCACCTTCCATTTTGTTTGTACCTGATTTAGTAACAGCTTTAATTACGCCACCACTATTACGACCATTTTTCACACTGTAGGCATTGGTTTCAACTTCAAATTCACGAATTGCTTCTTGTGAAATAGTGAAAGCAGCTCCATCTAAGGTTGAACCAAATACATTTCTACGGCTATTTGCCCCATCAACTGTATAACCAACGTTACCACCTTTACCGCCAGCCATGGTAAAACCACCTAAATTTCTTTGACCTACATCTGGAACGTAAGCAGAACCAGCCAAAAATGCCAATTGCTCAAAATTACGAGAAGGCGTTGGAATGTTAGCAATAGTTTTCCCTGTAATGGCAAAAGCACTACCTAACCTGTCTGTCCGTGAAGTTAGAGAGTTAGATGTTACCACAACGGCTTCTAATTCAGTACCTTCTTTTAACTGAAAGTCCGCTTTTACATGGTCTCCAAGATCCAATGTAATTTCAGAACGCTTTGAGGCTTGAAAACCTACAAATGAAACTGTTAAAGTATAAGGACCTCCCAAAGGCAATTCACGAAGGTCTTAATATCCATCGCTATTGGCTGACCGTCCTGTTTTGAAACCAGTCGAATTGTTCACGATTTGAACAGTTGCTCCTGGGGGTGCAGCTCCTCCAGCAATTGTAATTTTGCCAGAAATTCTGCCGTTTGTACCTTGCCCAATAGAATTAAATCCTATGAGAAGTAATGGTACGAAGAGAAATGAGTAAATAATTTTCTTCATTGTTTTTGATTTGAAAATATTTAAAAAATAAAAAATGGTTAAGCAAAAAATTGTATTGTTCTCAGTAATATTATTAATAAACAAAGTTATTCTAAGGTAGCCTTATAATTCAAAATATGGTTCGATTATGCTAAATAAAAATTCAAAAGTACCATGCTTTATTTTCCTTAAAAAATGGCACTTTCAAAAAATACAAAAGAATATTTGTTGATTTGATGAATAAACAGAAGAATATAGGGGATATTTAGAAATTATGACTTAAATCAAAAATTTGATTTAATAAAATTAGATAACAAAAATGGGTCAATTTGAAAATAATTGGAAATTAACGAAAGAAGGAGAATTGTAGGTATTTTTAAAAAAGAAATTAACGTGAATTGAAAAATATTTTCTGAAAATTAGGAGCGATTTTTCTAACAATTAAAAAGGGTATTAGAATAAATCTAACACCCCCTTTTAAATTACTCAATAATTGCCACCGCCCGAGTCCATCCCGCACTTGCGTTTTTAATTTTTGCTGGAAAACAAGCCACCTTGAAGCCAAAGGGAGGTAATTGGTCAAGATTTGCCAATTTTTCGATTTGGCAATATTCCTTTTCTATGCCTACATAATGTGCTTGCCAAATCACACCTGGACGTGGGTTTGCCTTATAATCTGCCGCTTGAATGTGCAAAGGAATGTCCCATCCCCAACCGTCAGTTCCCATCACTTTCACCCCTTGGTCAATGAGCCAATGCGTAGCTTTTGCAGAAGCTCCAACATGAATTTTTACGAAGTCTGGGTCGTGCAAACGTTTGTCTGCATCGCAACGAATTAGTACAATATCAAATGGTTTTAGGGTATAATTTATTGCCGCTAACTTTTCGATAAGATCCTCTGGTTCAAACATATAGCCATCTGGTTTGTCGGTAAAATCAAGCACAACACCATCATGGAAAAACCAATCCAATGGCATTTCGTCGATAGTTCTGGATGGTTTTCCCTCGCAGGTCGGGTAATAATGATAGGGTGCGTCCACGTGGGTTCCGCAATGTGAAGTGACGGTCAGAACTTCACCAGCGGGACCGTTGTCATTCACAAAACAGTCAGTCATGCCACCAAAAAGCATTGCGCCTATTTTTTTTGCACCGTCTTTATGTCCTTCATACTCAATTTTGGTGGACATTGGTTCTTTGATTTCCTCAGAAATTGTTACGGAAATATCTATTATTTTCATTGTTTTTATTTTTCTAACGTTGTGAAGGTTTTGAACCTTCACAACGTTCTGTAAATTTTTTTATATTACCCTATTTCTCAAAACCCCAATCCCTTCAATTTCCAACTCAACCACATCCCCAGGTTCAAGTGGACGATGAACGGAAAAATTATTTTCAATTAAACTACCCCAGCCTACTGTTCCAGAACCAAGCATGTCCCCTGGGTAAAGCGTTACATTATTTTCAGAAGCCCGTTCAATTTGTTCTGGAAAAGCCCAATAGACCGTATTGTAATTACCTTCACAAATGACTTCTCCGTTAATTTTGGCAGTCATTTTTACGTCAAATCTTTCGGATTTATCTTCTGGAAAACGAAGCTGTGAGGGAAAATTTTCTTTTGAAATCGTACATTTATATTGTTCCATTTCATCTTTTGTCACAATACAAGGTCCGATAGCATTGGCAAAATCTTTGCCTTTGTGTGGTCCCAAGGGTGGTCCGCCCATTTCAACTTTTTGAGTTGCTCTTGCAGTCCAATCATTAAAAACGGTATAACCAAAAATATAATCTTCCGCATTTTCAGCTTTAATATCTTTCCCTTTTTTACCTATAACGACGCCCAATTCGAGTTCAATATCAAGTTTTGTTTCTTTTTCAGGACGTTTTATTTCATCATCAGGTCCATAAATGGCTTGATGATTGGTAAAATAATGAATGGGCATTTCGTACCAAATGGGTCCGACAGTATGTCCAAAAGATTTTGAAGCATTGAGCATATGCTGTTCAAAACCAATAAAATCTCTAAAACTTCTTGGGTTCGGCAAAGGGGCAAGCAATTGAATATCAGCTAATTGATAATGAGGTTTTACTTCTCCTAATGATTTGATTATCACAAAATATGCTTCGTGATTATCAATGAAAGAGAGCATATCAGTTGGTAATTCTGAACTTGCCAAATTCATATCGACCACGCCTTCGCCTTGAAGCCAACCTGTGCGGCTTTCGCCTTTTTTATTTTTAAAAGTTACTAATTTCATGGAATGGTTAATTGGTTGATTGGAAATTGGTTGATTGGTTATCGGGAATTAGTTATTATTCATCCATGTAAGTATATGGTAATCAATATTTTATGAGCTTTTTCGACTTAACAACTTACAGACTTAAAACTTAACAACTCCTCATTTGTATCAAATCGGTGCTGCCAAAGCTCCAATTGTTCTTCCCATTAATGCCCCAGCATTTGCACCTTCGGGTAATGATTTTCCTTGAAATTCCATTAATTCCCACTCGCCTAATGTCTCAGAGGCATTTACGACCATCATACAACGGTCAAATCGGCGTTTCATGTAGGCATCAAAAATATCAGAAACGTCTCCTCCTTTTTGGATTTCTTCTGCCAAAACCACAGCATCTTCAATTGCCAAAGCCGCCCCAGAACCTAATTGTGGAATGGTGGCGTGAGCTGCATCTCCTAAAACTACCACTCTTCCTTTATGCCACGGGGCATGCAATCGCAGGGCTTCGAGTGGGCGATAATTAACCAATTTTGCATCCGTAACTTGCTCCATCGCATCCTGAGCAATTTTAACTGGATATTCTTTTAAACATGATTTTAGTCTTGAAACAAGCTCATTTTCGGGAATGATTGGGTTGTCTTCGCCTTCTGCCGTTACCACAAACATATACATGGTGTCGGCGGTCATTGGAATGAATCCAACCTTGCTTTTTTTGCCAAAATACATATATCCTGTGTCCAAATCTTCGTGTCTTTTGAATGGATAACGCCAAACAGAAAGCCCAACATAACGGGGTTTAGATTCGCCAAAAACCATATTTCTAACTTTGGAATTAATCCCATCGGCAGCAACTACGATATCATAAAAACCTTCTGAACCGTCTATAAAAGTAACTTGAACACCATCGGATTTTTGGTCTAATGTTGCCACAGTTAAGCCCATTCGATAGATTACGCCTAATTTATTGGCTTCTTCAAACAAAATATCGTGGAGAAGTTTACGAGAAATTCCATTATGACTTGGGTATTTTTCGGATGGAGGCGGACCAGCTAAACCAATTTGATGCCCATGCGGAAGACACATTTTTACCTGACCGTAAGGCGACCCTCTACGGATGGCTTCTTGTCCAACGCCAATAGTATCCAAAGCCCGTAAAGCATTGGCTTGCTGAATTATACCTACACCATAAACATTAAATGACGTGTTTATTTCAACAATTTCAGCCTCAATATTTATCTTTCTCAGGGCTATTGCAACGGATTGACCGCCCAAACCACCGCCAACAATCAAGATTTTTTTCATATCAATATTTGTTTATTTCTTTATCTCCTTTGCAATCCAATCGTACATATTAAAAGTCTTCGTAAAATCATCAATACAACAATGAGCCGAACCGCTTTCTCCTTCTGGTACGATTTCAACCACATTTTTGCAGGTTAAAGCATCTCGCATTTTGTGAGCATTTTCTACAAAATTTTGTCGGTCATCGCCCCCGTGTAATACGTAGGTAGGCATTGTAATTTTTTCTGCAACACCATCTAAGGTAAATTTTTTCAACCTTTCACGTGCATCTTCCATTGTTTCAGCACCCACGATATGTTTCACAATTTCTGCCAAAGGATGATTATTTGGACGGTTTTTCCAAATGTCATAATACGACCAAACCGCCCCAAATATCATACAGACCTTGAATCTTGGTTCAAAAGCCGCACAACGAGCTGCCATATATCCTCCCATTGAAACCGCCCCGATTCCTATACGTGTAACATCCACATTTTCTTTCAGATTTTCTATTACCCAATCTAATACTGCCGTTCCTGCCACTTCAAAATCAAAGCGTGTGAGAATGTGTTTTAAGCGTAAAGATGCCCCTTGCCCTGGACCATCAACTGCCAATAAAGCGATTCCTCGTTCATTAAGATGTTGAGAAATGCCAAAATAAAGCTCCTCCGCCAAACTATCCAAGCCACCAAACATTATCATAACGGGAGGTTTTTTTATACCAACGGGGGCAAACAAATACCCTGATAAAGTTGTCCCTTCAAAAGGAACTTCCACTTGCAAAGGTTTATGCTCAAAACGATGAATGGCTTTGATGAAAGAATCACGGGCTTTCAGATATGAAGGCAATTTGCGATTATCACTGGGTACTAAGAAAAATTCGGAAGTACGGAGATAATTGAAAGCCCGTAAATAAGTTCTACGAGCGGAAACGTCATTGCCATTTTTAGCAAAGTCTTCCGCTAAATCATAGACTTTATCGCCCATTTTTGCCCAAGCCTGATGAAAAGTTTCATTGTTGCCAGGTGTAATCTGACTTGCTACTTCTAATATTTCAGCAAATTCTCCGCCACCGTAGTGAGCCTGTGTCAAAGCACGGTTCACTTGATAAGACGGCATATATTGATTAGGAAAGTAATGCCACATATTGATTTTGGTTTATTGGTTTATTAGTTTATTGGTTTATTGGTTTATTGGTTGAGTAGTTTATTAGTTTATTGGAAAATTAAAGGCAACTATTTTACTGTTTCTTATATCCATTTTCTATATAAACCAATAACCAATAAACCACTCTACCAATAACCACTCAACCATCTTCATCCTTTGGTTTTTGTTGTTTTTTAAGAAAATTAATGTAGCCATTTAACAACCGACCACAAGTATCTAACTTTGCTTTATATTCTACTAAAATTTCCTCCGAAATATATTTTTCGTCATAAGCTGTAATTAAATGTTCTAATGTTTCAGATAATGACCCTCTCGAAACTCTACAAAATTGTATATTTTCTTTGAAATAATAGCGTCCATGACCTTCTGCAATATTTGCTGTTATACTTCTTGAACATCTTAAAATCTGGTCTGATAACTTATATTTTTCATCTGATGGAAAGTTTGTTTTTACTATCAATGATATTCCAATTCGTAATTGACGACACTCTTTATAAACCTCTAAATCTGTAAAATTCATCTTGTAATTTGTGATTAGTTTATTGGTTACTGGTTTATTGGTAAATTGGTTTATTGGTAACTGGTTTATTTGTTGTATGATTACTGCTAAATGAATTTTTCAATTTATTGATAACTAATAAACCAGTTACCAATAAACCGATAAATCAGTAACCAATAAACTAGATATCCACAGGTTTAACAATTCCCCCTACTTTGCCACTTTTTGCAGCCTCCGCAAAAGGATTTGTAAGTCCCCAAGCATCGTTTGGATTGTCTTTTAAATAATGAATGTCTGGACCGTGGTCTGGGGCGAAAATTAGTCTTGCACAGGCATAAATTTCTAATAAAATCCCCGTGTGAGGTTCCATTATGTAAAAGAAAAAACCTTCATCCGCTTTGTGTCGAGTTGGAGCTCCCCATACACTTGTGTATCCATTTTCGACGAACCAATCTAAGGCTAAAAGTACCTCCTCACGACTATCTACGTTGTAACATATATGATTCAAAATGCCTTGTCCTTCGGGAAGATTTGGGTCTGAGAACACGGCAATATCGTGCGAAAGATTCCCGATTGTCCAAAGTCCACCGATGGCAGGAATATGGTCTTCTAAGCGAATCTCATCAGGGTTTTTCAAGCCCATTCCTTGCCAAAAAGGCTTTTCACCAAAAGCATAACTACCTTTGGCTACTAAGTACGTAACATGGTCAAAACGGCGTGGGCAAGCTCCTTTCCTACGATTACTGGCATAACGGTCTGCAAATTTGCTTCCTTTTTCGCCCGTTTCTCGTAGCCATTTTACATCCCAAAAGACTTCGTGAGTGATGCCTTCGGTGGTTTTGAAACGGTATGCTTTTCCTCTGCCTTTGTCGGCTTCAACCCAACCAATTCCGTTGCCAGTGCTTTCTAAAAATTGAACACAATCCGTCAAGGCTTCCTCACTATCAGCCCGCCATCCGATTGTTCCTAAGCCTTTTTTATCAGATTGCGTAATCTTCAAAGTGTAAAGAAAATAATCTCCCCATGCTCTTAAATAAGATGAGTTTTCGTCTCTGGCGGTTTCATCCATTCCAACTATTTCTGTATAAAAACGGGCTGTTTCTTCAAGGTTTGTACTCAGTAGCTCCACGTGAGCCATTTGTGATAAATAATGTGGATTTTTTGCCATACTATTATGTTTTATTATTCAATTAATTAATAAACAAAAATACAATAGATTAATATTTTTTAAGAATCATTTTAAAGCTAATACTATTCAAAATCAATCACGATTAATTTATCTACTAAAAACATAAATTAATGTAAAATTACGATAACTCTCGATACTCGCTTGGTCGCATACCCGTTTGAGTTTTAAAAAACCTGGCAAAGTCACTTGTTTCGTTTTTACCAATTTTATGAGCTATTTCTGTTATGTTCAGATTGGTTTGTTTCAACAAAACCTTTGCTTCAAGTAAAAGCATTTCGTTGAGTAAATCATGTGCCGATTTTCCTATCGTTTTTTTTACGCATTTATTCAAATGATTCGGCGAAATATAGAGTAATTCGGCATAATCAGTTATTTTATTTTTTGAATAAATATTTTGCGAAAGTGCTTTTTTATACTGTAATGTAATTTGAGAAGCGGAATTTGATGAGCTGACAACTTTGTTTTCTACGAAAGGTTTTAACTCAGTAAAAAGAGCCAGCAGGTAAATTCTCAGTATATCATTCCGACCATTTTCTCCTGCCTTGTACTCCGCCAAAAGGCGTTCGAGTAGTGGCGTGATATGAGTTTTTGCTTCTTCGTTAATGGAAACCAAAGGGGAAGTATTGAAATCTAAAAAAGAAAATTCATTGATTAAATCTTTTTCATTAATGTGTGTAGTGAGTATTTCAAGATTAAAATGGCAATAAAAACCCGCTACATCTTTGCTAATAAATTCGTGCGTTGTTATTTGATGAGCGGGTACGAAAAAGAAGGTATTTTCATCAAAATCAAAGGAATCTAACCCTTTACTTCTTCGACTTGACCCTTTGGTCAAAAAAAATAAACTAAAAACTGTCAATCTATGAGGAAGCAAGTCAGATGGTTTAGGGAAATGGACAATTTTCATATAATCTTCTATACGATTAATATGAAAAAGATGATGTGTATTCGTAAAAAAAGTGGAAGAATGGTCAATAATATCCTGATACAGGTTTAATTTTAACTCATAAGGGTTAAAAGTAGGTATTTTATCAATTTTCGACATGGTACTCAAAATTACCTTAATAATTCTATAATTTTTTCACAAGAACGCACCGCCAAAGCTACACTCGTAAGCGTTGGATTAGATGCTGTGGCTATGGGGATAACGCCATTTCCACCCACAAATAAGTTTTCAAAACCCCAAACTTGGGAGTGAGTATTACAAACCGATTCTCCATCGTTTTCTATGCCCATCCGAGTTGTGCCTTCGTAATGTAGGGACGTTCCCGCAGGCATGACTGTTTGACTACCATCTTTTATTTCTTTTCCAAACAGCCTTACTACTTTTGTTTGAAATACTCTGGCAGCTTCAATTGTGGCAAGGTCGTTTTCGGTATAATGAAATTTAAAATTCATTTTTGGCATACCAAGGTAATCTTTTTCTGATTCAGAAAAAACAATACAATCCTCAAAGTTTGATTCTTTCAAACACCCCCAGCCCAAACCAACTATGTGTTTTGAATCATCACTGACAGTTGTTTTCATCGGTGAGAAATCCATGTGCATGACTTGCCCGTGAAATGGATGATTGGGTGCATCGAATGGTACCAAGAAAACGCCAATGGTTGGGTCTTTCGATTTTCGATTTTCGATTTGGCTGGGGTCGCACTCGACTTTTCGATTTTGAGAATAATTTTTTACCAAATCTTTATCCAATTCTACAAACGTAAAAACAAATGGGTGTTCATTAAGGTAATGACCTAACGCTTTTGGACGAATATTTGATGCCCACAGTAGCTGTGGTGTACGTAATGGGTCGGCAGCTACAATTACGATTTTTGCATTGATAGTTTCTTTTTCACCCGAAACAATATTTTCGATTTCCGCCCCTATTACTTTACCATTTTCATGATTAAGTTTACGACAAATGGTATCTGAACGGATTTCAAAATTTGGATTATCCATTGTTACTCCCAAAATAACATCAGTGGCTGTCCAATAGCGATTGCCCACTTCGTCAGTTTTACAAGCCAAGGGCATGGGCTGTGCCTGACGATTTGGTGAGTGGTTTGTACCCAATGTTTGATTGAGAATATTCAAAATCGTTACACTTTCGGGCGAACTCGGAAATGCCTCTTGCGTTACGTTTAGTATCTCTCGTGCTTTGGCAAGAGATTCGTCCATTTCATGTGTCGGAATAATCGGAATTCGCTCGCCATTACCTGGCGTTGGGCAGGCACAAGTCCAATGAACCCCCATACCGCCAATGTTTGTGGACATGGAAATAGAAGGCATTTCATTGTTTTTAATGTCTTCTATTTGGTCTAAAACCAAATGCGTTCCTGCCCTTGCCAGTACATCAGCACTTAGTTCGCCACGTTGAACAGCCATTGCCCGTTCTGCCACAGAAATCATCGGGTAAGGTGTTTTCTTTGGTCCTTGCGAAAGAATCTGTGCCTTTTCCATTGCCTTTTGGTCGGAAATGTTTTTTGTATGCTGACCAATTTTATCCGAAATCTTTGGTCCAGCATCAATCATTAAGATTTTAGCATCGGGTTTTGATTCGGAAATTAATCGTGCATAAGTTGCCCCAACTGGACCACTGCCGATTATCAATATGTCTGTATTCATGTTAAATCTTTCAAAATCTTCTTAAACAATATATGCTGCATTTCCACCATATCAAAAGCGTCAAATTCATCAGTAAATGCCGAGCCTTCGTACTCGCTCGAAATATAACCATTGTAACCGCCCTCGTTGAAAACCTTAAATATTTTTTCATAATCAATCGAAGGTTCGTCGCCGTTTTCATCAAAACCGTAGAATTTACCGTGAATATGCACTACATAAGGCATTATTTCCTTCCAACTTTCTATGGGCTGCCTACCGTTCATGCTAAATGCCATATTCAGCCTACCGATTTGTGGTGGTGTAGCACCCATTACTCCTACTTTTTCAGCTAATTCACCAAATTTTTGTGGGGTAGAAATGTCCTTATGCCAAATTTCTTTGGTTGCTTCAATCATTTCATCAGTTACGCCCGATGCTTTAAAACTGGTTAAAAGTGCATCAGGAATGGCTCTCATACAAGTACCCATATCAGGCACAAAACCCAATACGTGCGTATCAATTTCTTTGAACATTTCGAGCATTTTTATGACCGAAGGGTGGTCTACACTATAAGGCGTATGCAATTCAACACCCATAATCACATTGGCTTTTTCGGCAAAAGGGACTAATTTTTGGTAAACCTCCGCAGGGGCAGTGGTTTGAACTCGGAGTATCGGAAATCCTAATTTTTGAGCTGCCAAAATCTGCGGTTTGATGTATTCAACGGTTTCGTCAGTAGTCATTTTTTGGTGTCTTTTGATACCTACATCAATGTTGGCATCTAAGGCTACTGGCTCAAATTCGTATTTATCCAATAAGTTTTTTACTTCTTTTTCGGTTTCATTAGAAATATATGGAAAACCTCTAAGGCTCTGAAAACCAATTATTTCCAAGCCTGTCCCTAAGCCTCTTTTACGAGTTTCCGCAATGACATCTTCTAATGTATACTTGCCCGAATTCCATTCATAGGCATAAGAAAAAAGCGATGTAGCTAATTTTATATTTGACATAATTATTGACAGATTAGATTTTTATACGCCACACTACTCGCCAACAAAGGCACCGCTTGTGAACCTGCCAAAATATAGGGAATGTATAGGTCATATTTAAACTCTACCTCATACTCTTTTCCTTTTTCAAGAGGTTGTTCTACTTCCAATATGCCACGGTCAAGAACAAATAGCCATTCTTTGTCCAGTTCGGGCAATTCATCGTACCGATATTCATTGCCATTGGCTTTGATTTTAAAGGTATTTTTATCAATTTCTTTCCCGTTAATTTTTAGGTTAAAATCCATGCACGAAAGCGGCAAGGCACGATACCAATGCGACTGAAATTTTAACTGAAAACCATTTTTGGTGGCTTCCAAAGCGTCATCTTTTAAAATGTATTTGTCTAATGGACCCATTTTGATTTCGGATTTGTGATTTCGGATTTCGGATTTGTGATTTCGCCCAATATTATATCCGAAATCAAAAATCAAATAATAATTTTCTTTTCGGCTACCCTAATACTTGGAAACGGCATATAGCCAATTCGTAAATTGATTTTTAGCCCCAATTTATGTTCGCCTACCGACAAACCGTCCTCTTTTTTTACTGATAATATAGCTTCTTCGCCCATTTCCCAACGGTCGTCCGTTTCTTTTTCTCGTTGTACTAAATCATATGTATTGCCATGTACGGTAATATTCACCGCACTTTGAGGTAAGGTTTCGCCATCTAAGGTTACTTCAATTTCCTCGACCATAGATAGCGAAATGCCACGATAATAGGGCAATCTTGCTCCAAATTGAAAACCATTCTCAGTTTTCTTTGCCTTTTCAGGCACAATCATATATTTTTCAAACATCTTTTTGATTTGGTTATTGGTTATTGGAAAACTGGTTATTGGTTATTAGAGACTTGGTTTAAAATGCAAATTTTTATAAGTAAACCTGTTCCTAATAACCAGTAACCAATAACTAAATTAGTCTTCTCAGCATTTCTTGATGCCTTCTTACTTGTTCTACTGAATCTACTTCGTAAATATCTTGAATATGGCGATTACCTTCATATTCACTGGCAATGTAGCCCTCAAAACCACCCTTTTTCAGCACATCAATTACTTCTTTGTAAGGAATACCGTATTCAGTATAATCCTCCAACATTTCGTAGAATTTACCATGAATGTGAATAATTCTATCGGCGTGTTGAAGCAAACTAATAGGATTGACCATAATATTATGCCTTGCAAGTTCGGCAACTGCAATATCAATACGGTTGTTGGTCATTTGAGCAACTTGGGCAATTATATATTCTGCCATCACTCCTTTTTCATGTTGCTCACATACAAAATCCGCAATTTTTCGGTCAGCCCCTTGTCGTACCATTCTATCGACTTGGACACGAGCAAGCCTTTTGGTAAATGCTCCCATGTCGGGAATAAACCCAAAATGCTTTGTACCTGTTCGCTCCATCACTTCCCAATGGCGATACATCCAAGCCGAGTTTATATGCCAAGGCGAGTGTACTTCTATTCCTAATTTTACGTCATGGTCTTCTGCAAAATGGATTACTTTTTCCATGATTTCGGGCGTAACATTACAAATAACTCGTATGACTTTGAAGCCCAGACGATGAGCAAAGCGAATGTCTTTTTTGAATGACTCAACTGCTTCATCATTAGTCCAATAATGCCCCTTTTTCTTGGTGTAATCCATAAACATATCATGGGCTACGGGCGTAACGTTGTATTTGTCCATCCAGCCAAACCATTGGTCTATAAAGGCATCTGTTAGCTTTGGAAAATTAGGAATACTCTGCTCGCCAATTATCTCAATTCCAGTTGCCCCAGTTTTGGCTGCTGCCGCAATGCAATCTTCAAGGTTCATTTTTTTTAAGAAAAACTCTTCCTGATAGCTGTAAAGACTCACAGCTCTTTTGATATGATTATTCATTTTAAAAGTATTTTTTAAGCAGATTTTTTTGAAGAAAAATTATACCCAATAATCACAACGCAGATTACACCACAAATAACTCCTACGGTTACGAAAGTTGGTAAAAGCCCACCCGAAAATTTAGTAATACCAGATACAAAGACAGGGTTCAGAAATTGCCCTAAGAAGAAAGCGGATGTCCAAAATCCCATACCACGACCTCGATACTGCACAGGGAAAAGACTCAAAGCCCAAGCGACCAAAACGGGGATAGTCATGCCGCAACCCAATTGCTGAATCCAGCCAACTATTATTGCCGAATTAGCATCTTTTGCCAAGCCAATTCCCGTAAGACCAATGGCAAAAAAGAAGAAAATCAAAGCCATTTGTTGCCAAAAAGGGCGTTTTGAAACTAATTTAAAAATCAATGCACCCAATGGAACAGCGGTGCTGGCAATGGCACTCATATTGCCCAATTGTATTTTATCCTTGATACCCATACTATCCAAAGCTCTTGAAAAGTGAATAGTGTAAACAAAATATAAAATGGCAAAAAACAAGGTTACGATAAAAACAAAAATGGCGGTTTTTGTTGGAAATTCGGCATCAAGAGGTAATTCGTTGTCAATTTCGCTACTAAATTTTTCTTGGGGTTCAAAGATAAAAATAACGGAAAGGGCAGTAATGATAAACGAAATGGCATAGACCAAAAAAGGATAATTCCAGCCCAAATTAGCTAAGTATCCACTCAGCGAGAGTAGTAAGGCAGCCGCAATCGAGCCAAAAAAGCCTTGAATCATTAGCCATTTAGTACGGTCTTTGGGAGCAAAATAATCTCCTAAAAGGGTATTACCAATAACCAAAACGAATGCTTCGCCAACTCCCAAAAGTAATCTACCTGTAATGACGGTATTAAAACCATCTAAAAAATAAGGTAAAATCCCTCCTAAACCATACAGCGTTGTAAACCAAATCAATAAGTTTCTTCTACCAAATTTATCAACCAAAACCCCTGCAAAGGGAGCAATAATAGCAATGCAAAGCCCAGGGGCAGTTAGTATCATTGGCACGAGCAAATCTTTGTTTTCTACATCCTTGAAATGCTCCATTAAAGTCGGTAGGGCAGGCATGAGTGCCACTATTGCCATCATGGGCAATTGATTGAGGAGAATTACAACGAGTGCTTGCCAAAAGCCAGCTTTGCGGGTGGGGAGTGTTACGCTTTGGGATTGCTTCATTTCTATTTATTTCTTAAATTTGTAAAAAACACATTTGATATGGAAACTGTCGAAATCAAAAAAGGAATTCAAGTAGGCTTTGACGACTTAGCTTATGGCTTGTCGAAACTAAGCGATAATGATTTAACTTCTTTTTTTAAAAAGCTAAATTTGTTTTTAGGTAACTCTACTAATCATATCATGGAAGAAGAATCTCTCCTTTTGGCACGTATGAAAAACCTCGTTCCTCATTCTTTAACCCGACAATTAAAAATCCTTCAAGTTAAACAACAAAAAAATACAATTACTGATAAAGAACATGAAGAAATGCTGATGATAACTAATTTCATAGAATCAAAAAGTATCGAAAAAATTGAAATTCTTGCCTCTTTATCAAAAATCAAACAAATGCCGATAAGCGATTTAGCAAAACAGTTCCGATCCTTATTCAAGTATAGTGTTCACCCATAATTGTCAAAACATTGGGTGAGGATTAAGGCAATGTTCAGGAATTGCTTGCAATACATCCCAATGCTCTACAATTTTCCAACGTTTCGACGCATCAATTTCAAATCGATAAATATCTGCTACTGCTCCACCCAATGATTCGGCTAACCTAAACTTTTTTGTTCAAAATCTCACATTCGCCTGCACACCCATCAATCTTGGCGTACCAAATATCCAGTTATAAATGTTGATAGTACCACCATTGACTGAGGCATAAGTCTTGATACGGTTATCTTCTAAATTCTGAGCGTACACACCAATATCAAATTTACCGTTGCCCGTTGTGTAAGTTAAGTTGATGTCGGTTTTTGTATATGCTTCTTGCTTATCCATTGCCAAATTATAAGGTTGTAAGTAGTAATCTGACTTGAAAAGCGTTTGAATTCCTGCGTTTAAAGTTCCTTTACCTACCTTGAAATCGTGGTCATAACGAGCAGTTAAAGTAGTTGTAGGTGCTTGTACAGGGCGGTTGCCATCTAAAATTTGTTCAGTTGCTACTGCACCCCCAACTGTTATGTTAGTAAATATTCTAAGAGATTTGAATTTAGCGTCTAAAAAATTGGCTGTAAGTTTAATACGGTCATTTTTTGAAATAGCATATTCCGTTTCGATGTCTAAACCTGTAACCGTTGAAGCTCCTGCATTTTTGATACCCCCACCCACAGCCGTATTGATGAACACTGAAACTTGCTGATTGGTATAATCATAATAGAAAAAGGAGGCATTGAGTTTGAGCTTGTTACTCACCAATTTATTTTTCGTTCCTACTTCATAAGCGATTAGCGATTCGGGGTCGTAATCGCCAATATTATCAAATCCGCCTGCCTTGTACCCTCTACTCACTTTGGCAAAAATCATACGGTTAGCATCAGCTTTGTATTCAAGCCCTGCTGTCCAAGTGGTTTGATTCCAACTATTTTCAGAGGTCGCACCCGTAAGCGGTTTCATGCCTGCCTGAGTAGGCGAAGTGGGTACATTGGGATAGAAGAAACGAATAATGGTGGGAGGTCCAAAAGGTGCGGAAGCCAAATCAGCACCTGAACGGGTCTTTTTGTCGGTAGTATTCCGTAAACCCAACATAAAGCCAAGTTTTTCACTCACATTGTAAGTAGCTTGCCCAAAAATAGCTGATGTGGTTGAGGTAACATCTCTGAAAAAGAAATTCAAAAAAGGTACTTGCCCACCAAAAGCACCTGCTGCAGAAGGCAACACTAAACCACGGCGGACATCTTGGTTTTCTTTTCCGTAAAAACCACCTACTTGCCAACTCAATTTAGCAGATTCGCCATTTAGACGCAACTCGTGGCTTTGTGTATCATAACTTAGGTCATTATGGAAACTAAAAGTTTCAGGCACAAAACCGTTCAGAGGCTGATAGCCGAGCATATCTACTTTTCTGACACCTCCCGAATAAGTTAAAGCTACCCCGCCAAAATTATAGGAAAAACGACCTCTGGAAGCTGATTGGTCTATCGTCATAAAACCAGCCGTAGCCACAGGAAAGTCATTAGGGAGGGTGGTTGTCCAAGTGCGGGGAACGGTATTTTTTAAGGCTTCAATGTTGCCCAATGCTACTCCATATTGGGCAGGTGCTTGTTGGTCAGTCTTGTTCCACTCTCCAGCTACATAAATATTCAAATTTTTGGTGGGGTTAATATCAAGCCCCACACGAGCTGCCCAAAAATTACCATTGTCAATTCTACCATTAAATGCTCCTGTACCGCTACTTTCTCTATAACCATCATGTTTGGATAATAAGCCAGCTACCCGAATAGCAGCGATTTTGCCCAAGGGTAAATTGACTGCTCCATTGAGTTTGAGCGTACCATAATTACCCACATTTGCTCCAACTTCTACCTCGGTAGCTTGTGTAGGTTTTTTAGCTATGATATTCACCGCCCCTGCTGTGGCATTACGTCCGTAGAGTGTTCCTTGTGGTCCTTTCAAGACTTCTACACGGTCTAAATCGAACATAGAGGCATTTAAAGCAACGGGTCTGTTGAGGTATTCGCCATCAATTCCTACCGTAACGGCTTGGTCAGACATTTCGTTAGAACCATCATTACTACCCACGCCACGTATGTTGATTTGATTAAAAATGGTATTGGTTACAATATTCAAACTTGGGGCGATGTTTTGTAGCTGTAAAAGGTCAGTTACGCCTTGCTTTTGAATGGTTTTGCCAGTTACTAATTCAAGTGAAATAGGTACTCTTTGAGCTGAAACCGAACGATTTTCTGCCGTTACAACTACCTCTTCAAGTCTCCCTGTTATTTCTCGTAAAGTAACATTAATTTCCTTCTGGTCATTAATTTTTATTTCTTGCAACTCATATCCAATAAATGAAAATAGTAACAGATCTTTTGAATTAGCATTAATAGAATACTTTCCATCTTTATCAGATGATGTACCTTTTAATGTACCCTTTAAAACCACACTTACTCCAGATAGAGACTCCCCTTTTTCAGTAGTAACTTTTCCTGAGATATTTTGTCCGAAAACATAATTACTTGAAAATAAGAAAATAACACACAAAAGAAGCATATTATTCCGTTTGGATTGATTGATAATAAATTTCTTCATACTTTTGAATGGTTAAAAATTTTTGAGAAAAATGTTTTTGTTTTGAGAAAAATAAAAATTAACCAAGTCGTTTCTATTCGTAGTAGAGACGGCTTTTTTTATGTTCTTTCAAAGAATTTCTTATACAAAATTAATATTGATATTATTAAACTAATTATCAAAATCATGCTATTGACTGACAAAATCAATCCATAAGGCATAAAAAAACCTTCCCAGACTATGTTTTACTGGCAAGGTTAAATTTCATGAACATTAAAAAACTACGCCAAAGCCCCACCATCAGCAGCTATTGCAGACCCCGTAATAAAACTGGATTCATCTGAACATAACCAGAGTGCTACCTCCGCTATTTCTTGGGGTGTTCCCATCCTTTTCATGGCTTGAAAGTTGATAGCAGCTTGTTTGGCTTCTGGATTATAGGCTAATTTTCGTCTTCCTTCCATAATCATGGGTGTTTCGATGGCGGTTGGACAAATACAATTTACTCGAATATTATCGGTGGCATATTCTCTGGCTGCTGTTCTGGTAATGCCTACAACACCATGTTTTGAAGCGGCGTAAGGTGAGTTTTCTGGTTGTCCAATCAAACCTGCTGCAGATGAAAGATTGACAATATTCCCTCCACCATTTTTAAGCATCTGAGCCAATTGAAATTTCATACAATACCACGTTCCAGTCAAATTAACATTGATTTGTTGATGCCAAAACTCCTCTGGATATTCATGAATTCTTTTAGAAACTGGTCCAGCTACACCTGCACAGTTTACGGCACAATCCAATCTCCCAAATTGTTTAACTGTCTCATTTACAGAGCTTTCTACTTCATCTCGATTAGCAATATTTATGGTTAATGCTATGGCTTCTCCACCGTTTTTAAGTATTTCATTAACAGTATTTTGAGCGTTCTCTCCATTCACATCACAAACCACAACCTTTCCGCCCTCACGAGCAAATGAAAGTGCAGTTGCCTTGCCGATTCCAGAACCCGCACCCGTAACATAACATACTTTATCTTTAAATCTACTCATATTAATTGCCATCACTTATAGTTGTTCCACCGTCCACAATGATATTTTGTCCTGTAATAAAACCGCCCGCTTTTGAAGCTAACATAACGGCAATTCCTGCAATTTCTTCTACTTTACCGACTCTTCGTAAAGGGGTTTGAGCCGTTCTTTTTTCCATAAAATCCTTATTTGAAATTAAAGACTCTGAAAATGGCGTGTAAATCATCCCAGGTGATATGGCATTGGCTCTAATGTTATTCGGTCCAAATTCAACGGCAAGATTTCTTGCTAATTGGACTAATCCTACCTTTGAAATGCCGTATAAACCTAAATTTTTATTTCCTCTCACGCTGGCAATACTTGACAAATAAATGAGTACGCCATCTTTTTGCTCAATCATTTTTGGCAAGACTAATTTTGTCAAATAAATGGCTGATTGCAAATTGATTTGCATGGTATTTTCAAAACTATCTTGATTAATTTCCAAGAATGAACCAGCCGTACCAACACCTACACAACTTACTAAAATATCAATTTTGCCAAATTTTTCGATTACAATTTTGTAAAGATTTTCAATATCTTCTTTCCGAGAAACATCGCATGGAGTGGCAATTGCTTCAATCCCTTTTCCTTTAAAATTAGCCTCTACAAGCTCACAAGCCACTTTGTCGTTACTCGAAATTACGACCTTTGCTCCATGAATTCCCATTGCTTCGGCTATGGCTTTCCCCATTCCCGAACTTGAACCAGTTATGAGAGCAACTTTTCCAGTTAAATCAAATAAGTCTGTCATAACATTATAACTTAGAGGATTAGAAAAATAAAGTTATAATTTTAATGTTCCATAACCTCTTTCAAAGGTTCACCGTTTAACTCAAAAGGTTTCGCCTCAGTCAATACAAATACGATTCGACAAATTTCTGTATCACTTGGATTTCGCCATTTGTGAATTGTTCCTCTTTGAACAATTATGCCGCCCGCTCCAATTGTTTTAAAGACCTGATTGTCAAGTTCTAATTCAATTTTTCCGCTAATGATAATTCCGTAATCAATGCTATTTGTACGGTGCATGGGCGAAGAGGCATTCGGTAACATATCAACTACTCTAATGACCGAACCGCCTTTAAGCGTCGTACCAGCATCTCTCTTTCTACCATCCATTTCATCATTACAATCGGCAGGCACGGTGGCTGTTGTCCAGATAGTTGCCATTGCGGCATCGCCAGTAGGAATTACGATAGTTTCAAAAGATTCATCAGATGAAAAAATAGCATTCCCCTCTTCTGAATGACCCGATACAACTCTTCTAATTGCTTGATTCATAGTAAATTAAAGTAATAATCGTCCTCCATCAACGGGGATAATTGACCCTGTTGTAAATGTCAAATGAGTTGTTAAAGCCAAAATCGTATTAGCGACATCTTCTGCATTTGCCAATCTTCCCAAGGGTGTTTTATCTATTTGAGTTTGTAAATAATCGGGGTCAATATTTTGCGTATAATCACCTAAAACCCAACCAGGCGAAACTGAAACTACTCGTATTTTGGGAGCTAATACCCTTGCTAATGAGCGAGTTATAGAATCAATGGCGGCTTTTGAAGCACAATAAATTACATTACTTCCAATACCTGATTTTGCTGAAACTGAGGAAATATTGACAATCAAAGCCTCATTAGATTTTTCAAGAAAAGGTTTCATTGCCCGAATCATCGCAAAAGTTCCTCTTACGTTTGTTTGCAAAATTTTATCTATCCATTCATCTGATAAACCCTCTAAATCATCATGTTTTACAGGCGTTGTGATTCCTGCATTATTGACTAAAACATCTAATTTTCCATATTTTTCATCAATGAAATTACTCAATTCTTGAAGTTTACCTGCATCAGTATTCGGAGCATGAAATATGGCATGATTGCCTTCTGGTAAGGTTTTTAACAAATTTTCAGCCTTATTTTTATCAGAGTTATAGGTAATAATTACAGAATAGCCAGATTCAGCAAATTTTATACAAATTGCTGAACCAATGCCACCTGCACCACCTGTAATTAAAGCTGTTCTCATGAATTTTTATATCTTCTAACTCTCAAATCCGCCTGTTCTTGATGTCCTGCAAAATTCTCGATGGCACATAATCTTGAACAATATTCGCCAATCATGGCACTGGCTTCATCAGTTTTTATTTCTTGGTAGGTACACGTTTTCAAGAATTTACCTACCCAAAGTCCACCTGTGTATCTTGCCGCTTCTTTCGTAGGCAAAGTATGATTCGTACCGATTACTTTATCCCCGAAAGCAACATTGGTTCTTGCACCCAAAAACAAACCACCATAATTAGTCATTTTATCCAAAAATTCTCTCGGGTTTTCAGTCATAACTTGGACGTGTTCACTGGCAATTCTATCCGCTTCTGAAATCAATTCTTCGACAGTATCAACCAAAATTACTTGACCATAATCTCGCCAAGAAACACTGGCTACATCGGCAGTTGGTAAAACATTTAATTGCTTTTGAATTTCATTTTCAATTTCAGAAGCAATTGATTTACTGGTAGTTAGCAAAATTGCGGGGGAAGTTGGACCGTGTTCACCTTGTCCCAAAAGGTCGGTTGCACATATTTCTACATCACAAGTATCATCGGCAATAATCAAGGTTTCTGTTGGTCCTGCGAATAAATCAATGCCCACTTTTCCAAATAATTGACGTTTAGCTTCTGCAACATAAGCATTTCCTGGACCTACTAACATATCAACTCCTTTCACCGTTTCCGTTCCCAATGCCATCATTGCCACCGCTTGAACGCCACCTAACAAATACATTTCATCCGCCCCTGCCAAATACATTGCCGCAATAGTAGCCTTCGGAATTTCACCGTTGATGGGTGGTGTACAAGCAATTACTCGTTTCACACCCGCAACTTTTGCCGTCAAAACACTCATGTGGGCGGATGCAACCATTGGATAACGTCCGCCTGGAACGTAACAACCCACAGAATTTACGGGGATATTTTTATGCCCAAGAATAACCCCAGGCAAAGTTTCAACCTCAACATCTTTGATTGATTCACGTTGAATTTGAGCAAAATTTCGGATTTGAGTTTGAGCAAATTTTATATCAGTAATCACCTGTTCTGGCAAACTGGCAATAATTTCTTCGGCTTCTTGCTTTGAAATTCTGAAACTTTCAGGCGACCATTTATCTAAGTTGGAAGAATATTCTCTAACCGCACTGTCGCCATTTTGGGCAACATTTTCTAACATTTCCTCTACCAAAGCCCTAACTTTTAAGTCAGTTTCCTTGCTTTCTGCGTAGGTTATTCCTTTTTTTATTTGCGTAATCATTAATTTTTTATTTTTTTCTCTCTCTAAGATTTTCAACCTTACAAAAATAAATCTAATCAAATAAATTAGAGAATCATTTTCAAGGCAATTGTATTCATTATCAATCTAAATCAAAATTTAAGTATTGGCTTATACTTTCAGCCGCAATTCTTCCTGTATTTATGGCAAAACCCATTGACGTTCCTGGGAAAATAAAAGGATAGCTGTCTCCATAAATTGAGCAAGCATCCGTTCCAGAGGCATAAAGCCCTTTTATTGGTTTCCAATCTTGACCTATTACCTCGGCTTTTTCATTTATTTTGATTCCACCAGCACTACCATAAGCACTTGGAAAATGACGGGCTGCATAAAATTTTCCTTTTGAAATTGGGCGTAAAAATTTTTGACTTTTATTGAAGAGTTCATCATAACCTTTCTCACAAGATTGATTATAATTTTCAATTGTTTGGGTTAATCCTGCCAAATCAATTCCTGTTTGATTAGCTAAGTCTTCAAGAGATTCTGCCACAAAAAAATTACCTTTCTTAGAATCCAAATATGCCTTGATGATATGTTCAGAATTAGCAATATTAGTAAAAGGAAACACACGATTTCTTGTGTCAAAATCTGATTCCATTAACCTCAAAATGGCTTCATCAAAAATCAAAAAGGCAGTTTTATCTTTTTGCAAAGTGATTGCATTGGCAGTGAAAGTAACATTTGGCAAAACTGATTCATCAATAAAACGCTCCCCCAATAAATTTACCATCAAATGTGGCTGACGACAAGCCTCATGCAATTGCGGTGGAATTGAAAGTGGGTCTGGCATACCAAAAATTAACTCCATGCTCATTTCTGTACTTTTTGCCCCAACGTCCCATGCCATTCTAATGCCATCACCAGCTAATCCTTCTATTCTAAATGGAAAAATATCCTTCCCCATTTCAAATCCTGCATATTCACGAACCATCGAAACACTATCTCCGAAGCCTCCTGTGGCAATTATTACCGCTTTTGCATTAGCTGTAATTTCATTACCTTCTTTATCAATTGCTTTTACTCCACAGATTTCTTCGTGTTCTTTGATGATTGATTTCACTGGACTTTCGAGCAAAATCTGAACGCCTAAATCAAGAGCTTTTTGAGTCAAAATTTTCATCATCGTGGCGGCTCCGCCTGGTCCAGGAGGTCCATTTTCGGGCTTTACTAAATGCCAAGTAGGGTATGATTCTGTAAAATACGTAGCTGGTTCAACAAACTCTACGCCCAAAGATTCGAGCCAATGAATGGTATCGCCTGATTTATTTAAAAATGCTCGTACTAATTTGGCATCAACTCGCCAATGCGTATAATCCATGAAAGCCTTAAATGCCTCATCCTTAGTAGGTTTAAACAAACGTGAACGTGTATGACGACTCTCAATTCCCAAAGGTCCCATGCCTCGGTTTGCAGTTCCGCCAGTGATTGCATTTTTCTCAAAAACGATAACAGAAAGCCCCTTTTGTGCCACAGCAACAGCCGCTGAAAGTCCACTTGCCCCCGCCGCAATGATAATTACATCTGAATTATATTGAATCATTTAACTTTTGTTTCAATCAATGAGAAACTGACAATCAAAGCCAAAAATGCCGCAATTGCCGATATGTAAAAAGGGGCTTGTAAGCCAAATTTATCTGCCAAAATTCCACAAACGAAAGGCATTATAACTCCCCCAAATAGTTCTCCCGCCCCAGCCACTAATCCGATGGCTTTTCCAGTTGAATGAAAAGGTACTGTTTCAGATGGGACTGTTCCTAAGACAACGGGAAAAGTTCCGAACATAAAATACCCTATGAACATGGCAGGAAGTTGTAATCCCAAACCTTTTAAAAATACGATGGAAAGAGGGAAGAAAATGCCGATAAAAATGAAGATTATGGTGATAGGTTTTCTCCCAAATTTATCCGAAAGGGCAGTTACAAAAACGCCAGCAATCAAAGAAGCAACGCCCATAAGCCCCATCGTTTTACCCATTTCTTCTTCCACAAAGCCTTGAATTTCAGTAAAATACCTTGGCATGAATGTCATACAAGCATTTAGCCAAGTTAGAAATAAGCACGATAAAATAACTGCAATTTTAATATTTTTAAACTGCAATAATTCCGAAAAACTTAGGCTTTTGTCTTCGATGGATTCTTTGCTTTCTGCCGTACTTGGTTTGATAAATTTCCAACATAAAAGAGCCATAATCAGACCTGGAATACCTGCAAAGAAAAAAGTAGAACGCCATCCAAATTGGGTGGCAAGGGCAACTAAGAGTAATGGGCCAATCAAAAAGCCAAATAAAGTTGAACCAAAACTTTGGAGAATTCCCATGTTCAAACCTGCCCGATTTGAGGAAGATTCTTTGGCAATAAATGATTGGATTAAAGGCAAAGTTGGACCTTCAAAAAATCCCATCAAAAGTCGGCTCAACAAGAGCATTCCGAAACCAACGGCTAATCCAGAACTTACTGACGCAATTGAAAATAGTATAATTGAAATGATAAAAACAACTTTCTTTTTATCATTTTTTTCTGCCCAAGCGGTTGTAAAATATCCCGATAACGCCCAAGTAATACTCAATGCAGAAACTAATAAACCTAATTGAGTATTGCTGAGATTGAGGTCTTTGGATATGAAAGGACTAAGATAAACCAAAGCAAATCGGTCAATGAAAACCAAGCCGAATGTTACTGACAAAAGAGCCAATAAACCGTTTTCATAATTGAGTAATTTCTTCATTTTTATTGGTTATAATTAGGAATTTATAAACCTTTATGGCTTTTTATTATCTTCTGATACTCATAAAAACTCTGTTTAGGCGTACGTTCTTGGGTTTTGAAATCTACGTAAATCAGCCCCAAACGTTTGGTATAACCAGATACCCATTCAAAATTATCCCAGCCACTCCAAACCATGTAACCATTCAAATTTGCTCCTTCTTTTTTTGCTTTTAAGGCATATTCTACGTGTCGTTTTATATAATCTGCCCGCATTGGGTCGTTGATTTTTCCATTAATTTTTACATCTTCCGATACAAATCCAGTTCCGTTTTCAGTAATAAAAACCTTTGGATTTCCGTATTCATTTTTCAAACGCATCAAGATTTTGTACAAATACTCTGGTTTAACGGGTCCAACGTTTGATTTTACAGAATCAGGATTATTATCAAGCCATTTCAAAGACATTTGACTATCTTCTCCTTTCACAATGGCGGGAGCATAAAAGTTAACACCCAAGAAATCAGGTTTTTGTGAAGCAATAAATGCCAAATCTTTATCAGAAGGCTGAAAACTTGGATTATATTTTTTCAAGGAATCCAACGCCATTTTTGGATATTTTCCTTTGTAAAGCGGATTTAAAAAAAGGTCATTAATTAACACATCTTGAAATTCGGCAGCCTTGACATCTTCGGATTTTTTAGCATCCCAAGGTGCGGCAGGGTTTAAATTTAAAACAATGCCAATTTCTCCCTTCAATTTTAAATCGTGATACATTTTAATCACAGAAGCATTTGTCATCATTTGTCGCTGTGCCATTTGCATTCGACTCATGTAGTATTCATTGGCTGGTAGCTTATTACTTTGAGCATTGAGCATATTTTCCACTAAGAAAAACTCAATGTACGGTTCGTTAAAAGTGATAAAATGCTTCACTTTTTGACCGTATCGTTTAAAAACCACCGAAGCATAATTGGAGTACCAATTCCCCATTTCTGGGTTATTCCAACCCCCTTTTTGCAATAAAACATTCGGAAAATCGAAGTGATACAGCGTAACAAAAGGTTCAATTCCAGCCGCCAATAAATCATCAATCAAAATGTCGTAATGCTTCAAGGCAACTTCATTAACCGCCCCCGTTCCATCTGGAATAATACGACTCCAATCCAAAGACATTCGATAAGAATTTACCCCCAATTCCTTCATCAAAGCAATATCTTTCAAATATTGAGTACGGTCATACATATTGATTGACACGTTTCCCGTTTGTTTTTCACCGATTGTAAATTGTGTTATTCCGACCTTATTTGTCAAAAAATCCCATTTTGATTCTCCTTTTCCATCGGTTTGATATGCACCTTCAACTTGATAGGCACAGGTGGCAACGCCCCAAAGAAAAGGTTCTTTCTTCTGTGAGAATGTGGTTTCATATATACACAAAAGAAATAGAAAATGGATGATTTGTTTCATGGTCATTTTAAATGCTATTTAATAAGTTTTTTAAAACTCTTTCCCAAAATATTATTACTTAAAGTCAAAACTTCCCGAAAGTAGAAATAACTTTCGGGAAGTTGCCCAACCGAAGATTTTGAGATTAAGTGAAATCTAAAATTTATAACTCAAAGTCAAGAAATAAGACCGTGGCATAATTGGTAAAGTTGCGTAAACCGCACTGGTATTTGCCTCTAACATTTGCTTCGTAAATCCTTGTGTATCAAGCGATGCTGGGAATCCACCTGGGGCAGCCCAACCCATGATTCCGTAGGTATTTGCGAGGTTGTTAATTGTTGCATTAATCTGAATATGTTTGTTCAAACGATAAGCCGTATTCAAATCAAAAGAGCTGAATGAAGGCAATTGGAAGGCATTTCCAACATTTGCCCAACGCTCACCCATGTATTGCCAATTGAGTGAAGCCGTAAATTTATCAGTGCTATACGTGGGCGTTACCGTAAACATATTACCGATATTGTCATTATTTTTTCCATCAAAAACAACTTTTTCATCATCGGCTGGTCCATTTGTTTTTGCTAAATAAACCGCAAATTCTTGTGCAACTGACGATTGAAGTGTACCCACCGCTCGAATACTAAAATGCTGACTGAACGCATAGTTTCCTTCAATTTCTAAACCCTTCGTTTCAAATTTTTGGTAGGCTCTTGGTGGTGCATAATAGGTTGCATCGGCATTTTGGAAGATTTGGAAATTGGGAACGTTGCTCGCCAAAGTATAGAATGGAGTAAGGAATAAACTAAGATTTTTGCTTTTATATTTTACCCCAAATTCCGCCATTTTAATATCTTGAGCTTCGATAGAAATATTTGAAGTTAATTGTTGGTTGGCAATATCCATGAAATAACTCAAATCGGGCGATTTACGTCCTTGTGAGTAACGTCCATAAACGGCAAATCCATCATTGATTTTATAATTTAAACCAAGTGAATAAGAAAGTAAATCGCTGAATGATAATGATTTATCAAAATTTTGGGTTGGGTTTCTGGTAAAAATACGATTGTCATAAAGAGTCGTTGCATTTCCATCTGCACCCGTTGGACTGTCAGGTGTAACTCTCTTTGGCGTTGAAAAAGAAGAGTTGATATTGAAACTTTCCATCCTAATTCCCCAATCTAAATTGAAGTTTTCTGAAATATCCCAATTATGCCCAAGGAATAAGGCTGTTTGTTTGATAGTCGCTTCATTGTCGTATAAACCGCCACCGCCAATGTTTGTAATTCCGGTAGGATTGGTTAATTCAAATTTTGCCCCTGCCAAATTTGTATATCGTATCGCAACTGTTTTGGGTTTATCTTCAATGGTTGCAAAACTTTGTGCCGCTGGAATAATTGTTAGCCGAGTCGCCTTAGTTTGAGCGTAATAAAGTCCCCCAGTAAAGCTCATATTTTTCAACTTTTTTGAAATAGTTGCTTGGTCAATCACATCATTCATGGTTACTTTTACGTAGGGATTTGGGTTGTAAAAAACCGCATTTTGCAATACATCTCCACCTGGCAAACTCAACGTTCCAGCAATCACTCTTGGAGGTCCTGGGGCTGTTGGAGGTAATTGTTGAACTGTTCCATAGCTTGTACCAGTGGCGGGATTATAGAATTCATACGTACCAAAACGCCCTACATTGCCTCCTACGCCATAAAAAGTCAATTGATCAACACGAAAGGGAAACACAACTGCCGTTGTTTGTGAGATATTTTCTTTGTTCGAGATTCTCAAATTATTGTTAAAAGTCCAGCCTTCGCCAAAAGTTTGTTCCCAATTAATCCCTCCCGAAATTTCGTTGTAAGCTGCCACTTTTTTAGTGTCATATTCGATGTCTTCGCTATACCCTGTCAATGCTTTTGGAATTGTGAATTGTTGCGATTGAATTAACGTCGAACTGGTATTGTTGAAACTTCCCGCAGGTTTTGGATTAGAGAAATCAGTAGTTGGCGTAAACTCAAAAGGGGCAGTATTGTCATCCAAAACCTTCGCATAAACCTTGATAGAGCCTGATTTGTAGTTTTTTACGATGTTAGCTTTTACCTGTCCACCTTGACTCAATGTATAACCTGGGTATTTTGGACCATCGGCATTACGATAAAATCCTCCAATATTATAGGTTAAAGTTTTGTCCTTTGAAAGTGGTCCACCAAAATTTACATCAGTACGATAATATGGATTTCTGCCGTCACCTTCTAATCCAAATCTGGCTCGAATTTCACCCCCGAAAGTCTGTCCACCCGTTTTTGAAACATAATTAAAGATTCCACCAGGGGCATTTGCACCCAAAATTGAGGCAGTTCCACCTCTCACCGACTCAATTCGTTGCAAAGTTGCATCCGCACGTAGATAAGCATCTGGCTGAACCAAGCCCGAAATACCCATCACAGGTAATCCGTCTTCTTGCATCGAAACATAGAAAAAGCCTCCATTATAGTTCAATCCACGGGTATAAATTGAGTTTCCTACTTCTCCTTTTGAGGTATTTACATAAACACCAGGCAGATTTTTCAATAAATCAGCGGAACTGTTTGGTACAAGATTTTCAATTTGTTTGGAACTCAACGTAGAGATAGCTACCGAGGCTTTCATTTTAGTACGTTTGTCAAAAACACCCGTCACCACCACCTCTTCCAATCCATTCACATCTTCTACAAGCGTTACATTGAGTGGATTTGTTTGTGGGACAGTTACGGCAAATTCTTTATTTCCAAAGCCCACAAAAGAAATGCCTACTTTATAAGCACCATTTGATACTTTTTCGATAGTAAAATTACCATTCTGGTCGGAGGTTGTTCCGACGTTTGAGCCTTTTATGATAATAGTTGCTCCTGGTAATGCTCCACCTTTTGCATCAATTACTTTTCCAGAAATCTTACTTGATTGAGCTAAAATCGAAAAATTCGCAATAATCATCAACATGATAATTACGAAAAATTTGGTTAGGATATTTTTCATCGTCTGATTGAATTGTTTTTGTAATATTTCAATAATAAACATTACAAAATTCACAATTAAATCACAATTCAATTAATCAAAACAAAACCAATACTATTCAAAATCAATACAATTCTAAATATTCTTTGGGAGAAATTCCTGTTTGATTTTTGAAAAAACGGGCAAAATTGCTGGGCGTTTGGTCGCAGAGTTTTACCGCAATTTCAGCAATTTGCAGATTAGAGAATTTAAGAAGGGTTTTTGCTTCTAAAATGAGCATTTCATTCAATAAATCTTGGGCTGTTTTATTGATACTATTTTTAACGCACTTATTGAGATAATTTGGAGAAATATTCAACAAATCGGCATAATCAACAATGGTTTGTTTTTGATAAATATGAAGGGCTAAGGCATTTTTGTATTGTTCTGTGATTTGAGCGAAGGCGTTTTTAGTTTTCTTTTTTTCGAGAGGTAAGTCTTTTTTAATCTCCTCAAAAAAAGATAAAAGATACATCGCAATCAAATTAATGTCAGTTTCTCGTTCATCTTCGTACAAAAATAAAAGCCTTTCTAAAATTGGCTCAATATAACTTTGGGTTTCCTGAGATAAAGTTATGACTGGATTTTCTTGAAGTTTGAAGAACGAGTAATTATCATTCAAGAAATTTTTAGGTAAAAAAGGAAAGATTTTTTCATCAAAATGTACATAAAAACCTTCCGTATCTTCATCCATAGACTCATGTTCCGTAATCTGAAAAGCTGGTAAAAAAAACAATTCTGATTCTTTGAAATCATACTTATTCAACCCTTTGCTCCGTTGAGATTTCCCTTTTTTAAGAAATATAAAATCATGAACCGTTTTTCTGTGGGGAGGTAATGGAAAATTTAATTTCTGAATATAACTCTCAATCCGATTGATGTGATAATATTGGTGTTTGGTTTGGGAAATGGTGGGATACCACTTTATACTTTTGTAATGAAATTCATCCAAATCGGAGGGTTTGAGGACTGGTATTTTTTCTTGTTTTTCCATGGTAATACAAATCTAAATTTATTTTAATCCCAACATCCTAATCGCATTTTCTTTCAAAATTAGCGGTTTTACTTCATCTCTAAAACCAGCATTTTCAAAATCTTTCATCCACCTTTCGGGCGTAATTAAGGGGAAATCGGTTCCAAATAAAATTCTGGTTTTCAGTTGTGTATTGGCGTATTGAACTAATTGAGGCGGAAAATATTTAGGCGACCAACCACTCAAATCTATGTAAACATTAGGTTTGTGCATTGCCACTGAAAGAGCTTCATCTTGCCAGGGCCAACTTGGATGAGCAATAATGATAGGATTATCTGGAAAATCAATAGCAACATCATCCAAGTGCATGGGATTGGAATATTCCAACCGTAAACCGCCTCCTCCACGCACCCCAGAACCAAAACCCGAATGACCCGAGTGAAAAAGCATGGGTAATTTATACTCGGCTATTACTTCGTAAAGATGATACGCCATTCGGTCGTTTGGATAAAAACCTTGCACGGTAGGATGAAATTTGAACCCTTTTACTCCATAATTTTCTATCAAATCACGGGCTTCTCTCGCACCCATACGTCCCTTGTGTGGGTCTATGCTTCCGAAGGCAATCATTACATCATCGTTTTTCAAAGCACACTCTGCGACTTCGATATTTGGAATCCGTTTTTTGCCAACTTCATGCTCAGAATCTATCGTAAACATGATTAAAGCCATGTTTTGCTCCCGATAAAAATCGGCAGTTTCTTGCATAGTTGGACGTTTATCTGACTTAAAATATTTGGCAAAAGCCTCATCCAATTCTGGTCTGAAATCATCATGCGGTTGGCAACACGACACTTCTGCGTGTGTATGAACGTCAATTGCCTTTATTTTTTGAATGTCTATCATTTTCGTGTTTGTAAATTATTCAATAAACCCAGCCTTCGTTTTAACTCCTGATTTAACCCAAGTTCTCAATTCGTCAAATGCCTTGCCAGTCTGAGAGGCAGTAAAGTTACAATGCCCTTGTCCGTTGGTATATTTTACCGTAAAATATTGGTCTTTATTTTGATGATGAACCATATTCTCAAAATTAACAATAGCATAAGTCGCAGGGATCAGTTGGTCATAGACGGTGTGCAAGGCTACCATCGGTTTGTTTATGTTTCCTGAACGTTCATATTTTCCAAAAACATCATTCGGATTTACGGTTGCTGGCAATCTTTCCGCTTTTTGATTGACCAATAAATCATTCGGGAAGCCACTGTAAAGCGTATTAGTATTATCAAATGGATTGCCTTTTGCTTTTTGGGCAATGTCTCTCAGTACATTTTCATTAAAAAATAAAGACATCGGTAAATCATCAATTTTTAAATCATAACGCTTGGCAAATGCCAAGGCAAGAAGTGAATCTTTGGCAAAAATTGCCGTTTTGATTTCCTTAGCTCGCCCAAACATCTTTCTCGAATCTTGTGCTTGATAAGGTTTTGTTAAATCAAAAATCTCTGCAAGCGGTTTCACAACGCCAGGGAAAAGCCCGTTGAAAGTAGCATAAATATCAAACTCCTTGCGACATTGCAAATAAGGACGGCTCGAAAGCGGACACATTGGCAATGCTCCTTGATAGTTTTTATCAAGATTCTCCATCGTTGCCATCGTGACACCTCCTCCCATTGAATGCCCGACCATAAAAGTAGAATCGGGCTTTCCGTATTTCTTGAAAAAATAACTTCTCAAAGCCTCCGTGTCATCAACTCCCTGTGCGAGTGCAAAACCTTGAAAGGCATAGTCTGAGGCTGCCACGGCGAAGCCTCTTTCTAAAAATGGAGACATTCTTTTGATGAAATCAGGGTTTCCGCTTTGGCGTGGTTTTGCTCCCATGAACTCATATCCGTGGGCGTACATAACGAGTTTCCCCTTCCAGTTTTCTGGAAAAAGGATTCTGTACTTTGCTCCATTTATTACTCCTGTGTCTATTTTAGCTACATTTTGAGCAAAACTTGTGTAGGTGATTAGGAATAAAATTAAGATTTTTTTCATTGGTTTATTTTTAAAAAATTCACTATGATATATGTGGAAAATGATTCGAGTATCAACATTGTGAAGGTTTTGAACCTTCACAATGTTAGTTTCTCAATAAATTTTAGAAGAACCAATTTTTACAATACCTTCCAAACTTGAATTCTAACAAAACCTTTGTCAGGAATACCTTTACAAACAAATATAGCATTATTCATCCAGTCATATTTGCTATCGTTAGGTGCATCAAATTTTGGGGCGGCTCGGAAATACATTTTGTTCCAATCTATCGGTTCACCTTTTGCCATACTTGCTACCGCCTCTTTTGTTTTGAAAACTAAACCAACATTTCGTATGTGAATCACCACACCATCATCGGTTTTAATCGTATAAATTGCTTCAATTTCTGTACGAGTATTTTCTTTGTTTGCAAATTGATAATCTGCCCCTCCATTCAAAACTATTCCTTTCAGTTTTGGACCTTCAAAAGTCCCGCCCGTGATGGGTATGATACGCCTTTCACCGTGGGCAGTCATACCTACCGATTGCATTTTATCGGTACTAACTTTCAGTTCACAGACAAATTCTAAGTCGGGTTTGTCAAAGTTTTGAGCGAAAGAATGACTTTGAATTAAAAGACAAAAGAATAAAAAAGATACTTTTAATTTCATGTTGTGTGAATGGTTTATTTACAAAAAACAGGCAAGATTGTGCATCAAGCCTGTTTTCCTAAATGAAATCTTTTTTTTCTAAAACTTAAAACTTATACGAAAGTGTCAAAAAATAAGAGCGTGGCATATTTCTCAAAGCCGTATATAACGAATTTGGATTGGCAGCTACAAACGCCTGTGTGATGGCATCACGGTTGGTATTGGTTGGGAAGTTCCCTGGGGCAAGCCATTCCATGATTCCGTATTGATTCAATAAATTATTTACGTTAAATTGAAAAGATAATTTCTTAGAAACCGCATAACCTGCCGACAAATCAACATTGTTAAAGCCTGGCATATCCCAACCGTTGGCAGTATTGGCAGGTCTTCTTGCTAAATGATTGTAACTGAATATTACATAAAATTTATCCAACGTAATTCTTGGGGCAATATTGAACATTAAAGGAGGTACACCACCCGTTTTGTTTCCAGAAAAATCTAACAAAACATCATCTTGTGGACCGTTAGCATTGGCTATCCAAGCTTTGTACTCCTTCGCAACTGAACTCTGGAAAGTTGCGCTGGCTTTGATAGAGAATATTTTACTAATTGTTGCTTCTGCCTCCAATTCAAGTCCCTGAGTTTCATACGTAGCAAATTGTAGAGCTGGCGTATATGGAGTATTGTCCACATTTCTGAAATAAGCTAAATTGGCTACATTGCTCAACTTGCTCATAAATGGCGTGATGAACAATTTATATTTAGCATTGGTCAATTTATATGAAACTTCATATTGCTCAATTTTTTGAATCAATTGATTCACAGGCGTATTGTCCACGTTGAATTGACTCGTTAAAGTATAAAGTGTATTGACATCGGGTGATTTGCTACCTCGTGAAATTCTGGCTGAAAGTGCTTGATTATCAGATAGTTTATAATTTAAACCAGCCGAAAAATTAACGTATTCAGAACTGAAACTATAATTTACTGGTACGCCTGATGTTCCTCCAAAATTATCATACAAAGTCAATGGATTATTATCTAAACCGCCAAAAGTCCTACTGTCTGCCGTGTTGATAGGCACTCCAATCGAGTTCCAACCTGTGTTATTTACGCTTTCATATCTCAATCCCCAATCTAAATTTAGGCTTGGGGTAATGTTCCAATTATGTCCAAAAAACAAAGCTGTGGTCGATTGATTCACCTTTGCTTCGGCTTGTCCACCTTCATCTATTTTCATAAAACCCTGAGGATTAGTTACTTGGTACGTTTTGCCATCGGTTGCCGCCAAAGAAATACCTATCATGTGCGGGCGGTCTTGAATGGTTGCCGCACCTGGTCCCGAACCTGTATTTACGCCAACTGTATTTTGTGTAATATTTGAATAATATCCACCAACATTAAACGTCATGTTTTTGAGTTGTTTTGATAAACCCAATTGGTGCATACTTTCCGTGGCGTTACGTTCCGTCATAAATAGTGGCATAAACAAAACTCGGTTATTTACCCCTGGAAAATTATTGTTTGCCCCCGCCACAACTGGACCAGAAGTTGGTCTTGTGAATGTTCCTAAAACTTGTCCTGTTACCAAATCTGTCAAAGTATAAACACCATAACGAGCCGTTGGTCCACCACCACCTAAGCCTGGTAAAATATAGAAAAATGCCGCTGTTGGGTCAGAAACCGATACAATTTGGGTATTTTGTTGGAAAAACGTTTTGTCAGAATACTTACCATTGTACGTAAATCTAAATCCATTACCTAAATCTTGATTCCAAGTTGCACCAATACTTAAATCCGTAACATGATATTTATTTCTTGAATCAAAATCTACCATTGTTCCATTGCGTGGCACTTGCATCTGGATTGAGGGCATTCCATAAGAATCGGTGTAAGAATATCCCGCAGGAAGCACAGGGTCAGCCCAATTTTGAGTTGGGGTAAAATCGGTTAATCCGTTGCGGTCATTCAAGTATTTTGCATACACTTTTATAGAACTTGACCCATAATTTTTAGTAACATTGGCTTTGAATTGACCACCATTATTAAAAGCATAGCCCGAATATCTGGCACCGTCCGAACTTCTATAAAATCCCCCAACGTTAAATCTAAGACTTTTATCAGCACTCAAAGGTCCGCCTAAATTAAAGTCAGCACGATAATATGGGTTTCTTCCGTCTCCTTCCAAGCCTACTTTTGCTCTAACTTCTCCTTCAAGAGTTTCTCCTCCTGTTTTAGAAATATAGTTAAAAACACCACCAGGAGCATTTGCAGCGGTAACTGCGGCAGCACCACCACGCAAAACTTCGATACGATTGGTGGTTGCATCTGGACGTAAATAATAATCCGTTCCATAATTGATGCTTGTAATAGGAAGCCCATCTTCTTGCATCGAAATATACTGATAACCTTGCAATTGCGGATAAACGCTTAGTCCACGAGTAGCAACCTGATTAGCAATTTCTCCACGACCCGAATTGACAAAAACCCCTGCAATATTTTTCAGATAATCCCCCGCACTGGTGGCGGCAACTCTTTCAATATCTTTGGTTTTCATAATACTGAGAGCCGATGAAGTTTCTAAACGAGTACGAGCATCAAATAGACCTGTAACAACGATTTCATCTAAACTTTCAGTTGCTTCCGTCATTGAAACATTTACGCTTGCCTGAGAAGAAATTTTGACTTCTTTCTTTTCAAATCCAACAGAAGTAAATACCAGAATATTGCCCTGAGAGGCTTCAATAGCATAATTTCCTCCTGCATCAGAGACTGTACCTTTGTTGGAACTCTTAATCGCAACTGATACTCCCGATAGAGCTTCGCCTTTTTGATTAGAGATTTTTCCAGTAATTTTTTGGGCAATCAGAGCATTGCCAACGAGCATCAAACAGACGAATAACATCAATGTTTTTTGCCAAATAGTGGGTTTTTGTAATACTTTTTTCATGGTTGTTTTATAAAAGTGATTGATTGTTTTTGATTCTAAAAATTGGGTTCTAATATGATTTATGTGGTTTAAAGTATAACAGGTTTCCAACCTGTTAATGGAGTCCGAAAAACAGGTTGGAAACCTGTTATACTTTATAAATCATAGAAAAAAATTACTTCGCCGCCATTCTTATCGCACCGTCTAAACGGATAACTTCACCGTTAAGCATCTGATTTTCAATGATATGTTTCACTAAATTGGCATATTCAAAAGGTTGACCTAACCTTGAAGGAAAGGGAACTTGTTGCCCCAAAGAAATACGGGCTTCTTCTGGTAAACCTGCCAACAATGGCGTTTCAAACAAGCCTGGGGCAATTGTCATTACTCGGATTCCCATTTTTGCTAACTCACGGGCGATGGGTAAAGTCATGGCAACGATTCCACCTTTTGAAGCTGAATAAGCCGCTTGCCCAATCTGTCCGTCGAATGCCGCCACCGAAGCCGTTGAAATCAAAACTCCTCTTTCGCCACTTTCTGAGGCTTCATTATTTTGTAAAACTTCTGAAACCAAACGAATGACATTGAATGAACCAATCAAATTGACGGTGATTGTTTTGGTAAAACTTGCCAAAGAATGAGCCCCATTTCTTCCAACCACTCTTTCGGCAGGTCCAATTCCTGCACAATTTATCGCTCCGTTTAGCCCTCTAAAAGTGCTTTGTGCTATGGAAATGGCATTTTTTACACTTTCTTCGTTGCTTACATCGGTTTGTACGAATTTTGCTTTTTCACCTAATGTTGTTTCAGCTTCTTCGCCTGCAACAGCATTAATATCAAGCAAAACAGCATTCCCGCCATTTTCAATAATCATTTGAGCTGTGGCTAAACCTAAGCCCGAAGCTCCGCCTGTAACGATGAATGTTTTATTTTGTATGTTCATATTTTATAAGAAAAGATACTTGCCACCAAGGCACTAAGACTCCAAGATTTGAAAAAACTTAGTGCCTTGGTGTCTTGGTGGCACGGTTAATTTTCAATTATACATTTCCTCCACCAACTCAGCCCGATGTTTCAAAATCGCCCTTTGATTCAAAGAACCTTTATCCGTTATTTCTCCTATATCAATGGATGGCGGTTCTATCGCAATCACGGCTTTAACAACTCTGGTGGCACTTCCTGTGGCTTTTTTGCCTAAATTTTCTAATAATTGCTCCTTAAAATTCTGAATACTTGGATGTTCAAAAACCTCTTTGTTGGGTATTTCAGAAGATAAATTCACTAATTTTCTACAAGCATCGGGATTCAAAAAAAGAATGGCACTAACAAACTCTTTATCCAATCCAGCAATCACTACATCTTGCACGATGGGCGAACCTTCGGCAATAACTTTTGCTTTCAAAACACCTACATTTACCCACGTACCTGTGGAAAGTTTGAAGTCCTCCGCAATTCTTCCATCGAAAACTAAGCCTTTATTGGGGTTTTTTTCATCTAAAAATTTGACCGCATCACCCGTTTTGTAAAATCCGTCTTCATCAAAAGCATTTTTAGTAGCCTCTTCGTTTCGCCAATAGCCAACCGTAACATTTGGAGCTTTGTAACGAGCCTCCATTTTATCGCCATCTTTGACCAACTTCACCTGCATACCCGCCACAGGCACGCCCAGAAGCCCTGAAAAACTGCCTTCCCAATTGGCAAACATGGCAGAAGGACCCGATTCTGTGCAACCTAAACCCGTGATAATCGGTATTTTTTTACCAGTGGTTTCAATGGATAATTCCTCCAAACGATTCCAAATGGGTTGAGCTAAACTTGCTCCTGCATAAAAAATAAAATGAAGATTTTTAAAGAAATTTTGTCGTAAATCAGGTTCGTTTTCTAAATACGGAATCAACATTTCAAAGCCTTTTGGCACATTAAAATAGACAGTCGGAGAAATTTCTCTTAAATTTTGAACCGTATTTTCAATACCTTTTGGCGTTGGTTTTCCTTCGTCAATAAATAAAGAACTGCCATTATAAAGTGCCAAACCAAAATTATGATTTCCACCAAAAGTGTGATTCCAAGGCAACCAGTCTATAAAAGTGGGCGATTCAGTTTCCATAAATGGGAACATTTGCGTAATCTGTTGCAAATTGGCACACCACATTTTTTGCGTATTGATAACTCCCTTTGGCAAACCCGTTGAACCCGAAGTAAAAAGAATTTTCGCAACGGTATCAGCCTTAATTTTCTCGAAAGCCTCATTTACCAAACTCGTTGATTTTGTATTAATTAATTCTGAAAAATCAGCCTCAAAACAGTTTTCTACCGATACAATTTTAGCATCTGGAAACATCATTTTTGCCAAATTCAATGCCTTTTTATACACCTTTCCATTTTGGGCAAAAATTAATTTTGGAGTCATTAATTCGAGACAATGTTTCAATTTTCCAAAATCATCCGATACTAAGGAGTACGCCTGTGAAATCGGGGAATATGGAATGCCAACGTGCAGAGCTGCCAAGCTCAAAAGTGCGTGTTCTAAGCTATTTTCAGACAGAATCGCAATGGTTTCTCCTTCTTTGAAATCTTGATTTAGAAGAAATTGAGCTATGTTTTCGACTTTTTGTAAGGTTTCAGCATAGCTTAAATTTCGCCAAATACCTTCATTATTTTTTTGAGCAATAAATGTTTTACTCGGTGTTTTCTCAGTCCAATAAATTAATTTTTCAGTAATTTTTTCTGGAAAATCAGATAAAGGTTGTTCCAATTCAAGCAAAATCGAACCATCTTCTAAAATATTTTTTTTAGTAGCATTTGGACCGAATATGTTTTTTTGTAAAGACATTTAAAGTTGTTTTTTCAATTATTAAGCGATATTTCGCAAGATTTAAGGTTGAGCATCTCCGATGCTGAATTTGCTAATTTTTACTCTTCTACAAAGGTTGCACTTCTCCGAAGTGAATTTTATTCATCACTTCGGAGAAGTGCAACCTTTGTAGAAAGAAATTGGGAGACCAAATAGCATCGGAGATGCTTAACATTTTTCGCAAAATACGTTACTCAAAATCACTAAATTGTTATCATATAACACTCACATTTCCGTTACTTTCTTCGCTTTTCCATCCAAAAAATCCTTCATTCTCCGTTGAGCTTCGGGCGAAGTTGAGGCAATAGTTGCCATCATAGATTCCATCAATAAGCCTTCTGATTGACCAGAATCTGCAATTCTTGGCAATACGTGCATGAGGGCATAATTGGTCATTTCGGCATTCTGAGCTATCTTTTTGGCTAATTCTATTCCTTTTTCGAGCCCTTTTCCATCCTCAACCAAATACTGAGTCAATCCAATTCTTTCGCCCTCATTGGCAGAAATTACCCTACCCGTAAGCATAATATCCGTCATACGAGAAACGCCTATCAATTTTGGCAAACGAACAGAAGCCCCACCACCCACAAAAATCCCTCTTTGACCCTCGGGCAAAGCATAAAAAGCACTCTCTTCCGCCACCCGAATATGACAAGCGGCAGCAATCTCTAAACCTCCGCCCACACAAGCACCGTGAATCACGGCAACAACTGGCACGGAGCCAAATTGCACTTTTTCCAAAGCCCGATGCCACATTCTGGAATGTTGTAAGCCTTTCACAATATTACGTTCACTCAATTCAGAAAGGTCAAGCCCAGCACTAAAATGTTTGCCCTCAGCGTGAATAATGGCACATTTTACAGTTGCGGGGATGTTAGAAAACACCCTTTCAATCTCCAAAATGAGTTCATCATTTATAGCATTGCGTTTTTCTGGTCTATTTAATTTTACGAAGAGTATTTCGTCTTTAATCTCAATTTGTAGCATTTAAAAAAAGAGTTTGTCAGGTTGCCTGATAATATGAATACAAATATAAGGATGCCTGATATATAAGTCAAATTTTTTATTGGAATAATTACATCACCTTCCAAACCAATATTACCACACCATCGGGGTTTCTTATTCCACGACAAATAAAAATGGCATTATTCATCCATTCATATTTACTACCGATGGGAGCCTCAAATTTTGGAGTAGCTCTGAAATAATAATCATTGGGAGAAACTACTTCGCCCTTCGCAATTCTTGCAGCAATTTCTGGCGTTGCGACTCTCAGTCCTACATTTTTGATGTAAATTACCATGCCATCGTCCGTTTTAATTTGATAATGTGCTTCTAATTCCGACACACCATCTTTTCTGACAATTTGCCAATCTGCACCGCCGGCTAAGATTTCGCCTTTTATTTTTGGTCCTTCAAAACTTCCTCCTGTAATGGGGATAATTCTACGTGTTCCATGTGCAGTTTCACCGACTACAATAGCTGGGTTTAATTTTACTTTTAACTCACAAACATATTCTAATATAGGGGCTTCTGGGGTGTTTTGAGCCAAAGTATTTAGTGAAAATAATGATAGAAAAAGGAATAATTTTTTCATAAAAATATTTTAATTTACTAAAAATCAAACAGTTATCAATTTTACTAAAACTTCGTAAATATATTGTAGCTCGAAGTGGCACTTCGAGACATTGGACTTCAACTCTCGAAGTGCCACTTCGAGCTACAGTAAAGTAAGTATTACATTAAATCACTTACTCAAAACCGCCTCACGATAAGGTTTTAGAGCAAATAAAGTACACACCAAATTCAGAATTCCTGCCCCAAGAAACAAGCAAACTAATGAATACCGAATGGCGTTTTCATCATGGAAAATCTTATCAGTTATCAATGCTACCGAAGTAGGTCCTAACCCAATACCAATAAGGTTGAGAATAAACAAAAAGATAGAAGAAGCCAACGCACGAACTTGATTTGGCATAATTTCTTGTATGGCTGCCGTAGCCGCCCCAAAAGGTGCCGATAAGGCAAAACTTGGTAAAAAAACCGCTAATAATGCCCACTCAGCTTTGGGTAAAAGAGGAATAAAACATGAGCAAATACAAAGAATAGCACAAAAAATATTTATCCGTAAACGCCCATCAACATATCCTTTTTTTACCAATCTATCAGCCGACCATCCACCAACTAATACGCCCAAGGCAGAAGAAACTACCAGTACCACTCCATACAATGCTCCCGCTTTTGGTACTTCCCATCCATAAGTCCGTGCTACGAAAGTTGGAATCCAAGCATTACATCCATAATTGACCAATGCACCAAATGAAGCCGCAAAGCAAATCAGTAAATAGGCTTTTTTGTGTTTGAAAATAATCTTTAAAGACTCTGATAATGAGAGTTTTACGGTTTCGCCATTTTTTTGTAAAGAGCCTGTTCTGGCAGGTTCTTGGATAGTAAACAACAATAAAGCAACCACTAAACCAGGGAGTCCAACGTAAAGAAATATCATTTGCCAAGGATAAATTTCTCCAAAAACAGGGATATTCAACATTCCCTCAGTTGGTAGTTTTGCCACAATTCCAGAGCCAATCAACATCGCTAATCCTGAACCCAAGAATATACCCAAAGAAAAAACACTTAGGGCTGTTGCTAAACGACTTTTTGGAAATAAATCAGAAATCATCGAATAGGCGGATGGTGAGAGCGTTGCCTCTCCAACGCCAACGCCCATGCGGGCAAAGAAAAATTGGGTGTATGTCCCAACCCCAGCACACAAGGTTGTCATGGCAGACCATACCGTTATACCCGCAATGATGATATTTCTACGACTATTTCTATCTGCCAAACGTCCAATCAGCATTCCGAAAAGGGTATAAAAAATAGCAAAACTTAATCCCATCAACAGACTCATTTCTGTATCTGTCAAGTCCAAATCTCTTTTGATGGGTTTTACCAAAAGACTCAACACTTGTCTATCAATAAAAGAAGAGATATTTGCCAGTGTCAGAATAAACACCACATACCATGCTTTTCGAGAATTATAATTTTGGGTTTCCATAAAATTGCATCTTTTGGTTATTTTTTAGAAATAAAATCAGAAATGATTTACAATATAAGGAGACCTTATACACTTCCCAAATAAAGTTTTAGTATTTTTGAAAAAAAAACAAAAATGTCAGTACGAACCGTTTATTTGATCAAAAGAATAGAAACAGAAGTTACCGTTCATATGAATAAGGTTTTATCAGAGTTTGGTATTACTTTATCTCAGTTTATTGTGCTTAATTTTGTGAATGATAACCAATCAGATTTGTCTTCTGCACAACTTTCGAGGAGATTCAAAATGACTCCACAATCTATGAATGAGACTATTTCTATGCTATTAAAAAAAGAATTAATCATTAAAAATGCTGACGAAGTAAATAAAAGAATTTTAAGAATTAGCCTCACAGAGAAGGGAATAGGTGTTTTAAATGATTGCAATTTTGCTATAGATGAAGTTGAACAAAAACTATTTTCGTCCATTTCAACTTCTGAATTAGATACTCTCAGATTATTGGTTGGGAAAGTTATTAATTCGACAAAATTATAGATTAATTTACAGTGGATAATCCAAAATAATGAAATTAGAAGAACTAAAACATTTAGAAATAAAATTTGAAACGGCAGATATTTTACCTCCACCGTTTTCTCATCAAATCCTATTGACATTGGATTTCAAGAACGATTTTATTGATACGAAATTTGAAATCGCCTATACGTACAGAGACGAACTTACGGACGAAGAGATTTTGGAGGAAGGCTTTAATGGTGAAGAAGACTTGGCTTGGGCTGGTGAGGTCTCAAATGCCTGGAAAGACCCAATTACAAAATTATTAGCCTTCACGCCCGAAAAGTCTAACAAAAAAGGGTTAAAAGAAGAGCAAAACTTTCTGGAATTATCAATCAACGAAAAGCCTTTCGGAAATCCTCAGAACCAAGAAGATTGGGAATATTTATTACAAGAATTAACCCAAACGGTTTATGAAACTTATGGGAAAGAAATGCCTTTTAAATTGATTTTCAAGAATTTAGGCTCAAATAATAAGGTTTCTGTTTTTGAATTAATCCTACATTATACCAACAGAAAAGTGGAGGCATTTACAGAAATTGATGGAGAAAAAACAAGCCGAAGTATTCCTTGGGAAGAAGCAAGCGACTTGTTAGGACAAATCTTTGTGGGCGATTTCATCACAGAAAAAGCCTCTAAAAAAGAACCTTCAACATTAGGCAAATTTATTTCAATTGGAGATGGTTATTGGTATGAATTTACGAAGAGTTTGAAGAATCCGAATGGTAATAGAAACTACATAACTTCCTTGTATGAGCGTTTTGAGGAGTATTTTTGATATTGGTATTAAAATTTTCCGTATCTTTGCACTCTATTTTATAAAATCAATACTTTTCATTTTTAAACATTTAACAAAATGCCAAAAATTAAAACCAAATCTGGAGCGAAAAAACGCTTCAAGGTTACAGGAACAGGCAAAATCAAGCGTAAGCACGCTTACCACAGCCACATTCTTACTAAAAAATCTACGAAACGTAAGCGTAACTTAGTTCACGCAACGTTAGTAAGTTCATCAGATATGGACAGAGTAACATTAATGTTAGTTATGTAATATCTTCAATTTGAAAATTTGATGATGAGTGAATTTGAAAATTAATTTTTCAAATCTTCAAATTAAAAAATTCTCAAATTAAATTAGTTATTGTTCAACCAGAAAATTGGCTCATTAAGTGTAAAAATTTACCGCCAAATTTCAAAAAACAAACAAAATTATGCCACGTAGCGTCAACCACGTAGCGTCAAGAGCAAGACGTAAAAAAGTGCTTAAATTAGCCAAAGGTTTTTATGGTAGAGGTAAAAACGTTTGGACAGTAGCAAAAAATAAGATCGAAAAAGGTCTTCAATATGCTTACCGTGACCGCAAGGTTAAGAAAAGAGACTTCCGTTCATTGTGGATTCAGCGTATTAACGCTGCCGCACGTCAGGAAGGAATGTCTTACTCAGTATTTATGGGTAAGGTTCATGCAAAAGGTATCGAGTTAAATAGAAAAGTATTAGCTGATTTAGCGATGAACAACCCAGAGGCGTTCAAAGCGGTTGCAGCTTCAATAAAATAAAATAGAAATTTAGAGCGGTTCAATTTGAATCGCTCTTCTTTTGTAGGCTTTCCTTGAATGATATAACTAATTGATAATCAATATTTTATATTGAAATTAATCCCCGAATATGCACTAATTTGGCATATTTCGGGGATTTTTGTATTTTAGATGTGCCAACAAAATTAAA
>JAAFJP010000019.1 GCA_013298125.1 Cytophagales bacterium | reverse complement strand
GAAATATTAACCAATGCAGTAGAAGAAATCTTAAATCAAGTAGGTTCAAAATTCAAAATTGACTTTAACGAAATCAAACATTTTACACAATTCAAAACGTCGTTTAAATTTGAATGACTACTTAATTTAGCTCTTGGCTGTTGGCTTTTAGCGATTTGCTATGAGTTCCAAGCCAAAAGCCAAGAGCTAACAGCCAATAGCCTACTGCACTATCCGATAAGTCGCCTTCGCTGTTTGTCGAGAGACTGCATTAAAATGCCACCATTCATAATCAATGGGCATAAATCCAGCGGATTTCATTACGCTTCTGAGTAATTGACGATTGGTGATTTGTTGTTTTGACAATTTTCCTTTTTTCAAAAAATAAGCCTCCTTAGTTGGATAAGCCAATTCTCCGAAAAAATCATACTTCGTACCCATGTCCAAAGGTGTACCATCGGCATCGGCAATCGTCAAATCTACGGCACTTCCATAGTTATGAATTGAACCTTGGGCTGGATTTGCCACATACGTTGCTCGTTGTTTAGGGGTATATTGCGGAAGTGAGTTCCAAAGGATTTTTTGAATACTCAAAGGTCGCCCGCCATCATAGACCAAAAGTCTGAGATTAGCGTTTCGTTTTTGGAGTAAATCATTTGCTTTCGAGAGCATTTCGGCAGGACGTTTTTGTAGATAACAGTTTATAATACAGCCATATACATCTTTCCCTACGAAGTTATCAGTCGTTGAATATTTTAATTCTACTAAAATTTCAGGATTGACTTCTTGGACATTTACCAAGCCTTGTTCACGCATTTTCTGTTCATATTCACAGACTGGGCTTGGTTTTGAGGGTTTGGGTTTTACTTTTTGTTGGAAAGTAAAGGACGTTAAAGAGAGTAATAAAATCAGTTTTTTCATGTTTTTAGGCAGTGATAAGGAATAATTTTTAAAATTAAGAGTGTTTTTGTCGAAAAGCATTAATTTTAGGAGATAATTTCAAAAAATAAGATTATGACTGAATTTAAAATCCAATTAGAAGATAGCCTTGTACAAAAATTTGGCTATGCAGAAGTTGATAGCTATTTGAAAGAATTAGTTAAAAAGCTATATCTAAAACTTTCTGCACAAGAACTATTACAAGATTTAGAAGAATCAGATTTAGAAAATGACCAACAATGGCAAAATGCACGTAGTAGTGCTTGGGAACAGGAGAAGGCTAAATATTTAATAACACAATGATAGATTTTATTATTGATGCTAATATATTGATGAGTATGCTCATTAGTGGCAAAGCTGCCTATCGCCCGATTCTGACTTATTACCGATTCATTGTTCCTGATTTTGCTTTTGTTGAAATTGATAAATATAGTTCTATAATTCTTCAAAAAACCAAGCTGAATGAGGAGGAATTCAAACAGTGGTCATGCTTCGTTTTTTCACAGGTTAGAACAATTCCTCGTTATATTTTATCAGAAGATGTACTTACCAAGTCCAATCAATTGTTACATGATATTGACCTCAAAGATACCAGTTACGTTGCGTTATCAATGGAATTAAACTTGGTACTTCTCACAAGAGATGATATTTTGTACAAAGGTTTACGCAAAAAAGGATTCCGTAAAGTCATGAAATTTGACGATTTCCTCAGAAATATCTAACCCCCAGAAACCACAATGGAAAATTTCTCCAAAAAATTCCTCAATTTCATTTCCCTCAAAAACCAAAGTCCACTTTCAGCAATGTGGGTGTTGTTTTTTGTCGCTGCCTTCATTACTGCCATCATCAAATGGTTGAACCCAGCTATTCCAGTAGAACAAAAAAATGAAATCTTCAAGGTAATTGTTGATGGAATGTTTGATTCTGCCGAAGTTGCCGTAATGAAAATTGCCTTGCCTTTGGCGGGTGTCATGACCTTTTTTATGGGTTTACTTGCAGTGGGCGAAAAAGCTGGGGCAATCGGTTTTTTATCCAGAATTATTGGACCATTTTTCAGTAGATTATTTCCAGAAGTTCCCCCAAATCATCCTGCAAGCGGACAAATGATTATGAATTTCTCTGCCAATATGTTGGGCTTAGACAATGCCGCAACGCCCTTCGGACTCAAAGCCATGCAGAGTTTGCAAGATTTGAACCCCAAAAAAGAAGTCGCTTCCAATGCCCAAATTATGTTCTTGGTTTTGCACTCAGCAGGTCCCGTTTTGATTCCGTTGAGCATCATGGCACAGCGTTCGATTTACAAAGCCGAAGACCCTTCGGATATTTTTATTCCATGTCTGATAGCCACTTACTTTGCGACTTTGACAGGACTTATTTTCGTAACCATCAAGCAAGGAATCAATCTTTTTGATAAAATTATTCTCTCATGGTTGGGTGGAATCACGGCTTTTATTGGCTTTTCATTGTGGTACTTTTCGAGTTTGCCACAAGAAGAAGTAACGGCTCAATCCAAAATTATCAGCAACGTCATTCTCTACGGGTTTGTGTTGGCGTTCATCTTGGGGGCAGTTTGGAAGAAGGTAGATATTTTTGATGCTTTCATCGAAGGAGCAAAAGGAGGCTTTGAAACTTCGGTCAAAATTATTCCCTATTTAGTAGCTATGTTGGTCGCTATCAGTTGTTTACGTAATGCAGGGACGTTGGATATGATTGTAGGAGTTATCAAACAAGGCGTTGAATTTTTAGGAATTAATACCGCTTTTACGGATGCACTGCCAACAGCACTTATGCACCCACTCAGTGGCGGAGGCTCACGGGCGATGATGATTAGCACCATGCAAACGATGGGTCCAGATTCCTTCGCAGGGCGACTTTCATGTGTATTCCAAGGTTCGGCAGATACGATATTTTATGTCTTGGCACTGTACTTTGGTTCAGTAGGTATCAAGCAAACTCGATATACCCTTTGGGCTGGTCTGACGGCTGATTTGGTGGGGATTATTGTGGCGATTTGGGTGAGTTATATTTTCTTTCCGCATTGATGATAACTATTCAAAGTTACTATAACTATACTTTCTGAGGTAGTTATAGCAATTTTGAGCATTCAATTTTGCTATAACTCTTATTAAGGGCAAAGGTTTTACCTCATCCTATCCGCAGACTTCACTAACATTTCGTCTCTTCTGATAAAACGATTTGCAATCATATTACATAACATCGCCAAGACTGCCGCAAAGAATCCTGTACCATAAGACCCAGGATTTTGAGGCTCAAATATCGGAGTCCCGACTTTGAGAACCTGATAAAAAGTATATCCTAAAATAATGGCTATGGTGATAGAGTTAGCCAATCCCAAGGTCATTTGAAGCATTCTTTTTTTGTATTGTGTAATCGAAAAAGCGGCAATACAAGTTGAAATTAATGCCAATATCACGATAATAATTGTGTTTTCACTACTGATACAAGTTGTGCCTTTGCAATGTTCTAAGGCAAAAGAAGTTAGGGTAACTTTTTCGTTTAAGGTAGCACTACTTTTTTCCCAAATCGGTAAGGCTGTTACCGCCAACATCGCAATAGCCACTACCGCTAATAATAAAGTTTGAATTCGTTGAAGCATAATATTATTAAAGTTTATTTTTCTGCAAAGTTCTGAAACTTATGAGAACAAAAAAAGCGAAAACCTCTCGATTTTCGCTTTTTTGTTGTGTGTATCTCGTTGTTGTGAATTGAATTAGAATCTGAAGTGAGAGAATGCTTTGTTAGCTTCTGCCATACGGTGCGTATCGTCTTTTTTCTTAACTGCTGCACCTTCGCCTTTTGCGGCTGCCATGATTTCATTAGCCAAACGGTCAATCATAGTCTTGTCTCCACGCTTACGAGCGTAAAGAATTAACCATTTCATACCTACTGACAACTTACGGTCAGCACGTACTTCAGTTGGCACTTGGAACGTAGCTCCACCCACACGGCGAGATTTAACCTCTACCGAAGGCATAACGTTATTTAAAGCCTTTTTGAATTGCTCTAAACCGTTTTTCTCTTTCGTTCTTTCTTCAACTTTCTCTAATGCACCGTAAAAAATCGTGAATGCCGTTGATTTTTTACCGTCGTACATCAAATTATTTACAAACTTTGTTACCATTACATCCTTAAATTTAGGATCAGGCAACACGTATCTTTTCTTTGGTTTTGACTTTCTCATTTGTGTTGTTAATGTTTAAGTTTAGCCCATCTTCTGCCTTAACTGAGCATACTGGACTGTTTTTTTAATTTGAAGATTTGATAATTTGATAATGTTGCTGAATAGCTTTTCATTTTCAAATTCACACATTTTCAAATTACTTCTTTTTACCTTTTGTTGGAGCCGCTACTACTGCACCTGGCTTAGGACGTTTTGCACCGTATTTAGAACGACGCTGACGACGACCATTAACACCAGAGGTATCTAAGGCTCCACGGATGATGTGATAACGCACACCTGGTAAATCTTTCACACGACCACCACGAATCAATACGATTGAGTGTTCTTGCAAGTTGTGTCCTTCACCTGGAATATAGGCGTTTACTTCTTTACCGTTGGTTAAACGTACACGAGCTACTTTACGCATTGCCGAGTTTGGCTTTTTTGGCGTGGTAGTATAAACTCTCGTACAAACACCACGACGTTGAGGACAAGAATCTAAGGCTGGAGACTTTGACTTGAATGTCAATTGCTCTCTGCCGTTTCTTACTAACTGTTGTATAGTTGGCATTTTGTGTTGTTTTATTTGAGATACACAATTCCTTTTTCAATGAATGAATTTTGAATGAGTGAATTTCCCATTCAAAACTGACCACTAAAATCAGGGGTGCAAAATTACGAGTATTATTTGATAATCAAAAGGAATTTGGAGGGTTTTATTCTGTTTTTCAAGGGCTTGTTTTTAATACCCCCAATTTCTCTCCTATTTGCTTCCTAAGTATTCTCTTTCGATATTTGTCTAAACAACCAAAATCTCGATTCCGTGCAACTACTCATCCAATCACCCGCCAAGGTTCTGGAGATTTATGAATATCCAGAATAGTAAAGAGGTCGTTTCATCCCCGTGGCTGGTGTCCCACCAGACATTGTGCGTAAGCAAACGCCAATTAAAAATTGTTCATAATTTCCTAATAATCAGATGCTTAGGCACGATAGCTGGTAGGACACCAGCCACGGAACGAGTACGAATTATGAGTTGGTGATGAAAAGAGCAAATTCATTCACATAACATTTCCTCAACCTCAACCGTTTATAAAATTGTAGTAGCTTTTGAGTTATGAAATGTGAGTTTTAAAAAACTTAGGTTCATCTATAATCTATACGGGATAAAGAGTATAACAGGTTTCCAACCTGTTCATGGAGTCCGATAAACAGGTTGGAAACCTGTTCTACTTTATAATCCCGTATAAATCATAGTAGAACCAAAACTTATAAATCAAAACTCACAGCTCATTGCTCACAGCTTAACTTAAACCCACCTTTTTACCATGAAGCTAACCCGCTTTACTCTCTTGGCAATTGCCTTTTTTGCTTGCCTTTCCACAACTTTTGCTCAAAAATCTTATGAATGGAAAACTGCCACGTCGGGCGGATATGCCTACAAGTACGTGAGCAATGACCCTATGAAAGCTCGTTTTTATACCCTCGCCAATGGCTTGACGGTGATTCTGAGCGAAAACCACAAAGAACCACGTATTGCGGCTTTGATTCCGACTCGGGCGGGTTCAAATACTGACCCACGCACCAATACTGGACTGGCTCATTATTTGGAACATATGCTTTTTAAAGGTACTGACAAATACGGCTCGCTGGATTGGGCAAAGGAAAAACCGCTCCTCGACCAAATTGATGCCCTTTACGAAAAGTATAACAAAACGACTGATTCTGTCCAACGAAAGGCGATTTATAAAGAAATTGATATGAAGTCGGGCGAGGCAGCTAAGTTTGCGATTGCCAACGAATACGATAAAATGATGGCTTCGATGGGTGGTCAAGGTACGAATGCTTTTACCTCTTCCGAACAAACCGTTTATACCGAGGATATTCCCGCCAACGCCATTGACCGTTTCTTGAAATTACAGGCTGAACGCTTCCGTAACCCCGTTTTACGCATTTTTCATACTGAATTAGAAGCAGTTTACGAAGAAAAAAATCGTGGTTTGGACAATGACGGACGCAAGGTGTATGAGACCAGAAATGCCGCTCTTTATCCTACGCACAACTACGGACAACAAACCACGCTTGGCACTGTTGAACACTTGAAAAACCCTTCATTGGTCGAAATCCGTAACTATTTTAAAAAATATTATGTACCCAACAACATGGCAATTATCATGGCGGGGGATTTCAACTCGGATGAGTTAATCAAGAAAATTGAGGCTTCGTTTAAGTATATGGTTACGAAACCCGTGCCTGAGTACAAGCCCGCCCCCGAGTTGCCTTTGACGGGTGTGATTACTCGTGAGGTTTTTGGTCCTACGCCCGACAATATCACCTTGGCTTGGCGTTGGTCGGGTTCTGTGAATGCTCGTGAAAAAATCGTGGGAACTATTGTCGATGAATTGATGTCCAACTCGAAGGCAGGTTTGATTGACCTTAATTTGGTGAAGGCTCAAAAGGTACTTCGGGCAGGGTCAAATCCTGAGTGGAACAAAGATTATACCACTTGGACAATGACTGGAACTCCCAAAAAAGACCAGACTCTTGATGAAGTTAAAGCACTGTTATTGGGCGAGTTAGACAAATTAAAGAAGGGTGATTTTGACGAATCTATCATCAAAGCAATTGCCTCAAATTCAAAATTAGGTGCTATTCAAGGATTAGAAAATAATACTTCTCGTGCGTACGGATTGTTAAGTAGTTTCATTTCATCAAAAGCCACCAACTGGAACGACGAAGCGGCAATAAATGATGCTTTGGGCAATGTTACGAAGCAAGAAGTGATGGATTTTGCCAAAAAATATTGTGGCGATGGCTACGTGGTTGTCTATAAAAGAAAAGGCACTGACCCAAGTATCAAAAAGGTCGATAAACCTGCCATAACGCCCGTAGAAGTGAATCGTGATGCACAATCGGAGTTTTTGAAGACGGTCAATACTACGCCAATGGCAAACATCGAACCCAAATGGTTGGATTTCTCGAAGGACATGAAGAAAGGCAAAATTGGAAACATGGATGCTTTGTATGTACAAAATACGGACAACGATTTGTTCAGAATGGCGTATCGTTTTGACATGGGTTCTTGGAATAGCAAAATCTTGCCAATTGCCTTGCAGTACCTTCAATTTGTGGGAACTGATAAAATGAACGCTGACCAAATCAGTACGGAATTTTATCGTTTGGCGAGTAGCTTCAATCAATCTTACACCGACCATCACATCACTTTGGGAATGTCAGGTTTGAATGAAAATTTTGCTAAAACCGTAACGCTTTTTGAAGATTTATTGACCAAATGTAAGAAGGACGATGCCGCCCTCGAATTGTTGAAAGGACGTATTTTGAAGCAAAGAAATGATGCCAAATTGAACAAAGGGGCAATCTTACAAGGACTTTCGACTTATGCGGCTTTTGGAGCAAAAAATCCAAGAAATGCCCTACAATTTTCGGATGCAGAATTAAAAGCCTTGACGGCAGATGAGTTGATTTCATTCCTCCAAAACTTAGTTTCGTACAAACACTCAGTCGTTTATTATGGACCAGCTACGATGGAGAGTTTAGCTACAACCGTGGCAGGTATTCACAAAACGCCCGCTACTTTCAAGGCTGATTTGCCACTTGTAGCTGACTTTAAGGCAATTACACCTGACAAACCAATGGTGTTGTTTACGGATTACGACATGGTGCAGGCAGAAGTAAACTGGATTCGCCCAACGATAAAGTATAGTCCCGCAGAAACGCCAATCGTGGAATTGTACAATAATTATTTTGGTGGTGGAATGTCGTCAATTGTCTTCCAAACCATCCGTGAATCGAAGGCTTTGGCGTATTCGACGTATGCCTACTATCAAACGCCAAACAATAAGGACGAGAACTATCGCATGATTGCCTACGTCGGTACGCAAGCCGATAAAATCCATGAGGCAATTGCGGGAATGAATGAATTATTAAACGTTTTTCCTGCGGCAGAAAAAAATCTTGAAACTGCCAAAGTAAGCATGAAGAAAAACTATCAGACCGAACGCATTACGCAAGACAATATCGTTTATACTTATTTGGGCAATCAAGACAAAGGCGTTTCGGAAGACGAACGCAAAGCCATCTATCAAGCCTTAGACAAATTGACGTTGGACGATTTGAAGAAGTTTCAAGACACGCAGTTAGCTAACAAACCATACAATTTGTGTGTGGTAGCTTCGGAGAAAAAAGTAAATTTGGACGAACTCAAAAAGTACGGTGAAGTGAAGAAATTGAGCTTGGAGGAGGTTTTTGGGTATTAGGAGATTAAAATTATCCTACAAAACAAATGATATTCTGATTCAAATAAAAAGCCATGACTGTTTATCGTCATGGCTTTTGTATTTAGTTTTGGTTATTTTATTTCTTTACATACGGCGTGAAAGCGTATTTGGATTTCACGGTAATAACCTCGGCAATTTTAGCAAAAACTAATTTTGGAACCTCTATTTTATGATCCACTAATTTAACATCAAAGTTACAAACCAAAGTAATTTTTTGATTTTCTATGGTCAATTTGCCTTTCAAATCTCTCGTTTGAGCCACACCGTGTAAGGTCAATTGTCCTTTAGCGGTTACGTCATACGTTCCATTTTTGGTAAAATCAATTGCCTCCACGATTTTTCCTTTGAATGAACCCGTCGGAAATTTTTCTGATTCCATGTAGTTCTCATTGAAGTGTTCTTGCATCAACTTATTTGGGAAATCAAAGGCAGTCATTTTCATACTTACTGCTATTTCGTTGGTATTTGTATTAAGAATTGCCCCAACAGTTTTGTTGACAGCGGAAATATTTTCGACGGGCGTTTCAGAGAAAAAATTAGTCTCACCCGCTTGAGTTGAGTAAAGTTGTCCAAAAGAATTATTGGATATTAACAGACTGACTATCAATAATTTAATGATGTGTTTCATGATATATTCTTTTGTTGATGATTTTTTATTTATGTAATTCTTTCGCTTTTTTGTCTAAACTAAAACCTCTGGCAATATTAAAACCATAAAAAATACCTCCATCACTCCAAGACTTGGTGGTTTGGGCGATGAATTGGCGTTCTATCATTCCTCTGGCATTGGTAAAGTGTAACTGAAATACGTGTCCGCCCGTTTCAATATCAAAGCCAACTGCCAAGGAATTATTGTACAGACTGGTTTTAGGGCGGTTAAAATCTGCAAAGTAATACTCTCCTGTGATGCTTAGTCTTTTGGTTAATTTTACTCGTCCTCCCACACCCAAGGCTACCATATCATTTGGCGTATCAATGGTTTCGGCTTTATTGAAGTGGATGAGGGTTGGCATTAATTGTAAGGAAAATCTGTCACTAAATTTTCTTGCTAATAATATTTGCCCTGTGTAAGTCATTCGTTCCAAATTATCCTTGTATTTCATTTCTGTACCTGATTCTAAAAATGAACCTGTCGGTACAGTGCTAATGGCATTGCTACCATACAAAGTAAGCGTTACGGGCATGGTATTAGACTGACGGAGGAGTTTGTATTTGGCATAAAAGTCATACATTTTTTCCTGTGAACTTCTGCCGATTCCTACAGTAAGTTGGTTACTGATTCCGTATTCTAAACCAAGTCTAATACGAGCTTCATCTAATCCAAAGAAGTTGTCGATAAAGCCTGTATTTAAAGCCCCAAATCGATGCGAAATCCAAAAATTTAGTTGATTTTTACCTACTGTTTCGATGGTTTGTCCATTGATGAGTCTTGTACCTTTGAAAGTTGCAGCAGTATATTCTGTTTGATTTTTAGTTTCATTCTCCAACATTTTCATCAAATCATCTTGTGAAAATGCTGGGATTGATAAAGTACATAAAAATGTGATGATGAGATTTTTCATAATTTTGGTTAAAGTTTAAAAATGGGTTTGTGTTGTGATATTAGACAGGAATCTCCAAAATATTTTATGAAGATTCCTGTAAAATTTTACAGAGTTACGGTTAAAATGTTTCCTGCCTGTGTTACTTTATAGGTTGTGAGAGGGCTTGGGGCAACTGTAAGGTTTCTTCCTGTATTGTCGAAAGTTGCACCGTGAACTGTACACGCAAATTTATTCGTTGAGTAAACGATATTTTTGTTTTGTGCGTGCGTACAAACAAGCGTCACAGCCACATATCCATTATCACTTGTGTTAGCAATTACGATATTATTTGCTGTATCAACGAAGAAACCACCTTTATTTTTTAAGTCGCCATTTTTGACAGTTGTAATGTCATAAGTTACAGTTTTGCCCGTATTTGCGGGGGTAGTATTGTCTTCATTTTTACAAGATGACATTGTTACGCCACAATAAACAGCCATTAGGCTTGCTCCCGATAAACCCATTTTTTTAAGGAATTCGAGGCGATTAATTTTTTCTACTTGATTTTCTGTGTTCATGTTATTGAGGGGGTTTAATGTTAAAGCAATTTATTATATATACCTAATTTTCGGCAAAAGGTTGCGTCAGTTTAGATAAGAATTTTGGATAGTGGTTTAAAACCATATTTGAACATTTGATTTTTAGAAATTTATTTTAATTTATCCATGTTGGTTTTTATAAAACGATGAAGTAAATCTTATAGTATTTTGATAAAAAAAGCGTCAAACAACTAAGTTTGACGCTTTCTGAAAATTTTAGCAAAAATTAATAATTTGGATTTTGCTTCAAGGTTGCTGCTCCGTCCAAAGAACTATTGATAATTTCATTCTGTGGAATTGGGAAGTATTCGTGTTTGCCTTTTACAAATTTAGCTCCTTTCAAATACGTCCGTTTGGTTTGTTCCATTTCTAAATAATCGTTGATGGTTTTATCGGCAATGCCCCAACGTACCAAGTCGAAGAAACGATGTCCTTCCATCGCTAATTCAAGGCGAGTCTCGAAACGTACTGCCTTACGAGCAACTTCTTTATCTGTCCAAGCGGCATCATACGTTCCGATTTTATAGTTACCAGCATTTTTTCCATCAGCTTGCTTTACAAAGCCATCAGCATTAGCGGCTCTCGTACGGATTTGGTTGATGATTGTACGAGCTTTATCTAACGCATTCGCCTCTACTTCACATTCTGCTAACATTAACAACACGTGTGCATAACGAATCATGCGGTAATTATTGGTATTGAATCGTGGATTGGCAGTGGTAAATTTACCTACATCACCTTTATATGGTACATTTTTCTTGGGTGAAAAAGGTCCTGCATACGCCAAGTCACGTACATACACGGCTGAGTGAGGTCCCCAATCAAGGAATTGAACGCCCTGACGACCCACAGTCCAATCCAAACGTGGATCAACATTGCCTGTAAAAGTCGATGAATTAGCCCCTGGGATGTCTGTTTTATTGAAATCATCCAACAATGGTAAGCCTTTATCATCCGTTTTAAAAGCATTTACCAAGTTTTGAGAAGGCTGATAAAATCCACAACAGGTCGTGACACCCCCACCATAAGGATAGTTGAGGGTTGCTCCACGGTTTCCGTTATTGTTGATAGGAGCTCCATCATTGATTGAGAATTGTACTTCTAACAATGATTCACGGTTGTTATTGGTCTCAGCACGGAAATTATCGTGATATTTTGGCATTAAGCTATACGCCCCACTATTTACGATGGCTTCAAGTACAGGTTTTGCATCATTAAATTTTCCTTGAAACATATACGCCTTCGCTAATAATGCACCCGCTGCCCACTTGCTTACACGACCTGGTTCACCCGCCCATCTTGCAGGCAAATTATCATAAGCAAATTTCAAATCATCCACAATATTCACCCAAATATCTTTGTCATTAGCCGTTTTAGTCGAATTTGGATTGGCTGGATCATACGTTTTTTCATCAATAAAAGGCACCATGTTGTACATTTTCTTTGCCTCAAAATGATAATGTCCACGTAAAAAACGAGCCTGAGCCTGAGCTTGTGTTTTTTCAGTAGCATTCATATCAGCCGCATTTGGAATGGCTTGCAACACATCATTGGTACGAGCCACACCATCATAAACCGCTCTCCATTTACCTCTAAAATGGTTCAAGATTGGGGTATGTGTATAGGCTTCAATCAAACTGATTTCTGGTTGGTCATTGGCATCAGAGCCTTTGTAGGCATTATCTGCCACCACTTCTCCGTAAATCCAGTTGTCTGCCGAACCTTGCCAGTCAGAAAAAGAAGATACTGCCTGAACACCATCAATCATCGAATATGCCCCTGTGAGTAAGAGATTAACTCCATTTTTGTTTTGTAATTGAGCTGAACTTAATGCCCCCAACGGAGTAACATCTAAAAATTCATCTTGACAAGAAGTCGTTGCGAAACCTGCCAAAATAGTTGTGAGTAAGAATATTTTATACTTTTTCATTTGATTTATCTTTTTTAAAATTAAAAACCAATTTTAGCACCTACTAATATTGACTTAGACATCGGATAAATGCCTTCATCTACACCTAACTGGCGGTCAGAACCTGTACTATAATTACGAAGATTTACCTCTGGGTCAAGTCCTGTGTATGCTGTAAACGTTGCTAAGTTTTGTCCTTGAACATACAAAGCGGCATTTCCTAAACCGATTTTTGACAATAAATTTTTTGGTAAATTATAAGTCAATTGAATATTGGTTAAACGGAAATAAGTACCATCTTCTAAATAATACGTTGATGGTCTTGAACTGAATGCTTCTTTGATTCCGAAGATGGCAAGCGTTGCATCTGTCTTGCCAGGTCTCCATGAATTTTCGTAAGCATTACGGCTACGATTTCCTGCAAAAGTTGGGAAATCTGTCCAGTAACGCACATAATTGAAAATTTTGTTACCAAAAACACCTTGTCCCATCAAGTCCAACTGAAAACTTTTGTAAGTAAATCCTAAGTTGATTCCTAAGTTAAAGTCTGGGTGTGGACTTCCGATAAAACCAATGTCGTTATCATCTACTTTACCATCGCCGTTGGTATCTTTAAATTTGAAGAAACCTGCCTTGTTGTAAGCTCCGCCAAATTGTGGTACATATTCTGAGGCTTCTTTATCTGTTTGGAAAATACCATCAATTGTCAAACCATAGAAAGATGAAATTGGGCGACCTTGTTGCGTATATGAAACCGTACCCGTTGGCAAGCGAAGGTTGGTAAAACCAGGGTACAATGTCGCTGGATTTCCGTTGGTTCTGGTTACTTCGTTGCGATAAGTTGAGAAGACTACGCCAGCATTGAATCCAAAATCTTTACCAACTTTTCCATCATAATTGATACCTAATTCTACTCCACGATTAACCATTTCTCCGATGTTGCGGAAAGGGGCTGTGGCAACTCCCTGAGCAAATTGCACCTCAACAGGAAACAACATATCAGAAGTGGTACGACTGAAAACATCCAAAGAAACACTCAATTTATCCTTCAAGAAACGAGCATCTAAACCAAGATTTGAAGATGTTGTAGTCTCCCATTTAGCCGTTGAGTTTCCAAATTGCGTCAATTCATAACCTTGTGTAGGTGATGATACTGAGCCTGTTAGGTTATAAAATGAGTTTTCAGGAGCTGACCCAAACGTTGAGAAGGCATTGTAATTACCAATTTCTTGATTACCCGTTTGTCCCCAACCGAAGCGTAATTTCAAATAACTCACGGCTGGTAAACTTTGCATAAATCCTTCTTTACTCAATACCCAACCCACACTTGCCGCTGGGAAAGTTGCTACTCTGAAATCCTTAGCGAAACGTGAAGAACGGTCACGGCGAAGCGTTAAATCCAAGAGATATTTATCGTCAAAAATGTAATTCACCTTTGCGAATTCAGAAGCTAAACTCCATTCTCCCGCTGTGTTTGAATTGGTGATTTCTCTACTACCTGCATTCAAATAACGGTTCGCTAAATCATCCGAAACAAAACCTGTACGTCCTGCCACGAGTGACTCAAAATAACTTCTGATGGATTCTGTACCCACAATTAAGTTAATTTTATGACGATTGGCAATGGTTGTGTTGTATGTTGCAGTGTTGTACCAAGTCCACGTCCAGTCATAGCTATTATTGGCTGAGAGCGAGTTTGTACCCAAAGCCTCCGCAGACTCAGGGTCATTAGCACGATAGATACGTTGATTGAATAAGGTATAATCAACCCCAAAACTGGTTTTCAAAGTCAAACCTTTCAAGATGTCCGCCTCGGCATACATATTGCCAAACAAACGAATTTCCTTGCCTTTGTTATCTTTATTTCTGAATAATTCAGCAATCGGATTACGTGAATTACTCAATGCTGGGTCGCCCGCTGTTCCTGCAAAATAGCCCTTGATGTCATACACGGGGATATACGGTTGCATTCTGTACGCAAACGAAACGGGATTACTTTCACTTTGGTTTCCGTTGGTTTGTCCAATACGTTCACCATAAGCCACTTGCATATTTTCACCTACACGAATTTTCTTAGAAACACTAAATTCAGTATTGGCACGTAATGAATAACGCTTGAAACTGGTGTACTGCATGATACCCTGTTGGTCAAAATAGTTCATTCCGATGGCATAACGAGAACTTTCAGAAGCCCCCGAAACTCCAATTTGATGGTTTTGGATAGATGCTGGATTGAAAATTTCGTCTAACCAGTTTGTTCCAGCTCCCGTTTTGTTTACTTGCGTAATCAAATAACGGTTGTTGTAATTGTACAAATCTGGATTGGCTCTGGGGTCACCGTTCATGATTCTACCCACTGGCAAAGCATAAAAATCTGGATAGCTTGGTGTGGCAGTTTGTCCTCCAAAAAATGGAATGTTTGGATTAATTACCGTAGCTGGTAGTCTTCCATCTACCAATCCAGTTTCGTTGGTGGCACGAGTTCTTGCTTCCCAAAAGAAATTGAGGTATTCGTCAGAATTCAATAAATCTAATAATTTACCTGGACTTTGATTTCCTACGTATCCTTCGTATGAGAATTTAGGCTTTCCACCTTTTCCTCTTTTGGTGGTAATAATCACCACGCCATTTCCTGCCCGTGAACCATAAATTGAAGCCGCCGAAGCATCTTTCAATACCTGCATAGACTCAATGTCGTTGGTATTGATGGTACTAAGGTTTCCTTTGGTTGGCACACCATCAATTACGTACAAAGGCGAGTTGTCGTTAATCGTTCCGAAACCACGAATACGTACAGAAACACCTCCACCTGGGCTATTATCATTACCCACGACTACACCCGTAATTTTTCCTTGCATGGCTTGACCTAAGTTGGCGGCAGGTACGTTGAGGAGTTTTTTACTGTCCAAAACGGCAACTGCCCCAGTGATGTCTTTCTTAGACTGTGAGCCATAACCCGTTACGACTACTTCATCCAATGAACTTACGTCTTCAACTAAACTGACATTAATCGTTGATTGTGTTCCGACGGTAACTTCTTTTTTCGCAAATCCGACTGATGAAATAACCAGAACTGTACTTGCATCTTTTACGGCAATCGAAAACTTGCCTTGTCCGTCGGTGGTTGTTCCTACATTACTGCCTTTGATGACAATACTTGCTCCAGGCACACCCTGCCCATCGCCAGAGCTGGAAACCTGTCCGATTACTCTTCGGTCTTGGGCGAGCGTACTCCAACCCAAAAGTAAAAACGACAACAGAAATAATAAACTTCTCTGTGTGTGGTAAATCTTTGTTCTCATGTTGAAAATAATTAGATTGTAAGTGAATATGAATTTTAAAATGAAGTTATAAAAAAACCACTGACAATAAGAATATTACTGATTATCAGTTTGTTAAGAGAGCTTCTTAATCAAACAACAATCAGAAATAGTATTATTGTTAGTGGTTATTTTTGAAATATAAACCTTATAAGTTTTCAAAACTTATGAGGTTTAATCCTATAAAAAGTATGAAAAAATCTTAATTTATTTACCTTTCTAAATCAAATCTACCAACGTTTTTTGTTCCAAAACTACTAAATTGGCATCTCGCCATTGCTCCATTACGTTACGTAGCGAGCAAGATTCTTCGTCGGCACAATCATCGCATTTTCCGTAAAAATGTAGTGATACGCAAAGGGTAGGGGCAATTGGTCCATCCACGATACGAATGATTTTGGCAAATGTTACTTGGTCAGGAGGTATTCTTAGGTAATATCCTCCTCCTTTCCCTTTCTGACTTTGAAGGATTCCGTGATTACGTAATTCGAGGAGGATAGCCTCCAAGAATTTCTTAGGAATATGCTCAGAATCAGCAATATTTGAAATCAATAATGGACCTTTTTCGTATTCACGAGCCAATACTTTCAAGGCTTTCAGAGCATATTTTGCTTTTTTAGAAATCATGTTTTTTTATTTAGAATTAGTCGTATGTCGTAAGTCTATAAGTCGTAAGGTTTCATATGCGATACCTTCTTGAAGGCTCAAAGATTTGTAAAGCCAAACACCTTTGAATTACAAATTTTTTTCAAGAACTCACTTACGACTTATGACCTAATGACTTACGACTTAAAACTCTACACATCTTATAGACAAAATTACACTTTTTTCTGAAAACTCATTATACTCATTACCATTTTGATTCTGATTTTGTTTTGATTATTTTTCACTATTATTTTAAAAATAATCTTTAAATATTTCTAAAAATGTCCACAAATTTTGATGTTATCGTCATTGGAGCGGGTTATGCAGGATTGACAGCCACCCGTCAATTGCTAAAAGCGGGCAAATCCGTAAAGTTACTCGAAGCCCGTGAACGTGTGGGCGGACGTGTACATACGCAACAATTTGAGGATTTTTATTTAGACATGGGAGGTACTTGGGTTGGTCCAACGCAAGACAAAATATATGACTTAATCCGTGAATTTGGTATCTCGACTTTCCCAACTTATGATGAAGGAAAGAGTACCCTAATCATGAACGGAAGGACTAAAAATTATAAAGGTTTAATCCCGCCTTTGCCAATTCCGTCCTTGTTAAGTTTGGATGGTGCAATCAAAAAAATGACTAAACTTTCAAAATCCGTAAACCTCCAAAGCCCTTGGGAAACACCCGATGCAATGAAATGGGATTCAATGACCTTACAGACTTGGATGGATAAACAAATGTCATTTGACACGGCAAAAAATCTCTTCAAAATAGCCGCAGAGACCATTTGGGCAGCACATCCCAACGAAATCTCCATGCTTCATGCGATGTTTTACACCAAATCAGGGACAGATTTAGATACCTTGATGAACATAAAAGGTGGGGCTCAAGAAGAACGGATTTTGGGCGGAGCAATGTCCGTAGCTTTGAAAATGGCAGCAAGTTTTCCAGAAAATACGATTCAATTTAACGCCCCCGTGAAGGCAATTATACAAGACGGGGAACAAGTGGAAGTTATCGGAAAAGATTTTAATTATTCTTGTAAAAAAGTCATCGTAGCCATTCCTCCAACCCTTGCGGGACGGATTGATTATCAGCCAATCTTACCAGCCAATCGTGACCAATTGATGCAAAGAATCCCGATGGGGACAGTCTGGAAATGTTATGCCGTTTATGACCGTCCCTTTTGGCGAGACAAAGGTTTGAATGGTTTGGCTGTTTCAGATGAAGGTTACGTTTCAGTAACATTTGATAATTCGCCAAAGGATGGTTCAAAGGGAATTATGATGGGTTTTGTGTTGGCAAATCAAGCGAAAGATTTTTCTTTATTACCAGAAAATGAAAGAAAAAAAGCGGTTTTGAGTCAATTTGAATGCTTTTTTGGGAAAGAAGCGGCTACACCCAATTTATACATCGACAAATCATGGGCAGAAGAAGAATTCACTCGTGGATGCTATGCGGGTGTAATGCCTACGGGTGCATGGACGAGCTTGGGCAAGCACCTACGTGAACCTATCGGCAACATTCACTGGGCGGGTACGGAAACTTCGGAAGTTTGGAATGGTTATATTGATGGGGCGGTGCGTTCGGGGGAAAGGGCGGCTTTGGAGGTTCTTTGATTTTCGATTGCGGATTTGTAGTAGCTCATTCTCAAAATCCGCAATCGCAAATCCACAATCCCAAATCATCGACTCCCAACCAAAACCTCTGTCCCTTCAATATTAATCACCTTCGTATCTGTCCCAATTTTTACTCTAAAATTTTCAAAATCTATGGGTTCGATGGAGTCGTAAATATCTGATACTGGCGTTTGGGTTTTGTCAAATTGGTTGTCAATCAAAGCGTATTTGCCATTTTTGAAACGTACTAAACTGATACCTTTTGTGAGGGCTATTGCATCTGTTACTTCCTTTAATTCTTCTGATTCCTTACCTGAAATATCTACGAATAACCAATGATTTTTCTTCACTAACGCACGACCATCATTGAAATTTTCAGCGTGAGTATATTGGCATTTCACAATTTCTTCTCCACAAATATTCAAAAATCCATAGCCTTGTTTATCTTGTTTAATTTTGGCAAAACCCTGTTTATAGGTCTCTACGGAAGCATATTTTTCCGCATTTTCTAAGGGGCGTGTCATAATATCACGTCCGTCAGCATCTTTAACTCTGATAAATGTTCCTTCTTTTTTACCAACCAAACACGTGGCACTATTGACCAACGAAAAGCGACCACGAAGGTCATTCAATTGTTCTAACTGAAATACATTACGGATAGCATCGTATTCTAAAATATTGATTTTTTTCTTCAATTGAGCTGACATTCCCGTTACATAATCCTGATAATTAACGAGTTCTGGATTGGTGAAAAATTGTCTAAAATGTTTCAGAAGAGAGTCACGATTATAAAACGGCGTTGCTTTTGACAAAGTAGCCATCATAATTTTTTGTGTTTTTTCAACATTAAAAAACTTACGGACTTGGCTTTTTGAGACGCTCGACGAATCTGTCTTGGAAGCAAAAATGGGAGAATAGCAAACGAATAGAAATGTCGCCAAAATGAGGCGAGAAGTAAATAGTTTCATGGTACTGTAAGGATTGGTTAGGCATTTAGTCGATGAAACTAAATATCAGATAGCTAACAAATTCCTCATGGGCGGGCTAAAACTCTAATTTACAAAGTTTTACAGGGGATTTATTTGGACAATATTACGCAAAATATTACTGGAATTATAATTTTCAGTAAGCAATTATACTTATGAAGAAAGGCTTATCTAAACGTATATTACAGCGTTATCTAAAATTTCAATGGGTCGAGGTTTTTGAAATGCCCGTTCATCTTAATACGTTCTTTGGTTCGCTCAACTTCTTGTAAAATCGGAATGAGACGTTCTAAATGTTGAATCAAATAACCTTGTCGCTCGGCTTCGGTGGGCATTTTCAGAAGATTATATTCTTGTTCTTGCGAAAGACCAATTTTATGAGCAATTTGAAAAGAATATGGCTGAGGTTTATTTACATCGAAAGTATTTTCTTCTTGTAAATATTCATAAAGTGTTGCTACTCTTTGGGTTAGTCCAATCATAACGGACGGACTAACTTCTGGTTCGGGTAATAATTCCACTACTCCACCCGAATACAATTTCATCTCCACAGGATTCTGAAAATCCAAAATTCTGAACGCCCTGATGCCTTGTGTACGGATGTCCATACGCCCATCTTCGTATTTTTTGGAGAGTTTTACGATTTTTACTTCCGTTCCAAATCCTGGCATTCTTCCATCCAAAAAAACGGGAACGCCAAAGGTTTTTCCTTCATCCAAACACTCATTAATCAAGTCACGGTAACGTTGTTCAAAGATGTGCAGATTGAGGTCTTCCAGCGGGAAAGCGACTAAATTTAGTGGGAATAATGGGAGGAATTTTTGCATTATACTTGAAGTAGATTTATGGAAGATTTTTCTCAATAGAAAATCCAGCACTCACAATATCCAACAAAGGATTCTGACGCATATACTGACTGATTTTTATCTTATATTTCCCCTTCTGTGGAAATTTAAAGTCCTTGAAAGCCAGCACCTTATGGTCATAAATATCTCCTAATCCCTCACCAGAAGGCTTGCCCGTTACTTGGTCGAAAAGGATAATTTCATCTAAATGTTGATGAAGAATTTTGCCTTTTGAATCGGTCAAATAGTGAGTCAAATAGAGGTTATGATACAAATAATTGCGGTTATTCCTGACGTTATAAAATACGTTGTAAGTTGCCTGAGCATCAGTGATTTCAAAGTCAAAAGAAGGTGAATCTTTTATCAACCATTTGGCATCTGGAATATCATAATTATCCTTCAAAATCGTGTTGGTTTCACACGATGAAAGGAAGATTAGACCAAAAAGTAATAGAGAAATTGAACGAGTCATTATTTTTATTCTATGATGTTAAAACAAAAATAATTCCCAATGCTCAACACTCAATATTCAATACACAAGTAAAAGAGTTTAATAGTTTTTACTTGAACATTGAACATTGAAAATTGAGCATTGAAAATTAACAAATATTACGAAGCATCTCCTCCCTTATTCTCAGGGGGCGTATTGGGCTTTTGATTATTCTTATTTCCTCCACCTTGCTGATTTTGAGGACGTTGCTGATTCTGTGGTCTCGGCTGTCCTTGTCCATTTCCTTGCGGACGTGGTTGATTTTGAGGTTTTGGTTGTTGTCCTTCACCAGCACCTTGTTGCCCTTGCGGACGGTTTTGGTTTTGCGGTTTAGGTTGTCCATTTCCTTGTGGACGTGGCTGATTTTGTGGCTTTGGTTGTTGTCCCTCAGCACCTTGTTGTCCTTGTGGGCGTGGCTGGTTTTGTGGCTTTGATTGTTGTCCTTCTCCGCCTTGCTGTCCTTGTGGGCGTGGCTGATTTTGATTTGGCTTATTTCCCTTTTGCCACTGAGGTTTTTGATTCCCTTTTTGTCCCTGCGAGCCTCCTTGATTTTCCCCTGAAACTTTATTGACAGGCTGATTTATAGGCACATTACCCGCTTGTGGCTTTGGTTCTTGCTTGAAATCTTTACGTGGAGCATTTGATTTAAAATCCTTTCGTTCTGGACGATTAAATTCTTTTCTATCCTGTTTGAAATCTGGACGGTCAAACTTTGGTTTGTCAAATTTCTTTTTACCTCCACCGTATTTTCTATCCATCTTATCCAAATCAGCATTCAATGGACCTGAACCTTTTTCTAATTCTAATTCAATTTTTGCAGATTCTGCCCCGTCAATAGTTTGTGGTTTTTCGCCTTTGGCATTGAGTGCCAAAATCTCTTGCACTCTATCCACCGTTACGGGAATCCAGTTACTTTCTTCGCCTCTATATCCAAACCACATCACTCGTTTGAAAATATCCGTCTTCTGTAAAAAAGCGTCTCCTTTGATGGTTTGAAGCGGTTTTTCAACCGTCGGAATATCTTTTAGAGCATCCATGTAGGTCTCTAATTCATAGTTCAGACAGCATTTTAAACGCCCACATTGACCCGAAAGTTTAACGGGATTCAATGAAAGATTTTGATAACGAGCGGCAGAAGTTGTAACGTTTTTGAAGTCTGTAAGCCAAGTTGAGCAACACAATTCACGCCCACAAACGCCTATTCCACCCACACGAGCCGCCTCTTGACGAAGCGAAATTTGCTTCATCTCGATTCTGACTTTAAACTCTCCTGCAAGGGTTTTGATTAACTCACGAAAATCTACACGGTCATCGGAAGAATAATAGAAGATGGCTTTGGTATTATCAGACTGAAACTCTACGTCTGAGAGTTTCATGTTCAATTTCAGTTCCTTAACAATTTCACGAGAGCGATACATCGTTGGATAGTCACGAGCAACGGCTTGTTCGTGTTTTTCGAGGTCTTTTTCGTTGGCTTTTCTGTAAATCGACTTGATTTCGTCATTGTCTTTTACCGATTTTTTAAGCATCTGCAAACGCACCAATTCGCCTTGCAAAGACACAAAACCAAGGTGATGCCCACTCGGAACATCCACAATCACGGGGTCGCCAGCGTACAATTCTACTTGGTTGATATTTCGGAAAAACTCCTTTCGTCCACCTTTGAATTTTACTTCTACGATATTGAATTTACTGAAAGTCGGGACATCCATGTTCGACAACCAGTCAAAGACGTTCATTTTGTTGCAGCCGCCCGTGCTACAAGCACCATTGTTCTGACAACCACCTACTTTTCCGTCCTCTTTATTTTTAGTTCCACAGCTTCCCGAAGAACACGATTTACATCCCATAATTTTTATATATTTTAAGGTAAGGATATTTAGCTAACTAATTTTGAATAATATTCCCTAAAACCTTTTATGATGTCTTCCTTTTTCTCTTCGGAGAAATCATTTTTATAAAACCTTTTAAAAACCTCAATTTTCAAGTCAATTGCTGAGATTTGAGGGTTTTCAGCAATAATACTTTCTTCAAGATTTTTTCTATAATCATCAACTATCTGCATATGTACTAACCTGTGATTTACTTTTCTAATGTTGCCTCAATTTCTGCCTTTATGGCTCTTGCATTCCCAAGTGCGTATTGTTGATTTCTGATAATCCAATCCAAATTTTCGATAGACATTTGATAAATAGCCTTCATTTTAGGAGTAATCATCAAATTCCGTACATTTTCATTTCCACTTTGAATTAACATCATATCTGTAACCTGATTCCTATTATTTTTAAACTCCTCTTCGGCTCGATGTATTTCAGGAATATTACTTTGGAAATAACCAAGAATACGGGACTTCAATAATTTATTTTCAATCAATTCAATCTTTCCACTTGACTTAAAACCTTCGTATCTCCCATCATTAAAATTACACCAAATGGAAGGCAACATATAGTCTATCTTTGAATCACTTTTTGATTTATCTAAACTATCTAAACGTACTTTCGTAAGATTTATGTTAAATTCTAATTTCTTTCGAGAATCATTAAAACTAATACTATCTCTTTTATAATGCTCAATATCTTTCTCAATATCACTTTTTAAGCCTTCTAAAAATTCTTTCACTTCCGCTTGCTGGTGGCGATGTTCACTCCAACTATGCAACCAAATAGAAACGGTTATTGCAAATACAATAATGCAAATTTCAATGATAACTTCTTTTACTTTTTCACTAAAAATATGTTTTGGGCTTGTCAATGTTTTGTATATTTTCTTAGTATGTTTTGCTATTTCGTCTTGCATAGTGTTATTTTCAAAACTTATCAAGTAGTTCCAATTAGGTTATGGTTAATTAATACCTAAGCACATCCAACCCAATATCCTTCCGATAATATTTCCCCTCAAACAAAACATCATGGGCGGCTTTTTGTGATTTTTGAATGGCTCTTTCTAAGGTATTCGACATACCCGTCAATGCCATCACTCGCCCGCCATTAGTAACGACTAATTTGCCTTCTAATTTTGTTCCTGCATGAAAAATATTAGCATCTTTTACAGAATCATAGCCCACAATGACATCACCTTTTTTATAATCTCCTGGATAACCGCCTGCCACAACGACAGTCGTAACGGCGTGTTGTTTGCTTACGATACATTCCGCTTCGTGAAGTTCTCCTTTGGCGGTGGCAATCATTAACGATAAAATATCTGACTCAATTCTTGGTAACACTACTTCCGTTTCAGGGTCACCCATGCGTGCGTTGTACTCAATCACGTGAGGTTCGCCTTCGTGGTTCATTAAACCAATAAAAATGAATCCGTTGTAATTGATTCCTTCTTTTTTCAAGCCATCGATTGTGGGGATAATTACCTCATTTTCAACGGCTTTCATGAATTTTTCATTCGCAAAAGGCACGGGTGAAACCGCTCCCATACCTCCTGTGTTCAATCCTGTATCACCTTCGCCAATGCGTTTGTAATCTTTGGCTTCGGGTAGGATTTTGTAAGAATTTCCGTCCGTCAAAACGAAAACGGACAGCTCAATTCCTGTTAAAAATTCTTCGATAACTACTTTACTACTGGCATCGCCAAATTTAGCATCTACCAACATTTCGGTCAAGGCTTCTTTGGCTTCATCCAAGGTCAGGGCAATGATTACGCCTTTTCCTGCGGCAAGTCCATCGGCTTTTAGTACGATGGGGAGTTTTTGGGTGTCCAAATAGTCCAGCCCATTTTGTAAAGTATCTTTGGTGAAAGTCTCAGATTTTGCCGTCGGAATTCCATATTTTACCATGAAATTTTTAGAAAAATCTTTTGAACCTTCCAACATCGCCCCTTTTGAATCAGGACCTACCATCAAAATATCCTTCAAATCTTCTCTCGACTGAAAATAATCACGAATACCCTTCACCAAAGGCTCTTCTGGACCTACGATGACGAGTTCGATATTGTTTGAGATTACGGCATCCGCAATTTTCTCAAAATCATTATATCCGATTGATAAATTTGTAGCAATCGCAGCCGTACCAGCATTGCCTGGGGCAACAAATAATTTATCACAAAGGGGGCTTTGGGCTATTCTCCATGCAAAAGCGTGTTCACGTCCACCCGAACCTAAAATTAGTGTATTCATTTATTATAATTGTTGAGGTTTGGGTTGTTGAATTGTTATATTCTTTACTCAAACCTAAATCGTAATCTCTTAATTTGATTTTATTGAATCGTTGGCATAGAATACCATTCTGAAAAATCTTCATTTGATTGAAAAGAAGGTGGCATAGATGTTGAAATTTGTTTCAATTCCTCCTCACTCCAAAATTCAATCTCGTCAGGATTTTCTAAAAACTCCTCTAATGTTACTTCTTTCCTTTTACCCTCCGTTACTTCTTTTATCGAAATCAGAGCACTTTTAAGTTCTTCTTTAAATCGTTTTTCTTGTTTCTCTTTACGTATCATAAGAGTTCAGTAAAGTATGATTTTTTGGTAAAATATATAAGACCTGTCATCCCGACTAAGGAGGGAACTATCTGTTTTCCAATAAGTTAAGATTGAGGTTTAGACGACAGTTCCCTCCTTCGTCGGGATGACAGGTCTGAATAATCACCTAAATCTTACTTTTACAAATAACCAATAACTAATCTACCAATAACTAATTCGCAACTTCACTCAAAAACTTAATCCTCATCAATCTCAATTCCTCTTCCGTAATATCCTCAATATCACATTTGTCTAAGGCAATTGCGATGCTATCAGTATCAGAATCCATGAAATATTCAAAGATTTCTTCTTGTTTATCAGGTTCGATGACTTGGTTGATGTAATAATCCAAGTTCAATTTTGTGCCTGAATAACAGATATGTTCAATCTCTTCGATGAGTTCACCCATTCCTAACTCTTTTTGTTCGGCAATGATGTCTAAATCTATTTTTCTATCAACTTGTTGGATGATATGAATTTTGATTTTCGATTTATTAACCGCTGATTTCACCACAACCTCCGAAGCCGTTTCTATCTCATTATCTTCAACGTATTTTTTAATTAAATCAATAAACTGACGACCAAATTTTACGACTTTACCCATACCTACACCGTTGATATTTGCCATATCGTCTTTGGTGGTTGGGTAGGTAGTTGCCATTTCTTCCAAAGATGGGTCTTGGAAAATAACGTAAGGAGGCAGGTTTTTCTCTTTGGCAAGTTTTTTACGAAGGTTTTTCAACAATTCAAATAAAGCAACATCGTGCGAACCGCCTCCGCTTGCTGCCTCTTTTTCTTCGTCTTCAATTATCTTTTCGTTTTCGTAATCATGGTCTTTCGAGAGTGTCAATGGATAGGAGTCTTTCATGTAATTACGACCCTTTTCCGACAATTTCAATACGCCATAATTCTCAACGTCTTTTTCTAAATATCCCAAAACCGCAATCTGACGCACCATCGACACGCATTGTTCGATAGGCTCAGGTTCGGCATTTTTTCTACTTTTTGACTTGGCTTTTTTAGCCTTGGGAGCTTTTTTCTTCGGAATCGGATTTCCGTCCTCATCTTCTTCATCAGAAAATTCTACATCATCATCGTCTTCATCATCGTCGTCGTCTTCGTCTTCATCAGAAGCTAATTTGAAGAAATCTTTGGCTTTCCCAAAAGTGGCAATGCCTTGGTGGTCGGCAGTACCTACGTGCTGACTTTTATATCCCATCAAAATATCCGCAATGTGTTGAGCATCATAGCTTTCGCCTGTCAATTCTACGGTTTTGAGGGCTAAAACTACGGCTTCCTCGGCTTTATATTTTGGTGTTGGTTTATTACAATTATCACAAAAACCACAGTCTTTGTCCATGTGTTCACCAAAATAATTCAATAACTGACGACGGCGACACGTTCCCAGATTTGAGTAATGGGTCATTTCATGGAGGAGCATACGGGCAGTATCTCGCTCGACCATCGTTTTGTCCTTATTGAATTTATCAAGTTTGGTAATGTCTTCTTTGGCATAAAACATGATACACGTTCCTTCTAAACCATCACGACCCGCACGACCAGTTTCTTGGTAATATCCTTCCAAAGATTTTGGGGCATCGTAGTGAATCACGAAGCGAACGTCTGGTTTATCAATGCCCATTCCGAAGGCAATTGTGGCAACCATAACTTCGGTTTCTTCATTCAAGAATGCCTCTTGGTTTGCCATACGCACGTCCCCGTCCAATCCTGCGTGATATGGAAGGGCTTTTATACCATTGACTACCAATAAGTTAGCAATTTCTTCAACCTTCTTGCGACTCAAACAGTAGATAATCCCTGCCTTGCCGTGATTAGTTTTGATATACTTAATAATCTGTTTATCAATATCATCACGTTTTGCACGAATTTCGTAGTAAAGATTTTTACGATTGAAAGACGATTTAAACAGACGAGCATCATCTAAATTTAGATTTTTCTGAATATCCTGTTGAACTTTTGGCGTTGCCGTTGCCGTGAGGGCAATAATGGGCAAAGCCTTGTCCATGCTCTCAACGATACTTCTGATTCTACGGTATTCTGGACGGAAGTCATGCCCCCATTCCGAAATACAGTGAGCTTCGTCGATTGCTACGAAAGAAATTTTGGCTTCTTTGAGGAATGATAGATTGGATTCCTTCGTCAGTGATTCAGGGGCGATGTACAATAATTTTACTTCGCCTTTGACCACAGCATTTTTCACTTTGGTCATTTCAGCCCGATTCAGTGAAGAATTCAGAAATTGGGCATTGATACCAAAAGCATTCATTTGATCAACCTGATTTTTCATCAAGGCAATCAAAGGCGAAATCACGATGGCTGTACCTTCCATCGCAATGGCTGGCATTTGGTAACAAAGTGACTTTCCTGCCCCTGTAGGCATGATTACGAAGGTGTTTTCACCGATGAGGGTGTTCTGAATAATAGCTTCTTGTTCGCCACGGAATTGCGAAAAACCGAAAGTTTCTTTCAGTTTCTCTTTCAACATATCGGCGGTCTCTTGGGTAACACTCATATCTTAATTTTAATTGAGGTTTTTAATGATTGTTTGGTGGTTATTTATGGGATTATAAATCGTTAATTTCTGTTTCGGTTAAGCCTGTGGCTTGCATTATCACATTCATTTCAACACCTGATTCTTTTAAGTTTTTAGCGATTTCTGTTTTTGCAACTCTTACAGCCTTTGTAATCATTCCCCTTCCATCTTGCTCTCTCATACCTGCATAATCATAAGCTCTCAATTCCTCCATCGACCATGTATTTTTATTAGCATCTAAATAGGCTTCTTTTAGTCCGTTATCCTCAATATTATCTGGAATTACGTCTAAATTTTCAGCTTCTTTTATAAAGTAAATCCATTTGTCGGTTACGTTGTCTAATTCATTGAGTTTTTTATTGAATTTTGGTAATTCGATAAAATAGAAATCCATGTCCTTGATAACCCTTTCGCCCGTTTTGACATTACAGATGGCATGGTTAGAAAGATAATTACCCTGAGAAAAATCGAAATCAAAAATACCTATGAAAATAACTGGATTCAATTCTGTGTATTTTTCTCCACTTTCAATCTGTTGGCTATATTCCTTACTGGTATAATAAAGAAGTCTTTTGTCCATCCCGTCCACATCCGCCACTTGCATTTCTACAATAAAAATATTCCCCTTTGAATCTTTCGCTCTCAAATCAAGAATAGTAGCTTTGAAATTGGGTAATATAGGTGATTGATAAGGATTGGCAATTGAAACATCTGAGATTCTATTATCGCCTTCTAATTGCATGACAGCATTGAGAAAGGAAATTAGAATAACTTTCTTCTTTTCATTTCCGAATATTTTACGGAAAGCAATGTCATTTTTTATATCTACAAACTGCATTTTTACGAATATTCAATTCTTATATTGATGATATTAGTGCCGTTGGAGTTTTAAGGTTATGCTTCTCCGAAGCAATGTGCGATAATTAACTATTCTTTCTACAAATGTTGTACTTCTCCGAAGTAGTGTGCAATAATTACTTCGGAGAAGTACAACATTTGTAGAAAATATAAAAATGGCAATCTTAGCTTCGGAGAAGCTCAACCTTAATTATTCCAGTATCAATTATTAAGTCGATAAAACATTGATATTACAGGCATTCTTATTTGTTATCTTTGCAATGAAATCAGTAAAAAATCAGTCAATCAAAAATACTTCGTACATTGAAATTAATAAAAAATATTCAATCAACTGCAAAAAAAGTTTTAGAAGATGAAGCAAATTCTATCCTAAAAATTGTTCCGTTGATTGATTCTGAATTTGAATCCTGTGTAAATCACCTACTTAGCTCGTCGGGGCGATTGGTAATCACGGGTATTGGAAAATCGGCAATTATTGCTCAAAAGATAGTAGCTACGCTCAATTCAACAGGGACTCCCGCTTTGTTCATGCACGCCGCCGATGCTATTCATGGTGACTTGGGCATGATTCAAGAGGGTGACAATGTTATGTGTATTTCGAGGTCGGGTGATACGCCCGAAATCAAAGTTTTAGTCCCCCTCATTAAGCGGACTGGAACAAAGTTAATTGCAATGGTTTCAAATCCAAGTTCTTATTTGGGAAAAAATGCTGATTTTATTCTCCATGCCCTTGCCGAACGAGAGGCAGATTCGCTGAATCTTGCTCCCACCGTTAGCACTACGGTTGCTTTGGCTTTGGGCGATGCGTTGGCGGTTTGTCTGATTGAGTGTCGTGGATTCAATAGCAAGGACTTTGCCAAGTATCATCCTGGGGGTGCTTTGGGCAAAAAACTGTATTTGAAGGTTTCGGATATTTACCCAAATCACGAATTACCAACGGTGAAAGAAAATTCTACCGTGAAAGAAGCAATTATAGAAATCAGTTCTAAAAGATTAGGAGCAACGGCAGTTTTGAAAGAAAATGAAGAATTGGCAGGCATCATCACGGATGGTGACGTGCGGAGGATGTTGAACAAATACGATAGCTTCACAGGATTATTTGCCAAAGACATTATGACCATTTCGCCAAAAGCCATCTCCCCCGATGCGTATGCGGTAGAAGCATTACAGATTATGCAAGAGAAAAATATCACGCAACTCGTTGTGGTTCAAGACGATAAACCTTTGGGGTTTGTGCATTTGCATGATTTGTTGAAGGAAGGACTTGTTTAGGAGGAAGTGGATAGGAGGAAAGAATAAAAGGAGGAAGGGAGACAGGAAAATATAGTATCTCTAATTTTCCTGTCTCCCTTCCTCCTTTTATTCTCTCTCCTTATAAAGCCGCCAAAGCTGCTTGAACTGCCACAAAATCAGGCACGTCACCTGCACTTTCAAGCACTTCTGTATATTGAATTGTTCCCTCAGCATCTACTACAAAAGCTGAACGTTTTGACACACCTTTCATGCCCAAAACAAAGTTTTCGTATAAAGAACCATAAGCTGCCGAAGTTTCTTTATTGAAATCTGACAACAAATGGAATGGTAAATTTTGCTCTGCCTTAAATTTTTCTAAGGTGAATAATGAGTCCACCGAAATAGCTAAAATCTCAGCATTTAGTTTTGAATACGAAGTAATATTGTCTCTCATTTCGCACAATTCAGCCGTGCATACGCCAGTGAATGCTAATGGAAAAAATAGAACGACTACATTTTTACCTTTGTAGTCTGAAAGGCTAACTTCTTGTTTATCAGAGTTATAGAGTTTGAAATCTGGGGCTTTATCGCCGATTTGTAATGCCATTTGATTTTAGTTTTAATATTGAATGATTAATGAACTAACTGTTTGGGTAGCCCTACTTTTTTTAACGTTTTTTTAGCCTGTGCTACCTTACGTTCAATAAAATCATATTTTTGGTTTTCGTTGATTGTTAAATCAAGCTCAACTGTTGGTATTTTCAAAGATTTTAACATATCGCTATTAGTTTTATAAATCAAATATATCATTTTTTCTCTTGACTAAAAATGCTTGATAATCGGTGTTTTTTTCAAACGGATGCCATTCATCATCTAACAAACCCCAAATTAAAAACGTTTCCGATATTTCTTCAAAGTTTTGACTAATTCCAATTCTATAAAGTCTTGTACGAATGGGGGTGCTTCCTTCTGCAAAAACCAAAGATTTTGGATGGTATTTTGTAAATATCATTGTTGCCTGTGCTACTGTGGCTAAGACTTTTTTACTATCTCCATTGTCTGATTTTACTAAATCATCAATTTCACCAGTTACATTATCAACATCTCCAAATCCTAAGTTCCAGATATTTAGTTCTTCAATGAGTGTGAAAATAATTTTTTTCTGAATCTTTCCGTTTCTACCTTCACTTACAAATTCAAAAGATACATAATTTTCAGATGCTTTTAGAGCGTACTTATCTATGTTCATTAGTGGTTTTATTTAACTTTGCAATTCAAAAAAATTAATTTAAAACCTCCTCCATAGCCTCCGCCACACTCGGAATAAAATTCACTTCCACTTGTTTCTTTTTCTCTTTAAAAGCCTCACGAGGTTTAATACTCAGGATTTGGAATAATTCTTTATCATTTGATACCGCTGGGTTTGGCGTTGTCAAAAGTACATCGCCCGAAAAGATAGAATTTGCCCCTGCCATAAAACACAGCGTTTGCCCTTCGTAAGACATATCTAAACGTCCTGCCGACAATCTCACCATTGATTTTGGCATTAAGATTCTTGCCGTGGCAATCGTTCTGACCATATCCCAAATCGTGGCGGGTTCTTGTTCGCCAAGGGGAGTTCCTTTTATGGGTACAAGATTGTTAATTGGCACAGAATCAGGATGTTGTGGCATATTGGCAAGGGTTTTTAACATTCCTATACGGTCAGCATCTCCTTCGCCTAAGCCAATAATTCCTCCTGAACAAACGGATAATTTTGCCTTTCGGACGTTATCAATTGTATTTAAACGGTCTTCAAACGTACGAGTCGAAATCACGTCTTCGTAGTTTTCTTCGCTCGTATCAATATTGTGATTGTAGGCGTATAAACCAGCATTTTTCAACTTTTCGGCTTGTGATTCTGATAACATTCCGAGGGTACAACATACCTCTAACCCCATTTCGTTTACGCCCTTTACCATGTCCAAAACTTTATCAAAATCCTTATTATCACGGACTTCACGCCAAGCTGCACCCATACAAAAGCGTGACGAACCAGCATCTTTTGCTCTTTGGGCGGCAGCCAAAACCTCGGGCGTTTCCATCAATTTCTGCACCTTCACGTCCGTATGATAGCGAGCTGCCTGTGAGCAATACGAGCAATCTTCTGGGCATCCACCCGTTTTGATTGATAATAATGTGCTTATTTGAACCTCCTGTGGGTCATTGTACTGACGATGAACGGTGGCTGCACGATAAACCAATTCCATGAAAGGCAAATTATAAATCGCTTCGACTTCTTCTCTTGTCCAGTTATTTTTTATCATAGTGTCGTTTCTTATTTCTTTGAATGTTTAAAATTAACCTTGCTTTTTGGCTTTGGCAAATTTGGGGTATAAAAAAGGCAGAACATTTGGGGTGTTCAGCCTTTTTCGAGAAACAATCAAAGAGAAAATTCCACTTCAAATGTTTGTATCATAATATATTATAATATAATTTTACGTCAGACAAAAACGTTTCGGGCGTAGGAGGAAAGATTCTGAAAAGAAGTGCATTCACTCATTGTCTTTAAAGAGAATCAAGATTTATATTTTGATTCTCTTTTTTTGTTGTAAAAATTCGCATTGTTTTAAGGGCTAATTGTTTACGTCCAGTCCTTACTTCCATAATTACAACGTATTTGTGTTCTTTTTGTACTTGAAATTGAAAACAATCTCTTCCGAATCTATCTCTTCCATCAAAAAACACATTGTCTGGACAATTAATTATCTGATTTAGTAGTTCAAAATCTTCCCCTGTTACAGCTTGCTGACCTCGGCTATTTTCTCTTTTCTTATCTCCATGACCCTGTAAAACGTGTTTAATTCCATAAGCATCAATTGAGATATTATAGTCTTTCAAATCAATTCCTGATTCTTCTTTTATCTTCAAAGAAATATCTTCTAAAATTGTTCCTAATAGAAGTGTTCTATTCTTGTTTGTACCTTCAATTTCTGATTGTTTTATGTAGGCAAGTAAATCAGTTATTTCTTTAAATATTTGTGGTTATTTTTAATGGCTAAAATTAACCTTGCTTTTTGGCTTTGGTAAATTTGGGGTGTAAAAAAGGCTGAATATTTGGGATGTTCAGCCTTTTTTGTAAGTTTAGTTTGTCATGCCACTCATTCCACTATGATAAACCTTACCATTTTTATCTATGACACATGGAGATGAATTTGGCAGATAACGAGAATTTCCGTATTTCCAAAGTTCTGTTCCATTTTTTGCATTTAGTGCGTATAATGTACCATCAAGCCCTACAATATATAGAATATCATCAACAACGATTGGGCTTGAATCAAGAAAAGCAAAAGTATAAGAAGCGTTTTTTGCTATTGCAGTTTTCCACTTCTGTAAACCTGTTTTTTTATCTATTGCGTAAACATAGCTATCTCTTGAATAAATAAAAACAACTCCTTGGTCAATTATGGGACTTGAGTCAATAATATCACCAGTTCCAAACTCCCATTTTAATGTTCCATCAATAGCATTCAAGGCGTATAAGTTGTTATTATTAGCTCCGTAATAAATAATACCTTCAGATTCTGTTGGACTGGAAAAAGAACCAAATCCGCCTCTAATATTTCCAAATGACCATTTCCTCTTTCCTGTATTAATATCGAATGCTTGAATGACTAATACCCCCACTGGAATAACTAAATTTTCAAAAGTACAAGGACTAACTGACCCATAAAAACCACCTAAATCGCTATCAGCTTGCCATTTCAGAGCACCAGTTTCTGCATCATAAGCATAGAAATAACTTGGGAAAGTCGCAAGACTTTCTACATCAATTCTACCTGTAAAAAGTATCCCTTTATATATAGTTGGATTTGAATCAATTGAAATTCCCGTTTTAGTAGTCCATTTTTGTTTTTTAGCTTTCAGGTCAAAAGCTCTCAGATACTCATCCTTACCTGACCCATAATACATTATGTCATTCGATATCATTGAGCATAATCCCGAATAATTGTCATTTGAAATTATACCATTTAGAGTACCTGTAGAAGCATCAATAAATTTCACCCCGTTTGATTTTAGTATTATATTTCCATCATAAACTGTTGGATTGTAATACTTTGCATTTTCGTTATTGTAAAAACTCCATACTAACTTACCAGTTAATGCATCTATTGCTTCCAAAGTAGATTTGTTGCTGGAAGAAACAAAAACTAAACTTCTACTTGGATTTTTTCCTGACTTTATTGAAATAGGCGAATTTGGAGATATCACAGTAACCGCATAAACCTGCGTCGTTGCATCCTCAGCCGTAACAGTAAAATTTACCGCTTTCGTAAAATCCACCACCGTTGCTGAAGCTGGATTTACACTTGCACGGTCTGAAAGTGTAATCGTTGGTTTTAATTTAGTTAAATCTGCCGTTGCAGGAACGGTTGCTGTGATGGTCTTGGTTGTTGGGTCAATTTTGGCTACAATGGCAGGAGAAAAATCTGCAAAAGTAAATGTTAAAATATCTTTTCCAGAGAACTTTGTACGACTTACCATCACTTTATAATCCTGTTTTGTACCGTCTTCTGCCGTTACGGTATAGGTTACATCATTCGTAAAATCTTGTACTTTTCCAGAATCTGGAAGCACTTTTGCTTTTAATGAAACGCTGATGGAGGGAATCAATTTGGTAACATCTGCCGTAGAAGGAACTACTGCCGTGATGCGTTTGGTAGCTTCATCAATGGTGGCTTGTACTGCGGGCGTAAATTGTGGAAAACTTAATTTAGTAATTGCTTTGGCTGAACTTTTTGGAACGGTCTCGTTTTCTTTACAAGCTGAAAAAGTGAAAACTAAACCCAATAGAATGAGTAATGCGAAATTTTTAAGCATAGTAATTTTATTTTGATGGTGAAAAAATGAGAATACTTACAAAGATAAAGCAAAAAAAATCTTTCCAAAGTCAAAAAAATACATCCCCCAACTCAAAAATGTACCATTTAAAAAATATTTATTTCAAAAATTATTCATATAGTGATTTTATAAATTTTGGATTTAATTTCTAAATTTTTACTATAAAAAAGATTTTAATTCTAAATATTGATTTAAAAATAACTAAACACAGATTTTAATTCTAAATTAAGAAAATTGAATATTTGTTTTTTCTAAATACCCGCCTTATTTTTGACTTAGAAAAAAACAAATTCACACAAAACCATGAGTCAGAAAATACAAGTATTTGATACTACATTAAGAGATGGCGAACAAGTGCCAGGATGTCAATTGAACACCGAAGAGAAATTGCAAGTTGCCGAACAACTCGAACTCTTGGGCGTGGATATTATTGAGGCAGGTTTCCCTATTTCTTCTCCTGGCGATTTTCGTTCGGTTGAAGAGATTAGTAAATTAGTAAAAAATGCAACGGTTTGTGGTCTGACTCGTGCTAAGAAAGAAGATATTGATGCAGCTGCAGCGGCTCTAAAACACGCCAAATATCCAAGAATCCATACGGGTTTAGGTGCTTCGGATTCGCATATTGTGCATAAATTTAACTCTACCCGTGAGGAGATGTTGGAGCGTGGCGTTTGGGCGGTGAAATATGCCAAATCGTTTGTGGAAGATGTAGAGTTTTTTGCCGAAGATGCTGGTCGTGCGGATTTAGAATATTTGGCAAAATTGACTGAGGCGGTGATTTCGGCAGGTGCTACTGTCGTGAATTTACCTGACACAACGGGTTATTTATTGCCTCATCAGATGTTCCAACGCATCAATTATTTGTTTGAAAATGTGCCAAATATCCACAAGGCGACTATTTCAATGCACAATCACAATGACTTAGGACTTGCCACTGCCAACACTATCGCAGGTATTCAGGCGGGTGCGAGACAGGTGGAGGTCACGATAAATGGTATAGGTGAAAGAGCTGGAAATACCTCTTTGGAAGAAGTAGCCATGATTTTGAATATTCATAAACATTTAGGATTTCATACGGACATCAATGCCCAATTGTTATACCCATTCTCAACGTTGGTCTCAAACATGATGGGTATGCCCGTACAGGCGAATAAGGCAATCGTGGGAGCAAATGCCTTCGCACACTCGTCAGGCATTCACCAAGACGGTTTCTTGAAACATTCAGAAACCTACGAAATCATGAAACCAGAGGACGTTGGCGTTCCTTCATCGGCAATTGTTTTGACTTCTCGTTCGGGTCGTGCTGCCCTTCGTCATCGTTTGCAATTGATTGGTTTTGATTTTGAAAAACCAGAATTAGACAAACTTTACACACGCTTTTTGTTGATGGCAGATGTGCGTAAACAATTGAATGATGAGGATTTGAAGGAGTTGGTGGGGTAGTTGAAATGTCAATAATATTGGCTATTTTTACAAAAAATCATATCAAAATGAGCACATTACAACTTAAATCTGAATTACATATACTCATTGATCATTTACAAGACAATGATGTACTAAGTGCTGTAAAAACTTTATTAGGCAGAAGTGTCAATACCGAAACAGATTTTTGGGATGAGCTTTCAGAAAATGACAAAGCTGAAATCAAAGAAGGAATTGAAGACATCGAAGCGGGAAGAACTTATACTTATCAAGAAATTTTTACAAAATACGGATTATGAGTTTTACCATTATTTTCTCTAAAAAAGCTAAATTAAGTATTGAAAAAACCGCTAATTATCTTGGTGAAGAATGGTCTGAAAATGTCAAAATGAAGTTTTTGATAGATATTTCAAAAGCTGTCAAACAGTTATCAATCATGCCTTTTATGTTTCCGAGTTCTGATAAAATAGAGGGTCTCAGAAGATGTATTGTTAATCGTCATACAGTTCTGTACTATCGAATTAATGAGGAAATCATAGAAGTAATTAATGTTAAAGGTACAAGACAAAATCCAAATATAAATTAATCAAAAAGCCGTTTCAGTCAATCTGGAATGGCTTTTTGATTTACTTCTGAAGAGAAGTTCCCCCACCGAACGTAGTGCGGTAGCAATATCCCAAATTGATATTTTCTCCTTATTTAATTCCAACCCATAATATGACTGACGAAATCATATTTTAAATAAGATTTTTATTTTCAAGTCATTATTTTTTCCAATCTCCATAGGGGTATCACTAAAATTGATTGTCTTTAAGATGAAATATCGGATAGGAATTGTATTTTTGTGAAGTTGCTCATTCACTTCACCTCTTTAAATGGTACAAATTCCAGATTCTGATATTTTAATGGCTATCCGTCAAGGTAACGAACGGGTCTATGAGGGTGTTTTCCGAAAACATTATCAAGCTCTGTGCAATTACGCTTGCGGGATTTTGAAGGATATGGATGATGCCGAAGAGGTGGTTCAGAGCATATTTTTGAAGTTTTGGGAACAACGTACAGATATTGAGATAAGTGTTTCGTTGAAATCTTACCTCTACCGTGCCGTGCATAATACGTGCTTGAATCGGATAAAACACTTGAAAATTCAGGAAACTTATCGTCAGTATGTGGGGGATTATTTGGAAGAAACTTACGACTCAGCAACTGAGATATTGGATAAGGTGGAGTTGGAGAATAGAATTGCGGAGGCTCTGGAAAAACTACCAGAACAATGCCGTTTGATTTTTAAAATGAGTCGTTTTGAGGAATTAAAATACCAAGAAATTGCTGATAAATTGGGACTTTCGATTAAGACTATTGAAAACCAAATCGGGAAAGCCTTGAAAATAATGCGAATGGAATTGGCTGATTATCTGCCAGTTATATTTTTTATAATGTTATTCAACCACTAAAAACATCATAGGCATTTGGAAGGATTGAAAATAGATTTGAAATATCTTGAATCTAAAACCTAACACCAAATACCTAATACAAATACTAAAATGAATCAAGACCAAACCATAGACGACTTGCTGGCAAAATACCTTGCCGATGAGACGGACAATCACGAGTCAGATACGATTGGTGAGTGGATGAGTGCGTCTGAGGATAACCAAAAGACTTTTGACCATTCTAAAATCATTTGGGAGGGTGCAAAAAATATTCAACATCAGCGAACTGTTGATGTGGATGCCGCTTGGGAAAAATTAAATATTGGGGCATCAAAAAAGGAAGAAGTTATTGAAAATCAAGACATTAAGCCCATTCAAAAACTTAATTGGGTTAATAGTTTCTTGAAAATTGCAGCGGTTTTAGCTGTGGTCTTTGGGCTATGGTTTTTTGCTGCCAAACAGTTTGCTACACCACAAAATGATGTACTGACTTTCAAAAGTGAAGGCGTTTCCGTCGAAAAAATACTGCCCGATGGCACTAAAATTTTGCTCAGTAAAAACTCAACCATCACTTACCCAAAAGCGTTTGAAGGAGAGACTCGTGAGATTAATTTGACTGGCGAAGCATTCTTTGATGTACATCACGATGCCGCTCACCCGTTCATTATACATACGCAAGGCACGGACGTGCGGGTGTTGGGTACGTCATTCAATGTTAGGGCGTATGATGCTCAGGTTCAGGTAGTTGTGAAGACGGGGAAGGTTCAGTTTTCAAAAAATAATCATAAAGTTATCTTGACCAAAGGACAGAAAGCGGAGATATTAGCCAATGTCGATACCATCATAAAGTCGGAAGTGGCAGAAGAAAAAGAAGTGGTGAAGGAAAAACTGAACTCTTTTGTTTTTAATAAATTACCGTTGGGTGAAGTGGCTAAATCCTTATCCGAAAAATTCAATATCGAGATTGTATTTACTAACGATAAAATTAAAGACTGTAAACTGACTGCAACTTTCGAGAACGAAAATTTAGATAATATCCTTTCAATCATATCCGAAACATTTAATCTAACATTTGACCATCAGAAAAATGGGATTGTTTTGAGTGGGGAGGGATGTGAGTAATTTACTAAGTTAATAAGTTGTTAAGTTGCTAAAATCAAATTAGCCCTTCAATAACTTATTAACTTAACAACTTGAAAATTAATAACTTAAAAAACCCGCATGAGATTCCGCACTTTAAAATACATACTTTATTTTATCGTACTGCCCCTATCTTCTCTTGCCCAAACTCCCCTTCTTGAACGTCCGATAACGTTGAGATACAATAACGAAAAAATTTCGGTTGTTTTAGATAATATTGCCAAACAGGGGGGCTTCTCATTTTCCTATAATTCTGATATTTTTGATGTCAACAATCGTGGAGATATTACCGTTACCAACAAACCCGTGCGTGAGGTTTTGAACTTGATTTTTAGAGGAACAATCACCTATAAGGTTAAGGGAAATTATATTATTTTACAGAAAAATAATCAAGAAGAGCAAAAAAAAAGTCTAATCCTTAGTGGTTATGTCATTGATAGTCAGACTGATAAACCCGTCGGAAAAGTTACTATTTATGATAAAAAGAATCTATCTTCTACGGTTAGCAATCAGTACGGATTTTATCGTATTAAGTTGTCAATCAGTGATTTACCCATCCGACTGACTATTTCAAAAGCTGATTATGAAAAGCAAACCTTTGTCATCAAATCACCACAAACTACCTATGAAATTATCGTTTTGAATCCTGTGCCAAAGGAGTACGTTTATCTGCCCATACACGAAGATAATTCGATGGAACAAATGGATTCTTTACGTAATTTGAATCCCAATTTAGATACCAAGCCCATCTCTGAGACGATTGCTCCTCCATTTCCAGATATTACTGACGAAAACCTCTTCCCGACTTCTCCTATTATCGACTCTACACTCTATGAAAGTAGTTGGGATAAGGTTATAAAAAATATTGGAAAAATCTTTGTAAGTCGCTCGCAACGTATTAATGCTCAGAACGTTAGAGAGGATTCTTTGAGTCGAAAATTTCAGTTTTCGGTGCTACCGTTTTTGGGTACAAATCGCTTACTTTCTGGAAGTATCAAAAATGATTACTCTGTCAATTTATTGATGGGTTATTCGGGTGGTGTTCGTAAATTAGAAGTTGGGGGTGTTTTGAATGGTGTTCGGCGAGACGTGGAGGGAGTTCAAGTGGCAGGAGTTGGCAATATTGTGGGCGGATCAGTGCAGGGAATGCAGATGGCTGGTGTTTTCAATATTGCAGGATATTTAGAAACGGGGCTCCAAATCGCTCCGTTATTTAACGTAACTATCAAAGAATCAAGTAGTTTTCAGATTTCTACATTCAACTTTGCCCATAAAGTTTCGGAAGGTGGTAAACAAATCGGGGTGATTAATATTTGTGATTCTACTGAAACAACGCCCATCGGACTGTTTAGTTTTGTGGGAGGTGGCAATGGTTATAAACGTTTGGAGCTTTCGGTAGATGAAAATCAAACTGCCAATTTTACTTTCAAAACGGGCGTACAAAAGTTTTATAATATCTTATCTTTACAGTATAATTTTACCCGCCCCAAGGAAATTTTTGGTATTGGTTATGGCATTGGGCGAGCATACGAAATAGGGCGGGCGTGGATGCTCAATACGGACTTGACCGCCAATGCTTTGATAGAATATGATGATGTGAGTCCAAATGTTGGGACTTTGTGGAAATTGGATATTAATTTTGAAAAACAAATCGCCCGAAATGTAGCAGTTACTTTTGGACCATCCATTAAATATTTGTTGATAAACGACTACAATTCAGGTACTTGGACGAGTAAACCTTTTAATAAAATTCCCTCTTACCGAAGTCTATCCGCAAACGCTAATTCAACTTTTTGGATAGGTTTTCAGATGGGAATTCGGATTAGGTCAAAATGATAACGGTTTAAGTTTCAAAGCCTCACCCCCAACCCCTCTCCCGTGGAGAGGGGAGTATTAACCCTCTTTTCTCCCCTCTCCACGGGAGAGGGGTTGGGGGTGAGGCTCTGAGAGGTAAAATTTATTCGTACTCACAAATAACAAAAATGCCCACAACAAAATCTCGAAACTATTGGTGGCTCAATGCTAATCCCCGTATCTGGTCGATTGATTCATTCAAAATCAATCAGACACAGCACTATACTTCGCATAATGAGTTCGGAAATAAACGTCGGATTTATAAATATTTTGAGTTAGTCCAGGCGGGAGACTTAGTGATTGGCTACGAATCTACGCCCGTAAAGCAAATCAAGGCGGTTTTTGAAATTACAGAACCTCTCCACCGAGACGTAAAATTAGGTGAAGTCATTACCTTCAAATACAAAGAGAAAGTCCCAGAGCCGATTGATTGGGCGGAGTTGAAATCACTTCATTTTTTTAAGGATTCTGAAATTTTAAAGAATAATCAAGGCAGTTTGTTCCGATTGACCGAAGAGGAATTTGAGGCAATCCAAGCCATGATTGATGCTCAAAAAGAATCCCTCCAAAACGAAGACGTACTGATTCCGTACGAACGAAAAGATGCTTTGAAGGATTTATTCATCGAAAATGAAAAATTTGACGACATCATTGACACCCTACGTTACAAGAAAAATATCATCCTTCAAGGACCTCCTGGGGTCGGTAAAACCTTCATTGCCAAGCGGTTAGCTTATACACAAATAGGCACACAAGACGATTCCCGAATCAAGATGGTGCAGTTTCATCAGTCGTATAGTTATGAGGATTTTATTCAAGGATTACGCCCAGATGATTCGGGTGGATTTAAGTTGAAAAATGGCATTTTTTACGAATTTTGCCGACAAGCTCAACGCAATTCTGGGATTGACCATTTCTTTATTATTGACGAAATAAACCGTGGAAATTTGAGTAAAATCTTCGGAGAATTACTCCTTTTGATAGAATCCGACAAGCGTGGGCGAGCCAACGAAATGGCATTGACTTACGGAGATAAAGATTCTGAACCTTTCTATGTACCTGATAATCTGCACATTATCGGAACAATGAACACCGCAGACCGTTCGTTAGCCATGATTGATTATGCGTTGAGAAGACGTTTTGCCTTCATTTCCCTCGAACCCCTTTTCAACGAAAAATTCATGGATTTTCTGTTGGGCAAAGGCATTGAAAAATCATTTTCCGAAAAAATCGTAAGCCGAATTTCAAAACTAAACGAAGTAATTTCTAACGATAAAAACCTCCAAAAAGGCTTTCAGATTGGACATAGTTATTTTTCAAATTTTACCGAAGGCGAAGATGTACAAAAGTGGTATCGTAGGGTTATCAATCTGGAAATCGCCCCGCTTTTGGAGGAGTATTGGTTTGATAATGAAGAGAAGGCGAAGAAGGAAATTTTGGGGTTGTTGGAGGTGTAATAAATTCCTTCTTCCTAAGCCCAATTCATCTTCAAATCCTTAGCCTTCCTTCGAGAAACTTGGGCAAATAAATTACTCCCCATTTCAATCGTATGACCTACTTCATCATAGTTCAGAATGTACTTAGGGTTCACTAAAAATGCCCTGTGGACTCTCAAAAAGCCATATTGGTGCAATAATTCCTCAAAATGCTTCAAGGTATGAGCAACCATGAAAGTCTTACCATTTTTCATACAGAAAATGGTATAATTAACCTCTCCCCGAAGCATCACTACTTCATTGGGGCAAATGGATTTATAGGTTTTTTGATTGATTTTTAAGATGGGCGAAAAAATCTGAGTGTGTGCTGTGTTCATTTTGATTGAGAGATAAGGGTACTTTTTATGAGGACTCATCAAGGTATCAGTTCATACGTATAATTCCGAATAATAGTTGATGTCCCCGAAGTCCGATTTACTCGAGTAATACACCCACAATTATTAACCTCATAAGTATAATTGATTATTGTACCGTTACCCGCAATAACAGTTTTTCGTGCTTTATCTGAGGTTTTACCCAATGATTTCAAACCTGTAAATTCGTTTGAGATGGTATTATTGACGTTGGGATAGTAGGTATATTTTGTTGTGATAGGAGCAGCCCCAGTAGCGGTAGAAACCGAAGTCGTGAGATTGCCCGCTACCCATGTATTTACTGTTATATTGTCAATAACATTGGGTTTATTGAATCTCCTTTGAATAATTTTCACCTGTTGCCCCAAGGCATCGTATTCATAGGTGAATTTTAAGTTCAAATTTGGAATATCAGTTGTAGTTATCAAACTTTGACCTGCTACAATGTTATCATCTGTTATTGACTCCGAATTGTTATTAACTTTGTCTTTTAAGCTAATACTATTACTACCAAAGCTATATCTCGTTATGGTGTCAGTGGCTTGGATAAAGTATTTTTGACGATTTTCGTCATCATAAACAATACGATTAAAATTGGGTCCATCTTCAATAAAGCGTAAGCGTTTGTTGGCACAATTGCCTGTGCATACATCAGGCGACTCGCACGATGCGAATAAGCCCAAGATTAGGAGGAAGAAAGTATATTGTTTCATTTTTTTGAATGATTTATTTAGCGAATTTGTAACTCAACACTATTACCTGATTATAGAATGGTTTGAAAGGAGATTGAGCAAAATTGCCTTTCAAAAGCCCCTTATGCGTTATTCCGAAGCCTTTATAAACGAATAAATTAGTCGTAAACTGCCCCGTGATTGTGCCATTTTTGAAGATGCTTTCTAAGTAATTTGAATTGGCAATTATCTTGTAATTAATACTAATCCACTTGCCAAACTTCTTGGTGTACCAAATCTGCAAACCTGCTCCTAATGGTTCTTGAAAACTCTTTTTATAATGTCCATCCGACAAAATCCGATTGTCTTTATCTTGAAAAAAGATGTCCTTGTCAGCAATGGCTTGGCTCGTTACACCCCTGATTTTCAAGACATAAGGCGAAATGGAAATCCCTAAACCCTTACCAGTCTCATATTTAATCCCTGGATTAATTGTAACAGCATAAGGATTCAAAAAACTTTGGATTGGTCCAAGAATATTTTGGTCACGGAGGTAATTATTCTCGAAAAGCGACAGAACGGAAGTCTCTGTATTGAAAATGGTATTGATGTACCAGTTTCCCCCTTTTTTGAACGACAACGAAAAATCGTGATTGGTTAAAAGAATATCCGAGGTACTTTGCGTAGGAGATTGCCCATTGGCTTTATACAACGCCATCGTCCAAGACAAATCATTTCTCATCGTGAAACGGCTTTTTTCTTTGATATAATTGAGCGTTGCATCAATAGAAACCGTACTACCAAAACCCTCTTTTGGGGCTGAATTTGCTGGTGGGTTTACGTTGAGCGTATGGCTTAAACTCAACCCCAAACCAAAGGATTTTTCCCATGCGGGGGTGACCTCCTCTTCTACTTTTTCTTTTTCGACTTTCACACTATCGCTTTGGGCTAAGATTCTGAATGTCAATAGACTTAGTAGGAGTATTTGTAATGTTGTTTTCATTTATTTTGAGATAAGATGTGGGTGGAATTGGAATTAAACCTATAAGGATTTCGGAATCCTTATAGGTTTAATTCCATGAAAATATTTCTTACTGACAACTACCATCCACACAATTTTTTCCAGAAGGACATGGAGGTTCACAAGTCTTTGAGAATGCTTTAATATTAGCATCATTAATATTTGCTGGTGCTGCTTTTAAACTACAATCTTTGGCAGTTACTTTGAAAGCATAGAGATTTCCATTACTTGGATTTGGATACACCCCTCCATTAGAATCAACTACCTCGATAGTATATGTTTGACCAACATTTAAGTTTACGCATGAAGACGTATAGGGTGATTTCTTTATCCCTTTTATATTTGCGATTTCAGTACCATTATTGTCTCTTACTATCATTCCTTCATTTTGGAAAACGCTGAAACCTGCACCACTTTCCAAGGTTATGATATTGGGATTTGTACATTTCCTATAATCACTTGTACTGCCTCCACAAGTTAAGTTCACACTTGTTACATAAAAGCGTGGTGCCATAGCCTTTGCCTTACTATCGTATTTCTTCCCATGATAGCCGTAATAGTCCGCTTTTTTCTCTGTGGCTTGACCATAAGAATTTATACTCAATACAAAAACTGAAAATAATAAGGCTAAAATTTTAATTGAATTTTTCATTTTTTTGATGTTTAAATGTTTGATTATTAATGAGTTAGTTAATCATTTCGCCTTTGTTGGTATTTTTACCAACAAACCACCGTGAAAATACCAACAAAGGCTAACCCACAGGAAAAGCTAAGATTTGAGTTTATGGACACGTTATGGGTGAAGTCGTATAACAAAGATTATACCCTGAAATTTGGGAATTTGGGAAACTGCCATTAATTGAATAATAAATGGTGCCACCTGTAACTTTATCGACCATACGAATGTAACAAGGGGATGTATGGTTGCTGGTGTATGTTCCGTTTGTAATGTCAATTGCGTCATAAACTCCAGACGATGCCACTTCTAAGGAATAATTAGTGATTGTTTGTGTTATTTTAAACTTAAAACTTCCATCTTTATATTTCAAAGGTCTTGGAGGGGTACCTCCTACGCCATCAACAAGCCCACATTCAGGTTCTAAAACAAGGTCAGCTACCATCATCTGTGTTCTTCTTAATCTATCAGCGAGTTTATATGCTTTATTTGGATTAACAAGTATTGCCGAACCACCTCTTCTTGGATTAGTCTGAGCATTTGAAGTATTTGCCATTGAAAGGGCAAATATTAAAACTAAACTATAAAATATCTTTTTCATTTTCTTGTTGTTTAAATGTTTGATTTTTAATCAGGTATCAGATTTTTCCGCCGTTGTTGATGTTTCATCAACAATGGCGGGGAAAAAATAACTTTAATCTTTTACCTCAGTCATTTCGGTCTCTTTCTGTTCTATACAAAATGCTTTCGTACAGAAAGTTTTGGTTTTGCTATACCATTTGTCACAACATTTTATATAGTGGGTTATTTTAAAACAAGAGTTTGTTGGAAACCCGCCGTAATTATAACCATATCCACTTTTCCCACAGTTTATATTTGTGCCATCAATTCCAACTGGAGAGCATTTTCCATTAATATCAACCATTGAACCCCATGTTTTTCCTGAGATAATAGTCTTTATTGGAATAGGAGAAATATCATTAACATCCTTAGCATAAACTACGCCCCAATAATGTTCTGTGCCAGACCCAACTATTATTGGATTGGCTTCAATCAATGGACTATTAGGTCCATTTTTCCCATTTGGGCTTAGAATTACTGTAAAGTCAGGATTACATTTTACATCTGGAATCTTGCATCCACAATTTCCTCCATCTTTAAAACTGACATTACCCGAAACGATTAAACCAGCAATATTATCAACGAAATTAACTTTAACTCTTAATTTCCAAACACCTTTTAAAGGACATTGTATTTCACCCGATATAGGTTTAGAAAGTTTGTAACCATTTGGATTAGAGGGTCTTACAAATTTTGAAGTTAGGTCTGTAACTTTTCCAGTGGGATCTAATAACTCAATAGATGATAAATCATCATCTACGGCAATAGAAAAGTTATATGAAAAAAGAGAAATACCAGAACTTATATTTATCTGTCTTTCAAATGTGTGAAGACCAGGTTTTTGATTTTGATTATTTTTATCGCCACCTATCCACTGAGCATTATTAGAGGCGGGTGTATTTTCCCAATAACCGCTAAATGAAGGAATCACATAGGCATTTGGTCCCATTGAACTTGGAGGAGTTATTTTCCAGTAGGTATCAGTAGCTCCCATATTCAAGGCGTTCCCCGAAGCATCTACACCTGTACTAATGTTAGGACTTGTACTAATGTTAGGCACTTGCCCAAATCCAATCCGAACAAAACTCATCAATACAATTAATAGTAAACTTAACTTTTTCATTTTTTTATGTTATTTAAAAATAATACACCTACATCCTTTAAGCCGATTCGGTTTTTTGCTTAGCGGTTTGACTCTACAAAGTTGGGCGAATACCACAAGACAAAAAATACCCAATTTAGGTGAGAACAAGCCAAGCAAAAAGAAGAGAATTAGAAGAAAAAGGGCATAAAAAAACAGGCATAATAAGCTGATGAATAGCTTGTTATGCCTGTTTTGAAAGATAAGTTATACTACGCCTCCCTCACCTTATTACGAATAATATAGAAGCCATAAGCGACCATGAGATTGGTGATTACGATAAAAAGAGGAGAAGATAAATACAAACAAAATTGCATGAATTCATTAGAATACGATAACATTTTTTCCATTAACGTTGAAATCAAAATCGAAAAAAGATTCATAATAAGCAAGGCTGAAAGTATCCAAATAAGAGAACGTTTATAGGAACTACTTTTATAGGTAAGTGCAACTTTACGAAGCATTAAAATTGAAGCAATAATGACAAAAATAGTTTCGGCAGTAGTGAGGTAACTACTTAGTAAAGTTTTTGTGTTGAAATAATCTTTAATCATTAAGCCAATGAAAATGATACAAAGTGAAACTAAACCCCATTTAAGCACTTTCTTAAAATTGAAAATACTGAGTAGAAGTAATGATACCAAAATAATATCAAGGCAAGTACTTATGCTATATAAAAGTCTATTACTTTCTCCTGTGTAATAAAAATATAAGCCTATGGTACTTATTATCAACATTTTTATAATATTAATAGCTGCTATTTTCAAAGAGAAGTTTAGAAACTTCCATCTAAAAATAGCAGCTATTACAGGAATAATAAGCGTTACTACACTAAGATTGTACGCCCATTCAAAGATTTTATAGTATTTTTCCATTCAACCACAAGATTTATTACTTGCAATATATATAGAAAAATTAATAATATTATGGTTTAGGCGGTGGAGTAGGTTTTATCATTGCTATTCCGCCATCAGGTCCGCCAGTGTCTAATGTTGAATATTTTTTAAGTTTGCTCATGATTTTTGCTGTATCCTTCTTCTTTTTCCCAGATGCAGGTTCAACCACGAGTTGTATCTGTCCACCTTTTCCGATGGTATCGTCAAGACCAAAACTTATAACGATACCAGCAGCGTCTTCGTTTTCAATGAGCATTTTGCCCAGCAATGTTTTTCCAATAAAATAGCCCTTTGGATTTACACCATACTTTGAGCCGATTTCGGAAGCAAAAAATTGTTTTAATTCTTTTGCTTTACTTTCACTAACTTCTCTTAAGCCTTGTTGGCTCAGTCTTTCATTGTCTTCCATTTTGATAATTATTTTTATTGTTTAAATTATTTTTACGGTAATATTGGCATCGTAGTTATTCCTCGAGTAGTCAAGAAATTCTGAAAAATAGTTTCATTTGGTGTACGTATGGGGGTTCGATAAATTGGTGGCGGTGATGGTGGCGTATCTACCGAGTATGGAATTGAGCCTAATAATAGCTTTATTTCTGATATAGTTAGCCTTCTTCCTATCCCTCCATCTGCTACTAAATTCATTGCTTCACTCTGAAAATGAGCTACCAGTGCTGTTGTTATAGCACCCGCTAAGGAAGTTGCACTAAATGTATTTTCAGTAGTTGGTAATAAAGGTGAGGATGAGACCAAAGATGTTTCACCAAAACAGTAATAATCAACCCTGTTTCCATAATTTAGACTTCTGTCTATGTTGAATTGGTTATCTCTTCCGCCAACCATGATTGAGCCTGTCCCATTACCATTAGTACTAATATCAACAGGTGGATTCTCTACTGTTTGTATGCCAGCAGGCAGCGTTGAAAGAGGAACTCTTGAGACATTCGTAATGTTATTATTCAAATTATGCCCGCCGTTTGCTGCACATTCAATGATAATGTAACCTGCTTTCACACCCAATCTTATTACAGCATGAAGAGCCGACTCAATCTCAACGGGTAAGTCCAATCTATTCCACCTATCTTTTTGTACCTCTAATAATAATATATCACCTTTAACCATACCTGAATCCACCAAAGTTTTTACTAACGCAGGTTCGGGTTGTTTACCATTGATAGTAGGAAACGAAGGAGAGGCTAATTTTGCAGTTGCACCTTTGCATAAACCATCAATTTGATTACTTCTTGGATTTCTTTGTCCAAAAAGAATATTTAAAGTTTTTTGTCCATGATTTGCGAATTGTAGATCATTGTCATTAGTGCCACCCCCAAATATTTTATTGGGGGGACTAGTGCTTGCAAGACTTGAGTATGCACTATCATTATTCACAGACTTCCACCCAAACTCAAAATCCATAACAGTGATTAATTTTTTCACTTTATCTGTACTGTTCAAACCACAATAACTAAATAATGATGTAATCTTATCATTGATTGGTATAATAGGTGGTATTGTAGGTGGAGGTGGGGGCGGTAATGGAAGAACTGATATATTTTGAATTAAATTTTTATCCAGCTTTATTTCTTCAAAATTACCCGCCTTTGCTTCAGGTAAATTACTTGCTATTTCAGTATTGGCTTCGGGTAATATTTCAGATTTTTTTTCAGAAGACGGGCGAGGTTCTGGTAGATTTTCAACTGGAACAAATTTGTCTTTAAATTCAATACCTTCCCAGAGAATTGCATCAAATGTATTAGGAGGATTTATAATTGGTGCTTTAATACTTGATAATTCTCCTCTAACATAAACTTTATCTACTCCTGGTAAATTTTTTAAGGTATCTATTAAAACTATTATAGCGGACGTATCTGCAATATCCAAATAATAATAGTTCAACAGATTTTCGTATGCTGATTGTACTAATGGTGTTGTTGGAAATGCCTGTCTCATTAAACTCACAGCGAATTTGGACTCTATTAGTAAATTAGAGGGGTATTTTGCAGAAAATAAATTTATTAAAGGATAAGCCCCCACTTTATCTAATATACGTTGAAAAATAATCTTACTGTTTTGTACATCTATTGATGGAAAAAGCCCTGGGAGTAAATTTGTTCCGTAAATAGTGTCCATATTTGAGACCGAAAAAAAATCCTTTGGTTTTCCAATATTAATTTTCCCTAAATTAATAGTTTTAGAATATGTAATTCTTTGTAAGAAATATCTGTCATTTACTTTAATAACAATTGTTGCCATCGTTTTAATAGTTTGATTATCAATTACTTAAATTTAAAATCACTCTAAACCAATTTCCACTCCAAAGCCTTCACAACGGCTTCTGAGGCAGAATTGACGTGGAGTTTTTCGTAAATATTCTTTACGTGCGTATGCACCGTGTTGAAACTAATATCACAAGCATCGGCAATCATTTTGTAGCTCATGCCTTTGGTCATGCAACCCAAAACCTCTTTTTCTCGGTTGGTGAGGGCTACAAAAGTTTGGTGTGCCGTCGCATTTTGACTCTGAAACATCGCCAAAACTCTTGCCGCAATATTAGGCGAAAGCGACGAACCCGAAGCAAAAACATCTTTTATCGCCTGCACATACACCTCTGGGTCTGGGCTTTTGACGATGTACCCATTCGCCCCCGCACATATCGCCTGAAAGATTCTTTCATCGTCTTCATAGATAGTCTGAATCAGTATTTTGGTTTCTGGGTATAGCTTTTTTATGTCGAGCGTAGCCTCCAATCCACTCACATGAGGCATCTGAATATCCATCAAAACCACGTCGGGTTTATGCTTTTTGATTGCCCAAAGGGCATTTCGGGCATCGCCAAAAGCCCCTGCCAACATAAAATCCTCACTACTGCCCAAATACATGGCAAGGCTATCACGGAGGTTTTTATTATCCTCAAATATCACGACCCGAATCATAAGATTTCTAATTAAAAATGTAAACATCGTCTTTTTTTACACAAATTTATCGGGTGTGGTTTAAGTAGAAAATCCCCAATATTGGTGACGAAAAGTTGATAAGTTTTAAGTTGATAAATTGTTAAGTTCAAAAAATTCATAGCTCATTTTGTCCTTAACTTAACAACTTAATGACTTAAAACTTAACGACTACTCAAACATCTATCATAACACTCAACATAATACTCGTTCCTTTTCCAATTTCTGAATCTATTTTTATGGTCATGTCACATTCTTCGGCTCGTTGTTCAAAATTTTGCAAGCCGTTTCCTTCAAAATTTTCATTGGTATCAAATCCAATTCCGTCGTCCTCAACTCGTATCATGATTTGATTATTTTCACTCCAAATTTTCACATCGGTTTTACTGGCTTGGGCGTGTTTCACGATGTTATTGACACTTTCCTTAAAAATAAGATAAGCATTTTTACGTTGCTCCATCGTAAATAGATTTTTGTTGCTAACCACCTGATTATCAAAAGATAAAGAGATATTCTTCGCCCCCAAAACCTGCGTAGCGAAGCCCCTCATTTTGAGAATAAACTTCTGAAAATCATCATTTTTTGCTTGAATAGCCCAAATGGTATCTTGCATCAATTGGACAGATTCCGTGGAGTTTGAAGTAATCCTGTCCAATATCGGTTTTAAGTCTTCGGGGGATTTTTTACGTAATAATTCAACAAAAATGGCAATAGAATTGAGGTTAGAACCCACCTCATCGTGCAAATCTGCTGCAATCCGATTTCTGATTTCTTCTACCTTTATTTTTTGTCGGAGGTTATAAATAGAAAAGAAATACGCCCCAATACCAATGATAGCCAATACATAAAAAACCATCGAAGGCAAAAACCACCACTCTTGCCAAAAGACCTGACTAACGTTAATGGGCAAGCTAAAAAGCACTTTATTATTGGCTTCTTTGGCACTGATTTCGAAGGTATATTTTCCACCATCTAAGGTAGGGAGTTGTACAGTGGGTGATGTGCCAAGCTCACGCCATTGAGCAAAATCGTTGGCTTGTTGAATTCGGTATTGATAGATAAAATCTTGATTCTGAGAGCTTTGGAATTGAATGGTTACTATTTCATTGTATTTCAGGTTTAAGCTATTTCTTTCTAAAATCTTTTGAATGGAATCTTTTTTAAAGTCACCCTTCTGCAAATGCCAAATATCAGCCAATCGTAGATTTTGAGCTGATAAACCGTTGAAAGTTATTAAAAGAATGATAAAAGTAATGGCTGTTTTAAAATTCATCGGGTTAGTAGGTATTAAAAAGTGTTTATTTCTAACAATTTAAGAACTCTTGCACACATTTATCCATTTTTGACTATTATTTTATTTAGTCGTAGAATTTGGTTTAGAAGTAAACAAAATTGATAAAAAAAATGAGATTTAGTTTTGAGATTCTAATTAATGGTTTGATAGTCAGAGAATTACAATTATTTCTGAACATTGCAGTCCTCGCACAGTAGAGGGTTATCGTGATGCTCTTTTCGAGAAATTGGAAGTAAAAACACGTGTAGGATTGGCGATATATGCGGTGCGGAATAGGGGAGATGTATAAAAAAAACGGAAGCCTTTGCTCAAAGCGAAGGCTTCCGTAAAAGGAATCAAATTTTATTCTGATTATTGCTAATTGAACTTACTACGCCACCGTCGCAATTGCCTTCATAGCCCCCATCGCAGCACGTAATCTATCCCCCACAATCTCAATCGAGTGTGTACGTAAAGCCTTGTTCACAGCATTTAATGCTCTGTTATCCACGCCGTCATCTTTGCCAGCATTGAAGTTTGTTCCGATGATGTCAGTATTTACGGTTTTCATAAAATCTGCCAAAAGAGGCTTACAAGCATGGTCAAATAAATAACATCCGTATTCAGCTGTATCAGAAATTACTGAGTTCATTTCAAATAATTTTCTACGAGCAATCGTGTTTGCAATCAATGGTGTTTCATGCAATGATTCGTAGTAAGCCGACTCTTCGATGATGCCCGCTTCAACCATTGTTTCATAAGCCAATTCCACACCCGCACGTACCATCGCAACCATCAAAAGACCGTTGTCAAAATATTCTTGTTCAGCGATTTTTACCGCCCCCGCAGGTGTTTTTTCAAAGGCAGTTTCGCCCGTTGCGGCTCTCCAAGTCAAGAGATTCTTATCATCATTTGCCCAGTCTTCCATCATGGTCTGAGAGAAAAACCCACTCATAATGTCGTCTTGGTGCTTTTGGAACAATGGACGCATGATATTTTTCAATTCTTCCGAAATTTCAAACGCCTTGATTTTCGCAGGATTTGATAATCTGTCCATCATACCCGTGATACCCCCTTGTTTCAAGGCTTCGGTGATGGTTTCCCAACCGTATTGGATGAATTTAGAAGCATATCCAGCATCAATTCCTTTCTCAATCATTTTGTCGAAACAAAGGATTGAACCTGTTTGCAACAAACCACAAAGAATTGTTTGCTCGCCCATTAAATCAGATTTTACCTCTGCCACAAACGACGATTTCAACACGCCTGCACGGTGTCCGCCAGTACCTGCACAATACGCCTTTGCATACGCCCAACCTTTTCCTTCTGGGTCGTTTTCTGGGTGAACGGCTATCAAAGTTGGTACACCAAAACCACGTACATATTCCGCACGAACTTCTGTTCCTGGGCATTTTGGAGCCACCATAATTACGGTGATATCCTTACGGATTTGCATTCCTTCTTCCACGATATTGAAACCATGCGAATACGAAAGTGTAGCTCCTTGTTTCATCAAAGGCATCACCGCCGAAACCACCGAAGTATGTTGTTTGTCGGGCGTAAGGTTAATCACCAAATCAGCCGAAGGAATCAATTGCTCGTAAGTACCTACATTGAAATTGTTTTCAGAAGCACTTTTCCAAGATTGACGTTTACCATCAATTGCCTCCTGACGAAGAGCATAAGAAACATCCAAACCAGAATCACGAAGATTCAGACCTTGGTTCAAGCCCTGAGCTCCACAACCCACGATTACGATTTTTTTACCAATTAATGCCTGTACACCGTCTCCAAAAGCACTAATATCCATAAATTCACAAACACCTAATTGATTAAGTTTTTCTCTGAGAGGAAGCGTATTGAAATAATTTGCCATAAAAATAATTGAAGTCCAAGCCCCCTAACCCCCAGAGGGGGAACGTTGGAAGTGAATAAAATTCCCCCTCTGGGGGTTAGGGGGCTTTTTCATGTTACAAAGTTCTTGAAATAGAGTCAATTTTTATGGTAAATTATCATGAATTTTAGGTATTTTTGATGGGTGGTGAAACTGTTATTTTTTAATTGATTTATAAATATCTGAATATGAGGTATTTATAAAAATAGGTAGTTGTATAAATTAAAACAAAAAAGGGTTCATTTTATTACAAAATGAACCCTTTGAGAATATTTTTACTCTTACCCCATCAACTCTTTCAAAGCCAACGTATTAGCCTGTTCATCAAAAATAGCTTCGGTAGGAATCATAAAACCTGGCATTGCTCTTGATTTAATGATGGCTTCACCTTGATATTTTCCTGATAAAATATAAGAGGTTTTATCTACCGAAAGGAAATATAATTCAACAAATTCTTTCTCAGGGTCAATAATCCAATATTCAGGAATTTGGTGAAAAGCATAATCCTCAAACTTTACGCCTCTATCTCTTTTGGCAGTACGTTTTGAAAGAATTTCTACCACCAAATCAGGAGCTGGAAAAAGCATTAAATCATCTGTAAAAGTGTCTGAGACTTCTTTTCTGTAAAAAATAATATCTGGTTCATAATCATTACGTGTAAGATGAACCATTGCTTTTTCAACGAAAACTCTACCTAATTGATTTAGGCGAGCATAAAAACTCATACTTGTTGAAAGTAAGTCCGTCACATTGAGATGTCTTGCCTTTACAGGTGAATGCAAAATAACCTCACCGTTAATAAATTCAGCCTTGACACTTTCATCAACCCATTGCAAAAAGTCATGGCGGCGGATTGATTCATCCGCTAATTGTGTTTGAATTCCTTGTATAATTGCTTCAACGTCAGGACGTTGTAAAAGTTTTTCTCGGATAGACATTCAGAAATCTAATTAAGTTCTGTTACAAAAATAATCATAAAGATAAATCTTAACAAATGAATTTTATTAATCATGCCGAACCGTATCAACCTCCACCTCAATAGAATCTTTTTGAGCAATAACTTTCGGTAATCCCAACTTCAATGTCGGATTCAATTCGTTGATTCTTTGAGTCGCCAAGGCGATAAAATTACAGTCAGGCGTAGGCTTTTTTTGCTTCCCACAGGCTTTGATATATTCTTGATAAAAGAGTAAAGCCATCTCTTTGTCATTCTTCTTTTTGTCATATATTTCGGCTGTCAAGAATACCGCTTTGGGACGATGTAAAAGCCGCCCCAACTTCCTAATTGCTATATCAATATCTCCTAATTTTGTATATGCTTCCGCCGAGGCAATTTCATAATCTTCTAAATAATCAGACATTCCTAAGTTTCTTGCTTCATTAAAATTTTGGAGAGATTCATGGAGTATCATTCGGTCATTTTCAGTAGATTTCAACAAGGCATAACCCAAACCAGCCCGTACATTTTCTTTGTCTTCGCCCACGGTAATTAATCGCTTGAAAGTAGCGATAGATTTAGAACTCTGATTGTCGTGATAGTAGGATGTCCCTAACAAACGTTGGTAGTAACTCGAACTATCTCCCAAAGCCATCGTAAATTCAATTTCACGGATAACTCCTTTAAAATCAGAACTTCTGTATGCTAATCTACTTCGTAAATGGCGAGTTTTGATGGAGGAGCTATCCGATTCAAAGGCTCTTTTTATCAAAGGTTCTGCCAAATCATCTTTGGGAATATTGAGGTATAAATTTGCCAAAGAAGTCAGACTTTCGAGGTCGTTATTGTCTAATTTTATGGCTTTTTCTAAGAACGAAATAGCTTTGTCAGCTTTCTCCATTCTGACACTAATTCGGGCTAATTCTTTGATGTAAAAAGTGTTCAAAGAATCTATTTTGTACAATTGAGCATAAGATTTGAAAGCCTCTGATAAATTGAAATCTTTTTCATAAATCGTTGCCAATTGCAACAACAATCCAACGCTTTGAGGGTTTTTCTGTAAAACGGAATTGTACAATTCTTTAGCTTCGTTCAGTCGCCCTAATTTGTAGTTGCAAAAGGCTTGTTTTTCGAGTAAATCATTGGTTGTACTATCACCAATATTTAGTTTTTCGAGCAAAGATAAAGCCTGAGCAAATTGTCCTTTTTGCATCAAATCATTGATGGATGAAGCATCATTTTGAGCAAAAATTTTGGAAGAAATCAAATAAACGAGTACGAGAGAAAAACAGCGTAGCTTTTTCATGTTTTGGAGGAGTTTGGAGTTTAAAACTAAATTATTAGGTGAAAGTATTAATAATTTTCCAAGAAACAATAAAACAAGGTTTTTTCAAGTGACTACGGAGTATTTTGATTAAAACGTACGGCATTTCAAAGATTAGATGTAAATTCAAATATTAAATCATAAAGCATTTTATTTGCTTCTCGTAGGTTCAAGCCCAAGCGTGCCACGGTCTAACGCTCAATTCCTACGCAAACCACGGCACGCTGACCAATGTTAATTCGAGAATAAAAACCATGAAAACCATCCCCGTTTACAGCATAGATAAATTCAATGCCAAGACTGAAAAAACCATTCAGTTTCAGATTGAGGTCTTTGATATTCATCGAAATTTCAAGGTTACATACCCACACAGGCACGATGATTTTTATGAGATTTTGTTTCTTACACAGGGCGAAGGCGTGCATACTATTGACTTTCAGCATCATCCCATTAAACCCTTTTCCATCTTTTTTCTCTCGCCTGGACAAATCCATGAGTTAGAGCTTTCGGAGGATGTGCAGGGGTTTATTTTTCTATTTACTTCGTCTTTTTATCATTTTAATAAAACCGACCCATACAAACTTTTTGAGTTACCTTTTTTTTATAATTTAGCCAAAGAAACGCCTCCGCTTTATTTAAAAAATGACTCAGAAAGACAAATTTTTATTGACCTTTTTCAAAAAGCTATTACTGAAAATCAATTAAAATTAGCTGATAATGAGGAGGTTATAAGGGCTTTATTGGATTTGATTCTGATTCAAAGCAAACGGATTTATCCCGTAGGTACGATGGACGAACAGGCTCATAAAGGAAGAATTTTGGTCAAGCGTTTTAAGCAATTAATTGAAGAAAAATGTCAGGAAAATTTATCCGTAAAAGAATACGCAGATTTACTGACGATAACCCCAAACCACCTCAGCGAGACAGTCAGAAACGTAACGGGCAGGACTTCAACGGATTTAATAAATGACAGAATGGTCATGGAAATTAAGCGATATTTAACGCATACAGATTTGGGAATTTCTGAAATTGCCTATAAATTAAACTTCTCCGACCAATCGTATTTTTCAAAATATTTTAAGAAATTGACGGACCTTTCGCCTTTGGAATTTCGGAGGAATATTCACCTCACCCCCAGCCCCTCTCCCGTGGAGAGGGGAGTTTTTACGGGCGAATTTCCCCTCTCCACGGGAGAGGGGGTAGGGGCGACCGACGCTCGGGTGAGGTAAAAATGCCAAAGTAGAACTAATTAATCAATCCAATTTAAACGACGTTTTGATTTTAGGGAAATTGTAAATTTAGACGTACTGTATTTGACTTGGAGGAACTTCCCGAAAGTTTTAAACTTTCGGGAAGTTAAACGATACTCTTATTTTTACAATTTCCCTTATGTAAACGACTGGTATTCAAGTGGTTGAAACACTAATCACTATTTACTAATCTCTACTTAAATGACATCACAAGAAATACTAAAACAATATTGGGGATATGATAATTTCCGTCCACTCCAAACCGAGATTATTCAGTCGGTTGTGGACGGACGTGATACGCTCGCCCTCATGCCTACGGGTGGCGGGAAATCACTATGTTTTCAAGTACCAGCTATGATGTCGGAGGGGATTTGTATAGTCATTTCGCCCCTCATTGCCTTGATGCAAGACCAAGTAGAACAACTCAAACGCAGGGGTATTTCGGCGGTGGGTATTTACTCAGGAATGCACAAAAATCAGATAGACATTACCCTTGATAATTGTATTTATGGAGATATAAAATTCCTCTACGTTTCGCCCGAAAGATTACAGACAAAAATTTTTATAGAAAGAGCTAAACAAATGAAAATCAATTTGTTAGCGATTGATGAAGCCCACTGTATTTCGCAGTGGGGCTATGATTTCAGACCACCCTACACCAAGATTTCGGAGTTCAGGAAATTGCTTCCTCCAGTGCCGATGATTGCTCTCACTGCCACGGCAACTGAGGAGGTAAAAAAGGATATTATCGCCAAATTAGAACTCAATCATCCACAGATTTTCCAACAAAGTTTTGCCCGTGCCAATTTGTCGTATTCGGCTTTCAAAGAGGACGATAAAGAACGACGATTAATGAAGATTTTGCAAAATGTACAAGGTTCGGCGGTGGTGTATGTGCGTAATCGCAGACGTACGCAGGAGGTGTCGGATATGTTGAATAAATACAACGTTCAATCTACTTTTTATCATGCAGGTCTGAACGCAGCCGAACGAACCAAACGCCAAGAAAATTGGATAAAAAACCGTGTCAGGGTCATTGTGGCAACTAATGCCTTCGGAATGGGAATCGACAAGCCTGATGTACGTTCGGTGATTCATTTAGACTTGCCCGATACTTTGGAAGCCTACTACCAAGAAGCGGGCAGAGGGGGGCGAGACGGCGAAAAAGCGTATGCCGTAGCCTTGTTCAATAAGTCGGATATTGATGGTTTAGAGAAAAATGTCATCCAAACGTACCCACCCATCGAACTCATCAGGCGGACTTATCAATGCCTCGGCAACGTGTTTCAATTGGCAGTTGGGGCGGGCGAATTTGCCAGTTATGATTTTGATTTAATAGAGTTTCAAAGACGGTTTGACTTACCACCCACTGATACTTATTTTGCTTTGAAAATACTTGAAAATCAGGGATTTATTCAACTTTCGGAAGGTTTTAAAAACACCTCGAAGCTCATGTTTAGAGTCGATAATCGAGAATTGTATGACTTCCAACTACGGAATCCGAAGTATGATTCGTTTATCAAAATGTTGCTCAGAATTTACGGAGGCGAACTCTTTGGGACTTTTTTGAATATCTCAGAAACAAATATCGCCAAAGCCTTTTCAATCCCCGTCAATGAAATAGAAACGTGGCTTTTGAATTTAGAAAAATTTAATCTTTTGATTTACGATAAACAAAAAGATAAACCTCAATTGACTTATTTGACCCCACGATATGACGTTCGAGAATTGCCTCTGCAAGAACTCGAAATCAAAAATCGAAAAGAGCGGGATTTACAAAAAGCCAAAGCCGTAAAACATTACGTCGAACATCCTAATCGTTGTAGAACTCAGTTATTACTGGAATATTTCAACGAGATAAGTGACTCAGAATGTGGAGTTTGTGATAATTGTTTGAAGAAAAAGAAGCAAAATAAAGAAGTCGTTGAGGATAAAAGTCAAGACGAATTGACCCGTCTAAAAATCAAGGAATTACTAAAAAATGGAGCAATGAGTGTGCAACTAATCACCCAAATTATGCAACCCGTCAATCAATCTAAATTTCAAGAGTTGATTCGTGAAATGATTGGTTTTGAGGAGATTGCGTTTGATGGAGAGGGGAGATTGTCGTTGAGGTAATTTGGATTCGATGAGGCTAAATCATTCTACAATTTTCTGCAAAACTCCCAAAATTTCACTGAGGTTTTTAAGATAATATCGTTGATTGTCAAATAGAACTACTGTCTGAAAAACTTTAAATTGATGGGTTATCATAGGTCTGACTATCGTCTGACCTATTATGATACCTCGGTCAGACGATAGTCAGACCGCTAATCCTAAGATGTTATCGCATGAAATATCCGACTACTTATTGTTTTTCAAACACTACGTTTTCTTCTAATTTCAGAATTAATCAGAAAATGAAAAGAGTTCTTGTACTTTCGCTTGAAGTACTTGTTTATCAATAAGTTTGGATGAATAATCAATAACCAACGCTGGCGATACATTACGATTCAAGGTATATTCAACAACGGTTTTACTCTTCGTTTTACACAACAAAATGCCAATACTTGGGTTTTCGTGGGGCTTTTTTATATCTTGATCTAAGGCTTCCAAATAGAAATTAAGTTGCCCTAAATGTGAGGGGGAGAATTTCTCAATTTTCAACTCAAAAGCTACTAAACAACATAATTCACGGTGATAAAAAAGTAGGTCAATATAAAAATCCTCCATGTCTATTTGTAATCTAAATTCTTCTCCCACAAATGTAAAATCGCTGCCTAATTCAAGAATAAATGATTTTAGATTTTTTACAAGCGATTTTTTGAGGTCATTTTCTGAATGTTCTTCGGGTAATTTTAGAAATTCCAACGAATACGAGTCTTTAAAAACACCCGTTACATCTTTTGGATAATTATCAAAAGAACTGGGTAAAAGTTTATCTGCAATAATGCTACGCTCAAAATGCCCTGATTTCAATTGTCTTCTGAGATGATGTACATTCAATCTATCTTTAATTGATAATTTGATGTAATATTCTCTTTCTTGAACACTTTTGGTGCCACTCAAAATTTCTAAATGATGTGACCAACTAATTTGTGTCGATAGCGTCGACACAAATTCCTTTTCGGGATAAGCAATGAAGAATTGTTGCATTCTGTACAATCCTCTTTTAGTAAAATTAGTGAGTAAAGGGTCTTTCTTTTGGAGATAATCAGCTAAATGTTGAACTGTTTTTGCTCCCCATTCCGCTTTTGAAAGGCGTTCAAAAACATACCCACCTATCTGCCAATAAAGCATTATTTGGGTATGATTTACACTTTGATAAACTCTATTCTTAGCGTCATGAATTAACGAAAGGATGTATTCAAATTGGTTATCTTCTTGATTATTGGTCATTTTAATTTTAGATTTAAACGTTAAATATAGTAATAAAAACTCATAAAAAAAGTCCCTCTAAATTGCTTCAAAGGGACTTTCGTATATTCGTTATCATTAATTCAATATCAACTCCACCTCTTCTTTTCTCTGTTTCATTTTCACCGTTCCCAAAATGGATCTAACTGTCTCTGCAATGCCTTCTGGGTCGAAACCACATTCTCTGTGTAATTCAATTTGCTCGCCGTGTTCAACCACTCTATCAGGAATTCCAAGACGTTTTAGTTGCGATGAATAACCGTTATCCAACATAAACTCAGCCACTGCCGAACCAAATCCTCCTTGAATACAACCATCTTCTACGGTGATTACTTTGTCGTAGTTTTGGAAAATTTCATGTAACATCGCTTCGTCCAAAGGTTTCACAAAACGCATATCGTAATGAGCTGGATTGATACCTTCTTTTTCCAACATTTCACAGGCAGTCACGGCATAATTTCCGATGTGTCCGAGGGTCAAAATCGCTACGCTTTCACCATCTTTTATCTTTCTGCCTTTTCCAATTTCCATTTGTTCAAAAGGCGTTTTCCAATTTGGCATAACACCTTCTCCACGTGGGTAACGAACTGATATACAAGACTTTAAATCCTTGAAATTATCCTGAGAAACGGTAAACATAATGTCTCGCAACTCTTTTTCATTCATCGGCGAAAAGACAATCATATTCGGAATACATCTCATGTACGCAAGGTCATACGCCCCGTGATGCGTAGGTCCATCGGCACCCGCAAAACCTGCACGGTCAAGACAGAAAACTACTGGTAATTCTTGAATCGCAACATCATGCACCACTTGGTCATAGGCACGTTGCATGAAGGACGAATAAATATTACAAAAAACCGTTAAACCTTGTGTCGCCATTCCTGCCGAAAACGTTACGGCGTGTTGTTCGGCAATGCCCACATCAAAAGCACGGTCTGGCATGGCTTTCATCATAATATTCAACGAACTTCCCGAAGGCATGGCAGGCGTGACCCCCATGATTTTGGAATTTTGTTCCGCTAATTCTACGATGGTATTTCCGAAAACATCCTGATACTTAGGGGCTTGTGGCGTTGTATGGATGGTTTTTTTGATAATTCCTGTGATTTTATCAAATTTCCCAGGAGCGTGCCAAAGGGTTTGGTCTTTTTCGGCAAGGGCATACCCTTTGCCTTTGGTAGTGATACAATGAAGAATTTTAGGACCTGGAATGTCTTTTAAATCATTCAAAACGGTTGCCAAATATTCTACGTCATGTCCATCAATCGGACCAAAATATCGGAGGTTTAATGATTCAAATAAGTTGCTCTGTTTCAACAAAGTAGCCTTCAAACCATTCTCAATTTTGGAAACTATATCTTGGGCAGATTTCCCAAATTTGGACATTTTACCCAACAAATTCCACACTTCATCCTTCACACGATTGTAAGTATGCGAAGTAGTAATATCGGTTAAATATTCCTTCAAAGCCCCCACGTTGGGGTCAATCGCCATGCAATTATCATTCAAAATAATAATCATGTTGTTAGGAATTGCTCCCGCATGATTCATCGCCTCGAAAGCCATTCCTGCGGTCATCGAGCCATCCCCAATTACGGCAATGTGCTGACGGTCTTTTTCACCTTTATATTGCGAAGCCACCGACATCCCCAAAGCTGCCGAAATAGAAGTCGAAGAATGACCAACGCCAAAGGCATCATATTTACTTTCTTTACGTTTCGGAAAACCAGAAATCCCTCCATAGAGACGATTTGTGTGGAAATTATCACGTCTGCCCGTCAGAATTTTGTGTCCGTAGGCTTGATGTCCTACGTCAAAAATCACTTGGTCGTCGGGCGTATTGAAGACATAATGCAAAGCCACCGATAACTCCACCACGCCCAAAGAAGCCCCAAAATGCCCCCCAAACACCGACACATCATCAATAATATACTGACGAAGTTCATCACAAATTTGGAGTAATTCCGAGCGGTCTCTTTTTCTTAAATCCTCTGGGGAGTTGATTTGTGCTAATAATTTGCCAGGAGTGATTTTCATGGATTGTATTGTCGAAAAGTGTAAATAGATAACTATGGATTTTTGAAAATGTTTTCTTCCGATACTCGAAATGAGATTTTAACACAAAATTACGAAATTATTTCATCATATTTTGTCGGAATATAGTTCACAAGGTATTTCTTCGATAAACATTAATGGCTATTCGATATTATTGTCTTAGCACAATTTAATGATTATTCTGTTTTAAAAAATAATAGAACTCAAAATTTTTGCTTTAAAATTCATGCTATTTCAAAAAAATGGTAGATATTTGAAAATCAAATATTCATTACAAGTATTTGAATATCAATTATTTAACTATTTCTCTCATTTCTAAAAAACATGAAAAAGACTATTATTCCTGAGAAAAACAGCACAAAGGTTGTTTTCTCAATGCCAAAAGAAGCCCTCGAAGGCGTGAGTATTGTATCAATTGTAGGAGATTTTACGGAATGGAATCCAGTGATGCTTAAAGCAAAAAAGGATGGTTCATTTGAGATAGAATTGGAGATTCCGAATGGTCGTGATTATCATTTTCGTTATCAAATCAATAATCATCATTGGCAAAATGACTTCGCCGCTGACCGTTACGAAACCTCACCAATGTATCCGCATATCGAAAATTCAGTATTGAGTCTGCCATCGGTTGCCAAACCTGCGAAGGCTATAAAACCAGCCAAAGCAACAGCCCCAAAAGCAACAACCACGGCAAAACCTTCACCTCCGAAAGCCTCAAAAGTGGCAGATACCAAACCAGACGATTTAACAAAAATTGAAGGTGTAGGACCTAAAATAGCCTCATTACTCAAAGCGGATGGCATAGAGACGTTTGAAAAATTATCCAAAAGTTCAGAAAAGACTTTGAAAGGAATCTTGGTTAAGGCAGGTTCACGTTTCCAAATGCACAACCCCTCAACGTGGGCAGCCCAAGCAAAAATTGCCGCCAAAGGCGATTGGAAAGCCTTGAAAAAATGGCAAGATGAGTTGAATGGTGGCAAGGTTGCGTAGTAGCTTTTAATTATCAAATAAAACTATATCAAACAATCACTAAAAAATCAATTAAATGGAAATATACAGCTACTCCCATCATATGAGATTGAGAGTAAGTAAGTAATTGGAATGTAATTAAACAACGTTTATTTTTTACCGAGCGTCGGTTGCCACAAAAGAAACAAAAGGTATCATTAGTTTTAGAGAATAAATGCTCTTGTTTTCTTTTGATTCTTTTGCGGTAGATAAAACGTTGATTAAATTGTAATGACTACTTAGTATAAAGATTCAAAATCTTCTGCCTAAATTTGGCAAAAAATATGTTAGATATTAGTTATTAGACGATTAGTGTTTTCCTAATCCCTATCACCTAATCCCTAACACCTAAACGAAAACATGACTACCAAAAACTTCCAACAAGCCCTAAACGAAGAATTTTCTCAACAGACTTACGGCGAAAATCCAGTTGAACTATACGAACCCATCCGCTATTTAATGGCTTTGGGGGGCAAAAGAATGCGTCCGCTGATGACTCTTATGGCAACTGCACTGTTCACTGACGATTGGCAAAAAGCCGTCAAACCTGCCTCTGCGGTAGAGGTTTTTCATAATTTTACCTTGATGCACGATGATATTATGGACAATGCTCCGCTTCGTCGTGGCAAGCCAACGGTTCACGAAAAATGGAATGCAAATATCGCCATTCTTTCGGGTGATGTGATGCTCGTACAGGCGTACGAACTCCTGATGGAAGTAGAAGACAGCCGTTTCAAAAAAGCCATGAAACGCTTTAATCGCACGGCGGCGGAGGTTTGTGAGGGACAACAATTAGACATGAATTTCGAGAGTCGTGAGCAGGTGACCGAAGCCGAATACCTCGAAATGATTAAACTCAAAACGTCCGTTCTCTTGGGTTTTGCCTTAGAATTAGGCGGAATTATTGCGGGAGCAAGCGATAAATCTTGTGGTTTATTATACGAAATAGGTATCAATATCGGGCTTGGTTTTCAGTTAAAAGATGATTTATTGGATGTGTACGGTGACCCAGAGAAATTTGGAAAACAAGTGGGTGGTGATATTATTTCCAACAAAAAAACCTTTATGCTCATCGAAGCTATCGAAAAAGCATCGGGCGAAACCAAAGAATCATTAGATAAGTGGCTGAACGCCAAAACTTTTGATAATGCCGAGAAAGTAAAAGCCGTTACGGAGATTTATGATTCCTTGGGTATCAAGCAATTAGCCGAAGCCAAAATAAATGACTATTTTGACAAAGGATTAAAATGTTTGGACGTGCTAAAAGTAGATGAAGAACGCAAAGCTGAACTAAGAGCCTTTGCTGAGATGTTGATTGATAGAGAAGTTTAGTCAATGGACAATTAATAGTGAATAATTAATAATTTTACGTTTAAATATTATTCATAGTAGTATGACTGAAATAGGTTATTAGTTATTAGGAAAAATTCCCAATAACTAATAACCAGTAACCAATAAACTACTCCACCCAACGCTTCGTAACCTCCAAAGCATAATCCACAAAAGCCTTCACAGAGCTTTCATAGATTAAGTTACCTACCGAATCCGAATTTTCATCCAAATTCTTATGTGTCTCATGCGACTCGTATATGCGGGGCGAAACCACAGAATATTGATTACTAAAATTGATGATTTTATTGACTACCGTTGTCAATTCCAAGCAAGGTACTTTGCCACCTCTTCCACTCGAAACACCCGCAAATGCAAACACTTTATTATTGAAAAGATGAGCAAAATCTTTTGAACCCAATTGGTGAAAGGCGTTTAATAAATCCCCGTTCACGGTAAAGTTATATTCTGGCGTTACAAAAAATACTAAATCAGCATTTCCCCAAGCCGTAATTAATTCACTTTGAAAATCAGTCAGAGCATCCTTGTTTACTGTTCCACGACCTACCGATGGAATATCAAAATGATGAAAGTCAACTACCGTAATATTCTCATAACCAGAAGATTGTGTAATTTTTTGAAGATATTTTGAAAAGCGTAATGAGTTACTGTTTTTTCGGGGTGACGTGGCAATAATGGCAATATTCATGTTTCATTTTTTTATTTATGTATGCTTTATTAACGAAGACTTTATCGGTTTTGTTCAATTTAGATATACCTCATACCTTTTTGTTTGGAAATTATTAAAGATGAATCGAACATTTGGAAATATTATACAATTCTTCAATCATCAACATCATCCTTTTTTATTTGGGTCAAAATGTTATATTTTCGTAGAATAATTATAATTTCTGAAACCATGAATTTACTTTTATTCATCATCACTCAGGTACAAAGCCCTGTCACAAACATTTATGCCATCATCACACCTTTCGCTTTAGGTTTTATGATGCTCGAAATAGGGCTTGCTTGGTACTACAAAAGAGACATCATTTCCTTCCAAGAGTCTATTGCCAACTTCGGAACTGCCCTCGGTAATCAAACCACTAATGTGTTGGTAGCTGCGGGTGTGTATGTGGTATATGGCTATCTGTGGGAGCATTTTAGACTCATTGACAATCTTCCCATGAATTGGTTTACCTACCTTTTACTTTTTCTTGGTGTTGATTTTATCTTCTATTGGGTTCACCGTTGGGGGCATCATATCAACATCATGTGGGCAGCTCATTCACCCCACCATTCAGCCGAGGAAATGAATTTTTTTGTTGCCCTACGTGCCAGTGTTACGCAAAGGCTATTTAGTTTTTTCTTCTTTTTCCCACTGACTATTATCGGTTTTAAGCCTACTGATATTTACATGATTACGGGCATTCACCTTTTTCAAGCTTTTTTACACCACACTGAACTTATCAAAAAATTATGGTGGGGTATTGAAGCCATTTTCACAACGCCCTCACACCATCGAGTACACCATGGTGTGAATTTTAGGTATTTAGATAAAAATTTTGGAGAATTTCTCATCATTTGGGATAAACTCTTTGGTACTTTTGAAGAAGAATCAGAGAAAGTTATTTACGGAATGTATAGCCATCCACAGTCTTGGAATCCTATCAATATCAACTTTCATTACTACAAAATTCTCTGGAAAGATGCTGTGGATGCACCTTATTTTTGGGATAAAATAAGACTCTGGTTTATGCCTTTGGGTTGGCGACCAAGAGGGTTAGCTCCCAAGCCGATGTTAGTGGAAACTACGCTTGACAACCAAGTAAAATTTCAAACTACCATGTTCCCACAGACAAAGCCCTATCTAATTATTCACGCCGTTTTGGGTATATTATTGATGATGATGGTCATAAAATCTAATTCAGTTTGGGGCATACAAGAGCGTTGGATTGGAGCATTCTTATTATGGTATCAAATTATCAATTGGTCTGGAATATTGGAGTCAAAATCATGGCTTTTTATTTCAGAATTAATCCGAATTCCGCTAACACTTGGGTGTGTGTTATGGTTTAGCACCTTAGATTTCCCCTTAAATATTGGACTCATTTCAGTAGCTATTTTATCCATTTTATGGACGATAAAATTTTTCAGAATACCATCCAACGATTTGATTATTGGTTGATAAAAAAGCCCCAAGAAAAATTCTCGGGACTTTCGGCAGTCTCCATAAGCTATTTATTTTTTCTACCATTTTACCGAATCAACGCTTAAATATTTACGAGTAAAAGGTTGATTTGGTTTTACCCTTTTGAGATTCACTCATTTATATCCCTATCTTTATCAAAGACGTAATAAACCGTCAAAAGGTTGTGTTGATGTTAAAAATTATTTTTAAGCTATATTTTCTCATAACAAAAGCCTCTCCGTTTTCACGAAGAGGCTTTTGTTATTACCATGATTGCCTAAAACCTACTATTTCTTAGGCTTATCAGGAATGATACGAATATCATTTGGTTTCTTAGGATCAATATAGAATTTATATTTAGCTACTTGACCTGTTGGTTTACAATCCCCAGCATTCAAGCGTTGAACTTCATATTCATATACCGAAGGATTCTTTGGTAATGGAAGGTCGGCAGGCCATTGAATATTTGGATTAGTAGCAACATTCTCGTAATTAACTGTTGAGCTATAAGTACTTACACCTGATACCCCAGTTCCGTTTGATGCAACAGATTTTTTACGTCTTGGTACTAAACGCTTAGGCTTTGCTACAGCAACACCAGCATCAGCAGGTTTTGTAGTAGTTGCAGGAGCAACCGTCGTTGTAGCAGGTGCTACTCTACGAACTTTACGGCGAGGTCTTGGTCTATAACCGTCAATGTCTGATGCTCCAAAGTATTTAGTAGCTGTTGAACCACCAAAGATTTTGAACATATATTGGTCTTCAACAGGTTTCGCAGGAGCGATATTTTGAACCACAGGCTTTGCTTTGTAACCAAAACTTGCAGCAACTGCCTCAGACAAACACTTACCTTCTACACTCGACTGAACAGTATAATAGTAGAAGCTACAATCATCACCATTTACTAAAGAAACGTTAGCTGGTAAGCTCAAATTAGTGTTTTTAGTTGTTTGTTGATAGATTGGAGTTCCAGAACCATCAGCTTTATACAACTTATAAATATATTCCTCATTCTCTGGTGAAGCTGAAGTACTCTTCCAACGGAACGAAGGAATTGTAGTTGCCCCATTGTCATACATCATGCCATTTTCTCCTTGCAGAGATGGTACAGCACAAACAACTGGTGCAGGGGGAGGAGGTAACAAAGAATATATAGTATTTCCTGTTTTCTCTCCAAATGTGTGAGAAAGGGCTAAACCGAAATTACATCCGCCATGTGCACGTGTGTCTTCATTTGTTAAAGCACTTCTTACGCTTCCAGTAGGATCAACACTTGTAACGGTGAAAGGAGTCTTTGTTAAGAAACCTTGCCCATTAATTCCAATTGCCCAATTTTTAGCGATGTTGTAGAGTAAATCAACACTCAACATACCACCCAACTGATTTCTTGAAGCAGAAGGATTTAAACGATAAAGGACTTGGTCTGAACCAAATGCACCATTCGTTACCGCTCCAAATCTTGGAGCAGAAGTATTGAAAAGGCCTCCTTTGAAATCTACATCTAAATTGAATTTCTTACTTAAAGGGATGTCTATAGCAGGTCCAATCAGAAGATAGAAGTCTTCATAACTTCCTTGATTATCATATCTGACAGCATTAGGATTCGTTCTGGTCTTAGCAATCATATCTGCAATTTGACCCTTAGGACCTTTATAGTCATCACTAACATTAAAGTTTTGATAACCTCCCATTAAACCAAATCCAAGTTTACCCCAGAAGCGATTTAACGTTAGAGAGTTGTATCCACCAGGTCTCAAAAACATTGTATTGTCCTCTGCTTGCTTGCAGAAGGGAATAGCTATACCAATACGGTCAGTAACTCTCCAATAACTTTTTGGTTTTGTTGAACGTAAAACGTTACCACTTTTGTAAAATGCCGAGTCAAGATAATAACCATCAGCAACCGTTTTAATTACTTGACCATTTGAAAACGTTGTCGTTGTAATACCGTTGTCAGTCAAAGAACTAACAACTGTAGGTTTAGTGCCAGTAGTATTCGGGACTTGGGCAGATGCTATATGACCAGCAGCAAGGCAAGTCAGTAGCCCCATAGTGAGTCTTTTTGAAAGACTGATTCCTGAAAAAATCTGTTTCATATTTTGCTTAATTTGGATAAATGATAGGGTTTTGTGACGGACTTATTTAGCAGTATGACAATTTGAGTGGGTAAAAGTAACAATTTTTCTAAAAAAACAAGAGTTAAAATATGAAAATCTGTCTTTTTTAGTAGTTTTTTTTTAATACCCACCTAATTTAAACGTATTTCTACGCTATAAATCATAATTTTGTAACAAAACGAATAATTACAAATATAGTGTATGCGTGGGAAAAAGTAAATACCACTCACTCAAAGTTGATGAAATTCTAATTTGTAATTAGTGCTTTTAAAGATAAACTTTTAAATCCGAAGATTAATGTCTGTACATACTGAAATAAAAAGAGTAACAACCCATATTTTGCAAGAAATGAAAAATCGGGGTGAGAAGATTTCCTGCCTCACCGCTTATGATTTTTCGATGGCTCGTATTGTTGATGCGGCAGGCGTTGATTTGATTCTCGTGGGAGACTCAGCTTCAAATGTGATGGCAGGGCATGAAACTACTCTTCCTATTACACTTGACCAAATGATATATCATGCGACCTCAGTGGTGAAGGCTGTCAAACGTGCTTTGGTGGTGGTTGATATTCCTTTTGGTTCGTATCAGGGTAATTCTTCGGAGGCGTTACGGTCTGCCATTAGAATTATGAAAGAATCTGGTGGCCACGCTGTAAAAATGGAAGGTGGGGCTGAAATCAGAGAATCTGTCTCACGAGTACTAAGTGCGGGTATCCCTGTAATGGGACACTTAGGACTAACGCCACAGTCTATTTATAAGTTTGGAACATATGCGGTTAGAGCAAAAGAAGACGAAGAAGCTCAAAAATTAATGGAAGATGCCAAACTTTTAGAAGATATAGGGGTTTTTGGAATCGTTTTGGAAAAAATACCGTCTTCACTCACAAAGACTGTTTCTCAAAGCCTACATATTCCAACCATTGGTATTGGTGCAGGGGCAGAAGCCGATGGGCAGATTTTGGTTGTGCATGATATGTTAGGCATTAATAAAGAATTTAAACCTCGCTTCCTTCGTAGATATGCAGATTTGGATGGAATAATGAACGAGGCTATTACTCAATATGTTAAAGACGTGAAGTCAGTTGATTTCCCGAATGAAAAAGAAAGCTATTAATTGATTTGGGATTTTCGATTTCGGATTGTGGATTTAAAAATGAAGCAAATTATTTTATGAGGTAAAATTATGACTGAACTGTAAATCCGAAATCGAAAATCCACAATCCACAATCAAAATGAAAGATTTCCATGTAGTATATGAAGACAACCATATAATAGTTGTTAATAAAAGAGCTGGGATTTTGGTTCAGGGAGATTCTACGGGAGACCGTACACTCACTGATGCTGTAAAAGACTACATCAAAAAAGAATATGGAAAACCTGGCGATGTATTCTTGCACCCTGTTCACCGTCTTGACCGTCCTGTGAGTGGATTAGTGATTTTTGCACGGACTTCCAAAGGGTTAGAAAGAATGATGGAGCTTTTTCGTAAAAGAGAAGTTCAGAAGACTTATTGGGCAGTTGTAAAACGCAGACCAAAAGAATTGAAAGGTAAACTGACTCATTGGTTGGTAAAAGATGAAGTAAAGAATGTTACTACTGCCCACGACGAAGAAGTAAAGGGTTCACAGAAGGCAGAGTTGCACTATAAGGTATTGGGAGAAATAAATAAACACTATTTATTAGAAGTCGAGCCTATTACAGGAAGACCACATCAAATCAGGGTTCAACTTGCCTCAATGGGAAGTATAATTCGTGGAGATTTAAAGTATGGATATGATAAACCAAACGCAGACGGAAGCATCAATCTTCATGCGAGACGATTGTATTTTATTCATCCTGTAAAGAAAGAACCAATCATTTGCAAGGGAGCAGTACCACCAAATGCGTTTTGGGAGGAATTCTTAGAACTTGATCCAGACGATTTTAAGCAAAAAAATCTTGATTATCTTCACGAATAAGATCTGAAAAAATATCATTTCTGATTTGGTTGAATAACCCGAGAGAAGCGTGTTTGATACCTCGCAAAGCCCCAGAGACAATACTTAGGGGAAGAATCAATGGCAAAAAGATGAGCCATTGGATAATCATGAATTGATTTAACTTTCTCATTTTGTTTCGATGGCGGTCAAAACCGTCTGTAAGATTTTGGATATTAAATAATTTTAAAAACATCAATATTTATACTTACGAACAATTTTTATGCCTAAGTGGCTTGGTAATGAATAATTATATTGTAAAAATAAAAATTAATCTTTGAATAACAATATTAAATTAATCAATCTTTCATATTTCTATTAAAAATACACCTTAGGTATCAAATCAAGAGATTAGGGTACAAAATCTATGCGTATAGTTATATACTACAACTAAACGAGTAATCGAATGTTATTATTTCCCTTTCTCAACGATTACAACCTCCCTTTGTTTATAATTTTTAAGGGCACAAGAATAATTTTTAAACTAATTATTCTATTTACCATCTCTATTTGGTATGTTTGCATAACATTTTATAAACATTCTTAGAACTTTTTTAATTTAATGTAGTTCTAAGAGTAGTCTGAGAAATCCACAATTCATTTTAACCATTCAAAATTCATGTTTAAACTTCACACAAACTTGCGTGGACTACTTATGGTCTTCGCTGTCTTTATGTCTTTTACGACATTTGCACAAAACACTATTTCTGGAACTGTTACTGATGTAAAAAAAGAGTCTATTGCAGGGGCTACGGTAGTCTTGCAAGGCACAAATAAAGGCACTGTAACTGATAGTAAAGGTAATTTTACTATCAAAAATGTAGCGGCGGGCAACTACGTAGTGGTAGCCTCGTTCGTAGGGTTGAGAGCTACCAAACAATCTGTAACCGTGGGCTCTGGCGATAATAAAGTTAGTTTTGCTTTGGCGGACGATGCCCTTGAATTAGAATCTGTTATCGTTACGGGTACGTTCGATCAGAGAACAAAATTAGAATCTTCAGTTGCTATCACTACACTAAACGCAAAAGGTATCGAACAACGTGCCTCTCGTGGAACGGGTGATTTTTTACAGGCAGTTCCAGGGAATTTTGTTGATAACTCAGGTGGGGAAACTGAGGCTAAAATTTACCCTCGTGGGCTTGTATCTGCCAACTCAGGTAATGGAACGGGGTATCGTTATGTTTCGCTTCAAGAAGATGGTTTGCCTGTAATGGGAACATTACTTGGTTTTGCTACGCCTGATATGTTCCATCGTGTAGATGGTACTGTGGGTCGTTTTGAGGCTATCCGTGGTGGTAGTGCTTCGGTTACGTCTGCCAATTCACCAGGTGGTATTTATAATTTTATCTCAAAAGAAGCGGGTAAACAATTCGGCGGAGACGTAAAAGTACAATACGGAGCTTATGCCAATAGTCGTTCGCTGATGAGAGCTGATTTGAACATTGGAACTCCTATTGGTTCTGGCTGGGGATATAATATTGGTGGTTTTTACCGTAAAGACGAAGGCGGTAAAGTTATTCCTTTTCCTGCCAACGAAGGTGGTCAGTTAAAATTTAATTTGACAAAGAGAAATGAAAAAGGTCATGTTAAATTATATGCTAAATACCTCAGCGACAGAGTAATAACGTATAGAAATACAGCCGTAAAAGATTTGGAAACTCAGGAAGCGTTTACAGGTTGGGACAATAATTACAGTTCAACTATTACTACTTTGAAAGGTAGTTTGCCAGACGGTGAATTTTACAGAGATAACAAAGCCGCTACTCGTTCTTGGGATTCTCAGAATGGAAACAAAATCACTTCCTCTTCAATTGGTTTAGATTTTAGTCGTGATTTGGGTGGTGGATTTTACATCAATAACAATGCAAAATATTCATCTATCAGCAATCGCTATAATCAGATAACTGCCGAGCAAGTTTTGCCAACGGCGGCATTTAATGCTTTCGGTGCATCCATTATGAAGAGCGTCGCTACTGGCGAAGAATTGTATAATTTCTCAGCCGCTAATCCTACGGGAGTGGTGAATAAGATTGGCAATTTCATTATGTTAGTTGCTCCTTTGGATATGCGTAATGATTTTACAGATTTCCAAGATTTATTGACATTCACTAAAAAGGCAGGTAAACATTCTTTGGCTTTTGGCGGATATTTTGCAAGCTCAACAGGTGCTTCTCGTTGGGATGGAGATTTAGCAGCACAGACATTAGAGCCTAATGCTCGTGTGCTTCAAATTCAAGCTAATAACCCTTTTAGAGCTGCCACAGGTGGTACTCCAACGTTGTTAGACCTTACAGACCCTACTGGCTTCTATGGTTATGGTAGTATTACATATGTTAATTTTAAAGATAAAGTAACCACAACATCAGCATTTTTGAATGATGTTTGGGAGGTAAATGATAAAATAAATATTGATGCAGGGGTTCGCTTTGAAGCCATCAATCACGTGGGTAAAAAAGAAGGTTGGAGTCGTGCCGCTTTAGGAACTTTGCCACTTCCTGCATCATTAGCGACTGTTAATCAAGTAGGGGGAGATGGTAAATATGGAACAAGATATGATACAGACATAAGAATTGGTAAAGGTCAGTTCTTTGATTTTGACTTTACGCACTCTTACTTATCTGGTTCTTTGGGTTTAAATTATAAACTTGCTCAGAATACAGCTCTTTACGGACGTTATACTTTCGGAAATAAAGCTCCTGATATGGACTTTTACATCAATAACTACGTAAATGTGCCTATCGTGAAAGGTCCAGAAGAGAAAATTTCTCAGGCAGAAATTGGTTTCAAGAGTAATTCTAAAACTTTGGCTTTGGCAGCTACTGGATTTATTTCGAGTATGGCTGATGTTCCATATACTATCTTGATTTCTAATACGGTAACAGGCGAAAGTTTCTACACGCCTCCAACCTTTAACAAATTAAGAACATTAGGATTAGAATTAGAAGCAAATTACCATCCAGCAAAATTCTTTAATTTGGCAGTTTTAGGAACATTCCAAAATGCAGAATTTACGGATTTCTCATTTTATAATATCAATGGATTCCAACAGCCTGTATTTGTGGGAGAATCATATCCTAAAAATAATCCATCAACAGGAACGCCATATCTTTTTGCGGATAACCGCTTGACTCCTTCCGCACCACAAGGAACACCAAACTCAGTGATTGCAGAAGGAACAAAAAGTTATCATACCATAGAGAAATTGGACGGAAAGAAGGTGGATAATTTACCAAGTGTAATTTTGGACGTAACGCCTTCGTTTCAGATTGGTAATTTCCTAAATATTTATGCTAACTGGCGTTATACTGGCGAGCGTTTTTACAACAAACAAAATGCTTTAACAATGCCCGCATATAGTGTAATCAATGCTGGGTTTAATGTAACTTTTAGCAAATTAGACATTGGTCTAAGAGCAAATAACTTACTCAATGATGCTTCTATTGTATTTCCAGACGGTTTAGGGAGACCAGGGGCTGCTGGTGTAGATGCTATCAAAGTTCAGGATATTCAGGCTCATAAAGCGGCAGGTTATCCTTTCTGGGGACGTACTTTATTGCCACGTAGCTTTACGGTTTCTGTGGGATACAAGTTTTAAGAAAATTTTGATTAAAAACGCCCAATTATCAAATCGATAATTGGGCGTTTTTAATTGTAATAGGCTAAGAATCATATCATTCAACAACAATTTTATACAATATTTCTTTGACAGGTTTCGGATTTGTTTCCCAAGCCAATATGGCATAAAATCTGATGGTCACTTCCCCTTTTTTAAGTGTTTTTATTTGGTAAGTAGTTTTAGTTACATCAACTTCTGAATGGTCATTTGTACCCTTCGATTTGAAAGGTAAAGAATATTCCTGAGTCATACTGATAATCCAGTCGGGCTTAGTTTCATAAAACCAAGTATATTCAGGGATATTTTGAAGTCCAATCAGGATCTCTTCTCCTAATTTTATCTTGATAGTTTTCATAAGGTTATTTTGGGTTGATGAGGATTGATTTGGAGAAATATTTTTATGATTTTCTACACGATTTTTGCCACACGAAATCAGTAGTAAGATACACAAAATCAGAGGATTATGTTTTCTTGTTTTCATAGTTCTTGGAATAATGAATTGTTCGGAGATAAAAATAACCTCCGAACAATTCATTCATTTTTAATCAAGTATTGGCACTTGAACTTTGTAGAGTTTTTGACAATTATCACCCATGTCTATTTCATAAGTACGACGAGCTACCACTTTGCCATAATCTTTTGAAAGGTCATACCCAATCTCAGATTGTTTGATAGATGTTGGATTAGTAGCTGATTTTGTTCCGTCAGATTTTGCACCAGACTTTACAAATCTATCTAATTGAGCGTTGAATGCCGCCTCAAAATCACCTGATGGAGTTATAATTCCTTTGTAATCTGTTTGATTTGGTTCTTTTGGTTCTTTGTTTGGTGACATTCTTGGTTTATTTGACAAATCAATTACCTCTCTTGTTGAGTTATGGATATGGGTAATTGTACCGTCATTATCAATACTAATTCTCACTACACCATTATCGGCATTGATAGCCTTCATGCCGTTGATGATTTGGCGGAATTCAAAAGTTGTTCCGATAACATGAGGTTTCCCAATTTCGCCAGAACCAACTGTATTTCCCGTACAAGCATTTTCATAACGGATATTATCAAGTTGCAAAGTAACACCTTGATTTAGGTTATGATTACTCAAAATGTTTTCAGCAATTTTTTGAGCTTTTTTAGTATCAATCTGATTATGATTTTCAGTATTTGGAGTGGCTAATTTTGCATCAAATCGCCCATCTTTACCCACAAAAAGGTTTGTATTTTTATCTTTTAAATAATAGTTACCTTGTTTGTCGATAACGGCATTTGCCATACTTTTTTTACCATATCCCAATGCAGAGGTTAATCTTTTTAATGTTGCTTCAATATTATCCGAGCCTAAAATGGCTATTTTTGAGTCTTTGGGCATTACTAATTGAGCATCCGCAGCTCTAATGTCGGCAGCTACTGAACTTGCATAGAACCAACGCCAGTGGTAATAATCTCTACTTGCAGCATCCCACGAAAAGAACCTTTCGTTATAAAGCCTGTTATTTGCTTCTTGTGGGGTTTTGCCCATGGCACACACAGACGGAGCTTGCCCGTTTGATATACGCCAACTTGCATCTAAAAAGGCTTGACTAAATGATTTATTTTTTCTCCATTCTTCCCAAAAGAATTTACCATAATTAGGGTTATCAACACTGGTAGTTTCATACCCAAAAATCATTCTCATTCCTTTATTGACATTGTGCCAAGTACGAATAGGGTCGTGCCCTCCTAATACTCTGAGAGATAGACAAGTTGACCAAAAATGATACCGTGCTTGTTCGTTTCCAAATGCCATGTTATTCGAGAAAGCCCAATCTCGATTATCCCATTTTCCACCCATTGGTAGTTGAAAAACCCCATTGGAATCCATATTTCCATGCCCCGAATGATAAAATGCCAGTACTGCATCAGCCCCATAAGTGTCTTGCCAGTTATCGTAGGTTTCTTCGTACATCCAAACTTTTACAGCATCATCTTTGAACCAAAAATTAGCTGGTTTAAACTGGGTAGGATAGTCAAGCCACCCTTCGGCATCTTCGTGGGTTAAAGACAGTGGGCTTGCCGAACTGAACTTTTCAATACTTGAAGCTCCATAATAATCTTGTGAGCCGTTTACTACCACTTTGGCAATATTTCCGATGCCAAAAGGGGATTCGTTTTTTAATGTTGTCAACATGAGCTAAAAAAATTAAGAGTTAAAATAAAAATTACGTCGATATTTTTGATTTGAATATCCAGAATTAGTAGGTATAGTTTGCGAAGAAGATTTATAAAACTTTTGTCCTTAACTATTGGTAGTAAAAACTAAGTTTCAGATTGGAGTGGATTTTTTAAAACGAAGCTGATTTATTGTTAAATTTGGAGTAGATGCCTTTTTATTAGTGACTACAAACTAACATACAAATTAAAAGAAGAAAAAACAGTATTTATTTAACGGTATCATTATTGACTTAACGGTATTATTTAGGAAAAACAGGATGATTTTTTATAGAAATACTTGAATTTTGAGAGTCCTTATTCAGTAAATAAATGAGTTAATTGTAGCTTTATGTCCAGAATTAAATATGATAAATTCCATTTTCACCAGCCAATACTTGTCCACCTTTTGGTGTAGTCTTCTAAAATCAAAAGAAAATTATCCCAAATGAAAAAACGCTTACTGTTATTACTTTTTCTGTTCATCCAATACGAAAATTCGTTTGCCCAAACCACCAAATTTACCATCAGCGGGACGGTAAAGGAAAGTGGAAGTGGTGAATTACTCCCAGGGGTGAGTGTGTATGTGCAAGGACAAAAGATTGGTACTCAGACCAATAACTATGGCTTTTACTCACTTACTATCTCCCAAAATACTGATGCTGTGGTGGTTTTTAGCTTTGTGGGCTATAAACAAACCATCAAAACTTTCACGGTCAAAAATCCTAAACAAGATGTTGAATTATCGCCCGATACTCGTCAGTTGGATGAGGTGAAGGTCTTTGGTAATGCTCCCGAACAAGAGAAGGTTTCTGAAACGGTACAGATGAGTAAGGTGTCTGTTCCGATTCAGCAAATCAAAGAAATCCCCGCTTTTATGGGCGAGAAGGACGTTTTGAAGGTTTTGCAATTGATGCCTGGTGTGCAGAAAGGCTCAGAAGGCAATGCTGGAATTTATGTGCGTGGCGGTGGACCCGACCAAAATTTATTGATTTTGGACGATGCCCCCGTTTATAATGCCTACCACTTGTTTGGTTTCTTTTCGGTTTTTAATGGCGATGCTCTCAAAAGCGTTGAATTGACCAAAGGCGGTTTCCCCGCCCGTTATGGTGGACGTTTGTCGTCGGTTATTGAGATGCAAATGAAGGACGGGAACAAAGAAAAATTGCAAGTCGAAGGAGGTATTGGATTGATTGCCAGTCGATTAGTCGTGCAAGCTCCCATTTCTAAAAATCATAAATCTTCATTCCTGATTTCGGGAAGACGGACTTATGCCGACATTCCCGCAGGATTTTTTATCCCTGCCCAAAACAAAGGCACGTTTTATTATTTTTATGACCTCAACGCCAAAGTGAATTATGATTTTGGAAATAAAGACCGTCTATTTCTTTCGGGATATTTTGGAAGGGACAAAGGGGCTGTTGCGGATGTGCAAGGCAACCGCACGCTTAATGCAGGTTTGAATTGGGGAAATGCTACGGGTACGCTCCGTTGGAATCATATCTTTAACGAAAAACTATTCTCAAACGTCTCGCTGATTCATAGTTCGTATGATTTTGAGACGAGTATCAATAACCAAACCGCTACGATTTCGAGCAATACTTTTGTGTATAATCTTAGCTATACGAGTAGCATTAGGGATTTTGGGGCGAAGATGGACTTCGATTTTTTTCCAAATTCCCACCACGATATTAAGTTTGGGGGACAAGTAACGGCTCACCGTTTTATTCCTTCGGCTTTGGTTGTTTCGGATGCCGCCGCTGATACAGTTCGTGAAGCAACAACGATTATTGATGCTGTCGAGACGGGGCTTTATGTGGAAGATACCTACAAGCCTCTTTCTAATCTTCGGATAAATTTAGGTTTACGTTTATCGTCTTTCGCAACTGAAACGATTTCTTACCAAAATCCAGAACCTCGTTTGGCGATTGCTTGGACATTGCCCAAAGACTTTGCTATCAAGGCATCCTTCGCTACGATGAATCAATATATTCATTTATTGTCAAACTCTGGGGCGGGACTTCCTACGGATTTGTGGGTGCCATCTACGAGTAATGTCAAACCCCAACGCTCTCAACAGATTGCTTTTGGACTTGCCAAAGACTTGACAGACAAGGGTTTAACGGTTACGTTGGAAGGGTACTACAAAACAATGGACAACATTATTTCCTACAAAGAGGGTAGTACATTTGCTACGCTTTCTGTCGATGGTCCACAGGCTTTGGCGAGAAGTCAGGTCAATGTGATTCCGTTTGAAGATAAAGTAACGGCAGGGCGAGGTTGGTCGAAAGGGGCGGAATTATTGATTCAGAAAAAATCAGGAAAATTGTCTGGTTGGATTGGCTACACGCTTTCGTGGGTCGAACACCAATTTGATGAATTAAATTTTGGCAATAAATTTTGGGCAAAATATGACCGCCGACACGATGCTTCGATTGTAGGAATTTATCACATCAAACCCAACATTACGCTCTCGGCTACGTGGGTGTATGGAACGGGTAATGCCCTCACGTTACCCGATGCTACGTACCGTTCGGGCTACAAAATTGCGGGTGTTGACCAAGCGGGAGTGGCGGCAGTTAATTATCGTGGAGAGTTCCGTGAGTTGCCAGATTATGGTGAAAGAAATGCGTTCAGAGCCGCCCCATATCATCGTATGGACGTAGGAGTACAGTTTCACAAACAAATGAAAAGGCATGAACGCACGTGGGAATTCAGTATTTATAATTTGTACAATCGTCAGAATCCGTATTTTTATGATTATAGAAGTCAGTATGACCGTACCACGGGTATCACCAACAAAACGCTGAGTCAGTATTCGATTTTCACGATTTTACCGTCTTTGTCTTATAGTTTTAAATTTTAAAAAACAGCAAAACCAGTAGGGGCGTATCGCATACGCCCATGTACGTACAAAGGGCGTATGCGATACGCCCCTACTGGTTTTCTTATCAGATATAAAAATGAAAAAATCATTCTTTTTCTCATTTCTCGCATCAATTCTCTTACTAACCTCTTGCAAAAGTTTAGTAACTGACATTGATATTCCCTACGAAGACCGCTTGGTGGTTCAGTGTTTTATTTCACCCCAAGATACGCTTTTAGAGGTTTCTGTAACCCAAACCGCCCCCGTGATTGGGACAATTGTGGATGGTGCAGAACGCTACCCAAACATCCTAAACGCCAATGTGGTGCTTACGGACGGGCAGAAATCCGTAACGATTCCGTATAAAACTTTACAATTACCGTCATCGTATGATGCTGATGGAGAATATATTTTCACGGCACGTTCGAGGTATTATTTATCCGCTAAAAATCTTCCGATTGTGGCGGGTAAAACCTATACGGTGAAAGTCTCAGCCCCTGGTTTTCAATCTGTTGAAGGCTCGTGCGTAATACCTACAAAGGTTGTTGCGGAGAAGGATATTTCTTCAATCCAAACAACTGTAACAGGTACGGCGGGACGTGGTGGTGGCGGAGGAGGAGGTGCAACCATTACTTATCCAAGTATTGAAGTACGTTTCAGGGACATTGTGGGCGAAGAAAGTTTTTATAGCATTGGACAATTTTTCTATCAAAAAGGCACTTATTTGGATGCCGCAGGAGCAAAAAAATTACGAGTAAACTGGACGACTAAATACGAATACATTGCAGACAGAGGTCAAGAAAATCAGACACTTATTGCTCAGGCGTTTGATTTGAGGTCTTTTAATAATTTTAGCTCGTTTGGAGGAGGAGGAAACGGAGGCGGTGGTCCAAACGGAAGCGGTGGTCCGCAAGGCGGAGGAACTACCACAACAGTAACCGTTACAGACCGTTACAACGAAATCTATGTAGCCAATACCGACAGAGCATATTATTTGTACAACACCGCCATCGACAAAATCCGTAAAGCAAACGGAAATCCCTTTGCAGAGCCTGTTTTGACTTATACTAACATCAAAAACGGTTTGGGCGTAATGGCAGGGTATAATCAGAGTCGGATTGTGGTGAAGGTGAATTAGAAATAAAAAAAGGAGGCGTAAAATTTACGCCTCCTTTTTTATTTCTTCTCAACCGCCTCCAATCTTTCTTTCGCCATTGCAATCAGCTGACTCTTCGGATAATCAGTAATGAAGTTTTTGAGGGCTTTTTGATAGATTTCTACCGTTTGTGTTTTGGCTAAAAGGAGGGCTTTCAAAAATACAAACTTATCCTCAATTTGGCTATTGGGGTATTGTTTCAGACCCGTTTCTACAAAAGTGAGGGCATCCGTAAAATTATTTTGTGCAAAATATCCGTAGGCTTCTGCGTACAATTTTTGAGCTTCCGATTCCTTTCCAGTTGTTAAGGTTTCAGATGAAGTACGGTTCAATAATCTGGCAAAATACGAATCCTCGTAGTCTTTCATCAATCTTTTGCGATAAGTTTCTTTACCCGCTGCGTTATCTTCGTTCAATAAACAAAGTAAGTACAAAGCCTCTGGTTCGTGGGATGATTTTGGAAAATCTGTCAGAAAATGCTCAAAAGTGATAACGGCGTTGCGAGGTTCATTTAACCTAAATTTATATATCTTTCCTAACTCAAAACTGGCATCTTCCTTACGCTTTTGTGAAGCTGCCAAAGCCTCTTTCGAGAACGGGATTTTAGCTTTTAGCTCGGCAATTTCAGATTTTGAAAGGCTACCGCCTTTTGAAGTTGTTGTGTTCTTATTACTATTTACTTCCAAATTATTCCCTTTGTTAATATCACTTGGGTTTTCAAATATTGTAAACATATCTTTTGTACTTCTCCTCCAATTATCTTCTAATTTTCTGACGCCCCATGTGCCTAAAAAACTTGTCTTACCTTGTTTAACAGCAATTTCATTATTAAAATACCAATTATTCTTATTATGATTGGTGAAAACATCATTGTTGGCTTTTACTTCTGCTTGCATTTGCATTCCACGATTGACAATATCCTGAGCTTTTTTCAAATCGGCGGCTTCTTTGGCAATTTTATCTAAAATTACTTTTTCCAACACTTTTTCTAATTGTGCAGGATTCATTTTGGCTAAAATCTGTAAAGAGTCTTCCGTTTTGATGATATTATTTTGAATCACAAAATCTCTCAGAGACCGCTGTTTGTCCACCACTCGCTTGTAGGCGGGGTCAGTTTGTGGGAGTAACGAAGCGGTGCTATCATAATACGCCGCCGCCATTTCGTAATTCTTCATTTTGTTATACGCCAAGTCCGCCAATTTCAAGAACGTATAAGGTAATTGCTTTTGATTCTGACTACTTTGTGCGGAGGCTTGCAGAAGTTTTACCCCATCTTTGGAATTTCCTTTCCGCATCTCCACCATCGACATGGCTTCGTAGATTTTATCTTGCAAATCCTTATTTTTAGAATCCTTCAAGAGTTTCTGGAAACCATCAGTTTGTCCTAAAACTAAGGCGTTGTTGAGTTTTGCATAAAAACCTAAATCATAAGAAGGGCGATTTTTATTGACCGCCAAATACTTTTCTGAGGCATCGTTTTTAGCATCAAGGGCTTCATACATTTGCCCCGCCGCAAAGAGTACACGGGCTTTTTGCTCGTTTTTCTTCATGTATGGCAAGGCTTCTTCCAAAATAGCTACCGAAGTTTTATACTCCTCTTTCAATTGATGAAGATATGCTTTGGTCAAATAAAAATCACGGGTATTTTCGTTATTCAGTGGTTCTTCTCTTAACAATTCAGCCACACGGAGGGCGGTTTGATATTCGCCTTGTTCGGTATAGGCACGCATGAGTCCTATGAGGGCTGCGTCACGTGCTTTGTCAGAAGTGGCATTTGTATTGACGTATTTAAACGTTTCGATGGCATTTTTATAATCTTGTTTCAGCAAACGGGCTTTCCCAATCATCACGTAGGCATCATCCAAAAATTTGGAATTTTGATGACGTTCTACAACCAACGAAGCCTTTTTGATAATAGCACCCAATTGCTCGGAAACCGCCCCCGCCGAGTTAGAATCTATCGGAATCAGGATAGACAATGGTTGAGAATAATTATCTTTATGAGCTTCAAAAAGGGCTTTTTCGGCTTCTTGTAATTTTATATCTGCCTGAAAGAGAGCGTTATATTTTGCATTGACATTGTGGAAGCCCACTGCCAAAGGAGAACTACTATTCTGTGAACATCCAAAGAGAAATCCAGATAAAATGGTGATGTATATGAGGTACTTATTTTTCATTATATCAAAAAAAGGCACTAAGTAGCAAAGGCACAAAGGCACAGAGTTAAACGATGAAAAGCCGAAAGCTAATAGCCCAAAGCCAACCGCTAATATAAAACGTAATTTTACACAAAAATAGTATCAGTTTCCATGCCAAAGGCGTATTTTTGTGTTATGGAACAAAATAATTCACCAAACAAATTTTCACGATACGCAGGTGCGGGTATGCAAATGCTCGTAACCATTGCTGCGGGTGTGTTTCTGGGGCGTTGGTTAGATGAAAAATTGATGATGAAAACGCCTTGGTTTACGGTGGGATGTTCTTTATTTTTTATTTTTGCAGGAATGTATTTGTTTATTAAAAGTTTACCGAAGGAGTAAATTTTTAGGGGTTAGGGATTAGGGATTGGGGATTAGTTTCTAAATGATATTACCCCCCAATCCCTAATCCCCAATCCCTAATCCCCAACCCCTAAAAATGGAAGAGATTAGAAAACGATTTATTCAAGGTTTTTTTATTCTGATAGCGTTGATTTACGTTGGCAGATTATTTTACTTACAGGTGGTCGATGAGACCTACAAACTTGATGCAGAAAACAATGCCATCAGGGAATTGGTACAACCAGCTTTTCGAGGTTTGGTCTATGACCGTAACAAAAAACTAATTGTCAGTAACACAGTAGTTTATGACCTCTATGTAACTCCTAAAAAGGCACGAGTTGCTGATACCCTCCGTTTTTGTGAAATCTTTGGACTCACTCGTACTGAGTTTGACAGCCTCACGCATCTCGCCAGAATATACTCACCCGTTAGACCATCGTTGATGCTTCGACAATTGTCTCGACAGGACTATGCCCGTGTACAGGATGCAATGGTCGATTATCCAGGATTTGACTTTAAAGTCAGTGCTTTGCGTACCTACGATTGGAAAGGTATGGCGAATGCTCTCGGGTACGTAGGAGAAATTAGTCCAGAACGCTTACAAAAATTAGAAGACGAAGGCGATGACTATTATCGTCAAGGTGATTATGTGGGCGTTACGGGTATAGAACGTTATTATGAAGACCAATTGCGTGGAGAAAAAGGTATCAAATACATGATGGTCAATAGTCGAGGGGCAGAAAAAGGCTCATTCAAAAATGGCTCTCATGACAAAGAACCTTTGGCAGGGAAGAATCTGATTAGCTCAATCGACATAGAATTGCAAGCCTACGCCGACAGTTTGATGCAACACAAAGTAGGAAGCGTAGTTGCCATCGAACCCTCAACGGGCGAAGTGTTGGCAATGGTTTCAGCTCCTACTTATGACCCGAGTTTATTGTCGGGCAGGACATATTCTAAATATTTTCAACAACTTAACCTTAATCCAGCACATCCACTCTTAAATCGTCCGCCAAGTGCCTCATATCGTCCAGGCTCAACTTTTAAGATTATTCAAGCCTTAGTTGCTTTACAAATGGGAGCAATATCCCCAGGGACAGGTTTTGGGCATGGAGGTTCGCCGATTAATTGTAGCCACAATCACCCCGTAGCGAGTGATGTGCAAAGGGCAATCCAGTATTCATGTAATCCTTATTTTTATCAGACCTACAAACGAATGATTTATAATAATAGCGAAACAAATGTTTTCAAAAAATCAGCGGTAGGTTTACAAAAATGGGGTGATATGGTGGCAAAGTTTGGAATAGGTCAATCATTAGAAATAGACCTCCCAACCGAACGGAAAGGTAATTTGCCTAACGTTGCCATGTATGATAAAATGTATGGAGGACCATCAAAAGCACCGCTTCGCTGGAAATTCTCAAATATCGCCAGTAATAGTATTGGTGAAGGTGAATTATTAGTAAGTCCTTTGAAAGTAGCCAATGTAGCGGCTATCATAGCCAACCGAGGCTGGTATATTCGTCCGCATTTGGTGAAAGGAGTAGGGAAAGTTGGCGAAGTTGAAGAAAAATATAAGGAAAAAGTGTCCGTAGGCATTGATAGAAGACATTTTGATACCGTCATCGGAGGAATGGTTGCGGCGGTTAATAATGGAACAGTATCGGGTGACGGACGTATGAGCGATATTCAGATGTGTGGAAAAACAGGAACGTCTCAGAATCGTCATGGAGAAAATCACTCCATTTTTATGGCTTTTGCTCCCAGAGAAAATCCTAAAATTGCGATTGCCGTTTTTGTAGAAAATGCAGGTTCGGGCGGGGCTCATGCCGCTCCGATTGCTTCTTTATGTATCGAAAAATATATCAAACGTCGAGTTGATAGAAAAGCCATTGAGACTAAATGGATGAACAAGGGTTACCCGCTAAATATCATCCGAACCACAACGCCTAAGACCGATAATTCAAAATCAACTAATGTGAAAAAGGATAGCGTTATACAAAAAGTTGATGAAGAGCTATTTTTGACAACTCCACAAAGTGTACCACTCATCGGAGCTGAAAAACCAACCACTATCAAAATCCCGATGAAACCGAAAAGGTAGGGATTAGGTAATTGGGGATTAGGGATTGGGGAATTAGGTTAAATAACTAAGAATTTGAAAGTATTTATCCTAACTTTAAACGTCCCAAACTGCCTAATCCCTAATTACCTAATCCCTAATTACCTTCCTCCCAAACATGGCAAGACAAGAAAAAATATCAAAAAATTTAGATTGGATTACAGTTCTCCTTTTCATCGTGTGCGTGGTGGTAGGGTGGATGAATATTTATGCCGCTATTTATAATCCCGAAAACCCCCTCTGGATTGGAGACCCAGGCTTTTTTGATTCCAATGCAGGCAAACAACTCGTCTGGATTGGAACGACTGTACTACTCATTATTGCTATCTTAGTAATTGATTATCGGTTTTACGAAACTACGGCATTTTTCATTTACGGCTTTTTTATCTTCATGCTTTTGGCTGTGTTTGTGGTTGGGGCAGAGATAAAAGGCTCACATTCATGGATTAGGATTGGGAGTTTTCAGATACAACCTGCCGAATTTGCCAAAATGGCAACCGCTTTGGCAGTGGCAAAATACGTGAGTACCCCCTTAGTCAATTTGTCTCGTTTCAAAGACCAATTTAATGTTGCTCTCATCATTTTAGTCCCTCCGATTTTGATATTATTATCCCAAGAAACAGGCGTAGCATTAGTGTTTGCGGGTTTTATGATTCTATTGTATCGTGAAGGTTTACCTGGCGTTTATCCTGCCGCTTTGCTAAGTGTTATCATCCTGTTTGTATTATCACTTATTTATCCAATCTGGCAAGTATTTATTGGTATTGCTGTTTTGACGGGTTTAGTCATTTGGATATTGCCAAGGTATGAACGAAAGACTCGAAATATTTTTCTGATTATTGGAATTGCCTTTGCGATGGGAATTTTCGTTACGGGGGTTGATTGGGCAATCAATAACGTCCTTCAAGAACATCAACGCAATCGTATAAAAGTATTGATTGATCCTGAATTTGATAGAAAAAAGACGGGTTATAACGTACGTCAGGCAAAAATTGCTATTGGTTCTGGGGGGCTTTTGGGTAAAGGCTTTTTGCAAGGAACTCAAACTAAATTTGACTTCGTACCCGAGCAATCTACCGATTTTATCTTCTGTACTGTGGGCGAAGAAGAAGGTTTTGCGGGGAGTTTATTGGTTGTAGGGCTGTTTCTGGGGCTTTTATTGAGAGTGATTTATTTGGCAGAACGACAGAAATCTCGATTTGCCCGAGTCTATGGCTACGGGGTTGTCTCCATACTGTTTTTTCACTTTTTAGTAAATATTGGCATGACCATCGGGCTGATGCCTGTTATCGGGATTCCCCTGCCATTTTTTAGTTATGGTGGTTCTTCGCTCTGGTCATTTTCGATTTTATTATTTATTTTTCTAAAAATTGATGCTCACCGTACGCAAGTTTTGTCGAGGTGGTAATAGTAGGCATAACACCAAATTCAATTAACCCCCAATTAACCATGAACCCCATTCAGATTTCAACAAATACCACGATTTCAAAAAACGCTAAAATCCTGATTGCAGTAGCCGCTTTGGGTTATTTTGTGGATGTTTATGACCTTATTCTCTTTGGCGTAGTTCGTAATCCGAGTCTTGCCAGTTTTGGATTAGATAAAGCACAACAACTCTCCCAAGGACTCACGCTTTTCAATATTCAAATGGCGGGAATGTTGATGGGAGGAATTTTGTGGGGTGTTTGGGGTGATAAAAAAGGGCGTAAATCAGTGCTTTTTGGTTCAATTTTGATGTATTCAACCGCTAATGCTTTGAACGGATTGATACAGGATAACGCATTTTTGGATGCCATTACCCAATACGGAATCCTTCGTTTCATTGCGGGAATAGGGCTTGCAGGGGAGTTGGGGGCAGGTATCACGCTTGTGAATGAGACTCTACCCAAAGAAAAAAGGGGCATCGGGGCATTGCTCATTGCGGGTACGGGGGCTTTGGGAGCGGTAACGGCTGCCGTTGTGGGCGGATATAGCAAAGACCCTGAATGGTGGCGAATTTGTTATTTTATCGGTGGAGGTATGGGTTTATTTCTCTTGATTTTACGTTTCGGAACATTTGAATCTTTACTTTTTCAAAATGTTGAAAAAAATGTAGCAAAAGGCAATTTTTTCAGCCTATTTACTAACTGGGAGCGTTTTAAGAAATATTTTTATTGCATTCTTATTGGATTGCCCGTTTGGTTCGTGGTTGGAATCTTGATTTTAGCCGCCCCCGAAATGAGTAAAGTTCTCAACGTACAAGGCGAAATTTTAGGTGGAAAAACTATCATGTTTTGTTATGCTGGATTATCGTTGGGTGATTTTTTGAGTGGAGTAGTCAGTCAAATTCTGAAAAGTAGAAAAAAAGCTGTTTATATTTTTATAGGTTTGGCAATTGTTTTTACCATAATCTACCTAAATGCTAACGGAATTTCAGCCAATAATTTTTATATTTTGTGCTTCATTTTAGGCTTTTTTGGAGGGTATTGGGCAGTATTCGTTACGATGTCTTCCGAACAATTTGGAACAAACATTAGAGCCACTGTAACGACCACCGTACCCAATTTTGTAAGAGGGGCATTAATTCCTATCACAATAGGTTTCAAGGCATTAATTCCCTCTTATGGATTGGTAAGTTCAGCCATGATTGTGGGTGCAATTTGTTATGCCGCCGCTTTGTGGGCAACCTCGCAGATTGAAGAAACGTTCACCAAAGACTTGGATTATGTGGAATAATTTAATTTTCATCGAAACATAAAATACTTCATAAATTCATCCTTGTACGTACGACTGATGGGTATAGTATGTCCGTGAACAATAACTTCATATTCATTAAAAGAGTCTATCTTGTTGATATTCACCACAAAAGAACGATGCACACGCACTAAATTTTTCATGGGCAAACGTTCATGAACATTGCCAATTGCCTGTCGGATAGCATATTTTTTTTGACTTGTGATGATGTTTGTGTAGATATTATCAGCCTCCAAATACAGGATTTCGCTCAACGAAAACTTGACAAATTGATAGTTCTGTTTAATAAAAATATCATCATTGACCTGCAAAAACATCTCCTTCGACTGAATATCGGGCTTCCCATCTTTCAGGATATTCAGATAACTTGGCTGAATTTTTACAGCAAAATTATTAATCGCTAACTCAATTGCCATTCTGAGGTTGGTGATGTGATAAGGTTTCGGAATATATGCCGCAGGGAAGGTTGCTTTGGCTCTTTCCAGAGTATCTTTATCTGTGAAAGCCGTTAGGTAAATAATTGGCACTTGCTTGACGGCAATGAGTTTTGTTACAGTCTCAATACCATCCCAATCACCGTTGATATTGATGTCACAAAGCACCAAATCTACTTCATTTTCTTTGTAAAAATCTAAGGCTTCTCGTCCATTATCAGCCGTCAAAACTACCTCATATCCCTCAGATTCAAGGGTTTCTGAAAGTTCTGATGCCAAAATAAATTCGTCTTCGATGATTAGTATTTTCATAACTTTTTAGTTCTGGGTTTTTAGTTCTGAGTACTTGGTTCTGGGTTTTGGGTACTGAGTTTCAAAATCATTAAAGACTTTTAAATTAACTCAGAACTCAGAACTTAGTACCCAAAACCCAGAACTAAAAACTTTTACGCTGCCATTTTTAACTTTTCCTGTGGAATCTGCAACTTAAAATAACTACCTCCTTTATTTTCTAATTCATAAGTTCCTCCAATTTGTTTTGAAAGTCCTGCGATGAGTTTTTTCCCGAAAGAATCTTTGGCTTTTTGCCAACGCTCCATGTCAATTCCAGGTCCATTGTCTTGTACTTCCAACGTCAATCCATGGTTTGTTTTCAAGGAAATATTTAGTAAAGGTCGTTCAACTTTTTCGTAAGCATATTTGAATGAATTAGTCAATAACTCATTGATTATCAGACCTAATGGAATAGCCATGTCCACGTCTAATTGCTCTTTTTCGACCTCAATTTTCAAATCAAAATCATCAGGAGTATGTCCGTATGCACTCATGAGGCTGTCTGCAAGGTCGTTGATATATTCCTTGATATTGATGTTGGTTACTTTGTCGGTTTGATACAATCTTTGATGAATCAACGACATCGCCTCTACCCGCTGTTGCCCTTGACGAATCGCCTGAACCGCCTTCTCATCCTCAATTTTACTCGACTGAATTTTCAAAAGACTACTCACAATTGCCAAATTATTTTTGACTCTGTGGTGCAATTCTTTCATCATTAATTTCAATTGTTCGGACTGTTCCGAAATCTTTTTTTGGCTGGCTTTTACGGTCTGATTTTGATTGTACAAAGCTACCAAAAGACCTAAAAGTAAAGCTAAACCAATCACAAAACCAATGATTTGCCGACGTTGCAATTGATTTTTTTCATCTAATTTTTGAATCAAAATTTCCTTTTTTTCGGTTTCGTATTTTGTCTCAATCTCAGCAACACCCTTGGTTTTTTCAGCCCTCACGGTGGAGTCTTCGAGGGTTTTATTAATTTCTAAACTTTCCAAAGCCTCTTTGAACATTCCTGCATCTTTTTGAGCTAAATAAAGGGCTTCGTATGAATTAAAAGCACGATGGGGGTCGTTAAGCATTTTTGAAATATCGACTGATTTTTGGGCTAATTCTACGGCTTTTAGGTATTCTTTTTTCTGTCTAAAAGCATAAGATAAATTCCGATTAGCGTGTTCGATGGCGGATAGGTTATTCAGTTTTTGATGAATAACAAGGGCTTTATTTAACTGAAAAATAGCTTTATCTGGCTGTTTTGTATCCATGTAATACTGCCCTAAATTAGCGTTCAGAATGCCTGTGTAGGTGTTTTCTATGTGATTTTTTTCAGCAATATCCAGACCCAATAGATAATCTTCGTGAGCTTTTTCTAATTGGTCTAAATCACGATAAGTAATACCTTGATTGTTGTAAGCCGCCATCAATCCAGCATTGTCATTGACGGATTTCAGATACTCAATGGCTTTGAAAGAGTAGGAGAGGGCTTTTTTAGTAAAAGACAAAACATTTTGAGCTGATGCCATACGCTTATAAAGCCTACACATACTCGTATAGGTACGACCCGCACCACTTTTGTTGTTTTCTTTTTCGTAAATATCAACGGCTTTTTGATAGAATTTGAGAGCTTCGTCAAACTTGGTACGGTCTTGAAGATAGTTGCCTCTTTGTAAGTACGACTTAGCGATAAGTAGTTGATTACCAGTTTTTTCTGATAATTTAATCGCTAAATCAGTATATTTCTGAGTGGAGTCTGGTTGATTATTTAAGTAGCCCTCAACGATTTGATGGTAAATACTAACCAAAGATTCTGGATTTTTTACTTTGGAAATCTCAGCTTTGAGTGAGTCAATGACTTGCTTACTTTGAGCCAATGAATTGAAAGACAGGAAGAATAATAACAAGAATAAAGTTTTTTTCATTATTTAGTAGCGTGTGTTAGGATGTAAATTTAAGGTATTTTTTTTAATTTTAGAAAATATACCACTTACTAAATATTCAACACCGCTTACTAAACATAAAGACTTTCGTATCACTATTATTTTTAAATTTAAGTCCTTGAAAATCAGGGAACTAAAATCTAAAAATCAATAGCCATGAAATCTTTTCTAACATTTTCTTTCTTATTATTCTTGCTCAATTCTTCTTTCGGACAAATTGCTAACGACAATACTTTTAGCGTAGGTATCGACGGTAAAGACTTCGTAACTCAACCCCGAAGAATCAGGATTGGTTCGTATTGGTGGATAACTGCCAATGCCATTAAACCAGATAAATCACTTAGAATCTGGTTGTATAATTGGAATAGAGATAAAGATGCCTCTATTGAACCAGGTACATATTTGGTAGTGGATGCCGACAAACCCGATACCAAAGAAAACAAGAAAAAAGTGGAAGATTTGGGAAAGTATAAAGGGCTTGCCATCATAAAATACGTAGAAGAAATCCGTGAACCACGTATGGAGTATCACGTAGGAAAATCTCAGAATAATGACGAAGCCATGGAGGTAAAAGTCAATGCAGATGGTTCGATAGAGGCTACTTTTAGTGGCACTTTGGTAGGTTCATACTGGAAAGAAAAAGCTACTGCAACCGTTTTTGGAGGTTTTGGCAGAATAGTTGGTAAAATGGAAGACAAAGCCAAAACCTCTGCTACAGGCTACGACTCAGACATTGACCCAGAAGGAAATGGCTATAAAAAACAGTCAGACAAATCGGATAAAATTGTGCTAACGAATGGAAAATTGAAGTTGAAAATGAAGTAAAAATCAAGATTTACGCTCTCGAATCCGCTTCACAATTCTGACCGCCGACATTATAACAACGGCAAAAGTCAGAAGCCCTACTAATCCCCAAATCCAATCAACGGAGTTTTTGAGGACTACCAAAAACACAATCGCAAAAAGAAAAATCGTAGCAATTTCGTTATAAAGTCGAAGCTGAAAACCCGTAAATCTGAATTTATCTTGACGTAATTCTAAGATGAGTTTTCGACAAAAGAAGTGATAAATAAGTAAACCCAAAACGAAGGTAAGCTTGAGATGTAACCAACCATGTCCTGCAAAAGAATCCCACCAGACCCAATAGACCATCGTTAAGCCAGAAATCAGAGTCAGCCACATGGCAGGAACCATGATGGCATTGAACAGAATCTTTTGCATTCTTTTGTATTCTTTTTGCAAAATATCTCGCTCGATATCGGGTTTTTCATTGGCTTCCACATGATACACGAAAAGGCGTGGCAAGTAGAAAAGCCCTGCAAACCAAGAGGTTACGAAGATTATATGAATGGCTTTTACGTGGTCGTAGGTCATGTTTTAATTTGAAGATTTGGGAATTTGAAAATTAGTTAATGTTCTATCAACTTAGTTTTGGGTGGTAATCAAACCTTGCAATGTTTGTTTTCTTAACTTCCCGAAAGTTTTTTTACTTTCGGGAAGTTAGTAATTCGTAGTCAAAATTAAGTTAATATGATAGAACACTAATTATTTGAATAACCTTCAAATTAACTAATTTTCAAATTTTCAAATTCATTTTTCGTATTTCTTAAAAAAACTATTCCATTTCATTTGAATAACGCCCAAAACGGCTTCACGGAAGATATTTGCTGACATTTTTGATTCGCCTTTTGTTCTGTCCGTAAAAATAATGGGGACTTCCGTAATCTTAAAACCGAATTTCCAAGAAGTAAATTTCATTTCTACCTGAAAAGCGTATCCAATAAATTTTATTTTATCTAAATCAATGGTTTTCAGTACCTTAGCTGTATAACATTTAAAACCTGCCGTAACGTCCATGATGGTCATACCTGTAATAAATCGAACATAATAGCCCGCAAAATACGACATCAAAACCCGACTCATGGGCCAATTGACCACGTTTACACCCTTGATATATCTCGAACCAATCGCCATGTCAGCCCCTTCACTGGCACAAGCATCATACAGGCGTACGAGGTCGTCTGGGTTGTGTGAGAAATCGGCATCCATCTCAAAAATGTACTCATAACCCAAATTTAAGGCATATTTGAACCCGTGAATGTAGGCTGTACCCAAACCCAATTTGCCTTTTCGTTCTTGAAGATGCAAACGGTTTGTGCCAAATTCTGTTTGTAATTCCTTGACTTTCAGACCCGTACCATCGGGCGACCCATCATCCACAATGAGTAAATCAAACTCAGGTTCGAGGCTCATTACTTTGCGAATGATGGCTTCGATATTTTCTATTTCATTATAAGTAGGAATAATTACAATTCGTGGATTCATCAGCTATGATTAGTACAAGTTGGCGGCTTGAATCTGTTTTAACTTTTCGTTTTGAATGGAAATTGATTTCATTTTTAATCTGATAGGTCGAAATTTATGAACCCACAGTGGAACTGATAGCACAGCTACGTTGAATAAATTTTGAGCTAACAGGTTAAAAATGAGACTATTTACAACAAAAGGAATAAGTTAAAACAGATTCACTGGTTAAATGGTGAACAAAGTTACAAAAGCTAAGCCAATTTTTTGTGAAGATTATTGAGGATAACAGATACAATCCGTGAGATGGTCGTTTACTATGCCCGTCGCCTGCATAAAAGCGTAACAAATGGTAGTTCCCACAAACTTAAATCCACGCTTTTTTAAATCCTTACTCATCGCATCAGAAATTGGAGTTGAGGCGGGTACATCTTTGGGGCTACTCCATTGATTTACAATAACTTGACCATCTGTAAACTGCCAAATATATTTATCAAAACTGCCAAATTCTTGTTGGATTTCGAGGAATAATCGGGCATTGATGATAGCTCCCTGAATCTTCAAACGATTGCGGATGATGCCCGTGTCTTGCATTAATTCCTCAACTTTTTGTTCATCATATTTAACAATTTTTAAGGCTTTGAAGTTGTCGAATGCCTTTCTAAAATTGTCTCTTTTCTTCAAAATCGTTATCCAACTCAAACCCGCTTGGAAGCCTTCGAGGATTAAAAACTCGAATAGTTTATCGTCATCATGCAACGGAACGCCCCACTCAAAATCATGGTAGTCGATATAAATTTGGTTATCATTGACCCAGTGGCAGCGTTTTGGATTATTCATGTGACAAATATACTATTTCATTCTTCCCCGCCACTCAAAACTGCCTGCAAAATCGAAGCCCCAGACTTTACAATTTTTGAGAAATCAATCTCTTTTTCAAAAAATACTTCTACGTTTCCTCTCTCAGAAATACCTAACTTTACGGGTATTTGTTGAAAGATGTTTTCTTTGATTTGTACAAAAATAACTCCTCCATCTCCTTTCCTTAAAATAGCCGTTTCTGGTAATGTTTTGGCAGTTCTTTTTCCCGTTAAAATTCTTGTATTGACGTATTGTCCAACGGTTAATTTATTCTCAATTTGCTCATTTGAAATATGGGCGTGAATGTTGATAGTTTTGGAATCTTGCTCAACATTTTTTCCTACTAAAAATACTTGTGCTGTTGCTTCCACATTACCAAATTTCGGGTTTTCTAAGATAATTTTTTGTCCTACGCTGATTTTAGTAAGGTCTTTTTCAAATACTTTTAGCTCCAGATGTTTATGAGCATTTCCTGTAATTTCAAACAAAACATCCGATGGAACTACATTTTTCCCGATTGATAGATTAGTCGTTTTGATAAATCCATCAATTGGAGAAAGGATATTTACGGTTGAAATAATTTGCCCTTTTTTGAGATTATCTAATTGAATACCAATAATTTGCATTTTTATTTCTAAGCCTTTTACTTGTGCTTTGGCAGAAGAAACTTCGGCTTCTGATTGTTGGAGTTTCTTTTTTGCTCCAACGTCTTCGGTACTCAAAATGGTCTGACGTTCTAATTCTTGTTCTGATAATTTCAAGCGACTCATCGTTTGGAGATAGTCCTGTTGCATCTGAACGAAATCCATGCTATTGATGACCGCCAAAGTTTCGCCCTTACGCACAAACGAGTTTGGAAGCGACTTTGTACTTTTCACAAAACCATTAATTGGCGAACTCACCGATGCCATATTCATTGGCGGAACGTCCACAATTCCGTTGGCTTTTATGTCTTCCGAAAGGATGGTATTGTCCAATGTTCCAATCACTAAATTAGCGTTTTTTAGTTGCTCTTTTGTGAGGGTTACGACATCGGCAATTTCTTCTTTTTGTTCAATTTTTTCTTCTTGTTTTTTTGGGGAAGAACAAGAGAGGAATAAGGAGAAAAGGAGGAAGGGAGAAAGAAGAAAGAATCTTACACCACATTGTGAGATACTGTAGCTCGAAGCGACCGACGCCCGGTGGCACTTCGAGAATGGAGTAAGATTCTCGAAGTGCCACTTCGAGCTACAGTATTTGTTCACTGCAAAAACTTTATTAATTGAAATTCTCATTTCCAATAATGGTTTCGATGTTGATAATGATTTGATTAAGTGACTGAATTTCAGACAAGTACGCTTCTTTTATTTGCCACGCTTGGGTGATATTTTGTACGAATTCTACATATTCTATTTCACCCGCCTGATAGGTTTTGGTGGCTGTACTGATGATTAAATTTGCCTGTGGGAGAGCCGATTTTTCATAATATCCTATGGAATTTTTGACTTTATCGTGCTGAATTTTCAGGGTTTTTAATTGGCTTTCTAATTGATTTTCAGCTAATTGTATTTGTTGTTTGCTAATCTCTTGACCAATTTTTGATGACTCAATACGGGCTTGTTGTGCCTTCGTGAATATGGGTACATTTACGCCTACCTGTACGATGTTTTGGTTATAATTTTGCTCGATACTTTGGTTAATTAGCCCGACCCTGAAATCGGGTTTGAGTTTTTCTTTTTCTACATTAGTTTGTAAAATATTAACCTCATTTTGTTGTTTCAAAATGCTCAAAAGTGGATTGGATGAAGTATTTAACTCATTGATAATCAATGTTTTTTGGAACAATAACTCGTCTTCAATCAAAAAATTCTCGGAAGTATTCATCAAAAATTTTAGATTTTGATACAATACTTTTTCATCAGATTTTAGCCCTTGAATTCGGTTTTGAATTTCTCTTAATCGAGTCTCGAATGATATTTTTTCTAAGAGGTTTGTCTCCCCAACTTTGTGTCGAATAGATGCCGCCCGAAAGGCAGCTTGATAGAGGCTGTCTTGACGATTGAGGAGTCTTATCAATTCTCCATTATTTAACAACAAAAAATAAAGACTTTTGACCTCACCAATCAATTGATTTTTAGACAAATTAGCCCGTTTTTCAGCCGTCAAAACATTACCTTTCAAGAGATTTTCTTGGGCTTTATAAAGACTTGGAAGAGCAAAATTTTGCCCCACACTCAACGTAATGTCATTGCCTGTATAGACCTGCGTACGCCCGTATTGTACATCAAAAGAAGTTTTCCCCAAATCTTTTGCAGACTTTGTAAGTGCTTGATTTTGAGCTATTTCTAAATTTGAAATTTTGAGATTGGGGTTGTTTTCGAGGGCTTTTTTGATGAATGATTGTAAGCTCAAAACCTCACCCCCGACCCCTCTCCCGTGGAGAGGGGAGTTTTCTGAGACAAATGCCCCCCTCTCAGTAGGAGAGGGGCTGGGGCGACCGACGCTTCGGGTGAGGTTTTGAGCTTGTGATTGTGAAGTAAATAAAAAGAGAGAGACAACCAAAATCATTATTACTCCTTTCCCAATTTTTATTTTCCCTCGTTTCACAAAGCTATAAATCACTGGCAAAACAATCAAAGTTAGCAAAGTTGCGGAGATTAAACCGCCAATTACTACCGTTGCCAGAGGGCGTTGCACTTCTGCCCCTGCGGACTGACTTAAAGCCATTGGCAAAAAGCCCAAAGAGGCTACGGCGGCGGTCATTATCACGGGTCTGAAACGAGTTTTCGTTCCTTCCAAAATTCGCTGTTTTATATCCGTAACTCCTTCTTTTTCAAGGAGATTGAACTGTGCAATCAGGACGATTCCGTTGAGGACTGCCACTCCAAAAAGGGCAATAAAACCAATACCCGCCGAAACTGAAAATGGCATATCTCGCAGCCACAACGCCCAAATACCGCCAATGGCAGAAAGCGGAATCGCCACGAAAACCATTAGGGCTTCGGTGAGGGAATTGAAGGTAAAAAACAAGAGTATCAAAATCAAAATCAAAGCCACAGGAACGGCAATCGAAAGGCGGTCTTTGGCAGCTTTCAGGTTCTCAAAAGCCCCTCCATACGTGATGGAATACCCAACTGGAATTTTTATTTTTTCATTTATAACTCCTTGAATTTCAGTTACTAAACTCTCCACATCACGGTTACGGACGTTGATTCCGATGGAGATTCTACGGCGAGTATTTTCTCTGGCAATTTCAGATGGTGTGTCTTGATAGTTGATATTGGCAACCTCCGAGAACGGAACTTTGCCACCACTGGGTAAGTCTAAATATAAATCACGGATTTGTTGAATGTCTTGGCGGTAAGATGAATCTAAACGAATAACCAAATCAAATCTTTTCTCACCCTCATACACTACGCCCGCTTTCTCACCCGCAAAGGCAGACTTCAAAAGAGTATTTAACGCATTGATTTTCATACCGTATTGAGCAATTTTTTGTCGGTCATAAGCTACTACCATTTGTGGAATTGCCTCAATTTGTTCTACTTTGAGGTTGGCAATACCATTGATTTTTCTGATTTTTTTGGCAACTTCTTGGGCTTTTTCGTACAAAACTTCAAGGTCTTCACCGTAGATTTTTATGGCTACATCTGACTTTACGCCCGCAATCAATTCGTTAAATCGCATCTGAATGGGTTGGGTAAACTCAAAATTTACGCCAGGCAAAGCACTCAAAGACTCCTTCATTTTTTCAGCTAATTCTTCCATATTCTCCGCTTTTTTCCATTCGGCGGGTTCTTTCAAAAGGATAATCAAATCACAGGCATTTATCCCCATCGGGTCAGTCGGGATTTCGGAAGAGCCAATTCTGGAAACCACCTGCAAAACTTCATCGGGGTATTCTCGAAGCATGATTTTTTGGGCTTCATCATTCATCTTTACACTTTGCGAAAGAGAGGCGTTAGTATGTAAAATCAGCTCAACGGCAAAATCTCCTTCGTTTAGTTCGGGGATAAATTCTCCACCTAACTTGTTGAAAATGAATAGACTAAGGATAAAGAAGATGATTGAAGAACTTAAAATCCAAAACCTCACCCGAAGCGTCGGTCGCCCCAGCCCCTCTCCCGTTGAGAGGGGAGTATTTGACCGTGTACTTTCCCCCCTCTCAGTGGGAGAGGGGCTGGGGGTGAGGTTTATTGCCCACTGAATCACTGGCTCATAAATCCCATACAAAAAGCCCATAATTTTATCAGCGATGGTTGTTTTATGACTTATTTTTTTACTCAAAAACAAAGCTGACATCATAGGTACGTAGGTAAGCGAAAGAATCAAAGCCCCGAAAATAGCAAAACCCACAGTCTCCGCCATCGGACGAAACATTTTGCCTTCGATACCAGACAATGCCAAAATAGGAAGATAAACAATCAGGATAATGATTTCCCCAAAAGCCGCTGATTTTCTGATACTTACGGTGGAGTGATAAACGGATTCGTCCATTTGGGATTGGGATAAAGTCACCTCACCCGAAGCGTCGGTCGCCCCCGACCCCCTCTCCTTAATGAGAGGGGGAGAAGTCGTCGAATTTTCTTCCATATATTCATTCGAGTAATTACCATTGACTCCCGACTGCCAACCGCCAATTGCCAACTGCCGACTGCCGACTGCCAACCGATGCACCACCGCCTCTACAATTATCACTGCCCCATCTACAATCAATCCAAAATCAATTGCTCCTAACGACATCAGATTGGCAGAAACCCCAAACAAACGCATCATCGCAAAGGAAAACAGGAGACAAAGCGGAATCATCGAAGCCACCACCAAACCCGCCCGAAGGTTTCCCAAAAGCAATACCAACACAAAAACCACTATCAATCCGCCCTCAATCAAATTCTTCTGAACCGTACCTATTGCCCTGTCAATCAGCTTACTACGGTCAATAAATGATTCGATTTTTACGCCTTCGGGCAATGATTTCTGAATTTCTTTAACCCGTTTTTTTACATCCACTACCACATTATTCGCAGATTCACCTTTCAATAACAACACGATTCCACCGACGGCTTCCCCTTCACCATTGCGGGTCATTGCACCGTACCGAACGGCATGACCAAACTGTACTTTTGCTACATCACGTACCAAAACGGGCACATCCCCACGAGTGGTAATGACCACATTTTCAATATCTTGCAGATTTTTTACCATACCTTCCGACCTGATAAAAAAAGCATCCGTACCCTTTTCGATGTAGCTTCCGCCAGAGTTTGAATTGTTTTCTTGTAATGCCAAAAAGACCTCCGAAAGACCCAAATTCATGGCTCTCAATCGTTCGGGGTCGATAGAAACTTCGTATTGTTTTAGCATTCCACCAAACGAGCTGATTTCCACAACTCCCTTAACACCAAGTAGTTGTCGCTTTACAATCCAGTCTTCCATAGTTCGTAAATCGGTCAGTGAATATTTTGATTTGTATTTTTTATCAACGGTTAAAGTGTATTGATAAAATTCCCCCAAGCCCGTGGTGATAGGTGCCATCTCTGGACGACCTGCCCCTGCGACCAGATTGGGTTCAGCATCACGGAGTTTCTCAGAAATTTGTTGGCGAGCCTTTTCTTGGGAAACATTATCCTCAAAAACAACCGTAATCACTGATAAACCCATGCGTGAAAACGAGCGAATTTCTTGGGTATTGGGTACAGTTCTTAGGGAGATTTCGAGAGGAACAGTAATATATTTTTCGACCTCAGTAGCTGCCAAAGCGGGTGATTGTGTGATAATTTGTACTTGATTTGAAGTAATATCAGGCAGGGCATCAATGGTCAATTGGGTCACTGAAAATCCACCCCAAGTTATTAGACCGAGGGTTAAAGCAATGATAATCAGTTTGTTGTATATACTGAAACGAATGATTGAATCTATCATTTTTTGTTAGTCTGTAAGTAATAAGTATGAATCTCGTGAGCGTGGACGCTTGTATGTGAACTTAGAAGTTTGGAGGATTAGAGAAAAGGTTGATTCTACAACAATTTCCATGGTAGGGACGAATAGCATTCGTCCACAGTATCATTGGATTGAGCGGACGAATGCTATTCGTCCCTACACGTCAAATTCCTCAAAAATTGTCAGAGAATCAGAGGTTTTTTCTCTAATTCTCCAAACCTCTAAGTTTTAAACATGACTCTTCGGAGGATTCAATAAAGTACGAGAAAGCGAGAAATGATAGAAATTTTGCCAAACGAAATTTGGCTCTGGGAATGAGGCTGAAACAGTCAAAGTAGGAGGAAGAATACTTCTAAAAACGGGTTCACAAAACGTAATGACTACATTATGCGAGTCGAAATGAGGTAAATTTGAATGCGAATGTTTGGCGGTTTTGGTATGGTCAGAAGTAGAAGAATAGTGCATTATCAAAAAATCTACGAAGCTAAGGTCTTGATTTTCAGTAGCTACGTGTTCTTGATAATGTTTAATTAACTCACCAATCTTCGCCAATTGCATCGCATCCACATTCGGGAAGAGGCTTCCCAAGAGGATTTGGAGACTGAGCAATATAGCAACGATTCGTTTCATGGTGTAAAGGTATAGAAATAGTGGAAAAAACAAAAAATATTGGTTTTAAAATCAGAAAAGCCAAGACTACAAGTCTCGGCTTTTGCTTTATTACACCAATATGAAAATCCGTTTGGACTTTCTCCCTGCCGTAACAGAGAGGAAAACCGTTTTGATTTCGGATTTCGACGGGGTGCGTAACCTTTCGGATTTCGGATTTATAAAATCAAAATTTAGTACGGCTTAATTACCGTCCACTCATGTTGTTTTTTATCATAAGCCAAATGCTCATCGGGCCACTCTATGTAATGTTTCATGGGAATTTGTTTGTCCAAATTTCCATTTTTTATCAACTCTTGGAATAAATATTTGCCTCTTTCCTTCACTACTTCTTCTTCTAAATGAGGTGTGTTAGCGACTTCTTCAAAATTAATTGGCATTAAAGAGTTTTCTTTTAACTTAAACTTTCCCAAAACGCCCCTTCTAAATTTTGGACTTCCACCCACGGGACGAATTAGGAAAAAATAATTCCAACCATCCTCTGATTGGTAATAGTTTTGGAGGTTAAACTTTGAAATATTTTTAGTGTAAAAATCTCTAAATTGAGGTTGAAACTTTGTTTCTTTTGTTGCCTGCGGGGCGGGGGTGTATATGTACGTAACGATATTTATTAATAAGCTATCTCGTTGATTATCAGTAAAATAATTGCTTGCTTGATACTTTTTTGATTGGCAAGCTGTAAATAAAAAGATTGTTAAAAAGATGATTAAATTTTTCATATTGGTATTTTTGGAGATATGAGGTATGAAGTCGTAAGTATGAGGTATTTTGTACCTACGACCTTATACCTCATACCTACGACCTATCTCATTATTTTTTTATATAAACCACCGCCTGTGGATTAAACTCCGTCCAAGATGCCGTCCAGTCTGTATCGTTGAAAGCTCCTACAAAAGTTGTTTTTGTGAAAAATGCTGGCAATGTTGCTGGTAAGTTTACTCCTGTTAATGTTGAACCAGTACCTAATGTAAACTTAGGGCGACCAGTCAACCATAGTGAAGCATCTAAACCAACAGTTGAAGTATTGGTTAAAATCTTATTTCCTGTTTGAGCCACGAACCAATCAGAAGGCTTTTGAGTCCCAATCAAAATAGCGGGTGCTGTCGTTGATTGTTCTACATCAGAAACCGCAAAACCTCTTGGTAAATTAGCATCTCCTTGCCCAAATCCATTTGTTCCCCATTTATCTAAGCCAGCTAAAATGACATTTTGAAGTACAAGTTCTCCTCTGGCAGCGTTACCCTTGGCATCCCCTCTTTGCGAGTCAATATATACTCCATTTGGATAGGCAGTAATAAGCGTATTGTATATTTTTAATTTTGAATTACGACGAATCTGAGCACCATTTTGGAATTGCGAACTAATCGTTGTTGTCAAACTTCCTTTCGGTCCTATAATTGACATATTAGCAAAGGTTGCTGAGGTAAAAGGAGTTGCTCCTGAACCTGGATTATCATTATCAGACTCAAAACCGTTTGAACCTGAAACATCTGCTTGTGATGCCCCACGTACTCCTATTCCAAACTGTACATTACCCGAATATCCATTATCTGTATCAAAATCATCGTCCAATCCTTTGTAGGCAACTAAATACTTAGCATTGACAGCACCACCAAACCACTCAAAAGAATCATCCAAACCGAAAGAAGCCTGTAAATATTCCATCGTAGTTCCAGAACCTACTGAGCCAAAAGTAAATGAGTTTACTTCTTCATTTGGATTGATTGGAATACCTGCAAACTCAACCCTAACATATTTTAACGACCCTGAATTATCTGCATCGTCAGTTCCTCCAAAAAAACCACCATAACCACCTTCTAATTGACGGTCAGCCGCTGTATTTGGTTTATTGTTGATGGCTCTTCCACAAATTACTAAACCACCCCAATCACCTGGTTCACGTTCACCAGCATTTCTTTCAGAAGTGAAAACTATGGGTTTTGCTACCGTTCCTTCGGCAATGATTTTACTGCCTTTTTGAATAATTAATGTTCCTTTTGAAGCACGTTCTCCGATGATTATAGTACCAGGTTGAATCGTTAAAACCCCCGTTTTAGTTACTGTTCCAAAAACCGTTTCTTGACCTACTCTTACAAAACCTTTTAACTTGTAAATTTTATCGGCTGTCCAAGTGATATTTCCTTCCAAAACACCTTCTACATCTACAATGGTAGGAGCTGGAACGGCTGAAACATTGACTGGAATCGTCGTTAAGGCAGAAACACCGTTTGAATTATCCGTTACTTGAATCGTAAAATTGACCGTTGAATTCGCTGGAAGATTCTCTACAATGTAATCTTTTGTATATTCCAAAGTAGTTTGTCCCGTACCAGTTTGCGAATCGAAAGCCGCACCGTTTTTTAATACTGTAATCGTTTTTATTCCCCCAGGAGCATTGATTGAGGCTTTTAATTGAACCGTAGCCCCAGGAATTCCTGCCAAATTACTCGATGCCGTTATTGTTGGAATTGGCACAACGGCAGGTGTATCGTCCTTACAGGCTTGGAAAAATGTTGTTAAACCAATGAATAACAACATAGAAAATGTTTTAATAGATTTCATGAGATTTTGAATTGTATGTTTTGTTAAATGCTTGATTACTAATAACCTCACCCCCTAGCCCCCTCTCCGTTAAAGAGGGGGAGTATTCGTCCTCTTGCTCCCCCTCTCAATCGGAGAGGGGGCTGGGGGGGTGAGGTTTTACCTACCGAATCGTATAAACAACCCCCAACGAATAAACCCTACCAGGTGAAAACGACTGAATCGTTTGGTCGGCTGAACTGTCGAAATTGCTGTCTTTATTTCCGTCTTGGAGGATTAAGTTTTTATTATTCAAAATATCCGTAATACCTCCTTTAACAATCAAATTTTTATAGACCTCTTTCGAGAAAGTTAAATCCAAAACGTTACGTGGCATCTCGTACCAATCTGGATAACCCGCTGCAAATGAGTTACCTACGGCATAAATACGTTTGCCTATTACGTTGAAAAGAAGACTTACTTGGGTATTATTTTTTGTATCGTTGTAGTTGATACCTGCATTGATGATGTATGGCGATTGTCCTTGAAGCGGGCGATTATCCGACTGATTTATCGTATTAGCATCAAACTTCACACGGCTGTAAATAAATGCTCCGTTGAAAACCAAATTGAGTTTATTAATGAATGGTGAACCCGAGATTTTATCCAAAGACTTTCTGACTTCTACCTCAATCCCCGTACTGAATGCACTCTCAGCATTTTCAAAACTGATTTCATTGCTTCCCGACGATTCAAAAACTACCTCAATTGGGTTAGTGAATTTTTTATAGAAAGCCGCTATCGAAACAATTTCAGAAGGCGTTGGATAGAATTCATATCTAAAATCTACATTATCAACCCGAGCATTTTGAATCTCAGAATTCCCCTGAATCACTCGATTATTCACAAAATCATAGAAAGAAAACGGAGCAATTTCACGGAATTCTGGACGGTTCAAGGTTTTTCCGTAAGCCAATCTCAACAAAGATTTTTCAGTAAAATTATAGGTCAAATTTGCCGAAGGAAGAAAGTCCGTAACATCACGATTGTAGTTCACAGGAGCATTCTTACTGATGTCAAAACTATTCAATTTCTGAGCGTTTTTCTCCATTCTCAGTCCCGCAATAATATTCAACTTTTTCGTAAAAGAGTAGTTCCCCGAAGCATAAAAAGCAATTTGGTTGTTGCTCGCCGTGTATGAATCCGAAGCATTGGTTTGTTCATCAATCTTTACACCGTTGGTAGAATTGATATTTTGTTGAGCAAAAATTTGGTTGATTGGTAACGTTCCAACATTAAACAAGCTACCATTCGCACGGACAAAGCCAAGGTTACGAGCATTGAAATTACGGTCTTTATTTTCGTAAAATACCCCCGCTTTTAACTCTAAATCTCTATTATCTTCCTTCGTTTTTCCTTTTACGATGGTTAATTTTTGAACTAAATTAATACCACCCATCAAGGCTTTTTCATCCAAAATAATATTGGTTCTTCCTAAGTTAAAGGTCTGAGCCGCCCCAAAAGGCACGAGTAATTCAGGCGTTGCTCCATCACCCGTTGAATATCTAAAACGCTTATAATCAGGCTGATCACGGTAAGATTTATTGTAAGCAACCACCCAATCGACGTTGGTTTTACCCTCATTTAATTTATGGCGACCTAAAACTTGTCCCGTATAAATTCCTCTAAAAATCTGATCCAAGGAACGCACATTCCATTCAGCTCCGTTTTCAAAACCATTACGATTTACATACTGAGCATTACTCATTTGGTTGAAAAGGTTTTTGAACTCAAATGTGTGGTTATCGTTGATTCTCAAAGCCCAGTTGTGCAACACGCCCAAACGAATGGCATTATTATATTGTAAATCTCTGAAACGAGTATCTTCGTTAATGGTTGTTTCGTTGGTAGGCGTGGCGGTATAACCAAAATCGCTTCTCAACATCTCGAAAATAGAATTGGTATTGCTATAATTGACCGCCGTTACGTTGGCTAATTTGAAAACATCTCTGTCGATGAGTTTGTACGCACCCGTGAGGGCAATCCGCATATCAGGGGCAGCCGTGGAAGACACAGGAGTCCATGTATTTCTCAATAATTGACCCGCCTGAGACAATGCCACTGGATTGGAAGTCGATAATTGTTTTAGGTTAGAGGTAGTCGGGAAATATTTTGGCAAATCCGAGAAGGTATTATTGAAGCCCAACAAATAGTTTTTACCCCTTTGCGGTTGCAACATCTCACGCCCAGTCGTACCCTCACGTGAGCCAATGCTTGCATCAATCGTGAAATAATTATAATCAGGAATACTTTTTGTGAAGATTTTAACGACACCACCCGCAAACTCACCTGGCAATTCAGCGGCAGGAGATTTGAAGACCAAAATACGGTCAATTTGAGCCGATGGAATCACATCAAATGAAAACGAACGAACGTCAGCCTCCATACTTGGGGCAAAGGCATTGTTCAACATAACTGTATTGTAACGCTCATTTAATCCACGGATATTGATAAATCTGTCCCCAAAAATCGTTACCCCTGGCACACGCTTAACTACCTCTGCGGCATTTCTATCAAGGGTTTTGCCAATTTGAGCGGCTGAGATTCCACTCACTACTTGTTGAGCTGCCTTGATTTCGGAAATCACCGAAACTTCGGTATTGGTTAATTTTTGACCGATTACTTTTACTTCATTCAGAGTAGAAGTTTCCTCTTCCACAAAAGCGTTGATTTCGGTAACTTGGTCGGCTACAACTTTTATGTTTTCAATAAATTTTGGATTATAACCTACGAATGAGATTTTGATTTTGTAGCTTCCTACGGGTACACGCCCAATAGTAAAAAAGCCGTTGATGTCGGCAGCCGCACCTTTGCTAAGTCCTTCGATAAAGACCGTTGCACCCACCAAATCCTCCTTCGATTTAGCGTCTTTGATAGTTCCTCTGATAGTTCCCTCTTGGGCGAAAGTGAAAGATATTGAAGCGATTAGGATTAAAATTGTACTGAGTAATTTTTGCATCATCATATTGGATTTTTGATAATGCAAAATTAGAGTAGCAATGTAACCAGAATGTTAGGGGATTGTGAAGATTAGGTTATCGTTATGTTATGGGAATGTTAAGTGTATAGTTTTACTCATCAAAATTGTAGAAAATCCCTAACGTGAAAGTCGCTTTATTTGGGAATTGACCATAAAGAGTCCCATCGTTTTGTTGCCAAAGAAACTCATTACCAGGCTCTGTCATTCTGAGGTATGTCCCTTCTGCGTGTAGGTTAAATCGTTGAGATAACTTATACATCAAGCCTCCCTTCAAGGTTAATAAATAAGAAGGGGTCGTGTAAGTATCAGGAATTTCTTTTAAAGTATTCACTAAATCAGCTTTGGGTGTTACCGTAAAAAAGCTCAATCCCCCTCCGAAACCAAAGTAAGGTTTCAATCTCCCATTGGTCGGATACCATTCAAAATCAAAATTGAAGGGTACCTGACTTATAGGAATATTCACTTCTTTTGATTTTGCCTTGAACTCATTGTTCATAATCCTAATGCTCATTCCCATTGCGAAATGAGCGTTTGGGAAATATTTGAATGTTAGCCCATTGCTAATTCCTACCTGTTCTGGTCCGTATTCACTCTTCAAATTTCCAAAGGGTATTAAAACGCCACTCTGTAAGCCTAACGAAAAATGCCCCACTTTTTCTTGGGCAAATAAAGTAGTTGAATAAAACCCGATAGCAATTATCAAAGAGATAAACTTAGGAGACATAATTGATGATTAGTTTTTCGTCCACCTACTAACCTATTGGAACAAGGATGAATAGTGGTTTATTGAATTGCTAAGTTAAGAAAATTTTAGTAAAAGAAAGATTTTGAGGTTTAGGGAATCTTGACAAGTTGACAAATCACACACAATCTAAGGTGTTTCACTTTCAAAAATAGTCGAGTGACGGATTTCTATTTCTTCAAGAAAAACTAAATCACTAAATTTCAAAATAGTTTTATGTATTAGCAATTGATGATAAAACTTAAACAAAAATAAAGTTAGCTAAAACTTAAACAAAATAAAATAATCTTGAAAGTTATTGATATTGAGGTATTTAGCTAAAAAAAAACAGTATTTTTCTGACAATTATCGGTGTATTTGATAATTTTTGTAAAAAAAAAGTAAATTTTTACGAATTTTATTTGGAGTTTTGTTTAATATTATACTATATTTGTTAAACAAATCACCAACAACACAAAATAGCATGACAGCCTTAGAATTCACATTTCACTTAGGTAAAGTTTCAAAGTCTCTGAAACCATTTGCCATGAAGTTAACACGAGACTATGAAGAAGCGAATGATTTGTTGCAAGACACATTGTTGAAGGCTTTTACCAATCGTGACAAATACACAGAAGGAACAAACTTGAAAGCATGGTTATATACCATCATGAAAAATACTTTCATCACCAACTACCAAAGAATGGTGAGAAAAAATACTTTCATAGATACTTCTGAGAATTTACATTTCATCAATTCAATGGAAAATAGCACTGATAATCAGGCTCTTAGTACATTTGCGATGAACGACATTAATCAGGCTGTGGGTTCATTAGATGAGGCATATAAAACGCCTTTTATGATGTATTTTAGAGGTTTTAAGTATCACGAAATTGCGGAAAAATTAGATATTCCAATTGGAACGGTAAAGAATAGAATTCACATTGCCAGAAAGGAATTAAAAGATAGGTTATATATGTATGCACATTCAAATTAGTTGATTATCAAGGAGTTACATTTCATCAACAAGAAAACTCCATATCAACTTTTCAAGAGTATAATTGATTAGTTTTTGGCGGTCGGCGTTCCGATTAACAGAAGAAGGTACAAAAAGTCGAGCATTAACTCAGACAACAAAGTATCAAGTCTAATCAAATTAAAGACTATAATTGATTAGTTTTTTGGTTAACAGAAGAAGGTACAAAAAGTCGGGCTTTGCTCGACTTTTTTGTTTTGTACCAATGCCTAATCAAATTTCAAGATTATAATTTAAATCAAAATCCTGCAAAACCCTTACTTCCCCACAAATTTCCCCCATTTCGCCACAAGTTCTTTTTTCGCTTTCAAAAACCTATTTGCTTTGTCAAAAAAAACGAACAACCATGAAAAAGATTCTTCTATTTACTTTAATGACATTTTTTGTCCAAACATCTTTCAGCCAAAATCTTAGTGATACAACTATTGTGGAGTATTCTAAGAATAGCCCGAAGCGATTTAGCTTTGCAACAAGTTTTCTCAATTTTGGTGGTATTTTATGGACTACAACGCCAAATCTAAATGAATTTCTCAAAGCAAAAGGGATTCCTACCTGTAATTTTTCTTCTGTTATTCCTCTGATAGGCAGCTATCAAGTTAATAGATTAAAGTTGAATATTGAAGTCTATACTGGAATTATGAATACACCTGAAAAATCAGGAGTGTATTCAAATCTATTAGGTTTAGAATTAGGGCTTTTTTCAACCGAATATGCCGTTTTTGCAGACAGAAACAATTATTTATACTTAAGTTTAGGAATTGGTCGAGCTGATTATAAACAAACAATAACGGTATTAAGCACACAATCTACAACCTTTGGATCAGCCTTACAAACGGGTAGTGGACAAGCAATTATTCTTAAAAATGAAAGTACATTTTTAGATTTTGGCTTAGAAATTCTGAATCGAACTGATAAAAAAACTTTTTGGCAAAGTATAAAAGCGGGTTATCGTTATGGACTTAAAAACTCGTCATGGAACTCTCAATTAGTTAATTTGACAGATACACCATCAGACAGAATTAGTAGTTTTTATTTCCAATACCTCATAAATCTTCCTTACGCAAGTAATTTAAGTCATACTAAAAACAGTAATTAAGATGGGAAAGATAATAAAAACTATCAGAACCTTCATTCTGATAGTTATAGGAGGGTTTTTAATGTCTTTTACGGATGAAAGTAAAGGCAAAGCCAAAATAGTATTCCTGCATGAAAGAGCTTTTTGGGGAGATAGAGTTGAAATCAAAATCAATAACCAAAAAGTGGCAGATTTAGCCAGTAACAAGTATTTTGAGATAGAAGTAGATGCTGATAATCTTGAAATTATTATTGATAGAGATAATGAAATGCAGAAAAAAAATAAACCAGATATTCAAGCAAATCTCACGGCTGAACCAGATAAAATTTATTACCTAAAAATCTATCGTGAAATTGACTATTTTACGAATAAACTTTACCTTGTACGCATAAGCGAACAAACCGCCAAAAAAGCCATGAAGTCGATGAAATTAGAAAAAAATCCTTTGAAAAATGAATAGTTCTACACCACTCAAACCAAACATTATCAAGCTCATAACTTTCCTTTCAGTCGGAGGAACGTTGGGTTATTATGGATATATTTTATTCAGAAATTTAGTCTTACAATCACCCGAAGGATTTTCTGATTCTGGTGGTTATATCAGGTATTTGATTGGTTGGCTCATTATTTTGGGAGGGATAATTTTTGTAGCATTTCTGAATTATAGATTCGTATTTTTAAGATTATTTTACCATGAAAATAGTTCTTTAAAATCCATTTATTGGATTTGGATTACTGGATTCAGTGTGTTGATTTTCAGTTTATTACAAATAAAAACGGAGTATTTCCCAGACTATGCCGATGAAAATATTTTCATTACTTTTCTACTGATTTCTTTCATCGTTCTGTATGGATATATTGCCGATTATTTTCGGACAAAACGCTTACAAATTCAATTACTCAAAGAAAAAACGGATGCAGAATTGAGTGTTTTGAAAGCCCAAATTAATCCGCATTTTTTGTTCAATGCCCTCAATACCATTTACAACGAAGCCCACCGAGAGGAGAACGAACACACGGCAAATTTGATTGAAAAATTATCGGGAATTTTGCGTTTTTCCGTAGAAGAATCTCAACATGAATTCACGAGCGTGGATCGAGAAATCAAGTTTTTGGAACAGTATCTCACGCTCCAACAAGCACGTCTTCCTGAGCGAGAAAATATCAAAATCAAAACCAATATTTTCTATGACGATGAACCCGCCCGAATCGCTCCGTTTTTGATGATTCCGTTCCTCGAAAATGCCTTTCAATATGGTATCAGCATGGATAAAGATTGTTTTATTGATATAGATTTAACCATCGAAAATCAGCAAGTTCATTTACAGGTTTCTAATACTATTTTACCAAATCATACCGCTAAAAAAGGAATGGGAACAGGGATTAATAATGTGCAGAAACGTTTAGATTTACAGTATAGAAATAATCATAAATTATTGATAAACAGTAAATTAGATGTTTTTAAAATAGATTTAACTATCAACCTAAATGCTTAAAACCATCATCATCGACGACGAACCTGCGGCTATCGAAATCTTGGAAAGGAATGCTCAGAAAGTCCCTTTTATCGACTTAAAGAAATCATTTTTTAGCACCGCAGAAGCCTTGGCGTACCTACACACGGAGGCGATTGACTTGATATTTTTGGACATCCAAATGCCCGATATGTTAGGAACAGATTTTGCCAGATTGATTCAGAATAAACCCATTCAAATCGTTCTAACGACGGCATATTCTGAATACGCTGTTGAGGGTTTCAATCTCCAAGTGCTTGATTTTCTGATAAAACCTATTGAATTTTCACGATTTCTACAAGCCTGTAATCGTGCCTACGAGCGTGTGAGCATCGCAAAAGGCGAACAAGCCAGTATTTTTGTGAAAGATGGGTATGATTGGGTTCGTGTGAATTTAGAGGATATTTTGTATATTCAATCAGACACAAATTTGTTGTTTGTTTACGAGAAAAATCGCAAAATTTCTACCCGAATGACCATCAAAGAAATGCTGGATATTTTGCCCAAAGACAAATTTATCAGAGTCCATAAATCTTATATCGTTGCTTTGAAAGCCATTCAAAAGATTGAAAGACACCAAATCACAGTTGAAAATATTACGATTCCTTTGGCAGCGAGTTATAAGGAGATTTTGGAGGAAAGATTGATAGGGAAATAGATTTCATTGAAAATCCTAAATCTTTCCGTATTTTTATGATTCATCAATCCTAAAAATCATGAGAACACTATTTACCATTGTCTTTATCTCCGCTATTTTTTCAAATGTTATTTTTTCTCAAAAAATTATTCAACGTGACCCCATTATCGAAAATATGGTTGCAGAGGTAAATTCGGATAGCCTCAAAGCTCATATTCTGAAATTAGTTTCATTTGGCACTCGTAGCACCCTCAGTAGCAACAATACCGCTGACCCCAAAAGAGGCATTGTAGCTGCAAGAGAATGGGTTTTGAGTCGTTTTCAAGAATTCTCGAAGCAATCCGAAGGCAGAATGACCGCCAAAATGGACTCATGGACTCAAAAAGCCGATACTAAACGTGTAGATGTGGACGTACCGATGGGCAATGTCATGGCAACTCTTAAAGGCACTGACCCCACCGATGACCGTATTTTCTTAGTCTCAGGACACATCGACAGTCGAAATACCAATGTAATGAATCGTACAGAAGATGCCCCAGGAGCAAATGACGATGGTTCGGGAACAGCGGCGGTGATAGAATTGGCAAGGGTTATGGCAAAAGCAAAATTCCCTGCCACGGTAATTTTCTTGGTAGTCAGTGGTGAAGAGCAAGGACTTTTAGGTGCAGAACATCTTGCTAATCAGGCATTTGAGGAGAAATGGAACATCGAAGGAATTTTGAATAATGATATCATGGGTTCAAATAATTCTAACGAAACTAACATCATTGATAATACCAGAGTCAGGATTTTTAGTGAAGGTTTACCATTTTTTGAAATCGAGAAAAAAGCCCCAAGCATCCGTACTTTTGGGAATGAAAATGATGGGAAAGCCCGCACGTTGGCACGCTACACAAAGGAAGTAGGGGAGAGGTATGTGGATAATTTGGAGGTAGTGATGATTTACAGAAATGACCGTTTCCTACGTGGAGGCGACCATACGCCATTCGTACAAAAAGGCTTTCCAGCCGTCAGAATCACGGAAATGAACGAAAATTATGAGCATCAACACCAAGATGTTCGTAACGACAAAAGTATCAAATACGGTGATTTACCAGAATTTATGGATTTTGAATATCTCAGAAAAAATACTGCCATGAATTTGGCAACGCTTTCTAATTTAGCCAAAGCTCCTTCAACAGTTCAGAATCTTACGATTGATACAAAAAATCTGACTAATTCAACGACGCTTTTTTGGCAAAAACCAAAATCTGGAAAGGTAAAAGGATATTACGTTTTGATGAGAGAAACACATCAACCATTTTGGCAAAAGAAGATTTTTACCACGAAAAACGGAGTCGTTTTACCATACTCAAAAGATAACTATTTCTTTGCTGTTCAGTCAGTTAGCGAAGATGGCAATGAGAGTTTACCCGTTTTGCCGAAGGTGGGAATGTAAAATTTTTGGTAATTTTTTTCGATAAAGCAATATGAATATGAGAACCTTCGTATTCTTTACCAAACAACATTAATTAACAAATAAATATTCAACATGAAAAAAGTATTGTTTTTATTAACAGCCGTATCTGGCTTATTCTTAGCAAGTTGTAACAATCAGGACGTAGATCCTGCGGATGATGTACAGTTGGCAATGGAAGCGTCGTCTGCTCGTAGTGCTGCAGATGGTGATCCTGTAACAAAAGAGAAATGTAAAGGGAAATTAACTGCTATTGACCCAGCAACTTTACCAGCAACGATTACTTCGTATATCAATACTAACTATGCAGGTGCTACGGTTAAGTTTGCGGGTAAAGATGATAAAGGACAAACGGTGGTAGGTTTGACAGTAGGCACCACCGAGACTGGTTTATTGTTTGATGCGAATGGAGTTTTTGTGAAAACTTTGGAACGCTATGGCAACAAAGCTAAATTAGAAAAGTTAGATATTACTACGCTTCCTGCCATTATAAGTGCTTACGTAACAGCAAATTATGCTGGTTATACTCTCAAAAAAGCAGGAAAAGATGCTGATGGAAACATTATCGTAGGTCTCAAAAACGAAAGTGGGAAAAAAGTATTGAAGTTTGATGCTACGGGTAAATTTATAGAAGAATTACAAGTGCCTCCTCACGATAAAGGACCGAGAAAGAAGAATTAGTAATTGGTTGATTGGTGAACTGGAAACTGGTTAATTGGTAAACTGGTTGAATGGTTATTTGCCTCATTTTCAATATTTTGGTATTGAAAATGAGGCTTTTTTGTGTCATTTTGGGATAATAACAATCACAGTAACCAGTTTACTGATAAACCAATCAACCAGTCCACCAATTAACCAATAACCAACCTAAGAAGCCTGCCCTCCATTCACACCCAACACCTGTCCATTCACAAAGCCTGATTCTTCGGAAGCCAAGAATAAATACGCATTGGCAATATCCATCGGGTCTCCCATTCTTCTTACTGGAATTGAATTAATTACCTCCTGACGCACCGCTTCTGGGATGGCATCGGTCATGTCGGTTTTGATAAACCCTGGGGCTACGGCGTTAGATGTTACTCCGTTTTTGCCTAATTCTTTCGCCCATGTTTTCACCATCCCGATTACACCCGCTTTTGCGGCAGCATAATTGGTTTGTCCAAAATTTCCGTGTACACCCACGACAGAAGATGTACAAATAATCCGTCCATAATTTTGCTGAACCATGTACGGTGCAATACACTTTGTACAATTAAAAACGCCCGTCAAATTGACATCAATAACCTGTTGCCATTCGAGGTGCGACATTTTCATAAGTGTTTTATCACGGGTGATTCCTGCATTATTTATCAGAATATCAATTCGTCCGTATTTTTCAAAAATCTCACGACTTGCCGCTTCAATGCCAGGTACGTCTGTGGTACTGATGTGCATAAATTCACATTGAAATCCTTGTTTACGAAGTGTAGCGGCGGTTTCTTCGCCCACTTCTAATAAATCCCAGATGATAACGGTTGCCCCTTCACGGCAAAATAATTCAGCAGCAGCCGCTCCGATTCCTCGGGCTGCCCCTGTAATGATGGCAATTTTGTCTTTTAATCGCATGGTTTGTTATTGGTTGATTGGTTTATTTGTTGATTAGTTGAATGGTTACTGATTGGTTGAATGGTTACTGGTTGATTAGTTACTGGTTATTAGGAAAAGCAATAATACAAATAACCAATAAACCAATTCTCCAATAAACCAGTAACCATTCAACCAATAACTACTCATAAAGCATAGAAATCAACTCCGCTACGCAAGCGGGTTTTTCTTGCCCTTCTATTTCAAAAATACAATTCATCGTAATTCTTAGTCCCGATGGTTTTGCTTCTTCGGCTTCCATCAAATTTGCCCGCATACGTACCTGACTGCCAGAAGGCACGGCGGAGGTGAAACGGATTTTATTTGCACCGTAATTTACACCCATTTTTACTGACTCAACTTTAAAAAGGTCTGCCATAAATTTGGGGGCAAGTGAAAGCGTCAAGAAACCGTGAGCTACGGGCGTTTTGAATGGAGAATATTTTTTCGCCATTTCTACGTCCACATGAATCCATTGAAAATCCTGAGTGGCTTTGGCAAAATCATTAATCATCTCTTGGGTAACGGTCATGTAGGGCGTTGTGCCAATCTCTTGCCCAACGTGGGCTTTGAGGGTATCAAGATTCGGAAAAATTTGCATATTGAGTATTTTTTTTAGCATTCTTACAAGGAATACTAATTTAGGGCTAAGAAAGTTTAAAAAGAATAGGTGAGATTATAAATATCCTCTAAGATTTTAATAACCAATACAATGGTATGGTATTTGTTAAGTATATCAGTCTTGGCTTTGTGTAGAACTCTTTTATTTTGGAATAAAAAACAATATAATTAATCCAAGAATATTGAACCGTTTTGAGAAATCTCTTGATATTCGGCACGTATTTTGTTGTGTATTTGAGAGTGAAAAACCATTAAGTATTACGAAAATCCTTCAATTGAGATTTTCAATTTCCAGCCCAAGTACCTTCAATTTATAAATTCGGATATAATTAAAGTTTATCTCTGAGTACATTTCCTAAGTAAAATTCAATTCAAACAGAAAATTTAGAAGCCTTTTTGAGGCTTGATGATATTGTATTGCCCAATTATTAAGTTTCAAGTTGCTGAGTGACAAGTTGTTAAGTCAATCAATAAGTTATTGACACAGCTTAAACTTAATAACTTATCAACTAAGAAACTTGATAACTTTTACGTAAGGATTTTTAATAATTTTATTCATAATGGGAAAAACAACTACCGCCATAGTTGATTTCAATAAGGTTTGTATTTGTACGACTTATTGGTTAAAATTTTATCACGATACACGCTTTCAATTACCTGACTGAGTTCGGGTGGTTGAAAGCGTGTATTTTTATTTACATATAATTTCAAAAACGTCACTTTGCCCCAAAGAGACTTTTATATAATCAAATTGCTTCCTTTGGGGTGGGGGGCTTAATTATAATAAATTATCACTTATGAAAAAGCCGCTACTTTATTCATGGTCAGATAAGTTTTTTGCTCCTTTTTCAGAGCATCAGACCCATGGCTCAAAAGTCTCACTCATAGGACATGTTCGAGGGGCATTACTATTAATGACAATGTTTGTTGCTCTATTTTTTAAAACCGCCGATACTTTTGGGCAATCGCCAGATGCAATTAATGCAGTACAGATTTGTGATGGTATTTGGCCTCAACCAGCCGCCACAGCAAATTTTGGAGTGCAAGAACTTAATGCTTCCAATAGAGGCTGTTTGTTATCAAATGAGGTAGGTTCAAACTGGTATTGGGTAAAAGTAACCGCTGCTGGTACAATGGCTTTTAATGTACAAGGCTTAAAATCTAATGGAGGTCCTGCCGATATTGATGGAGCTGTTTGGGGACCATTTACCTCCGTTGCCGCTGGTGCTTCTGCCATTGCTGGTGGTGCTGACCCTATACGATGTTCATTTTCGGCAGGGACTGGAATGGAATTACGTCCAGGTGTTGCTCAAACAAGTGAAGGGCAATTTGGAGATGGTATTGTCAGTTCTATCTCTGTGTCTGTGGGGCAATACTATTTAATAATTGTAGATAATTTTGACGCAAATAATTCAGCTGGGGCAAGATCTATTTCATGGAATTTTACATCGGGTAATACTGCACAATATGAATGTCCAGCACCACCTATATTGCCAGCACCAACTTGTGCTTCGGCGAATGGACCAGTAAATAACTTGGGAGTAAAAAGTGCTCGAGGAGTTCAACCAGCTGGTACTTTTACGTTTACACAATGTAATAATTTCTTTGGTGTACCTTTCAAAAGTGGAGATGGTACTTTCACACAATGTTACACGGTAAATTCAGGACCTAACGGAAATATCGGAGCTGTACAGCAAATCCAAGTTTATGGAACGGGTGCGGGTGGTGTTCCAGATTGTTTACCATCAATTGCAGCATCAAGGGTTGCCAAATTGACGTTGAAACAGCCAGCTCCATGTGCCCCTGATATTCCAGCTGATATTTTAAATGCAGGTAACAGTACTACATTCAATCCAGAGTGGACAGGTCTGACACCCAACACCGATTATATTCTTTGTATTGAGACAACTATGCCAGCAAAAGCTGCGGGCGTAATTTGTAACTACCGTCAGAGTTGTTTAGATATTTATCATTGGAGCTGTCCATTGACTACAAACGCTGCACCACCATTAACAATACAAGCAGGTGCCGCAGGAATGGGTAATGTAGCAACAGACCTTGCTCCAACTTGTGGAACTGGACCTTATTCTTATTCAATAGGAACAGGGTGTACCGCACCAGCAGGAGCGATTGCATTGCCAGCATCAAGCAATTTGACAATAGCGGCTAATGGTATGTGTACGTACACCGCACCAACAACGCCAGCAGTATATTTCTTCTGTGCAAAAGTTTGTGATAGTAGCTCTCCGCAACAATGCAAAACCGTAACTTACACAACGACTGTAACAGCAATACCACTTACGATAACACAACCTACGTTACAAACTTTCTTGACGAACGTTCCTGTGACTACTTCAGCTTCTACTACTTTGCTTCCAACAGGTGGAACGGGTACGAAGACCTACTCAAACGGAAGTACAGACGTTGCGTGTGTAGCCCCTGCGGGAGCATTAAGTTTGCCAGCAAGTAGTAATTTGACTGTTAGTTCAACGGGAGCAATTTCATATACTACGCCAACCACGCCAGGAGTTTATTATTACTGTGTAAAAGTATGCGATAGTGGTTCTCCACAACAATGTGCCGTTGGAATCTATAAAATTACGGTAGGTTCGCCCGCATTGGCGATTGTACAACCCGCTCCAATTACGAGAGGGGCTAATACATCAACATCGGGTAACGCTTCCACGGATTTATCTATAACAGGAGGTACAGGAACAATTACTTATTCAAATGGAAGTTCTGACGCAGGATGTGTAGCACCAGCAGGAACAACACTTTTGCCAGCATCAAGTAATTTGACGGTTAGTTCAACAGGGGCGTATTCATATACAACTCCAACCACGGCTGGAACATATTATTTCTGTGTGAAAGTTTGTGATAGCTCAACACCAACACCAGTTTGTGCTTATGGTACGTATAAAGTCACAGTGTTAGCACCTGTAACGATTACACAGCCAGCACCTACAACGGCAGGTCCAAACTCACTAAGAACAGGAGTTGCACCTACGCCAACAGGTGGAACAGGACCTTATGCATACACAAATGGAAATACAGACCCAGCCTGTGTAGCACCAGCAGGAGCAACTCTATTGCCAGCATCAAGTAATTTGACGATTAATGCCTCGACGGGTGCGTATTCATACACAACACCCACAAATTCTGGGACGTATTATTTCTGTATAAAAGTTTGTGATAGTTCAACGCCAACGCCTTCATGTACAGTTGCTAATTACACGGTTACGGTTGCAGCAAATCCATTGACTATTACTCAACCAGCTGCAACGACTAAGCCAGTAAATACTCCCGTTACAGGTACAACTTCAACGGATGTATTACCAGCAGGAGGTACAGGAGCAATCACCTATTCAAATGGAAATACAGACCCAGCGTGTGTAGCACCAGCAGGAGCAACGGCACAATTACCAGCAAGCAGTAATTTAACGATAAATAGCACAACGGGAGCCTATTCATACACTACGCCATCGGTAGCAGGAACATATTACTTCTGTGTGAAGGTTTGTGATTCGGCATCACCAACGCCAGTTTGTCAGATAGCGACTTACAAAGTAACGGTGAGTCCGCCAGCTTGTAATGCAGGGAATGTTGCCCCTGGGGTGAATTAATAAAATGAGAGAGTTTTGAATGATAGCATGAGTGAGTAACATTATTCACTCATGCTAAATAGCCAATTCAGTGATTTTGTCTTTCAAGGTTTTTAGAAGTGTAAAAATCTTGAAAATATCGTCCGTCAAAGCATTGAGACCATTGGTGATGGCGTATTCATTTTTATCAAGTGCCATGAAATACCAAAAACTACCCACAACGTAGCAACCATAAAGTGGAAAACGGTTCTCATTAAGTGTTTGTCCGACCAACATGGCAGCTAAGGTTTGTCCAGCAGGGTCACCTTCGGGATCAAGTTCTCGTTTGTACTCTTGGAAAGCAAAAAAAGGAAGCTCAGGCTCTCGGCGACCACTGGCAATCATGCCATCAGGTTTGCCCGAAAGTTCAATACCTTCAACGATTCCTTTAATAGGACGTTGTACGTAATGATTAAATTTTTTAGAAGAGAAGTTAGCTAAGGTGAAAACAGGACCGATAAAGTGTGAATCTAATTCGTATTCATTCCAATCATGAACATTGAAATCTAAGATTTGGCGTAAATAAATTAGATGGGTAGTTTCAAAATCAGAAGATTCATGTGAGGCACTAAGCCAAGCATCGAGAGCAGGTAATGTATCAAGTTCTTCCAAAGAAAAAGTTTTTTCCAAGAACTTCAAAGTACAGTCTCTAAATGATTTTTGTTGAATATCCATTTTGATTAATTATTAATTATACGATTAAAACGAGTACAAAGTTAGCAAGATAGTTAAAGGTATTTATTCTCGAAATTACTAAACGAATTTAAAAAGGTATTTTGAATATCACAAGGGATAAGATTTATCCAAAACGTTCTTTCAATAAATCCAAAAATTACCATTACACAAATTCCTTTTCCCCAAAGGAGATAACATATTACAACCGCCTATCTTGGGGAAGAGGGCATAAATTTCTAAATGTTTATGAAAAAGCCGCTACTTTTTCCATCATCATTGATACAGATTGATGAAATTTCTCAGCCACAAAAGTTGAGAAGAGGGCATTCTTTTAGAAAATCTATGGGAGTGTTTTCCATACTTCTTCTATCAGTTGTCTTACAATTTGACGCAGCCGCTCAAAATCCTGGGGGGGCTTCCACAGCCGCTCGAAACTGGTACAGGGCTGAGGTGGGTAATTTGCTCACAAACACCCCCGCCAATGCCTCTCGTAACCTCGAACAATTTGGGACGGCTGTGGTGGGAACTGCCAATGCCGAGCATAACTTTTATCCTTATTTAACGGGGTTTTCATCTACCAGTTATGTGCGTTCTCGAATAGCTGTGCCAGGGGCAGATGCTTCTACGGGTACAAACTTTACTCAAAATACTACACCCAAGGCAACGTGGTTTGTGGTGGCTCGTCAGAAAGGTGATGGAGGTAATTTAGTTGGAGTAGACAACGACCATACCTATGCCTCTGAGTACGGTTTAAAAATCGTAAAGGACGGTACAAATTCGGGGAAACTGAATAGATATAATTTCTCGGCTGGTGCTGACGAAATATCCGCCTTAGATGCCACTACTGTGAAAGGCTCTAACGCATTTTTTGGGTTAGGGATATATGACAATACAGCTACAAATATTTCTAATGCAGCCGATAAAGTTGATTTTATTTTGAATGGACAAAAGGAAGCTAAAACTGGAATCGCCACGTCTATTTGGACTCCTCACTTGACCATCGGTTATGACGGTTGGACAGGTAGTGCAGGTACAGGTACGGAAGAATTTGAAGGAGACATCAACGAAGTATTAATGTTTGATAGTTATCTGTCAGCAGCTGATTGTGAGCGTATTAGCACCTATTTAGCTCTAAAATACAGTATTACACTAAAAAGCGTAGCAGGTGCTTCTACTGACTATAAATTATCAAATGGAACAACTATTTGGAGTGTTGCGACCAATGCAGGTTTTAATAATAACATCGCTGGGCTTGTCAGAGATGATAACGGTTTGATAGACCAACGCCAAGCTGCCAGTAGTTCATCGAGTATGGTAGCTATTTCCAATGTACTTTTTGCTAATGACAATGCTTCAAACGCTAACGCATTGACTAACAACTCAGCCATGATGTGGGGAAGTGATGCAGGATCAGCGGCTTTTGCAACACCGTTTGCTTTCAATGGGATGAATAACCGTATGAATCGTATTTTCAAAGTACAAGAAACGGGAGCAGTTGGAACGGTTGAGGTTGCTATAAGTCGTGCAGCCATTGGTGCTTGTTCAACGAATCCTCATTTGATTGTGAGTGGAGATAATTCCATTACAAGTAGCGACCAATTGATTCCGATGACTCTAAAAACCATCGGTGGCGTAGAATATTATACGGCTACTATTGATTTGACATCAGGTCAATATTTTACATTCGGAGCATTTGCAGCAGCACCAGGAGGTATTGCATCAGGACTTGATTTTTGGTTAAATCCAGCAATGAATGTTACCAAATCAGGAACATCTGTAACAGGTTGGTCAGATGCTGATGGCGGAGGAAATAACCCATCACTTGGACAAGCTACTTCAACGTTACGTCCAACTTTCTCAGACGGAGATGCTTTGAGTAACTATAATCCTTACATCAATTTTGCAGGAAGCGATAGACTTCACCAAGCGGTTACAGGAAGTAATTATTCTTCTGACCATACAACTTTTGGAGTGGTCAATCATTATGGAACAAAGGGAGATTATACGCACTTTATCAGATTTTCGAGTGCCGATAACGCCGATGGAGGAACCCATAACTGGGGCTTGGGTTATAACATAACAGCACTCAATAAAGTAGGTTTACACTATATTTCAGCCCCTTTTGCAGCAGTTTCACCAAGTAGTATTTATAACCGTGTGAACGATAACAAGTCAATCGTTACGAACGAACCAACCATTTATAGTGCCTCAAACGTAGCCAGTTCGGGTTCTACCTCGGTAGGACATAATGGTAATGAGGTTCTACAAACAGGGAAAGGACTCATCGGTACTTTTGTTCCTTATAACTTCCTAACCGTTGGTGGTGGTACTGTCTATGGTATGCCAGACAACAAGATGTCTGAGATTTTACATTATTCAAGAGAATTAACAGTTCAGGAAAGACAAAAAGTACAGTCATATCTTGCGGTAAAATATGGTATCACGCTTGATACAGAAAATAACAATGCAGCTATCGTAGAAGGAAATTATGTATTGGGTGATGGTACAGTTATTTGGAATTATGCAACCAATGGTACTTACCACAACCGAGTAACGGCAATTGGTCGTGATGATGTTTCATGTTTGAATCAGAAACAATCAAAATCAGTTTATGCAGATGCCTTGATTACATTAGGTATTGATAATCAAATAGCGGCAACAAATTCAGCAAATACAGGAACGTTTGATACAGACAAATCACTTTTGGTGATTGGTGATAACGACGGAGCTATCGGAACACTTACAGCTCTTACACCAGGTGGACCATGTACAGAAGCCATTTCAACGGTAACTAACTATACTTCAAGAGTTTGGAAGTCAGTTGAGACAGGTACAGTAGAATCAACAAAAGTAAGTGCTGATTTGAGTTCTTATGGATTCAACAACACAATGCCCGTTTATATGCAGGTGTCAAGTGATGCTGGTTTTACGTCATTCAGTAATATTCCAATGACTTTAAACGGTGGAAACTACGAGACTAATTACAATTTCACAGGAACTCAATACTTCCGTTTTGCAGGAAGCACAGCTCCACCAGCTAATGCTTGTACAGGTGATAAAATCTATGATTGGAACGAACCATCTTTCTGGAATTGGGGTACAAAAACCAGAACATCGACGATTGGCGATACACAATTTATCGTCAATATCACAGACCCTAACGGAGCTATCTATCTACCAACGTTCTATCCAGTAGGTCAATATTGGTGGGAGCATTTATTTATTCCAAGATACGATGCCGCTGGTACAAAAGTGATTACGACAAATATCAAAATGAATAAAGCTGCCAACAAAGTATCGTTTGAGATTTTTGATATGGATGCTTATTTCGGAAAAGACGTAGTAAAAGTAACTGGTAAATTAGGCGGAGCCGCTGTAAATCCAGTATTCTCATTCCCTCAATACACTGCCTTGTCCGCTACGGGTAATACGGTAAGTGCAACAACGGGCGTGTGGGATATTTCACAAAGAGGACGTGTGTATGTAAACTTCAAGTCTCCGATTGATGAGATTGTGATAGAATATTCAAAAGATGGAGGTTTACCTTTCAAAACTTATCAAGATATCAGAATCTCGAATCTTGATATTACTTGTAAACCATTCATTCCAGAGGTAGCCGCTGCCGACAATGTATATATTAACAAAACGGTTACGACTGCCAAACCAAAAGTAGGCGAAAGGATAACGTATAAGTTTACCGTTAATAACTTAGACTGTGCAAATAAGACTATCAATTTTACCGATAATCTTCCTTCGGGATTGACTTGGATAGATAGTACACTCTCGACAGGTATGACATTTACTTCTGCAAATACTTACGGAAATACACAAAATATGAGTGTTACGGGTATGGTAGTCCCTCCTGGTACGTCATACATTTATGCAGCAGCCCTTGCGACTGCACCAGGTACGTTGAATAATCAGGCATCCTTTACGGTAGGTTCAAACAGCTATTTGTCTGATGACCCGAACCAAGTAGGAGCGACTAATCCAACGCCTGTAACGATAATTGCTAATTCACCAGAGGCTAATTTGACCGTAACAAAAACGGTAAACAAAGCTACCGCAGGACAAAATGAAGTATTGAAATATACCTATGTGATTACAAATCCGAATGCTTCGGTGGTGAAAACTACGTTCCAAGATAA
>JAAFJP010000018.1 GCA_013298125.1 Cytophagales bacterium | reverse complement strand
GAAATATTAACCAATGCAGTAGAAGAAATCTTAAATCAAGTAGGTTCAAAATTCAAAATTGACTTTAACGAAATCAAACATTTTACACAATTCAAAACGTCGTTTAAATTTGAATGACTACTTAATTAAGGTTTTATTACCAAGATTTATTTTTTGTATTTTATCAAAATCATATTCAGGTAAATCTAATATGATTTTATATTCACCTTTTGATAAAAAGCTAATATTGATAAATTCATCCAGCAAGTTTTCCGCTTTAGGTCTTAATGAAAATAAAGTAACTCCTTTCCCATAAATTTGTTCAATCTCAGCATTCAAAGAAATCACTGAGTCTATTTCAATAGGAGATAATCTTTGATTTGAAATAAGTATTTTATTAGAGTTTTCCTGTATTTTCTTTGATTTTTCTTGTAATCGACTAATATATTTTTGATAGAGTTTTGATATTTCTAAATCATTGGCACTTTTTATCAAATACGATTTTAAAGAATCATTAATTGAGGTGAACTTTGGGTATGGAAAGTCTTTGGGGTAAATGATTTCCTTATAATTTTCATCATTACCTTTCACATATATTCGGAGATATGATTTGTTTAGAATCTTCTTTAATAACAACACATCTGAAGATGTTTCATTATTTTGTGTTATAATTAAGCCGTATTCTGTTTCCGATGTACCTACTTTCCTGAGAGAATCTATGCTTATATTTATGTTTACCATCTGAGAATATGAATTAGAGATCCAGAAAGTAATTAAAGATAGTATAATAATTATTTTTTTCATTTTAAGGAGTTTTTAGGGGGTAAATTACTTTTGGATATAAAAACAACTATATCCAAAAGTAAATCAAGATATAATCAATAATCAATTATGGCAATAAAGGAAATATAATTTTAACTGTAATATAAATTTGAAAAAATATACAGAGAATACCTACTAAAACATACATTATTCTAACACTTAAATTTATCTCTTCCCATTTAATTTTAGAAATCTTTTTCATGTACAGAAACATAATTGTGTTAAAGCATATGAATTGCAGAAGAATCGTTGATATAATTATCGTTTTATAATAAGACATCTGATTATTGTTAAAATTTATAAAAATTGCCCCAGAAAAATTTTAATTGTAACGTCATTATGGATTTGGACAAGCATTACCACAATCCTGTAAACCTGTATAATAAGCCGCCTCAGCAGTAGCAAGTCTTGAAGCAGCTTGAATAGTTTTATTTATGGCACACCCTATCACAAAAGTTCTACCCGCAAATGCAATTGCAGTCAAATGTGCTGCCGTGCCAAATCCAGGAATAACCTCCATCCAAGCCAGTACAGCAGCAACTCCGATTCCAAAACCAACGCCTTCTACAACACAGACTCCTAAATCTGTAACAAAATCAGAGGCGGTTGCAATTCTCTCAATATCTCGTGCTTCACGTACAGCTTTTTTGCAGGTAATACACCGAGATTTTTCAGGGTCTCCACCATTATTACCACTCCCATTCCCCCATCCAATCGGCGGATCAACCGTAGGCGTATAGTAATTACCATTTCCGTATGAGCCTCGATAGTCAGAACCGCCTGACCTATCATTATTAATCCAGAAACTATCACCGCCAGTATTTTGAGAGGGAGAATCTCCTATTTTCTTCCACATACTGCCACCACTATTTGGATCTACACCTATACATTCCCAAATTCCTCCATCAAACACATCTGTGTCGCCTACTTGTGGTATATCTGGTTTACATTCCCCAGCTTCGTTTCTGTGGTTTCCTTCCCCACAACCGCCACTTGGACTTGGGTCTTTCGGAGGTTTTGGAGGTAATAGTTTTGTCACTATCTGTGTATTCACCTCTACATTTTTTACCGTCTGCAAACCCCAATAATACACCTCATTCTTACTACCATTCTGTAAATAAACCTCCAAAGAACCTTCTGAGAGCGGTTTCTCAATAGCCACCGTTAAAAGCTCTGCACTGTTTTTGGCTTCGCTACTGATGGGTTGTTCCCAACTTTGAGTTAGATTCCCTTTGATGTCTCTATGTTGTACGTACAACCCTGCTTCTGGTACACCTCGTGGTCGGTTTTTCCAGATACTTGGAATCAATGCTGCACTTACGCCATGGGTATGGCGGGAGATACACTACTATTTTGTGTACGGCTTTCCCCTGCGGTGATGGGTGTGCTACTACTCCCCAACTGTGTACTCACGGCTATTCCTGCGGTAGCAATGGCAAGGTTTGTCCAAAATTTTTGTGAATCCCCTGAGCGGTAACTTACATAAACGTTGGTACTCCCGTTGGTCATTACTGAGCCTTTGGGTATTTCTATTTTTTCTAAAAGAACTTGTTTGTCGGATATAGCCTTTACATCAGCTTGACATTCCGCACAGCAATTCGCTACTTGTGCTTGGGTTTGAGTGAACGTGGTTGCTAACAGGAGCAACATCATTACAATTTTATACATTTTTTGCATGATTTCAAAATTTAAAGATGAAAAAAAATGACTAATTTTTCTCTGGTAATTGGGGTATCCAGGGGTCAGTTGCAGGCAAATCGTTTCCTAACTGATAAGGTTTTGGAACATAAAATTCCTGCCAAGTGCCACCTTCTCCTTCAAAATTGGCTTGCTCAGACTGATTTAACAACTGGACACTCGACCATCCGCCATCCGTTAAAACAGTATTGTAAATCGCAATTGGGGCATAATAGTATTGATATTTGCCTAAATCATTGGGAATTGCAAGGACTCCCCACTTCAACATTTCTACGTAATTACCACCCTGGGTGAACGTCAAGGCTTCTCCGTTGAGGTCAGCACTCATTACTTCTCCAATGCTCTCTGGGTGAGTATTGAAGTGTATCTTAGTTTTGTCTCCATTGAGAAAAGTAAAAAATCCGTATGATAAAACGGTTTCGTTGCTTACTCGCCCAGTTTGTTGCTTTTCGTTATTCGATAAGTCTTTTCTTTTGGTCTTCAAATTCTGAAAAAACTGACTGGCTTTTGTGAGGTCTTTCAGATAAGTGATGTTTTTGGCATCGGTGGGTTGGGTGATTTGCACTAAATTGTTCTCTATGACCATTTTTTGTGCTTGCTTACTCAGTGACGATGAGGGCGTTTGGGGTGATATATCATCAGATTTACAAGCAAAAAAGCCTTGCAGAGCAACCGTGATAATCACGAGAAGAATGTTTGATTTTTTCATGTTATTGTGTATTTGGGTTTAACTGTGAAATTTTATACCCCCAAATTTTGACCTTTAACGCTGCATAACGTGAATAAAAACTGAATATTTTATTCACAAAACTGAATTTAATATTCATAAAAAATATTTGGAGGACATTCTATTGTTTTTATATTTGTGTAAAAATTTTGCATTTATCCTCAGAAAATTAGCTGTTAACTATAAACTCACATTTACACAATGAACACTTTACAAAAAATGTCTACATTTGCAGGTCGAGTAACCTTAAAAGATTTTAGAACCATCTTTGGATTACCTCAAAAAGCCCTAATCCCAATTTTAGAAATTTCACAATCAAAATGTAGCCGTATGGAAAATGAAGAAAAAGAATTAAGCCCAGACCAATTAGAAAAAATTGTCAAGGCTCTTGGAATTAACTCGGAAGATTTGTTGAAACATGAGGGCAATTTAGTCGTGGTTGGGAATAATTTTAAACAGATTAAGGAAATTAATTATAAAGGAGCAATGGACGATGAAGAGAAACAACTTTATACCACAATGATAGAAGAATTGAAGCAAGAAAATAGAGAATTAAAGAATATCAATGAAAAATTCTTAGAACAAATACAAAGGCTCTTTGGAATGTTGGAAGTAAAATATCAAACTATCATGGCATAAAAAAATCCCCTTCAAATCATTTGAAGGGGATTTTTCATGAACAGAAATCAAAACTCTCTACAAATCAACCGCACAACCATAAGCAGCCTCAGTTGCTCCTTTGATGGCTTCTGAGATGGTTGGGTGAGGGTGAATGGCAGTCATGATTTCGTGGGCAGTTGTCTCTAATCTACGAGCTACCACCACTTCTGCAATTAATTCTGTAACGTTATAACCAATCATGTGAGCTCCTAAGAATTCACCGTATTTTGCATCAAAAATTACTTTCACAAAACCGTCTCTTGCTCCTGCGGCAGTGGCTTTTCCAGAGGCTACGAAAGGGAATTTACCTACTTTAATTTCGTAACCCGCTTCAATGGCTTTCTTTTCGGTAAGTCCAACCGAAGAGATTTCTGGTGTGCAGTACGTACAACCTGGAATATTAGAATAATCCAAAGCCTCTACGTGATGTCCCGCAATTTTTTCTACACAAATAATACCTTCCGCCGAGGCTACGTGTGCAAGGGCAGGTCCAGGCGTAACGTCACCGATGGCGTAATAATTTGGAATATTGGTTTGATACCATTTATCGACCAAGATTTTACCTTTGTCCGTAATGATGCCTACTTCTTCTAATCCAATATTTTCAAGGTTTGAAATCACCCCAGCCGCAGACAGTACGATGTCACAATCAATGGTGATATTGCCATTGGGTGTTTTCACCGAAACTTTACAACCTTCTCCTTTGGTATCGACAGACTCAACTGATGAGTTTACGTGAATGTCCACGCCCATTTTCTTGTATTGTTTTGCCAATTCTTTTGACACGTCTTCATCCTCTACTGGCACAATGTTTGGCATAAATTCTACGATGGTTACTTTCGTTCCCATAGCCGCATATACGTAGGCAAACTCAACGCCAATTGCCCCAGAACCAATCACAACCATTGATTTAGGTTGTTTTTCTAAGGACATTGCCTTGCGATATTCTACAACTTTTACACCATCAATCGGGATATTTGGTAAGGCTCTCGCTCTTGCACCCGTCGCAATCATGATGTTTTTGGCATCATAAACGGTTACTTTTCCGTCGTTGGCAGTTACTTCAACTTTCTTATTTTTCAAGGCTTTGCCGTTACCCATGATAACGTCAATTTTGTTCTTTTTCATCAAAAATTGAACGCCTTTTGACATCGAATCAGCCACGCCACGAGAGCGTTTGATGACTGCCCCAAAGTCGGCATGAGCTTCCGAAACTGTAATTCCGTAGTCGGCAGCGTGCTTGATATATTCAAAAACTTGTGCAGATTTTAATAATGCTTTGGTAGGAATACAGCCCCAATTAAGACAGATACCACCCAAAGATTCACGCTCAACGACTGCACATTTCAAGCCCAATTGAGAAGCACGAATGGCTGCAACGTATCCACCAGGACCAGAACCAATCACGATTAAATCATAAATTTGTGCCATTTTGTTATATTTTTAAGGGAATAATACAATTTTTATACAAAGATAATCATTGAGAGGATAGTGTATAGATAATAGAGAATAGATATTTTGTGAGATTTCGGGATTGGGGATTGGGGATTAGGGATTTCGGGATTAGGGATTGCGGATTAGGAATGGATATTTTGTATTAACTTATTGGTTATCAATTAATTATAATATTTTTAAAAGTAATCGTTTTTTCAAAAGAGATTTAAGCCTAAATTTCTGGTTATCTTTGTAAGATAAAAGTCGTATTTATAAAGTCACGAGTCGTAAGTGAGCATAACCTAAATATACTTACGAATAAAACTTACGACATAAAAACAATTTTCACGCATGACAAAAGACAGGTTCAATGACCTGAAAGCCAAAGTAGAGGCTTTGAGGAGGTATCTTTGACTACGATAACAAGAAATTTCAGATTGAAGAATTAGAAGTAGTAACGCTCGACCCTGAGTTTTGGGGGAATTCTAAAAAGGCAGAAACTACGATGCGACAAATTCGGGAATTAAAATTCTGGACGCTCGGTTTCGACCAACTCAATCAATTGATGGGCGACCTCGAAACGATTTGGGAGTTCTACGAAATGAGCGAGGCAACCGAAGAAGAAGTAGATGCAGAGGGGGTAAAATTAGAAGAAAAATTAGCCGAATTAGAATTCCGCAAAATGATGTCTGATGAAGGCGATAATTTTTCTGCCGTCATCGAAATCAATGCAGGTGCAGGAGGTACAGAGTCACAGGATTGGGCGAGTATGCTCATGCGTATGTACATTATGTGGGCAGAAAAAAATGGTTTCAAAATCAGAGAAGTGGATCATAATGATGGCGATACGGCTGGTATCAAATCTGTTGTGATGGAAGTGGAGGGCGAATATGCCTACGGAAACCTGAAATCTGAAAATGGCGTTCATCGTTTAGTGAGGATTTCACCTTTTGATTCAAATGCACGTCGTCATACCTCTTTTGCTTCGGTTTATATCTCGCCAATGGTGGACGATACGATTGAAATTGACGTTAATCCAGCCGATATTAGTTGGGATACTTTCCGTTCGGGGGGTGCTGGTGGACAGAACGTAAACAAGGTAGAAACAGCGGTACGTTTAACTCACAAACCTTCGGGAATTATCATTGCTTGCCAACAAGAACGCTCGCAGTTGATGAACAAAGAAGTTGCCTTAAAAATCTTAAAATCAAAACTTTACCAAATAGAAATTGACAAACGCAATGCCGCCCGTGCAGAGGTAGAAGCGGGTAAAAAGAAAATCGAATGGGGTTCACAAATCAGAAGTTATGTATTGGATGATAGACGTGTGAAGGACCACCGAACAGATTATCAAACCTCTAATACTGAGGCAGTTTTGAATGGAGATATTAATGAATTTATTAAGGCGTATTTGATGGAAGCGTAGTAGTAGTTAAGTTTTAAGTCAATAAGTTAAATATTTCATAAGTAGTTGATTATTAAATAGTTAAAAATAAATTTTTAACTTTCAAACGGAATTATCTACTATTTGGCGGATTTGCCTTTCAATATCCATAGCGAGGGGTTTAAACCCCTCGCTATGGATATTGAAAGGCATTTTTTCTCAAAATTATATTGTCCGCCAAATAGTAGATAGTTCCGCTTTCAAATGACATAACTATTTGCCAACGAATATTTGTAATAAGAATAGTATAAAAATATAAGGGCTTGATTATCAGTAGTTTTTTGATAATCAAGCCCTTATATTTTTAATTTACTATTTTTCCAGACATATCTATTTGAGTCAATTTTTTACCAATCCTCACATCCGCTTTTCCTTCGTGAAAAAGCCCGACTTCGTCATACAAAAACGGAATCTTTAATTCCATTTTTGTGTTAATAAATCCCCACTTTTTGCCTTTACGCACGGGTGCAAGTCCTTCGCCAAACCATAGAAATTCATCATATTGGGGAGGAATGACCACATTGGCATTTGCGTCCATATAAGCGTATTTTTTTCGCTTTGGAATGTAAATCAAAATCAGTCCTTCTCTGAAATTTAGCTGTTTTTCGTATTTTTCACCTTTTAGTTCGATATTAAATTTCGTGTAAGGTGAGGGCTCATCTAAATTTATAGTATGCCTAAATTCTTGAAATAAAATGCTGATTTTCAGCAAAATAACTATTGGAAGTACTTTCATTTAATCCGTAATTTTTAATGTTAATACTCCAAAATGAACCTTTTTGTTTTAAACTATATTGTTATATGAAAGTATATTCATATATTTGCAAACGAAATTAAAATCGTAATTCACAATGGCAACTATAGCCTACCAAATCAATAAAGAGAAACTCGAAAAGGCGGCTTTTATTCTGAAAACCGTTGCTCATCCCACTCGTCTGGCGATTGTGGATTTGCTTTCTCAAAACGAAAAACTCTCGGTTAATGAGATTTGTGAGGTTTTGGAATGTGAACAGTCTCTTCTTTCTCACCACCTGATTAACATGAAATTGAAAGGCATTTTGCGTTCTGAAAAAGATGGATTAAACGTTTTTTATTCTTTGAAAGAACGTGAGGTAATGAAGCTGATTGAGTGTATTGAGCATTGCGATTGTAATTATTAGTTTTTTTATCTCAAAATATGAAAACATTATCATATATTAATATTAATCTATGGATTTAATAGGCTACATTCTGGCGATTTGTATTGGGCTGTTACTCAGTTTATTAGGTGGTGGAGGGTCTATTTTGACCGTACCAGTTTTGGTCTATATTTTCAAAATTAACCCAGCTTTGGCAACGGCATATTCGCTTTTGATTGTGGGTACAAGTTCAGCTGTGGCTTCGGGCAATTATCTTAGAAAAGGATTGGCAAGTCCTAAAACTGCCTTGTTTTTTTCGTTTCCATCGTTTTTGATGGTCTTTGCCACTCGCAAGTTTCTTATGCCTTTGATTCCTGATGAAATTGTACGATTCGGAGATTTTATTTTGACCAAAAACGCCTTGATTATGATAACTTTTGCTCTCTTGATGGTCTTGGCTTCACGGTCAATGATTCGAAAAAGGCAGGAAGTTGATACCATCTCGGAAGCCATGCAACGAGTTAATTATTCCCTGATTTTCGTAGAAGGTTTGGTTGTAGGCACACTGACGGGCTTTGTGGGGGTAGGAGGGGGCTTTTTGATTATTCCAGTTTTAACCAATTTTGTAAAACTCCCGATGAAATTAGCCGTTGGAACTTCGTTAATGATTATTGCTATTAATTCATTAATTGGTTTTACAGGTGATTTAGGGAAACATGACATTAATTGGACTTTTCTGGGAACATTTATTGGCTTGGCTCTTGTTGGAGTCGTGATTGGCACAACGCTCTCAAAACGTTTGGATAATCAACAATTAAAACCTGCCTTTGGGTGGTTTACGTTGGTGATGGGTACTTGGATTTTGATTAAAGAATTGATTTTGAAATAAATAATGGCACACGGATTTTACGGATTAGACACGGATTTTATTTTAAAATACTTATCCGTGTCCAATCCATAAAATCCGTGTTCAAAAAGAACCAAAAAAATGACTGAATTTCTCTCAAAAGATTACTGGAATAACCGTTACGAAACGGCAGAAACGTCTTGGGATTTGAAAACAATTTCTCCTCCCTTAAAGGCATACATCGACCAATTGACCGATAAAAATCTTCGTATTTTAATCCCAGGATGTGGGAGTGGATACGAGGCTGAGTATTTATTGAAACAGGGTTTTCAAGACGTAACGGTGATTGATATTGCTCCTTTGGCAGTTGAAAAAATGAATTCGTATCTATCTGATTATCAAAATATTAAAATCATTTGTGCTGATTTCTTTACACACACAGGCGAATATGATTTGATTCTGGAACAAACTTTTTTCTGTGCCTTAAATCCAGATTTACGGACAAAATATATTCAGAAAATGAGTGAATTATTAACTCAAAATGGCAAATTAGTAGGTTTACTTTTTGGCGTACAATTTCCGAATAATCCACCATTTGGAGGGAGTCGGGAAGAGTATTTAGGTTTGTTTTCAAACGATTTCAACATCAATCTTTTAGAGCCTTGTTATAATTCGGTAAAACCGAGAGAAGGTAATGAACTATTTTTTAACTTTTCTAAGAATGGAAAATAATAAAAAATCGCATTGGGAGAATGTTTTTTCTACCAAAAACCTTACAGACGTAAGTTGGTTTCAAGAAGTTCCTACTACTTCCTTGGCGTTTATTCGGTCTTTAAATTTACCCAAAACTGCTCAAATTATTGATGTTGGCGGGGGAGATAGTTATTTGGTAGATTATTTATTAAAAGATGGGTTTGAACAAATTACGGTCTTGGATATTTCCGAAAAGGCTCTCGAAAAAGCAAAAAAAAGATTAGGTGAATCTGCCCATAAAATTGAATGGATTGTTTCGGATATAACTGAATATCAAGATAATACTAAAAAGTATGATGTTTGGCATGACCGTGCAGCGTTTCATTTTTTGGTAGAAAATGAACAGATTGACACGTACCTTTCTATTGCCAAATCAAACATCAAAAATGAAGGTTTTTTAAGTGTTGGAACATTCTCAGAACAAGGTCCAACTAAATGCAGTGGTTTAGAAGTCAAGCAATATTCAGAAGAATCTATGACTGAAAAGTTTAAAGGAAATTTTGAAAAAATAAGGTGTATTAACGAAAATCACGAGACACCATTTAAGACTGTACAAAATTTTACTTTTTGCACTTTTCAAAGAAAATAAAATATGAAAGTAGAACAAATATATACGGGCTGTTTGGCTCAGGGGGCATATTATATTGAGTCGGCGGGGGAAGTAGCTATCATTGACCCTTTGCGTGAGGTGCATTCGTACATCGAAAAATCAAAGCGAAATAATGCTACAATAAAGTACATTTTCGAGACGCATTTTCACGCTGATTTTGTCTCTGGACATTTGGAATTATCCCAAAAAACGAACGCCCCCATCATCTTTGGACCAAAAGCTAATCCAACGTTTGAGGCGGTGATAGCCACTGATAATCAGGAGTTTAAGTTAGGGAATGTTACGATAAAAGTCTTGCATACGCCTGGGCATACGATGGAGTCGAGTTGTTTTTTGTTGTTTGACGAAAACGGAAAAGCGACCAATCTTTTCTCGGGAGATACGCTTTTTATTGGCGATGTGGGTCGTCCAGATTTAGCCCAAAATGGCTCAATGACGATGGAGGATTTGGCGGGGCATTTGTACGATTCTCTCCAAACTAAAATTATGCCTTTGGCGGATGATATTATCGTCTATCCTGCACACGGGGCGGGGTCGGCTTGTGGCAAAAATATGTCGAAGGAAAGGTCTGATACCCTGGGCAATCAGAAGGCGGTGAATTATGCTTTGCAGCCTCAAACGAAGGAGCAATTTATCGTTGCTGTGACGGATGGATTAACTCCACCACCCTTTTATTTTCCGAAGAATGTACAACTGAATAAGTCTGGTAGTCAGGATGTTACGGGTGTTATGGAGCGTGGCTTGACCCCTTTGAACCCCAACGAATTTGAGGATTTAGCGAATACGATTGATACGCTTGTGATAGATACTCGCAAGCCAGAAATGTTTAGAGTAGGCTTTATTCCAAGGTCTATTTTTATTGGCATTGATGGAGATTTTGCTCCGTGGGTAGGTACGCTTGTGCGAGATATTCAACAAGAAATTCTGATTGTGGCAGATGAAGGACGTGAGGAAGAAGTCATAAAACGCCTTGCCAGAGTGGGTTATGATAATGTTTTGGGGTACTTGAAAGGTGGTTTTGAGGCTTGGAAAATAGCAGGAAAGGAGATTGATGAAGTGGAATCAATTACAGCGGATGAGTTTGCAAATATTTACCGAAACGACAATCATTTGACAATAAAGGATGTAAGAAAAACCACCGAATTTGAAGCTGGACACATCAAAGAAGCGGAGAATATTCCCTTAGCTCAGATTTCGGAATTGATGACGGAATTTGACGAAGAGGAGACCAATTACATTCATTGTGCAGGTGGCTACCGCTCAATGGTGGCTTCAAGTATCTTGAAATCAAGAGGTTATGATAATGTAGTGGATATTCAAGGTGGGTTTGGGGCGATTGCGGGGACTGGAATTTTGGAGGGGTAGGATTATTAGTTATCCTATCATAAATAACACAAAATTCTATCATCTTGATAGGATTTTTATACCTTTGTGATAGGATAAAAATACTTATGCAAACTAAAAGAGAACTTGAAATAGTCGGGATTATACTTCAAAATGGTTCAATCGCCATTTCTGAAATACAAAAACGCCTTATTAATACGGTTTCAATTCCCACTTTGAATCGGGAATTGGCAAACCTTAAAAAGAAAGGCTATATCAATGCAGAGGGCAAAGGTCCGAGTCTGAAATATACCATCAATCTCAGAAATTTATCTACTGTAAAATTAGACCAAGAGGTTTATTTCAAAACAGAAATTGACGACAGACGCATCATTGAAAAATTCAATATGAACGTTTTTGACCGATTGAAGGAAATAGACGTTTTTGACGATTCAGAACTCAAATTTCTAAACGATTTGAATGAGCAATACAGAGGTAAAATAAACGAACTTTCTGAGAGCCAGTTTACCAAGGAGTTTGAACGATTGATGATTGAATTATCGTGGAAATCAGCCCAAATTGAAGGAAATACTTATGATTTGTTAGATACCGAGCAATTACTACGGTTCAATATTAGTGCCAATAATCACACCCAAGAAGAGGCTCAAATGTTGCTAAATCACAAAACAGCCATCAATTATACTTTTGAAAATCGGGACATTTACGAGCAATTATCCATCAGTAAAATTATAGATATTCATACTTTGGTTTCCCAAAAAATGGGTATTGCTAAGAATATTCGGAAGAGAGTTGTGCGGATTACAGGAACAAAATATTTACCTCCCGAGAATCAATTTCTGATTGAAGAAGCCTTAGAAAGACTTTGTGATTTGGTAAATATGAAACAAAATTTCTTTGAAAAAGCCTTCCTGACCATTTTATTATTAAGCTATATTCAAGGATTTGAAGATGGAAATAAAAGGACAGCCAGACTGACAGGCAATGCTATTTTGATGAATCATGATGCCTGTCCACTGTCGTACAGAAGTGTTCATCCGACAGAATACAAAAAAGCCGTTTTGATGTTTTATGAGCTAAATAATGTTTCGGCTTTCAAAGAGATTTTTATGACTCAGTTTCAGTTTGCAGTTGAGAATTATTTTTAACCAAAACCACAAAACAATGTTAGAACTTCTAAGCCAACCTTGGCATTGGTCAATTTCGGGTCTTTTGATAGGCTTGACCGTCCCAATTTTATTGATTTTGGGCAATAAATCTTTCGGGATTTCCTCAACACTCAGACAAGTTTGTGCGGCTTGTATTCCTGCCAACATTGATTTTTTCAAGTACGATTGGAAGAAAGATTCGTGGAATTTGTTTTTTGTGGCAGGTATCGTTTTGGGTGGATTTATTGGAAATACTTTGCTCTCAAACCCAAATGCTATTATGATTAATCCACAAACCCAACAAGAATTAGCGGCTTTGGGTATCAAAGATTTTTCGGGGTTATTGCCCACAGATTTATTCAATTTTCAAAACCTATTTACCCTCAAAGGCTTCATTTTTATGGTTTTAGGAGGATTTTTAGTGGGTTTTGGAACTCGTTGGGCGGGTGGATGTACTTCTGGACACGCCATCATGGGCTTGTCGAATCTACAAGTTCCATCCTTGATTGCCACGATATGTTTTATGGTCGGTGGCTTTGTGATGACTTGGTTGATTTTACCTTTTTTACTGACACTTTAAATGTCTGAATTTGGATTCGTCAGATTAATGGATTTTTAGGATTATTTCTTTCCTAATTCAATCCCCAAAATCTGTAAATCTGGCGAATCCAAATTCTGACAATATAAACATATTAATCTCATGGCTCATAGTTTCATAAATAACTTAAAATACATCTTCGCAGGAACGTTTTTTGGCATTATTGCCGTCAAATCCGAAATCATTTCTTGGTTCAGAATTCAAGAGATGTTTAGACTTACGAGCTTCCACATGTATGGCGTAATTAGTACGGCTGTGATCGTTGGCATTATCTCTATTCAATTAATTAAACGATTGAATATCAAAACATTATCAGGAGAAAAAATCTCTATCGCTCCCAAGACTTTCAATAAAGGGCAGATTTATGGGGGGCTAATTTTTGGTTTTGGTTGGGCAATTACTGGTGCTTGCCCAGGTCCACTTTTTGCTCAGATTGGGAGTGGTTTTGGGGTGATTACGGTAACGTTGTTTTCAGCCATTTTGGGGACTTGGGTTTATGGATATTTTAGAGATAAATTGCCAAATTGAGTGTGTGTTGAAGGGGCGAATTCGATTCCAATGCTGTCAATTTAAGAAATCTTTCCGACTAACGCTGGTAGGGTTCAAAACCCTACCAGCGTTCAAACGGGGTTATTAAATACATTTTGACAAAAGTAAAACCTTAAATTGACAGCATTGGAATTCGATTCGCCTCTACGATTCTATTTCTTCTTCAAAACCACCTGTTCAGCGTGTTTGCTCACAATTCTGTTATAAAACTCTCGCAATGAAGGATATTCAGCTTCGGAATAAATGGCTCTTTTTAGCATAATTCTACTGGATATTTTCAAGATTCCATTCTCTACATTACACGAAAACAAGAACTTTCCTCCGTTATTTGGCAAATTAATCACTTCTTGTTTTGGCATTTCTTCAACTACGTAACTATCTGGTATTGAATAGCTTGCGATAAAAGTTTCTTCTTGTGGCACGCCAAAATCAACAGGGTATTTTCTTTCTTGTACCTTGAAAGGATTGCTTTCTTCTCCTTGTCCGAGCATGGGCGAAATGTACAGTCTTTCTCCTGCGATGGTGTAGGCTTCGTTGTACTTGGTTTTTACTTCCAACTCTGCCAAATCTTCTAACGAATCGAGGTTGATGATTTGGAGAGATTCAACGGTTTGGTTGGGTCTATTTTTCTTATAATCAGTCAGATAAGTATCCTTCCCTTTTTTGATAACCGTTGCTCTAAAATCAGCGGCATTGTGTCCAAAATACGAAACTTTGCTTGTACCTTTGATGCTTTGGTCGGTGTTGATTTTCATGTCCATAATCGTGATTTTTTTGCGAACTGGCTCTGGATTTATGGCAATCCAACGGCTATTTTTTCTGACTACCAATCGCCCTCTTTCGTTCAAACAGCGGGTTGGAAGCACTCCAAATGGCATTAAGCTACTACTGGCATCCAAAAATACGTCTTTCCCGTCTAACGTAATATGGGCGATGGTGTAATTGAATCTGTCCAATAAAACCAAGTCGCTCACTCGTCCATTCGCCCGAGTGCTTAGGATAAACGGATTAGCATTTACGCCACATTCACGCAATAATCTCACGAGCATTAGGTTGATTTCGGCAGAATTTCCGATGCGTTTTTCATAGACTTTATCCAGATTCACATCTCCCGTAAAAGCCCTTGCTTCGTCGTTCCACTGCATCGTGTTTTGAATATGTTTGAAGGCGGCTTTGGCGATTGAGAGCGTGTCTTTGTATTGGAGTTTCAACAATTTAGCAATGCCCTCGGCGGCATCAAATTTCTTGATTTGTTTGCCAAAACTTTCATTTTCCAAAAGGGTCTGGTTCAGGGCTTCCCAAGTCTGTGAGTAATCTCTCTTTATTTGGTTGGGGAAATAAGTTGCGGCTAATTCAAAGTCTAATTTTGACCTAAAATTTTCAACCGTTGTTACAAAAGGTTCAACTTTGAGGGCTGGAATGTCTTTCATCACAAAGCGGTATTCAAGGAATGGGTCTCGAATACTACCCCGCATAAAATTGTCTTTTCCTTGAACATTTTCGTTAATATCCAAGGGACGTTGGCTTTGAAAGGTCAAATTAAAATCAAAATACCCTGGAATTTTTGCTCTCAATTCACTCCAAATCACAGGAATATCTTTCTGGAACTCCCACGTACGGAGGTCATACCAAAAACCAGATTCTAATTCATAACTATACTCAATCACTGAACCCTCACGTACTTGTGGGAGTGTAAAGGTCTGAAAATGAGCGTTTTTGTTTACTTTTTCATCAAAAATACTTTTTTCATCTAAGGCATAGTTTACGATATCACCATTCTCTAAATTGTAGGTAACGGCTTTGAGATTTCGAATACGCTCGAATCTGTTATCGTTGCCTTCACGGTATAGAATTTTGATAGTTGCTTTGTCAAAACCACTTTTTTTCAATATTTTGATTCGGACGTGGCGACGGTAATTGGCACTGGGATAATCTCCAAAAGTATAAAAATAATCTCCATAATCACAGAGAACAACAGCCTCGGCGGATGAATCTTTGGGATAGACTTTCATCTGTAAATCTTCCATCGAAATATTGCCAAATTCAATTGGAAGGGGCTTTTGAGCCAAGGTCTTGAATGAAAAAACAAAAAGTAGTAGGAAAAATGTAGGAGTTTTGATTGAGAACATGAGGTAGATTTTGTGGATTTTATGAAATGATGTTACAACCTACGAATTTATTTTGTGTGAATCAAAAAATATTTATAGAATTCCTTTTCAGTTTGTATCATTGTAGAAAATCTTTGGAATTCTGATAAAAAATAACAGATAACAACTAACTCATGCTCAATTTCCTAAAAAAAAATACCTTCACCATCCTCTACACCTTCTTCTTAGGATTAATGCCTTTGGTTGCGAGTTCTTCAATTAGTTATTGGGTCATTACACATGAATTAAATATTCAAAATTTTACTTTCCAAAACTGGATTATAGCCTTCACTATTGCCTGTTTCACGATGGCTTTTGCCCTAACACCCACTACATTTATTGCCTTATTGAGTGGTTATTTTTTAGGTTGGCAAGCCTTTTTACCCCTTGCACTCAGTTATTGGATTGCTTCATTTTTGGGTTATAAAACTGCCCAAATGATTGATGGAGGACGTTTTTTGAATATTCTTTCTGAAAAACCCAAAGTAAAACAAGTCTTAGAGAATCTACAAAAAGACGAATTCAAAATTATTCTCCTCGCCCGACTTTCGCCCGTACTACCTTTTGCCGTCACCAACGTATTATTCTCTTTTTCAGGTACTAAACTACGTAATTTCCTCACGGCAGGATTTATCGGAATGCTTCCCCGCACCATCCTTTCGATATGGATAGGCACACAAGCAAAGGAAATACAAAGATTAATTGAACATCCAAGCGAGGGCAATATCTCCCAGATTTTGATTTTAGGGTTGATTGGTGGGTCAATTTTGGGCTTAGGATATTTTGTGAAGAAAGCGGTGAAAGTATAGCACTAAGTTTTCATACTTGCTAAAATTTTAACAAGCATGAAGAATAACCATCAAGAAATTTTAACTTCTCAGGAGCTTTGAATATTGGGGTAAGAAATATCTATCCCAAGCAGCTCATCAACACTCTTCAAGCCCAACACTTCTTTCAGTTTAGGCAAGTAATCAATCTTAGGAGAACGCCCCTTTTCCCATTCTTGATAAGTGCTTTGTGGAACACCTATGCGAGTAGATATTTGCTCCTGGGTGAGGTTTAATTTCTGGCGATTTCTAATGAGGGCAATAGAAAAATTTAACATAGAATGTGTTGTTTAAAGTAATATACGTATTTAGAGATTAGTGTAAATGTAAACGTGGGTTCAAATATATAAATTACAAACGGTATAAAAAACATTTTAACGTTAAAAATTTATTACCGAGAAGTCGGTCAAGATTACCGAATTGTCGGTTGGAGAAATGTATGGAAGGTGGGTAGTTTTGAATCCTCACTTTAAGAAGGCTTAGTATAAAACCTAATCTTTTAAGATGTTAAGGAATTTAGTTTTAACTCATTTAACTTAAACAAACATTTATTGGTATGAAAAAATTATTTATTTATTTGTCGTTACTGTTTATCAGTAATTTGGCTTTGGGGCAAAATATTGCCTTGCCTGGTAGTGATGGTGCAGTTTTCCAGCGAAAAGGAGTTGGGCAAGGAGCTGATTTAGAGCTTGGGATAAATTTCAATGACTCAAATCTTTCGAGTGTGCAGGCTTACGTTGAACAATACAGTGTGGGGAATAACACCCCAAATCTTTACATGAACTGGACAACTTATTCATGTGATGCTTATCCTGGGATTGGAGGTAATTATAAAAGAGTTAAAATAACGTTACCAGGAGGTCTATTTAAAGTGAAATTTAGACGAACAGATAACACAGGTGTAGTAACCCCAGAAAAAATAATGGGCGTTGGAGAGGTTTTCTATGTGGCAGGTCAATCAAATACAACTGGAGTAGGAAGTATTACGGAACCAGCTTCAAGTGCAACGTATAACAGTTGGGTAAAATTTGAAAATAATAAGGATGAGACTTCAGTATTTTTAGCAAATCAGAATTCAACAAATTGTCCAGATTGTAGTCAACCCAACAGTTTATGTAATCAATCCTTTCCAAGAGGTAAAAATGGAAATGACCCAAGTAGTAGTTACAGGTCACATTGGCGATTATTTGCAGAAAAATTAGTGAATAAATTAAACGTACCTGTTGCAATTTTTCAAGCAGGATGGGCAGATACTTCTATTGAAGAATGGTCAACTGCCGCAGATGGTAACAAGGTATGCAAATACTATCAAAACTCAGTAGATGCTATTACTACATATCCATATTATAATTTAAAATACTTATTTGACGCAAGAAAATACAATGGTGTTAGAGCTATTTTATGGCACCAAGGAGAAAGAGATGGAGCTGGAGGAACAACATATTCGACTTACAAATCGAACTTAGAGAATCTAATTTCAAAATCAAGGACTCATATTAAAGCAAGCATGGGAGTAAGTATAAATGTTCCATGGGTTATCTCTCAAGCAAGCATTAGTAATGGTGTTACGACAAAATCAGCAATTACTTCCGCTCAAAATGACGTTTCCCAACAATCAAATAACTCACTTGGTCCAAACACAGATAACATAGGAAACAGATTTGACGGAACACATTTTGATACAAATGGACTGACGGACTTAGCGAATGCTTGGTGCGATAAGATAATAGATATGAGTGGAAACTTTAAAAATACAAGTAGTCCTATTCCCGCATTTGGTAATGTTAGCGGTAACAGTTTAACTCTAAGTCAAACATCTTGGTCTCCAGATAAAAATGTTAATACCCTTAATGTAGGTGTCACGTCAAATATTGCTTGGTCTGTTACCTCTGACCAACCTTGGCTTACATACACTTCAACTGGTACAAGTGGAAACGGTAATATTTTACTTAGTGTTACGGCTAACAGTTCAACATCTTCTCCTCGAACAGGTTCAATAACTGTATCTGGAAGTGGCGTATCGCAGACTATTTCTGTAACACAATCTGGAACAAGTGGTGAAATATCTTGTGCTAACGGTACTTTCAACGTTGCAAGTGCAACCTACAGCCTTGCAGGTGGTAATGCAAATCTTGGTATTGTATTTAATGCCAGCAATATGTATCGTATGAAATGGACAATAAAGACTCAAAATGATGTTTTTGTAAGAGAAGGTTTTTATCCAACTTCGAGTAGTGAGGAAATTACAAGAAATGACCCAACTTTTAGTATTGGAGCAGCTCTAACAAATGGAGATTATAAACTATACTTAACGGGAGCACCTTGTGATAACCGCCCTAACACTTGTAATAGTACAACACCTAATGGGTTTCCTTTTACAGTTAATGGAATCTCAACATCTAAATGCCCTCGCCAAACAAATAATCCGTTCGGATGGGAGTATTGGGATTTTGGGCAAAGTGTTTGGCAAGCAGGTAACTGGTTTGCGTGGGATAATGCTAATGGTAGAATATTATTTGCAGTTAAAGAAGGTGGGTTAACATACGTTTCTACCAGTCCTAATCCAGGAGGTTCAAAATTATCACAAGCGGCTTTTGAATTAGCGGTGGCAAATCCAGCTTTGCGGTCATGTCCATTCACTTACGGAACCTCTAACAGAATTAGCTCTCCTAACAATGAAATCAGCGAGGTATTCAACGTATTCCCCAATCCAACCAGCGGAAAAGTAACCGTAGATTTCTCTCTTGAAAGTGCTGAGGATGTATGGATTAATCTATATAACTCCCAAGGTAGAAGTATGGATTTGAAGAATATCATAGGAAAGGAAGGTAATAATTCAATAGAATTAGACATCAAACACTATCCAGTAGGAACTTACTTTATCAATTTACAATCCTCACAAAAGCGTGAAGTGAAAAAAATAGTAAAAGTAGATTAACCTCAATTCAACTTTTATTTCCAAAGCCATCTCAATTTAATTTGAGGTGGCTTTTTCTCTTTAAACCTCATTTCTACCTAAAAAAATGCTCTCATTTTCAACTATTTAGCCAAAAATCCGTATCTTTGCACCCCCAATTGTAGGGATTCACTAAATTCTTCGCCCTTTGCCCGAGGCGTATGATGTATAAAGGGCTGTTACTCAACAATATGGCTAATCAATTAGCAGATTTCGACTGGGATTTAGTCGGCACAAAAGGTATCGGTGGAGGTTATTCAGCCGAGCAAAGAGCTCAAATGGAGGCTCTTATCGAAGGAACTTTAAATGTAGTTACGGAGAAAGCAGTAGTAAAAGGTACGGTCGTAGGGATTACTGACCGTGAAGTTATCCTAAACATCGGATTTAAGTCTGACGGTTTAGTGCCAACTTCTGAATTTAGAGATATGCCCGAATTGAAAGTGGGCGACGTAGTGGACGTTTACGTAGAAAACCAAGAAGACAAATCAGGTCAATTGATTCTTTCTCGTAAGTTAGCCAAAGTAATGACAGCATGGAAAAGCATTGAAGATGCTCTTGAAGCAGACGTTATCATTGACGGTTTCGTGAAACGTCGTACAAAAGGTGGTCTTATCGTGGATATTTATGGTGTAGAGGCATTCTTACCAGGTTCACAAATTGATGTGAAGCCAATCCGTGATTTCGACATCTATGTAGGTAAGAAAATGGAAGTTAAAGTGGTGAAAATCAACCACGCTAACGATAACGTAGTAGTATCACACAAAGTATTGATTGAGAAAGACCTTGAACAACAACGTCAATCAATCCTTACTAACCTTGAAAAAGGACAAGTATTGGAAGGTGTTATCAAGAACATGACTAACTTCGGTGTATTTATCGACTTAGGTGGTGTTGATGGTTTACTTCACATTACTGACATCTCGTGGGGACGTATCAACCACCCACAAGAAATGTTGAAATTGGATCAAAAAATTCAAGTGGTTGTTTTGGACTTCGACGACAACAAGAAACGTATCTCGTTGGGTATGAAGCAATTACAAGCACATCCTTGGGATGCTTTGGCAGATACAACTGAAATCGGTTCTAAGGTAAAAGGTAAAATCGTAAACGTTGCAGATTACGGTGCTTTCCTTGAAATCACACAAGGTGTTGAAGGTTTGATTCACGTTTCAGAAATGTCTTGGTCGCAACACTTGCGTAACCCACAAGACTTCTTGAAAGTAGGTGATATGATTGATGCCGTTGTATTGACACTTGACCGTGCAGAACGCAAGATGTCACTGGGTATTAAGCAATTGACAGAAGATCCTTGGACTAAGCAAGACTTGTTGGCTCGTTACGCCTTGGGTTCTAAGCACACAGGAACAGTTCGTAACTTGACTAACTTCGGTTTATTCCTTGAATTAGAGGAAGGTATCGACGGTTTAGTACACGTTTCTGACTTGTCTTGGACTAAGAAAATCAAGCATCCATCTGAGTTTGTGAAAGTTGGAGATAAATTAGACGTTACTGTATTGGAACTTGATGCAGACAACCGTCGTTTAGCTCTTGGACACAAGCAATTAGAGGAAAATCCTTGGGATACTTTTGAGTCAATCTTCACAGTAGGTTCAGTACACAAGTGTACTGTGACAGTGAAAAATGACAAAGGAGCTACTTTGGAATTGCCTTACGGAATTGAAGGTTCGTCAGCATTGAAGCAATTAGTGAAAGAAGATGGTTCAGTAGCTGAAGTTGGTGAGCAATTAGACTTCAAAGTAACTGAATTCAACAAAGAAGATCGTAAGATTCAATTGTCGCATGTACGTACATACAACGATGCGAAAGAAGAGGCTATCGTAGAAGAGAAAAAGAAAACAGCTAAGGACGTACAGAAATTAGCTGATTCTGCCGAGAAATCAACATTAGGAGATTTAGATGCACTTTCAGCATTGAAATCACAAATGGAAGATTCAGCTCGTGAAGAAGCGAAAAAGAAATTAGATAAGAAAGCAAAAGCTGAAAAAGCGGCTGAGTAGTCTAATTCTCTGAGAATACAAAAACGTCCTGTTGACTTCGGTTGGCAGGACGTTTTTTTTAGGATTAAATTTATTCTGTAATCACCTGATTATCAGTTTTATAAAGCATTTTCTATAAAAAATCAATACAAACTCTACATATATACTTCCAAATTTTCTTTGATTCTAAACAAAACGGCATTACTTTTGCAACCCATTCAATTACATAAGATGGTCTTGTGGCCGAGTGGCTAGGCAGAGCTCTGCAAAAGCTTCCACAGCGGTTCGAATCCGCTCGAGACCTCTACTATTATTTTAGAATACTTTAAAGCTCTGAATATCAGGGCTTTAATTATTTTAAGGTATTTCAAAATCCTCCCTCTTTTACTAAATCCACGATATTTTTGTTACTATTTTGTTACACATATTTTATAAACCCATCTCACACAATAATTAATCCCGCTAAGCATTAAGAGAGAAAACATTTTATCAAAATTTGAAGTATATCCCAAAACATTTTTTTGACACAAAACCTTCTAACATTACGCAAAAATTATACATTGGTATTCATTCCTTTTGTATTTTTGTAACAAATATCCCCTCTAAATCCCATTCTTAATATTATCCAATACTATCTAAGTATATTAAAAACATTAGGTTTCCCTAAATTAGAAAAATTCTAAATAGTTCTTTTATAAGGAAATTTTAATCAAAATGAACAAAAATTTAATTGGTTCATAATTTTTCCAATCGTACTTTTGTAACCCGAAAAAGGGTAAAATTTGAGTTTTTAAGCAAAAATTTGTTTTTCATCAATTAAAAACTCAATCTATTCTTTATCATATTGCCGAATTTAATTAGCATAATTTTATATAAATGTTCTGTAATAAAACGATTATGATAACCATCAAACGCTTGAAGATTGTTGCTATTACCATGATTCTGGGCTTCTTTGCCTCTGTCGTGGGTGTGAAAGCACAAGACACCGCCGAAGGTGAACAAATTTTCAAAAACAATTGCTCCACTTGTCACGCCGTAACGGATGAAGTAGTGGTAGGTCCTGGTCTGAAAGGTATTAGCCAAAGAAGACCCATTGACTGGATTGTGAAATGGGTACACAACCCACAAGCTGTTATTGCCTCTGGTGATAAATATGCTGTTGATTTGTACAATAAATACAACAAAGCACAAATGACTGCCTATCCAGGGTATTCAGAAGCACAAATCAAAAGTGTAATTGCTTATATTGATGCACAAGCTGTCGCTCCTGTTGCTGTCGCTGGTGCTGCCCCAGTTGCTGGTGCTGCCGCTCCTGCCGAAGGTGCTTCAAACGGTGGAATGATGCAATATATATTGATTGCCTTATTGGGCGTGATGGTATTAGTATTAATTGCTTTATTATCAATCGTTTCAAGTCTTACAAAATTAGCTTCGGTTTCTCCTGAATCTGCGGAGGCACAAAAGATTCCTTTATTACAAAGAATCGCTGAAAACGGAAAGAAATTAGCTTCAAACAGTGCTTTCAAAACAGGTGCAGCTTTATTGATTACCTTATTAATCGGAAAAGCAACGCTTGATTCAGCTTACGGAATCGGAATGCACCAAGGATATGCTCCTGAGCAACCAATCCAATTCTCTCACAAACTTCACGCTGGACAGTACGAAATCAATTGTAACTATTGCCACACAGGCGTTTACAAAGGAAAAGGTGCAAATATTCCTTCTGCGAATATCTGTATGAACTGCCACAACGCCATCAAGCGTGAATCTCCTGAAATTCAGAAAATTTATCGTTCTCTTGAAAAAGACGAGCCAATCCAGTGGGTACGTGTACACAACCTACCTGACTTGGCATATTTTAACCACGCTCAACACACAAACGTTGGAGGTTTAGAATGTACAAATTGCCACGGAGAAATTGCTAAAATGGAGGTTGTTCAACAACGTTCGTCTTTAACAATGGGATGGTGTATTGATTGCCACAGAAAAACTGAGGTGAATGCAAAAGGAAATGCGTACTACGATAAGTTAGTAGAATTGCACAACACAGAGCATAAAGGCAACATGAAGGTACAAGACATCGGTGGTTTGGAATGTTCAAAGTGCCACTATTAATTTAGCTTTCGGCATTTGGCTGTCGGCTATCAGCTGAACAACATTTGCTTTGAAGTTAAAAAACTAATTAAATAAAAGTATTGATTATAAAATATCGATTACTTAAAAACAGATATTAAAAAAAGCCCAAAGCCGACAGCCCAAAGCCGACAGCCCAAAGCCAATCATATTACAAATATGGAAAATAATACAAAGCGATATTGGAGAGGGATTGAGGAATTAACAAACAGTTCAGAGTTTGTCAAACACGCACATCGTGAATTTGGCGATGCTCCGATTGCTGATGAAAAAGGAGAATTAATCATCGACGGAACAAATACTGTTCGTCGTGACTTCTTGAAAGTCTTAGGTTTTGGTGTGTCTGCCGTAGCATTGGCAGCTTGCGAAGCCCCTATCAAAAAAGCCATTCCGTACTTGAACAAACCAGAGGACGTAGAACCTACTATTGCCAACTGGTACGCATCTACTTTCGTTGATGGTGGTGAGTATGCTTCGGTATTAGTAAAAACTCGTGAAGGTCGTCCTATCAAAGTTGAAGGAAATAAAGCTTCATCTGTAAGTAAAGGTGCATTATCGGCTCGTGTACAGGCATCTGTATTGAGTCTTTATGATAACGAAAAATTAAAAGGAGCAACCATCGGTGGTAAAGCCGCAGACTGGAATGTTGCTGATAAAGAAATTATCGCAGGTTTAGGCAGTATTGCCGCTCGTGGTGGTCAAATCAGAATCGTATCAAATACCATCCTTTCACCAACTACTAAAAAAGTAATCGGTGATTTTATTGCTAAATACCCAACCGCAAAATTAGTTACTTACGATGCAAACTCTGTTTCAGGTTTAGTACATGCCAACGGAGGTGTATTGCCAAGTTTTGATTTCAGCAAAGCAAAAACAATCGTTTCAATCGGTGCTGATTTCTTAGGTTCTTGGATTTCACCAGCCGAATTTGCTGGACAATGGGCAAAAACCCGTAGAGTAAATTCAGCCGAAGGTGGTAATAAAGAAATGTCACGTCATTATCAGTTCGAGACAATCATGTCAAACACTGGTGCAAACGCTGACTATCGTTCAACTTACAAACCATCACAAGAAGGTTTAGTAGTGGCGGCTCTTTATAATGCTATTGCAAGTAAAACAGGTGGAGCAACTATCTCTTCTGCCTCAGTTAAGATTGACCATTTAGACAAAGCTGCGGCAGATTTAGTGGCTACCAAAGGAGCATCCTTAGTAGTTTCAGGTTCAAATGACCCAGCCGTTCAAACCGTAGTAGTTGCTATCAACGCTATGTTGGGAGCTTATGGTGCTACAATTGATGCAGGTACTCCTGTAAATTACCGTCAAGGTTCTGATGCTGAAATGACTCAGTTTATCAACGAAGCGAAAGCTGGACAAATCGGAGCGGTGATTTTCTATAATGCAAATCCAGTTTACAACCACCCACGTGGAGCGGAATTAGGAGAAGCATTAGCTAAAATTGGATTAACGATTTCAACAAATGACCGTGCTGACGAAACAGGGTCACTTTGTAAATATAATACGCCTGATTCTCACTACTTAGAATCATGGAACGATGCAGAGCCAAAAAGAGGACATTACTCTTTCTCGCAACCTACTATCTCAACTATCTTCAAAACTCGTCAAGCTCAATCAAGTTTATTGAAATGGTCTGGTCTTGATGCCGACTATGCTACGTATCTCGAAAATGCGTGGACAAGTTCATTGGGCGGAAAAGTAGCATGGTCGAAAGTATTGCATGATGGTATCTATGAGCCAGGTGCAGGTGCAGCATTCAACGTTCCACAAACAGGTTTAGCGGATGCAGTTTCTTCAATATCGAAGAACTACAAAGCAAATTCTGACAAAATGGAATTAGCGATTTATGAAAAAGTAACAATGGGTACTGGTTCACAAGCTAACAATCCATTCTTGCAAGAATGTCCAGAGCCAGTTTCTAAGGCTTGTTGGGGTAATTATGCTACTGTTTCATTAGCAACCGCAAAAGCATTAGGAGTTGATCAAGAAATAGAATTAGATACGCACGAAGTTGAGGTTTCGGTAAATGGTAAATCTGTAAAATTACCTTTATTAGTTCAACCTGGACAAGCAAACAATACCGTGGCAATCGCCATCGGGTACGGACGTACAAAGGCAGGTAAATCAGCCAATGGCGTTGGTGTAAATGCTTATCCATTAGCTTCTGTTATCAACGGAAATATTGCTTTCTCAAACACAGGTGATGTACAAGTGAAAGCAACTGGTGAAACAGCACAAGTTGCTCGTACACAAACTCACAATACCGTAATGGCTCGTGAGTCGGTTGTTCAGGAAACGGTGTTGAGTGCTTATAAGAAAAATGTGGAAGCTGGACGTTTCAGACCATCAATTTCTACGGCAGAAGGCAAAGTAGAAATCAATGCTGAAAACGGAAATAAGCAAGAAATTAGCAAAGAAGGAGTTTCATTATGGAACGGACACAAATATAACAATCACGCATGGGGAATGGTCATCGACTTGAACACGTGTACAGGTTGTGCGGCTTGTGTGGTTTCTTGTAATGCTGAAAATAACATTGCCGTAGTAGGTCGTAAAGAAGTAATTAACCGTCGTGAGATGCACTGGATGCGTATTGACCGTTATTATTCTTCTGATGCCGACGTTGAAGATGCAAAAGGATTAGAACAGGCTTCTGAAAATCCAGAGGTAGTATTCCAACCAATGCTTTGCCAACACTGTAACAATGCTCCTTGTGAGACTGTTTGTCCAGTTTTAGCAACAACACACTCTACGGAAGGATTGAACCAAATGACTTATAACCGTTGTATCGGCACTCGTTATTGTGCCAACAACTGTCCATATAAAGTACGTCGTTTCAACTGGTTCCGTTACTACCAAACAGATGAATATGATTTCCAATTCAACAACGATTTAGGTCGTATGGTGATTAACCCAGACGTAACAGTTCGTTCACGTGGGGTTATGGAAAAATGTTCAATGTGCGTTCAACGTATCCAAGCGGGTAAATTAGAAGCGAAGAAAGAGAAGAGAAGACCAATCGACGGAGAAATCCAAGTAGCTTGTGCTCAATCTTGTCCAACTGATGCGATTACCTTCGGAGATATGAACGATAGCAACACTGCAATTTCGAAATTATTAGCAAATGAGAAGAAAGGACGTGCTTTCGGAGTTATCGAAGAAATCAACGTAAAACCAAGTATCTCTTATTTAGTAAAAATCCGTAATAAAGAAGAGAAGGTTGTGAAAGAAGAAGCACACGCTGAACCACATCATTCTTAATTGAGATACCAGTAATAATTTTCAATAAACAATGCTCAATTATCAAGGTTAATTTTTTTTTACTTGAACATTGAATATTGAACATTGAGCATTGAAAATTAAAGAAAATAGATTTAGTTTAAAATTTTCAAATATAAAAATATATGTCGCACGTAGTATCACCCATAAGAGAAACCCTTGTTTCAGGCGGTAAATCTTATCATGACGTTACAAATGATATTTGTAAGCAAGTAGAAGGAGAACCTACCAAAGAGTGGAAAATCGCTTTTGGGGTTTCTTGTTTGGTATTTGCTTATGGTGCTTTTTGCTTAGGCTACACTTGGTGGCAAGGAATTGGCGTTTGGGGTTTGAATAAAACCGTAGGCTGGGCATGGGATATTACCAACTTCGTATGGTGGGTAGGTATCGGTCACGCTGGTACGCTTATTTCAGCCGTATTATTATTATTCCGTCAAAAATGGAGAACATCAATTAACCGTTCTGCGGAAGCGATGACCATCTTTGCCGTACTTTGTGCTGCCTCATTTATCTTGGCTCACATGGGTCGTCCGTGGTTGTTTCACTGGGCATTACCTTTACCAAATACATTCGGTTCGTTGTGGGTAAACTTCAACTCTCCTTTGGTTTGGGACGTTTTCGCTATCTCGACATACCTTTCCGTATCATTAGTATTCTGGTATATGGGTCTTGTGCCTGACTTAGCAACTATCCGTGACAGAGCTCAAACAAAAGCGTCAAAATTCTGGTACGGTGCATTCAGTTTAGGTTGGACAGGTTCAGCAAAAACTTGGGCTCGCTACGAATACGTTTCTTTGATTTTAGCGGGTATCTCAACTCCATTGGTACTTTCTGTACACACAATCGTATCTATGGACTTTGCAACGTCTGTTATCCCAGGATGGCACACGACAATCTTTCCTCCATATTTCGTGGCAGGAGCGATTTTCTCAGGATTTGCAATGGTACAAAGTCTTTTGTTGATTACTCGTGTAGTATTCAAATTAGAAGATTATATTACAATTGAACACATCGAAATGATGAACATTATCATCACTGTAACAGGGTCGATTGTAGGTATTGCTTATTTAACAGAATTCTTTATTGCTTGGTACTCAGGCGTTGAATACGAATCATATTGTTTCATTAACCGTGCAACTGGTCCTTACTGGTGGGCATACTGGATGATGATGACTTGTAATGTAGTATCTCCTCAATTATTCTGGTTCAAGAAAATTCGTACAAGTATTTTAGTATCATTCATTTTGTCAGTAGTCGTAAACGTAGGTATGTGGTTCGAGCGTTTTGTAATTATCGTATCATCATTACACCGTGACTACCTTCCATCATCTTGGGCGATGTTTACGCCAACGATGTTTGACATTGGTGATTATATTTTCTCATTTGGTTTATTCTTCACTTTGTTCTTCTTGTTTGCTAAATTCTTACCAGTAATCAATATGTTCGAGGTGAAATCAGTAATGAAAGGTGTTTCAACAAACTATCCTTTCAAGAAAAAGGCATCAGGAGAGAAAGAGAAAGAAACAGTACATTAATAGCTGTGGGCTTTCGGCTGTCGGCTTTCAGCTGTCGGTTTTTAGCCCAAACAAATATTATCAAATAAAACCTTTTATAATTCAACTTTTCAAGGGTTAGACATACAATTGCTGAAAGCCGACAGCCGACAGCCGAAAGCCAAAAAAAATGGATTCAACAGAAAGATATTTAGTAGGAGTTTACGACGATGATGAGGAAGTAGTCGCTGCCGTTACCGAAGTGAAAAATAGTGGCGTAAAAATTGAAGAAGTTTATACTCCATTCCCAATTCACGGATTGGATGTAGCCATCGGACACCCACGTACACGCATTCCAATTGCAGCCTTTATGTTTGGTTGTTTAGGTTTAATCTGTATTGTGTCTTTAATTAGCTACACCATGTACTTCGACTGGCCTATGATTATTGGAGGTAAAGATTATTTTGCTCTTCCAGACTTTATTCCAGTATCTTTTGAAGGAACAGTATTATTTACAGCCTTTGGTATGGTTGGAACTTTCTTAGTTTCAAACAGCTTGTGGCCCGGTAAAGTACCAAGAACATTCGATTTGAGAAGTACAGACGATAAGTTTATTATGGCAATCAACATGGCTAAGAATAAAAAGTCTGAATCAGAAATCGAAACCATTTTGAGAGCATCAGGTGCAATCGAAGTAAATGTTAAACAATTTTAGTTGATTAGGTGAAAGGTGTTGGGTGTTAGGTGTTAGTATTTTCTGATGAGTTTAATCTTAATCTTTTACTAAAACCCAAAACCTAAAACCTAAAACCTTACATAACTTACGACTAATAATCAAAAATTATGTTTACCAATAAAACAAAAAGTCTTATGCTATCAGGAGTTGTTGCTTTGGCGATGACATCTTGCAAAGACAAACATAACGATCAAGGTACAGAATTTGCTCCAAATATGTATCACTCTGTTGGATATGAGCCTCTTTCTCAATCGGAAGGAGACACAAACCATATCAATCCTTACGGAATGAATATGCGTTTGCCAGTAAAAGGTACAGTTCCACGTAAATATTACGGACAAGAAGCAAAAAGCGATTCTATTGACGGAACGTTATTAGAAACAGAATTGACAGCTCGTACTATCAAATCAGGAGATATGGCTTCATCAGAATCCTTATTGACTAACCCTTTTGAACCAACAGAAGCAAATCTTGAAGCTGGAAAATTACAGTATGAAAGATTCTGTCAGCACTGTCACGGTGAAACTGGAAAAGGAGATGGATTAGTTGCCAAAATGTATAAAGGTGTACCTATCTATTCATCAGACGCTTTGAAGAACTTGAATGATGGACACATCTACCACACTATCACACACGGAAAAGGACGTATGTGGGCTCATGGTTCACAGATTTCAGCCTCTGACCGTTGGAAGATTGTGCTTTATGTACATCAGTTGCAACAAGCTCCTTAGTTTTTGTTAGGGCTTTTTGTATAACAGGTTTCTAACCTGTAAATGAAATACAACGAACAGGTTAGAAACCTGTTATACTTAAATAAACGAAATTTTAATTTATCAAATTATACAATGGCGGGACATTCACATTTTTCCCCATCTAATGTCGAAGAACATTTTGAGTTCACGGCAGAAGGTCGCAAAAGAGTTATTTATGCTTTCTTAGCTGGATTAGTAGCACTTGTTGTCGGAATCTATTTGTTATCTCGTGGCGAACACGATGCCGCTCATGCAGTTGCAGAACACGGTAGTGCAGGACATGACGTAGCAAAAGCTGCCGCAGAACATGGTTCTCACGAATCAGGTGGTGCTGCATCTCATCACGTAGCCGCTTATGACTGGACAACTCGTATCTGGGCAAACCTTTGGTTAAACGGTGTTTATTTCACAGGTATTGCCGTTATCGGAATGTTTTTTGTTTCTATTCAATATTTAGCAAAAGCGGGTTGGTCGTCAGTAGTGAAGCGTGTTGCAGAGGCATTCCCTCCATTTTTGATTATTTCTGGTTCAGTTTTATTATTAGTATTCTTATTCAAAGGAGATGTAATTTTCCACTGGATGCACGAAGGAATTACTGATAAAGGAAGTGAACATTATGACAAAATCATCGCTGGAAAATCAGGCTATTTGAACAAAGGATTCTTCTTAGGTCGTATGATTTTCTTCTTTGTGGGTTGGTTATTGCTTTGGAACTGGATGCGTAAGAAATCATTGGCAGAAGACTTAGAAGGTGGTACTGAAAATTTCTACCAAATGGTAAAAATTGGAACAATCTTCATCCTTTTGATGGGTATTTCAAGTTCAATGGGAGCCTGGGACTGGGTTATGTCAATTGATACTCACTGGTTCTCAACGATGTTCGGATGGTATATGTTCTCGTCTTGGCACGTAACAGGTTTAGCCACTTTGACTTTGACCGTTTTGTTGTTGAAAGACAAAGGTTATATGCAATATGTAAACTTCAACCACTTACACGACTTAGGTAAATTTATGTTTGCGTTCTCAATCTTCTGGACGTATGTATGGTTTGCTCAATTCTTGTTAATCTATTACGCTAACTTCCCAGAAGAAACAATCTATTTCTTAGAGCGTTGGGAAGGACACGACAAAATTTATAAGGCTACGGAGATATTGAACGTATTTTTCAACTTCTTCTTCCCATTCTTAGTGATGATGTCTCGTGATGCAAAACGTACACCAATCTTCTTGAAAATCTGTTGTTGCTTTATCATCGTAGGTCACTACTTAGATTTCTACCAAATGATTATGCCAGGAACAGTTGGAAAGCATGGAGGTTACGGTTTAGTAGAATTTGGAATGGTTGCAATGTTTGCTTCTGCATTTGTTTATGTAGTTTCGACTCAATTGACAAAAGCTTCTTTGATTGCAAAAAATCACCCATTCTTAGAAGAGGCACTTCACCACGATATTTAGAAGTCGTAAGTTTTTAAGTCATAAGTCGTAAGTTTAGTTTTTGAAGTAAAACCTATTACGACTTAAAGACTTACGACATACGACTTATTTCAAAAAAAATGTGATTAGTTAAAAACAATTCTATTCAACGTTTTTTTATATAAGAGTAAGTAATTCGCTACTTGCAATATTCAGTCAGGTAGTTTTACAAAAACGAATTTATAACCAAAAAATTAGCTAATAAAATGACATATTTAATAGGTCTTTTGTCGGTAGTATTCTTAGTTTTGGCAATCATGATTGTCAATAAGAGTATGGCTCTATCGAAAGGAATCAAAGGAATAGAACAAGACCCCGATTCACAAGTAGATGGTGCAAATAACTATAATGCCATTGGATTCCTTGTATTTTTAGTATTGGGTTCAATTGGTGCAACTTGGTCTTTCTTGCATTCAAAGCCAGATTTATTGCCAGTAGCCGCTTCTGACCACGGTTTGATTACGGACAGAATGTTCTGGATTTCGATGGGTGTAATTACCGTTGCTTTCTTCATTACAAATGCTCTGTTGTTTACGTTCCCATTTTTATATCGTTATAAGAAAGGAAGAGTTGCAGCTTTTTATCCTGTAAACCACAAATTAGAATTGATTTGGACAGTTATTCCAGCAGTTGTAATGGCAGTTTTGGTATTTTCAGGATGGAGAACATGGAGAGATATTACTTCACAAGCTCCTGATAATGCAGTTGTAATTGAATTGACAGGTCACCAATTTGGATGGTACGTACGTTATTCAGGTAATGACGACCAAAAATTGGGAAATCATAACTATAAATTAATCAACGAGACCAACTCTTTGGGTATGGATTTTAATGATGAACATTGTTTTGATGATTTCACTGCCAATGAGATGCACTTACCAAAAGGCGTTCCAGTTTTATTGAAAATTAATGCTCAGGACGTTTTGCACTCGGTTTATTTACCTTATCAGCGTGTTAAAATGGATGCTGTTCCAGGAATGCCAACGAAATTTTGGTTTGTTCCAAACAAGACGACTGACGAAATGCGTTACATTACTGGTAATTCAGAATTTAACTATAAATTGAACTGTACAGAGGTTTGCGGACGTGGACACTTCGGTATGGCAATTACAGTTTTCGTCGATGAGCCAGAAGAATATGCAGCTTGGTGTAAAGCACAAAAACCATTTTTGACTCAAAATCCTGATTACTTGGCAAAAGTTCCTGAGAAATTGAAATCAAAAGCACAGAAATATATTGAAGCTCCTGCGGCAACATCTGATAGCACACAAGCAAGTGGTGCGACACCAGCGGCAGCAACTTCATTGAGATAATTTAGCTATTCAACAAAGAATTAATAAAAATAACAATATGGCAACTGAAACACTACACGCAATCGACACTCATGTACACGCACACGACGAGCATGAGCATCATGAACTGGGCTTCGTTCAAAAGTATATCTTTTCGGAAGACCACAAAACTATTGCAAAACAGTATTTGATTTCTGGTATCATCTGGGCATTTTTCGGAGGTGCTATGTCAATTATTTTCCGTTTACAATTAGGTTTCCCTAACATGGATTTGACTTGGTTAAAGCCAATTTTAGGTCAATGGATTGTGGAAGGTAAATTAGAAAAAGAATTTTATTTAGCCCTCGTAACAATGCACGGAACCATCATGGTATTCTTTGTATTAACGGCGGGTCTTTCTGGAACATTCTCAAATTTCTTGATTCCATTGCAAATTGGAGCAAGAGATATGGCATCTGGATTTATCAATATGCTTTCATATTGGTTCTTCTTTGCAGCTTCAGTGATTATGTTCGCTTCGTTATTCATTGAAACAGGTCCAGCATCGGGTGGTTGGGTAATTTATCCTCCATTGAGTGCTTTACCACAAGCAATGCCAGGCTCTGGTTTGGGTATGACATTGTGGCTTTCAAGTATGGCATTGTTCATTGTTTCGCAATTGATGGGAGGTATCAACTATATCTGTACAATCATCAACTTGCGTACACGTGGAATGTCATTCACGAAATTACCTTTGACAATTTGGGCATTCTTCTTTACGGCAATCTTAGGTTTACTATCATTCCCAGTATTGTTATCGGCAGCTTTATTGTTAATTTTTGACCGTAGTTTTGGAACATCATTCTTTTTGTCAGAAATCTATATCGGTGGAGAAGCATTACCAAATATCGGTGGGTCAGCTATTTTGTATCAGCATTTATTCTGGTTCTTAGGACACCCAGAGGTTTATATCGTATTGTTACCAGCTTTGGGTATCACTTCGGAGGTTATTGCTACAAACTCTCGTAAGCCTATCTTCGGATACCGTGCGATGATTGGTTCATTGTTGGGAATTACTTTCCTTGCATTCATCGTTTGGGCTCACCATATGTTTGTAACGGGTATGAATCCATTTTTGGGGTCGGTGTTCATGTTCCTAACGCTGATTATTGCAGTACCATCAGCGGTGAAAGCCTTTAACTTTATCACAACACTTTGGAGAGGAAATATTATTTTCACGCCAGCAATGTTGTTCTCAATTGGTTTAGTTTCGTTATTTATCTCAGGTGGTTTGACAGGTATCATCCTTGGTAACTCTGCCCTTGATATTAACTTACACGATACATACTTCGTAGTAGCCCACTTCCACTTAGTAATGGGTGCGGCATCATTCTTCGGATTGATGGCGGGTGTTTATCACTGGTTCCCTAAAATGTTTGGTAGAATGATGAATAAAACCGCTGGTTATGTTCACTTCTGGTTTACGTTTGTGGGCGTGTATGCAGTATTTTTCCCAATGCACTATATTGGTTTAGCTGGTTTTCCAAGACGTTATTATTCGTTTACAGCTCTTGGAAATGGTAGAATGGAGGCATTTGTAGATATGAATATGTTTATCTCGATTGCGGCTATTATTACTTTCACAGCACAAGCTATATTCGCTATCAACTTTGTGTACTCAATCTTCAAAGGAAAGAAAGCTCCACAGAATCCTTGGAACTCAAATACTTTGGAGTGGACAACACCAGTGAATCCAGGTCACGGAAATTGGGAGGGAGAAATTCCAGCCGTTTATCGTTGGGCTTATGATTACAGCAAGCCAGGTTCGGCAACAGACTTTATCCCACAGAACGTTCCTTATTCAGCAACGCCTGAGTCGAACTTCCCAGAGGAAAATGAGGAGATTGCGAAAGAAAAAGAAATCGAAGGATTGTTAGATACTCAGAATTCATCTTACAGTCACTAAGAAATAATTGCCTCTAAAATTGAGAATATATTAACTAAGAAAATTCTGGTTAATATATTCTCAATTTTGTTTAAAGGGGATTTGAAGTTTGATTATTTAAAGAAAAATTTAGCTAAAAATGCTTTTCCGAAAATTAGGTATCGCCACTATCATCACCGTTTATCTGTTAGTCTTAGCGGGTGGTATCGTGCGTAGTACAGGTTCGGGAATGGGTTGCCCTGATTGGCCTAAGTGTTTTGGTATGTTGATTCCACCAACCGAAGCCAGTCAATTACCACCAAACTATCAGCAAATCTATGCCGCAAAATTGCACGGAGAAGTTGAATTTAACGTGACTAAAACGTGGATTGAATATGTCAATCGTTTGTTAGGAGCATTAACTGGAATCATTGTCTTCGCAACATTCATTGCTTCAATTAGTTATTGGAAGAAAGATAAGACGATTACTATTTTATCTTTCTTAGGAGTGATTTTGATAGGAGCAAATGGAGCGTTGGGTAAATACGTGGTTGATTCTTTCTTAAAACCTGGGGTTGTGACCTTGCACATGATGTTGGCAGTTTTGGTAATATTTGTCTTGCTTTACGCCATTGCAAGGGCTTGGTCAGAGGTTATTCAAACGGAAGTTATTGATAGAAAACCATTTTTGAATAAAATCGTAATCCTCGTACTAATTCTATCTACCTCGCAAGTGCTTTTGGGTACGCAGGTACGTGAGGCGATTGATAGAGTGATTGCCAATCCATTTTTTGGACATAATCGAGAAACTTGGATTGAACAAATGGGGTTACCATTTTACATCCATCGTTCTTATTCATTGTTGATTTTGGGATTGCATATTTATTTAATTTGGCAACTCAAAAAGAATATTCAACAACAAGGAGTCATTTATAACTTTATGCAAGTCCTTGTGTTAATAGTAGGCATTGAGATTCTGAGTGGAACAGTTATGGCGTATTTTGGCGTTCCTGCCTACATTCAGCCTATCCACTTGACTTTGGCAATCGTTTCTCTCGGCATACAATTTGTGATTTTGTTATTGATGAATTTTAAGAAAATTGTGGTGCAACTACAATAAAAAAATGCTAACAACAAACGAAAATATATCCATCAATACCGCTTCAAAAGCAAAAGCATACTACGAATTGTTGAAGTTTAGACTCTCGGCATTGGTGGCATTCTCGGGGGCTTTTGGGTATTCGTTGGCAGTAGATAGAATTGATTGGTGGAAGATCTTTCTAATTAGTTTGGGAGGTTTTTTCATTACAGGGGCAGCCAATATTGTCAATCAAATCAAGGAGATTGACTTGGATAAATTGATGAAACGAACGCAAAATCGTCCCTTACCTACGGGTAGATTGAGCGTAAGGGAGGCATCAATTTTCTGCATAATTCTCTTCACAATTGCCAGTTACATTCTTTTCATAGAATTTAACTACAAAGCGGGTTTATTGGGTGTTCTTTCATTTCTTTTATACGGATTTGTTTACACGCCGTTAAAGAGAGTTGGACCAATTTCTGTATTTGTAGGAGCGTTCCCAGGTGCATTTCCTCCAATGATTGGATGGGTTGCTGCCACAGGAGCATTTGGTTTAGAGCCAGGCATATTATTTGCGATACAGTTCTTTTGGCAATTCCCTCACTTTTGGGCAATTGCGTGGGTAGCGGATGAAGATTACCAAAGAGCAGGATTCAAAATGTTGCCTAATAATGGGCACAAAGATTTACGCACGGCTATTACGATGATGAGTTATGCGATTTTCTTAGTACCATGTGGGTTTATTCCACAATTATTACACATGACGGGTATTAATTCAGCAATCGTTGCGGTAACTTGTGGGGTACTATTCTTAGCACAAACCTTTTATTTAATGTCAAAACCAACCGATAAGGCAGCACTAATGCTTATGTTTGGTTCGTTTATTTATTTACCGATTGTACAGATTGCATTCTTAATGGATAAAATTTAAAATAATGACACAAGAACATTTAGCCAATATAAATCTCGACGAGCCAGAAGAAACGCTCTCGATGAACCCCAAAAAATTTATGCTTTGGCTTGCCATTGTCTCAATCTTGATGATGTTTGCAGGTTGGACTTCGGGATATTTAGTACGTAAGGCAGAAGGACGTTGGCATGAATTTGAACTACCACAAATCTTCTGGTACTCTACTGGAATCTTGTTGGTAAGTAGTATTTCCATGTTTTTAGCGGTTCAATATGCAAAAAAAGATAATTTCAATGCCTTAAAAATAGCAATATCTATTACTTTTGTATTCGGATTAGCTTTTTTGACGACACAAGTCATAGGTTTCTCTGATTTGATAAAGAATCAACTCTATTTTGCGGGAAGTGATGTTGCCGCATCTTGGTTGTATGCACTCGTGGGTTTGCACGCTGCACACGTAATATCAGGCTTGGTTGTTTTATTAATTTCTTTGGTTTCGTCATTCAAGTTTACGGCAGACTCAAAGAACCTCCTCAGAATTCAGCTTTGTGCTACGTATTGGCACTTTTTAGATTTTCTTTGGTTGTATTTATTCGTATTTTTATATTTCAATAGATAAAAAGAGTTGAACTTCTGACAACTCAAAAACTAATTATTTTTAATTAAAACTGTTAAAAAATGTCTGCAATACACGCTCCTGCCGTTCCTGAAAAATTAACTTGGACGGGTGGTTCAGAACCAATGAAAGCAAGTTACGGAAAACTCATGATGTGGTTTTTCTTACTTTCAGATACCTTTACATTCTCAGCCCTTTTGGTTACTTACGGAATGATTCGTTTCAGTAACAACGCCTATACTGGTGCTGTTGAGAAGTTTTATTTCTCTACAACTCACTGGCCTGTTCCTGATAAAGTGTTCTCTGCATTGCCATTTTTACACGGTGTTAATGCTCCCTTGATTTTTGTGGGTATCATGACTTTTATCTTGATTTTTAGTTCGGTAACAATGGTTTTGGCAGTAGAAGCTGGACACCGTGGAGACCGTGCTGATGTTGAGAAATGGATGTTGTGGACGATTTTAGGAGGTTTTACTTTCTTAGGTTCTCAGGCTTGGGAATGGTCACACTTTATCCACGGTCCAGAATTAGCTGATGCAGCAAAAGATGCCGCTGGAAATGCCATTGAAGGTGCAAATTTGGTTCGCAATCCTTATGGACCTCCTGCTTTTGCAGATTTATTCTTTTTCATTACAGGATTCCACGGAACGCACGTATTCTCAGGTGTAATTTTGAATATCTTGATTTTCTTCAATGCCGCAACAGGTCTTTACGAGCGTCGTGGACATTATGAAATGGTTGAGAAAGTAGGTCTTTACTGGCACTTTGTAGATTTAGTTTGGGTGTTTGTATTTACCTTCTTCTATTTGGTGTAAAAGCCCCTCCTAAATCCTCCCCCGTAGGGAGGACTTAAAAATATAATATAAAGTTTAATTGAAAAATATTTAAAAAAATGGCTTCACAAGCACAATTAACCGAACAAAAAGTAATTCCACCAGCTCAAACAGGTGCAATTTGGAAAACATTTTGGATTCTTCTTGTATTGACTGCAATAGAATTTGCGATTGCATTCTCAATGCCTAACAATCATCTAAGAGTAGCTATCTTCTCGACGATGACTATTGTTAAAGCATTCTTTATCGTAGGTGAATTCATGCACTTAAAGCATGAAGTAAAAGTATTGATTTGGGCGGTTCTATTCCCAGTTATTACCATCGCTTGGTTATTGGTTGCTCTACTTCTTGAAGGAGGAGCACATTAATAGTTACTGGTTATTAGTTATTGGAAATTAGTCATTGGGAATTTATATTTTATCGAAAATTTTCCAAACTATTAAGAAAAAAATATAGTTATTTAAGATGTATAGATGGTTATTGGAGTAATAATGTGTTTTCATTTTTAACTAATAACCAATACCTGATAACAAATAACTAAACATAAAATATGTCTCAAAAAACCATAAAAGCTGGAATCCTAATCGCTGCATTAGTTGTTCCAGCTTTAATTTTTTTATACCTCAAAGGCTTCGGTGAAAATCATTACGAATTGCCTTATATGATTCCTCGGATTGACTCTACGACGGGCAATGTGATGATGCGTAAGAATCCAAACCCAAAATGGAATCAGCCTGAAATGGATACGGTTTTTCATACCATTCCTTCATGGACATTGACGGATGAAAACGGTAAAGCCTTCAATGGGGAATCTTTGAAAGGGAAAATTTATGTAGCGGATTTCTTCTTTACGAGATGTGGTTCAATTTGTCCAAAAATGTCAAGTCAATTAACCCGATTGCAAGACACTTTCTCGAATCAAGAAGAGGTACAAATTGCTTCGTTCTCGGTTGATCCTTCACATGATACGCCCGAAGAATTGAGAAAATATGCGAAAGAATATGATGCCAAAGCGGGCAAATGGCACTTTTTGACAGGAACAAAAACGCAGATTTATCCATTGGCTGTAAAAGGTTATTACGTACCCGTAGCGGATGCCTCAGAATATGATAAAGCCGTGAAGACTCCTGACGAAACATTTATCCATTCCGAAAAGTTAATATTAGTGGATAAAGAGGGGTATATCAGAGGTTTTTATGATGGAACGGATAAGAAGGATGTGGACAAATTGATTTTAGAAATTAGAGTATTAACAAAAATTTACGAGACGACAAATTGAGTAGGGGTTAGGTGTTGGGGATTAGGTGTTAGAGGAATAAAATTTAATTATCAAACATTTATATAAAACATAACGTCATTTTATAGCAATGACAAATTAACCATGAATTTAATAGTAGAGAAAAACGCAAAGAACGAAAGATTACTTAATATTTTATCCATTGCGATACCTGTTGCAGTGGCTTTATTGATAGGAATTAGAACAAAAATAGACTTAGGTGCTTGGACGAAGGTATTGCCGCATGTCATTGGATTTTTGAATACGACTACTTCATTGACATTGATTGCAGGTTTTATTTTTATCAAAAACAAAAACATCAAAGGACATCGCCAAATGATGGGGTTGTCATTTTTGCAAGGAGCTTTGTTTTTGATTTTATATATTTTGTATCACGTTTCCAACCCATCGACATCTTATGGAGGGGAAGGAGTTTTGAGACCGATTTATTATTTCTTACTGATTTCACACATTGTTTTGTCGGTAGGAGTGGTTTGGTTCGTTCTCAGAGCCGTTTATTTTGCACTGAGTGGACAAATTGCTGAACACAAGAAGATTGTGAAGTGGACGTTCCCTTTGTGGTTGTACGTGTCTGTTACGGGCGTGATAGTGTATTTGATGATTTCACCATATTATAATTGAAAACCATGAAAAAGATATTTTTTGCATCCATATTATTTCTAACATCAACGACTATGAGCGTGGCTCAATGTGCGATGTGTAGAATGACCGTTGAGAGTACAGTATCAGACGGGAGAAGCCAAATTGCTTCAAATTTGAATACTGGGATATTGTATTTACTCTCAGCACCTTATTTGTTGGTGGCTATTATTGGCTATTTATGGTGGAGAAGTTCTAAGAAAAATATGTCTCCTGCCACGATTTTGAGACAGCGGATTCGGAGGGCGTTTAGTTAATTTTGGGGATATGATATGGTTATTTGACTAACCGAAGTATCGTCAAGTACCCTGTAAGCGTAGGTACAGAATCCCCCGTTTTGATGACGTAAAAATACGTTCCCATAGGCAAATTACTATTATCTTTTTTCCCATCAAAAGGATTATTTTGGTAGTTTTTTGTAGCAAAAACTTCTCCTCCCCAACGATTAAAAATAGTTACCTCGGCATTTGGATAGTCTTCAATTCCTTCTAAAACCCACTTTTCATTCAAATTTGAGGCATCTTCATCAGGAGTGAAAGCCGTTGGGATGATTATTCTGGTTTTTACGATAACCTCAATAGTATCTTGATTGACACAACCACTGGATAAGGCTGTGGCACTCAAAACGTATTTTGTAGAGACACTCGGTGATGCAATCGGGCGACTCACAGAAGTATTATTTAAACCCGTTGAGGGTGTCCACTTAATGATAATGTCGTTTTTGAAACTTCCCGTAACTGAACTCTTGATGGTTATGGTGTCCCCTCTAAAAATCGTAATATCATCCCCCAAGCGTACTTTAGGGGTCAGCTCAACATAGGCTATTCTGGTTTTTTTAGTGGTACAACCAAAGTTATTCGTATATTCATAAGCAATCGGTGAATCTCCAAAACCTGCCAACAAAGGGCTGTAAATAGTTCCAGACACTCCCCTGCCTGAGAAAACACCTTTGACGGCATCATAAGGCTGTACGTAAGGGATTAAGTTTATTCGATTTGTTCCAGTACCACAAGTTGGGAGAATGGTATCAAACCTTACAGGCGTGAGTGGGTTAAAGGTCAGTTTAACAGTATCAGAAGTATTTTTACAGTTATTTTCATCGGTTACTTCAAACTTATAAGTGCCTGTTTTTAAGGATTTAAACTTATCATTTGGGCTTTTTTGAACAGAAACATTGTTCAGTTGCCAATCATAAGTATAGGTTGAATTACTATTGGCTCTCAATGGAATTGAGTCCCCTTCACAGACGACTCTTTTACCCGATGGATTGGTCAGTGTTGCTTCGGGTAGTTGATTAACCTTTAACTCTTTTTCTAATTCATATTGACAAAACCCTGACAATTGAGTCATTACGGCAGTATATTTTCCTGTTTTTGTAGCATTGATAAATACATTTTTAATGGCAAGTGTATCTCTGTTTCTTGTCCAAATATATAAAAAATTACTCGCATTAAAAGCTGTTCCATCTTCCTTTTCGATTAGTAATGGAGTTCCTGAGGGAGTAAAGCAAACCTCTGATTCTCCTATAATTTTATATTTGTCTCCAGGTTTTACGGACACAAGCGTAGTTTGTGAAGTAGATGAACCACTGCACCCCTGTTTGTAACTTATCACGACAGTATATTCTCCCGCCTCAGTAACTTTCAATTTATAATTATCAGAGTCCGTGATATTACTATTATCTTTTTGCCATTGGTATTGATAATCAGGATTGTTTGAAGTTGCAATTTCCACGAAGCCATATTCACAAATATCAATTGTGGCAACTTGTGATTTGAGAGGGTCTAATGCCTTGTAAACGACAGGCTTAGGGGGTTCAGCCTTGCAATCTATTACTTTTAATTGAAAATCACGACGTACTCGCCCAATAACAATACCATTTCTTAATTCTTCTACCTGAACCGAAAAAACATACAACCCTAATTGGTCAGAAGTTACGCTAATAACCCCATCTGCATCAATCGTCATAGCGGGGTTACTGGGGATGGCTGTATTGGCATTGAAGCCTCCTACCCAGTCAATAGTTGGATAGTTTGAGGATGCTCTTGGGGATGGTGCGGGGGTGGTTGTATTACTAAATCCGTTATATGGAGTTACAAAAGAATAGCGTAATTGGTCACCGTCTGCATCGGTTGCGGCGTTACTAAATTTAAAAGGTTGCCCCCTACAAATATATTCTCCATTTGGGATTACGAACTGAGGAGAAGAATTTTTGAACTCATTTCCAGAAGCATCCAATAAAGGAGGGAACTCGAGATAAAAAAGCATTCCAGAACCCAACGAATTTTGAATATTATCTGCCTGATTTCGACAGCACCTATCAAAAACAATGTAATAGCCTTGTGGGTCATTATATATCTTTGGGTCAAGATAAATATTTTGGGAATAAGAAATAACAGCTACATTGAGTCCTTGACTGGCAGCACATCTTTCGTTGGTATATACAAAAGGAACACCCTCTAATTGGTATGTTAATAATATATAAGATTGCATTAATTTATTGTTACTCTTTTGATAAATAGCAACAGGATAGTTATTATCTGAGGAATTCACTATTCTTGTAGCTTTATCAAAAAATAGGCTCAATTTCAATTCATAATAGCCATTTGTCCCCGTATTATTCAATTCAAAATTACCCCCCAAAATATGCCGTGCATAAACTGGGGATGAACAATATATTATTACCAATAACAGTATCAAACAGTAAATCTTACGCATAATTCAGCTTAAAAATATATTTATTTATTCATAGAAATGATGTAAAAAAAAAATACTGTATTTTATTTGGAGTGTGAATTTTTCTGAAAGGATTATCTAATTGATAAACAGACAATTAGTGTTCTTTATTGCAAACAAAGAGTGATTTTTTTGATTAAAATTTGGGCTTTTTAATGAGTAAGGATGGATGGGAAGAATACGTAATTTACATAAAAAGCCGTATTTTCACAAAATTGTTTTAGAAAGTAAAATATGCAACCCAATTTTTTCGATACCCGCATAGAATATCTCAAAGGCGTAGGTACTTCAAGAGCCTTATTGTTGAATACTGAATTACAGATATTTAACTACGGCGACTTGATTCAATACTACCCTTTTAGATACGAAGACCGTACGAAGTTTCATCAAATCAATGAACTGTATGAGGGCATGGAGTCCGCCCAAATAAAAGGTCGTTTACGCTTTGTTGAAAAAATTGGTGAAGGTTTCAAGGCTCGATTGTCGGGTCAATTCTCGGATGGTTCTGGAACTATGGAACTCACTTGGTTTCAAGGGGTTAGCTTCTTAGAAAAAAACCTTCGGGCGGGGGCAGAGTATGTTATTTACGGAAAACCTGCCTTCTTTAATGGTCGCCCGCAGATGCAACATCCAGAAATGGAATTGCTCAACCATGATAACGAAAAAGGGGGCTATTTTCAGCCTGTTTATGGACTGACTGACAAACTCCGTAAGCGTTACGTGGACTCGAAGGCAATTGCGAATATGCAACGCAACCTCCTCGACCAAGCCTATACACACATACGAGAAACCTTACCAGAGAGTTTGATTCAGAAGTTTAGATTAGTTTCTAAACGAGATGCGGTTTATAATATTCATCTCCCACAGTCCGAGGCTTGGTTGCATCAAGCCAAACGTCGATTGAAGTTTGAGGAACTGTTTTATAATCAATTACGACTGATAAAACAGAAGTTGCTCAGACGGGTAGATTATAGCGGACAGGTTTTTACGAGTGCCGCCATGGTTACGGATTTCTACAAAAATCACCTGCCTTTTGAACTCACCAACGCCCAAAAGAAAGTGATTCGGGAGATTTTTGAAGATATGAAATCGGGTAAGCAAATGAACCGATTATTACAAGGAGATGTGGGTTCTGGAAAAACGATTGTGGCTTTTATCTGTATGCTTTTGGCGATTGATAATAAAGCCCAAGCCTGCATTATGGCACCTACCGAAATCTTGGCTCAACAACATTATGACGGATTAAAGCAATTTGCTGATTTACTGGGACTTACCATTCAAAAACTCACAGGTTCTGTCCGTAAAAAACAGCGTGAAGTCATCCACGAAGGGCTACGAAATGGAGCTTTAAAAATCATCGTGGGTACGCACGCCCTCTTGGAAGATACTGTTCAATTTCAGAATTTGGGCTTAGTGGTGATTGACGAACAACACCGTTTTGGGGTAGCCCAACGAGCCAAATTGTGGGAAAAAAACAAGTACATTCACCCGCATATTTTGGTAATGACTGCCACGCCCATTCCAAGAACGTTGGCGATGACTTTGTACGGAGATTTGGACGTTTCTATCATTAACGAATTACCAAAAGGACGTAAACCCATCAAAACCGTGCATCGCTACGACTTCCACCGACTGAATGTTTTTGGTTTTATGCGAGACGAAATCAACAAAGGGCGGCAGATTTATGTGGTTTATCCGCTGATTGAAGAATCCGAAAAATTGGACTATAAATTCCTCACAGATGGCTTTGAGAGTATTGCAAGGGCATTTCCCGAAAATCATATCAGCATTGTTCACGGTAAAATGAAACCCGCTGATAAGGATTTTGAGATGCAACGTTTTATCAATAAAGAAACCCAAATCATGGTAGCGACCACGGTGATTGAGGTAGGCGTAAACGTACCCAATGCCTCCGTGATGGTGATTGAAAGTGCTGAACGTTTTGGGCTTTCGCAATTGCATCAGCTACGTGGGCGAGTAGGACGTGGGGCAGACCAAAGTTATTGTATTTTGATGACCGACGTAAAACTCTCCAAAGATACCCGAACAAGAATTGAGACAATGGTCAGAACTACGGACGGTTTCGAGATTGCTGATGTCGATTTACAACTCCGTGGACCAGGCGATTTGTCGGGTACACAACAAAGCGGAGTCATTGATTTATTGATTGCTGATTTGGCAAAAGATGGAGAGATTCTGAGAGTAGCGAGGGAATGTGCAACGGAGATTTTGGAGGAAGATAATAACTTGCAATTACCTAAAAATCAAATGATTAAGGAACAAGTGGATAACTTAAAAGCCAATGAGAGTAACTGGGCGAGGATTAGTTAATACAAAATCTCCTCCTCATCCAACAGCTTTTTTACATTCAAAATAATACCATCCATAACCTCAAAATCCTTCGCCCAATCAAAGACAAGCCAAGTATCAGAAGGCGTGGCGATGAAAACTTTGTGAGACTGAGTCGTTACCCAAATGACCTTTTCAACCCCAAATTCAATGAGTTTTTGAGATTTCTCGAAAATATAATCGGCTTCACGGGCGGGGTATTCTTCTACCTCTGCCTTTATATCAACTTCTACGACAACTTTTGGAGCAATTTTAAAGAAATGGTTATCTAATTTGAGGTTTTCTTTTTCAAAAATAGCGAGGTCATTAGCCAAATTATTGCCTTTTGATAGGTGTAATCCTGATTCGTTGGTAGCTATGATATACTTCTTTCTATTGATTTGACTTCCTAAAAAGTAATTGATTAAACTAACTAAAACCGCTTGAAGTGAGCTACACGACATAATTTCCTCTAATGTTTTTTTACCTGACAAAACATCCCGATAACCACGATAATACACAGGATTTCCATCCATTTCCTCATAAATAAGTGAGGTTGGGATAGTGATATTTTCTGGTTCTATGATGTTTTCTAATACAGTCACCATTGTCTTTTTCTTTGTACAATTTTAGGGTTTATTATTCGTAAAGTCAAACAATTATTCCGTATTTTTACAACACGACCCAAAAACTAACAAACTAACCAAAACTTCTGTGGGCGAGAGGGATTTTTATCAATCATGAAAATTTTACGAATTATACTTATCATTTTGGCACTATTAGCCTCTGCCTTCGTATTTTTTAGGTTTTATTACACCAAATCTTTCAGTCCATCGGCTACGGCGGAGTTTGATAAAAATGGTTTGAGAGTATCAGTAGATTATTGCCAACCTGCCAAAAAAGATCGTTTGATTTTTGGAACAGAACAAGAAAAAGCTCTTGTTCCTTATGGCAAATGGTGGCGTACGGGGGCAAATGAAGCTACGGTAGTTAAGTTTTCAAAAAACGTTATTTTTGGTGGAAAATCTTTAAAATCAGGAACTTACACAATTTTTACAATTCCAGAAAAAGATAATTGGACAATAATTATCAACGAAGAAGTAGGACAGTGGGGACTATCGTATGATGAGAAAAAGAATGTTTTGACCGTACCAGCACCTGTCTCTCAGGCGGATAGTTCGGCAGAGCAATTTAAGATAGATTTTGTAGAGCAAGCGGGCGGGGCTGATATGATTTTGCACTGGGATACTACGCAGGTGACTGTTCCGATTCGTTAGGGGTAAAAGAAGGTAGAAAAGGGTGAAAAAAGGTGAAAAGGTCTGCATAAAACCTCTTTCACCTTTTTTCACCCTTTTTACCTTTTAGCCTACATTAAAATCCTCCTCTATCATAAAAAGTACGTCTGCGAGATAATTTTAATTCTTGTAAAAGAGCTGATTTTACCCTTATCTCAAACGAATAACTACTGGCTCGTCCGTAGTAAGGACTGGCGGCAGGAGTCCAGTTAAAGGCAGCTTCCCAACAATGTAAGTCTCTGTTAATCTGAATGTTAGTTAGTGAAAGTCCCTTATTTGTAAAGTCATATCCTGATTGTACTCTCATATCCCACTTATCTGTCAATTTCAAACTTCCATTAAATGTTACGGCACTCACTACCACGGCAGGAGCAAAACCTATTTTGTTATAATTGTACTGATAACTAAACTGAAAAGTCCACGGCACCGACCAATCTACGTAATCATTGATATTTCTATTGATTTGTTTTACTTGCTCATCTTGCAAGTTAGCACTCGGGTCGTTTTTATCTGGATTAGGATTTTGTTTGGGCTTACTTGCTTTTGATGGTTCAAACCTTTTCCCAATAGAAAAGCCGAGATTTGATAAACTTGGTGCTTGATATTCATCTACACGACTTCCTACTAACGACGAACCATCTTGAACATACTTATACGGGTCAAATGAACCGTTAAAATTAATATCAAATTTCTTAACTCTCGAAGCTGCCGAAAACGTAATGGGAGCTAACTTGAATTCTTTGGCAAAGAAATTATAATTGGTTGATAAGGCTAAATTGTCTAATAAAGTTATCTTCTCAAACTCCTTTTGGGCAGTATCTGATTTTGCTCTTACTTTTGCTTCTAAGGTATTTGCGATACTCAAATTTATACCCCCAGACTGACTTCCATAGTTGGTCTGTCGTGGGTCAAAAGTGGAAATTCTACGAAATGTACCTTGCTTTTTTGTTCCGTCAGGAAGGATAGTTTCTCCCTTTGAACTTACTTGAACTTCTTGATAAAATTCAAAACTTGGGTCAGTAAAATCTGGGGTGTAATTAACACTTATTGATGGTGAAATAATGTGTCTAATTCCTTTTAAACGACCTTTATTGAAGTTTATCGTACCATACAAACGAGTATTCATACTGGCGGAAAAATTATACTGATAATCTGGGAAAAATCCTTGACCCGTGGAGTCGATATTTACTACCCCATTGCGTGCTAAGGTATCATTTGCATAAGGTTTGAATCTTTTATCTCCTGGTTTTATAAATTCGTATTTAAACTTTCGTCTATAAACATTTCCTGAAAGACTCATACCTGGTGTAAGGTTGATATACTTACCTAATTTAAGGTTGGGTAGTGACAGAGGAATCGAATAATTCATCCTGAAATTGGCATTTTCAAGAAGTTTCCCCAAGTTATCGAAATTGAATGGAACAACACCATCACGTGCTAAATTAGCCGTTTGATTAGAAGCAAGACGTGGGTCAATAATGCGTGGTCGATTTGGGTCAGTATCAAGCGTATCTTTTTGACGGTTTACGTTATAAGGCAAACTATTGTAGGCACGGTTATCCAATGCAACTTGATTGGTTATTCCGAATGAACCATTAAAGTCTAAACCCAAACGAAAACCATCCCAAAATCGCTCTGTGACGGCATTTTTCTTTTTTAAAGGTTGAAATTGGTTTAAGCCAAAAGAAAAATTATTGTTTACATTTACCGCCTTCGTAATGGTATTTTGGTCGGCTTGTAAACTCAAACTGGTACGAATATTTTGTCCAAAATTCTTTGAATATTGAACGGATGAATTCAAGGCTGTCGAGATATAACTATCAGAAGTTTGGCTATTAAACTGAGCATTTCCATTACTCTGCAAATTGACCGAAGCTGAAAAACTCGAATTCCCACGGCTCTGAGGTGAATGTGACCACTGAATACCAAAGTCTTGTCTTTCTTGTCTTTGACTGGCAACTTCTAAACCATTATTACTATTTCTGAAAGTTAAATTAAACGACCCTCCATAGCGATAACGCTTAACATATTGTGAGTTTGCTGTAATTCCAAAACTACCTTTTGAGTAAATTTCACCTGTAAGTCGTAAGCCGATGTTTTCATTAATCGCAAAATAATATCCTCCCTCTCGTAAGAAAAAACCTCTTCCAAGTGGCTCTTCACCATAATTTGGCATGATTATCCCCGAAGTCCCATTCTCCTGTGGAGGTTTATAAGGAAAAAAACCAAAAGGTAAACCAATGGGTAAAGGCAGTTCATTCAACTCAAATCTGAAAGGTCCAGACACGATTTCTTTCTTCCCAACCATCTTGATTCTGGAGGCTCTGATGTTATAGTGTGGATGGGCTAAATTACAAGTCGTATAGATGGCATTTCGGATGTAGAGATTGTCTTCGTTGTCTTTCTTTACGCTTACCCCTTGTACATACGCATCGCCTTGCTTGGTGATGAGTCCTTTGATAATTGCCTTTCTGGACTTAAAATTGTACTTTATTTCGTCGGCATCATAAGGCTCTCCGCCTTGCTTGAAGACGGGTTTCCCTTTGGTTTTGTTGGTAACGGTATCTTTTGTTCCTTTGGCAAAAACCTCATTTTTATCCCAATTTAGTTTGATATAATCTGCCTCTAAAACCACATCTCCGTAGGTAACTTTTGCATCGCCGTAGAGATAAACCACCTGATTTTGAGTGTCCATCACCGTAGAATCGGTGGCAGAATATACGACAGTGTTTTGTAAATCGTTATTACCTTTCAGAGAATCAGGCACAGATTTCTTTAAAGTATCAGCTTTGGCGAAAGATTTTTTCGTACTATCAACAAGGACAGTTTTTGTCTTGGGAGGCGTTTTCGTTCCAAAAAGTCGTTGGGAATAACTATTATTTATGACGAAAAGCCCTAAAAGTAAGCTAATTACGAGATTGAATATGTGAAGTCCTTTTTTCAGAAGTCTTAAAATTTTATCTTTGTGATATTAAAACCTCACCCCCCGCCCCCCTCTCCTTTATGAGAGGGGGAGATATTCGTCCGATTACTCTCCCTCTCATAAAGGAGAGGGGGCTGGGGGGTGAGGTTCTTTCCGCCACAAAATTAACCCATTACTTATTTAAGATAACGTACCCACACGAAAATAATGTTAAAGTTTGTTAAAGGTTTTGTATTAATTGCTTCTTTTTGTGGATTAGGAAGTTTCGCACCGCTCCAAGATTCGAGCAACAATTTAAGTGATAATCCAACCACATCCGTAAAAACTCGTCTCCGCACGGTTGTACTCGATGCGGGACATGGTGGCAAAGACCCAGGTTGTCACGGTGCAAACCACAATGAGTCGAAAATTGCCTTGAAAATTGTCTTGGCTTTGGGGCAAAAAATTTCAGATGAATTTCCAGACGTAAAGGTGATTTATACTCGCAAAAAGGATGTTTATCCAACGCTCAGTGAACGTTCGGATATTGCCAATCGTAACAAAGCGGATTTGTTCATGTCTATTCACTGTAATTCGCATCCGTCTTCCAAATTTGCAGGAACGGAAACCTATACGATGGGGTTACACAAGACGAACGACAACCTGAATGTTGCTAAACGAGAAAACTCCGTAATTTTACAGGAAAAGGATTACAAGAAAAATTATAAGGGCTTCGACCCAAACTCACCTTTGGCACATATTATGATGGCTAATTATCAGAATACGTTTATGATGAATAGCATCAAATTTGCCCAAAAAGTGGAACGTCAGTTCAAAAAACAAACCAATAGAACCAGCTACGGTGTAAAACAAGCGGGTTTTTTGGTACTTTGGGAAACAGCCATGCCAAGCGTTTTGATTGAAACGGGCTTTTTGACCAACGAAGCCGAAGAAAAATATTTAGCCTCCGAAGACGGACAGGAAGAAGTTGCCCAAGCCATTTTCAAGGCGTTTAAATTGTATAAAGAAGAAATTGAGAATTAATTTTAGTTCTGAGTTCTGGGTTCTAAGTTCTGCGTTTTGAACTCAAAACTCAGAACCCAGAACTCAGAACCAACAATAAAACATGACCATCTCTAAGGAAACCAAAGTGGGTATTCTTGCCCTTATTTCATTCGTAATTCTATACTTAGGATTTAACTTTCTGAAAGGGAAAGATTTTTTTTCACCCGAAAATATATATACCGTCGTTTACGATAACGTCGAAGGACTCACTGCAGCCAATCAGGTATCATTGAGTGGTATGAAAGTTGGGCAAGTGAAAAAAGTAGAACTCATTGCAGGGAATAAAGTACAAGTAACATTGGCGATTCGTAAAGATTTACCTCTGCCAGTTGATACAAAAGCCCTTTTATCGTCTGATGGACTTTTGGGCGGGAAATTAATCCGTTTAGAAATGGGGAGAAGCTCTAAAATTCATCCTAATGAAGGTATTTTGATACCAGATAAAGAAACTGGAATTACCGATTTATTGAAAGCACAAGCCCTTCCATTGATTCACAATTTAGACTCTTTGACAAGCTCATTGAGAATTGTTACAAAAAGTTTTGAAACTACGGGTGCATCAGTGAATAGTTTAGTCAAAAATTCAGATAGAACAGTAACCACTTTGGGAAGTTCACTCAACTCAACCATTGCCGAGAATAGAACCAACTTAGCGGGTGTTACAGCCAATATGAAATCACTTTCTGCCAATTTGATTGAAACAGAAAAAAGCCTAAAACCACTCATCGGTAAATTCAGTTCGATAGCTGATTCATTAAATGCCTTGAAGGTTAGTCAGGCATTGGCAACTACGCAGAAATCCTTAGAAAGCCTCCAAAAAATTATGGCAGGCATTGAGGCAGGACAAGGTACGGCGGGTAAATTATTGAAGGATGATTCGCTTTATACTAATCTCAATCGTTCAGTGGCAGATTTAGATAAACTCCTGATTGACTTTCGTTTAGCTCCAAGACGTTACGTAAATGTGTCAATTTTTGGAAATAAAAAAGCTGACCCGCCAGCGATTAAGTGATGATAGGAGGAAGGGAGATAGGGAGTAAAGGAGGAATGAAAATAAGGAGAAAATAAAATTACACTTTCTTTTTATTTCCATTCTTCCTTTTTTCATTCCTCCTATCTCCATTCCTCCCGTCTCCATTCTTCTCTTCTCCTCAAAAAGAAATCGGCACAGGCGTTTGGCTTTTAATCTCGTTCACTACAAAACGACTTTGGGCGTTACCGATATTAGAGATGGTAGCTAATTTTTGGAGAATAAAATGACGATATTCTTCCATGTCTTTCACTAAAACTTTCAATAAAAAATCTGAACCACCTGAAATACAGTAACATTCTACCACCTCGGGCAATAGCAAAACATCCTTCTCGAATTGTTCCAAAAACACCGCAGCGTGTTCTTTGAGGGTAACGTCCACCAAAACTACAAGGCTTTTTCCTAACTTCGATTTATTCAGAATAGCCGTATATTTTTCGATAACTCCATCACGTTCAAGGCGTTTGATACGCTCATGTATGGGTGTGGTGGTCATGTTGAGGCGTGCGGCGATGTCCTTGTTGGTCATCAAGGCATCTTCTTGAAGGAATTTCAGGATTTGAAGGTCTATGTTGTCTAAATTTGTCATGTTGTATTGTGTCAAATACTGTAGCTCGAAGTGGCCGACGCTCGGTGGCACTTCGAGAGTCGTAGTACAATAGTCTCGAAGTGCCACTTCGAGCTACAGTATTTGAGCTATATATTTCACCAATTTTTAAAAGGATTTTTGGATAAACTGGCGTTGAAATATTTGTCTTCGTGGGTTACTTCACGGTCAATCCATACAGGGATTTCGTACTCAGTATCAATACTTTTTAGCTCAATTTCTGCCACAATCAAGCCTTCATTATCTCCATGAAATACATCTATTTCCCACGTATGACCTTGATAATCAATTTTATAGCGTATTTTTTCAATATTATTTTTCGTAAAACCATCTAACAGTTCTATTGCCTCAGCCTTCGGAATTTTGTATTCGTACTCTGGTTTAATGGCAGGGTTATCAGTTTTGCCTTTGATGGTGATATAGCCTTGATTTTCAGTGGCTCGCACCCGTACCGTTTTCCCGATTTCATTCACGATATACCCTTGACGGTAATATTCGCCTTGGGGTTTTGCGAGAGCTTCCCAGAGGTCGTGTTTTACTAAATATTTTCTTTCTATTTCTAATGGCATGATATATCAGTTAAAATGACCTGTAAATTTTAACTTAGAGGTTTAGAGAAATAGAGAAAAGATAGTACAAAACCTCTAAACATCTAAGTTAAAAAAATACCCCTGACTTCTGTTACAAAATCAAGGGTAAGGATAAATATGTAATTGAGCATTCTATTTTCTAACACCTAATGCCCAAAACCTAACGCCTAATCTCTATTTTCTAAATAAATTACGAACTAAAAATCCGCTCATTGCCCCCCAACCGCCTACGAGTCCACCGATGAAAGCTGTTGCTGCAATCAATGCCCCTACATTTCCACCTACTGGAAGGATTTGAGCAATTTTATTTGACAAAATGCCTTGGGTCGTGAAATGATAGTACCAAGTCATTAATAACCAGAGGGTTGTAACGGCAGCCATACCTTTTCCAAAAGTTTCACCACTCGATTTCCCGAAGATTGCTCCACCGATAAAGGCTGCAATTGCCACTGTCCACCATTCAAAAAAGTAGCCCATGATAAAAGCTAAAATCACAATCGTAGCTGTGAGTGGGCTGGCAAAAAGGTCTTTGATTTTACCAAAAATAGAAGAAGCCTTATCTTGTGCCTCAGCCATATTGGGCATATTGGGTTGCTGTGGGATATTTAGTGCCATTGATTTGGGTTGATTTTTTTGATAAATATAGTGAGTTTTTGTTAGAATTTACAAATTTGCTTTTATTTCCCTTAAAATCCTATCCCCCCCCAAACTCAAAATCTTCTCCGCCAAAGCCCCTCCAATTTCCAAAGGATTATCACCAGAGATCGTCTCTTTTAAAATTTCAGAGCCATCTAAACTAATAATTCCACCCGTAATTGAACCTGATTTTTGAGATAATCCAAACACAGGAATACTACATCCACCCTGCAAACGTCTCAAAAAAGCACGTTCTGCCAATAATTGTTGCTCTGTTTCAGCATGATTACACAATTCACGAATCTTGGCTTTTTTTGCTGGGTCTAAACTCACGGCACACTCCAAAGCTACCGAACCTTGCCCAACGGCGGGGGTGAATTTATCTATCGAAATCATCTCAGCAATGTGTTCTTCATAACCCATACGATGCACACCTGCATAAGCCAACAAGAGGGCATCACATACGCCATTTTCGAGTTTAGCCATACGTGTTTGGAGATTTCCACGCATATCAACGGTCTGAATATGAGGATAATAGTGTTTCAACATTGCTACTCTGCGGGTTGAGGAAGTACCCACTACGAAGGGCTTTCCAGCTTCTAAACTGAGGCTTTTATCAAAACTTACCAATACATCATTGACCTGTTCACGTTCTGTGAAAGCGATTAATTCTAAATCTTCCGAAAGTTCTGATTGTAAATCTTTGGCAGAATGTTGGGCAATATCAATCTCCCCAGAACGCAATTGTTCTTCTAATTCTTCGGTGAAAACGCCCTTCGACCCAATCTTCGACAACGAACGGTCAAGAATTTGGTCACCTTTGGTATTGATGATTACGATTTCGACTTGAAGCCCCCCTTTTTCTAAGGTTTCTTTGATGTATTCCGCTTGCCAAAGGGCTAATTTTGAGCCTCTTGTTCCTAATTTTATTGTACTCATTTATTTTTCTTTGAAATTGAATTAATCCTCAAAAAGAACCTTTTTCAACTCATTCATTTTTAATATTTCAACTTTGGGGAATGGTATTTTTTTCAATACGTTAAAATGTTTATCGTGCGTAATAACGTAATCGGCTTGGCACGCAATGGCACAATCCACAAACTTATTATCATCAACATCTTGTGTTATCAATTCCCATTTGTAGTAAAGGTTTACTCGTACAGAATTATTCAAATTGGGTAATAATTCTACCACATTTGTTGCCAAACTTGGAGAGTAAAATTCACCGATAATTTCTTCATATTCTTCCAATATTTCCGTAGTTATTCCAATCTCAAAAAGTCCAGATTTGATACCATCATATAACCACCTCGTTTCGGAAAATCTTGGAATACTTACCAATAAACAATTTGTATCAATCACTAATCGCATATCAGTATTTTGTCCGTTTATGAGTTTTCAAGGCATTATCTAAATCTTTTTGAGTCATTCCCCTTTGTTCCCAAATTTCATCCATCTCATCATCTATTTGTTTTGAGAAATAATTTGCCAATAATTGTTTGATGTCATCTTCTTGTTTTGAACTCACTTTTCTATCAAAAAGTTGAATCATAAACTGTTGCATTGAATTTAATTTTGTTGCTGTTCTCATAATAAAATAATCTCTTTAATTTTAACAAATATACCTTATTTCTTAAACATTCGTGCGATATTCAGCGATAAGTCCAAGTGCAAAATCTTGGCTCGCCCGTTGCGTTCTAAATAATAATGTGTTTGACTTAATTCGTTCACTATCAACTCGATAGCCTCTGCCTTGACAGCTTTTGAGAAGTTTTGGACGAAAGTTAATTCTTCGCCTTCCAATCTCACCAACGCCTCTGCACCGTTTTTCCAGAGTAATAAATCTCTGAAAATATTGAGTCCGTATTCCAACATTCCTTTTTGATATTCCTTCGGGAAAGCATCGTATTCGTCCGCTAACTTTATCAAGTTGGCAATGTCTGGTTTATAGGCTGACCGCATCCAAGTCGCAAACCAAATATGCTTGCTTTCACCTTCGTAATTGACTAATTCTGAGGCTTTTGAGAGATTTCCTTCTGATAAATACGCTACCTGTCTGGCTCTTTCAACATCAACGCCTTGTTTTTCGGTCAAATACCCAATCACATCTTCATCCGTAAAAGCGGGTATCATGATACGTTGCGTACGGGAGAGAATCGTGGTCAGTAATTTGTTGGTATCATTACATACGAGAATAAAGAGCGTTTTGGCTGGTGGTTCTTCTAATAATTTTAATAAAGAATTCGCCGACTCAATATTCATCAATTCAGGTTGCCAAATTATCAGGATTTTGTACTCAGCCTCAAAGGCTTTCAAAGACACTTTTTCGATGATATTGTGAGCTTCTTTGATGGGAATAATTCCTTGTTTATTACCCGTCACACCCGTAAATTCCAACCAATCAGTCAGACTTCGGTAGGGACTTTCTATCAAAAATTTTCGCCAAGTTGGGAGTAATTCCAAGATAGTTTCCTTAGCACTTGGAGTTGGGAAAATATGGTGAATGTCGGGATGAACCATCTTTGCCATCTTCACACATGAGGCACAACGCCCGCAAGCATCGTTGGAGTGGTCGGTGAGGACACCGTCCACGGAACGTTCCTCGCAGTTGATGTACGTTGCATACGCCCACGCCAGAGCCAAATTGGCACTTCCCACGCCCCCATGAAACAACTGAGCATGAGCCACGTGATTAACTTCAACGGAGTGAATGAGGGTATTTTTTAAATTATGAAGTCCTGGAATATCCTTGAATAACAATTGATGAATAGTTTTTGTGGAAATGGATTTCACAAAGGTAAGCCTTTCGGAGAATTGTTACAATGGAAGAGAAGTATGTAGAAAATAAAACTGGTTAGTGATTGACTCACTAACCAGTTTTTTATGAAATATCTTTTTTGATTTTTTCAACAAATTCAATGGAAACCCCTACGATTGAGGCAATTCTTTTAGTTGAAAAATCTTTCTCATTTAATAGTGATTTCACGAAAGTAATCTTTGATGCTAATTTTTCTTTTTCAACACCTTTCTCAATACCTTTTTCAATACCTTTATCAACTCCTTGAAGGTATCTAATATCGGTTTCTAATTCATATTCCCAGCCCATAGTTGTGATTGTTTGAATAGTTTGTTTTTGCAAATTACGTAATTTGGATAAAATCTCCAATTGTTTTTCATACTTTGTTAAACGTAGAGATTGGTCTGAAAGTTCTTTTAATCGCCCCACAATTTTACGAATAATTTGTTCAGGATTATTACCTTTGAAATCAGCTAAAATTGCTAAAATAACCTCTTCTGGGACATTTGAGGCTAAAAAATGTTCATACTCAATTTGATTAACATTCTGTAATTGAAAAGAATAAATCAATCGTTCTTGGTCTAAAACTGTATTCATTTGTGAGGGATTTTTCCCAATATAAAGAATAAATTGTCGAACGGGTAATCCAAACAAGTGAAACAGAATGGCTCTGTACAAAAACATCCGAGAAAGCATTTTTGGGTCGTCTTTCACTTGACATTCTAAATGTAAAATATAGTCCTCCGCTGGATTGTCATGGATTATTTTTTGCAAATAATCCGCCTCTTTTTCCAAGGTATATTGAAGTTTATCTTTGAGATCTTCTGATTTTTCGATTTTCTCAATCCCAAAAACTCTTTCGGCAATAATTGGAATCATGGGTTCAATGTTTTCTTTAAAAATTCTGTCGTAGTGGTTTGCCATTGATTTGTTTTGGGTTAGGCTGTAAAGTTAAGGAAGAACGGGATAAAATAAGAAATTCAAAAAGCTACTTTTTTTTAATAACTTCGTAGAAAATTACCCCACCGAAAACCCATTCCATGAGTGTTCTCAAAAAATTAGCCAGCGAAACCGCCTCTTACGGAATCAGTACCATCTTGGGGCGTGTTCTCAATTTTCTACTTGTACCCATTCACACGGGGGCTTTTGGTCCAAAAGAATCCAACCTCAACGTTGAGCTTTATAGTTATGCTGCCATTCTCAGTATTCTGTATTCATTCGGAATGGAGACTACTTTTTTTCGATTTGCTCCACAAAATAAAGAAAGATATTATAATATCATCCAAACGGCTGTGATAGCGGTAAGTCTTTGTTTTTCAGTGAGTATGATAGTATTTGCCACGCCTATTATGAATTTTTTGGATGAGCCTGGTAAAGAAAAAGTGTTGATTTGGTTGGCTATTATCATGTTTATCGATGGCATCACTTACATCCCTTTTGCCAGACTCCGTTTAGAAAAAAGCACCTCCCGATTTGTCAAAGCTAAAATTGTAAATATTTTAGTCAATATTGGTCTCAATATTTTCTTTTTAGCTTTCTTGAAAAGAATTTCTGACGGAGATTTTTTACCTTCATTGCTCCCCTTAGCAAAGGCAATTTATAATCCTGAAATCGGAATTGGCTATATTTTCCTCGCTAATTTGATTGCTAATTTGACCTACTTTTTATTCTTATTACCCGAATTTGAAAAGTTTAAGTTTCAGTTTGACAAAGAAGAACTCAAAAAACTTTGGGAGTACGGTTATCCCATTATGCTGATGGTTTTGATGAGTTCTATCAATTTGATGTTCGATAGGGTTTTTCTGAAAAAACTACTTCCAGATAATTTTTACGAGCATCTTACCAAAAAAGAAGTCTTAGGAATCTACGGAAATGCTTATAAATTGTCCGTTTTTATGTCCTTAGCCACACAGGCATTTAGGTACGCCGCAGAGCCGTTTTTCCTTTCCAAAAATGATGATAAAAATTCACCTGAGACTTTGGCTTTGGTGACGAAGTGGTTTTTTATGACCTGCCTATTCATTTGGCTTGGCGTGAGTTTGAATCTGGACTGGTTGAAGATTCTTTTCCTTCGTCAAAAAGTCTATTGGCAGGGTATCTCAATCGTTCCAATCATTTTGTTGGCAAATCTATTTTTAGGGGTTTATTACAATATTTCCGTTTGGTTCAAACTCAATAACAAAACCTATTATGGAACACTCACAACCGCCATAGGGCTTGTCGTTACGATTGTGCTGAATATTATCTTGATTCCACAAATTGGTTTTATGGGAAGTGCCATTGCTTTTATGATTTCTTCATTTACAATGATGGCTGTTTGCTATCTACTCGGGCAAAAACATTACCCCGTTCCTTACGATGTTCAGTCAATCATGGGCTACATCATTTCGGCAGGGTTATTGATTTACTGTGTTATGAAGATTGAGTTTCATAACCTCTGGTTATCAATACCTTATCACCTCGTTCTGTTACTTTTATACACGGCGGGTGTTGTGATTGTTGAGCGAAAGACTATTATTCCATTGAAAATCAGAGATAAATACAAAATATTGAGGTGAAATGTCAATATTTTTCGCCAAATTTGAGGAATATTATTAGTTATTAGTAGCTGGTTATTTTTATTCGTCAGATTTTATTGGTTTTGAATGATTAATCTTTACAGTTTACATAACGTTTGATAGATGTAAAAAACCTAATAGCTAATAACTGATAACCAATAACTAAAAGATGGTTGATTCTCAAATATTAGAACGATTTATTATCTTAGAGCGTAAACTAAAAAGCTTGGCGAGCAGTTACGCCGCTTTGAAAGTAGAGTTTGATGAAACCAAAATTGAGAATGAAACCCTCAGACAAAATCTTTTCGATAGTCAAAAAGAAAATCAAGAATTACAGAAAAATTTAAACCAACAGATAAAAAACTTTAAAAAATCAGATAAATTCACTAAGATTGCAGTAAACAATCTAAAAAGTACAGGCAATACTGCCGATTTGAAAGAAAAACTTGACGAATATATTTTAGAAATAGAAAAATGTATTAATCAGCTTAGTAATTAAATTGTTAAGTTGTTGAGTTATTAAGTTGCTAAGTTGTTAGACTTTCCAAACCTTCAAAACTCTTCAAACTCAAAGAAAAATGGACAAAAAGATACCCTGTAATGTAATCGTCGGAACGGAGGCTTTTAGCTTAAATGTCGATAAAGCAGAGGAGGAGATTGTCCGTAGAGCAGCTAAGTTGATTAATGAAAAAATCCAGCATTATCGTGTCACCGCCAAAATCACAAGTACCCAACGACTTCTGGCACTCTCGGCACTGGATTTTGTGATGAGTAACCTAAAATTTGACTTAGAACACGAGACTCTCCAAGAAACCGTTTTAGAGAAAGTCTCCGCCTTAGAAAAAGTGATAGATTCCGTTACAGAATAATTTTCTGATTCGTCATACCCAATAAATCGTAGATTAGATATACATTTTAAATGATAAAATCCTTACTTCAAAAATTTAAAACTGTCTATTAAGTCCTTAAATACGATTCTATTTTTAATGAAAGACATAAGCTAAGTAGGTACGCATATTTGCGTAATTACTTCTTTTAAAAACAATTAAAATTTGAATATTTTTTATCAAAATTTGAAAAATTAAACTATTGATTTTCAATTACTTAATTTTCAAATTACCAAATTTTCAAATTAAATTATTGTATTCTCTTCCAATAAAAAGCCCTTCTTTCAAACGTCATTTGTCTGTTTTAGTACCCTTTTTTCACTGGATTTCCTTTGGATTGCGTCAATTGCTTACGCACGAAGAAATCAACTAAAACGATATAAAATTATGTTAACTCCCGTAATTGCCGCAGTTGTTTCCCTCATTGCAGGGCTATTTGTAGGTAAAGCTGTATTTGCTAAAAATACCCAAAAACTCGAAGAAGATGCCGCCGCCAAAGCCGCTGATATTGTAAAAACTGCCGAGCTACAAGCTGAAAATATTAAGAAAGACCGAATCTTGGAAGCCAAAGAAAAGTTCTTGAAATTACGTTCAGAATTTGAAGATGATTCAAATAGAAAGAAGCAAATTTTAGTTCAGAACGAACAAAAATTGAAGGAACGTGAGCGTACCATCCAACAGTCGATGGATGAAGCACGTAAGTCGGTTGAGCAAGCAAGAGTATCAGTAGAGCAAGCCAAAAAGATGGAAGCCGATGTGATGTCACAACGTCAATCTTTGACTTCAAAAGAAGATAATCTTCGTAAAAAAACCGAAGAGGCAGAAAGAAAACAAGCCGAAGCGGATGAAATGTTTGCTTCGCAAGTGGCTCAATTAGAGAAGATTGCGGGTTTGACAGCCGCCGAAGCACGTCAGCAATTGATAGATGCACTCACGGCAGAAGCTGAAACGAAGGCTTCTTCATTGATAAAAACTGCCATCGAAGAAGCGAAATTAACGGCTACGAAAGAGGCGAAAAAAGTCGTTATCGAAACCATCCAAAGAACAGCCGCCGAAAATGCGATTGAGAACTGTGTATCGGTTTTCAACATCGAATCTGACGATGTGAAGGGAAAAATCATTGGTCGTGAAGGACGTAATATTCGTGCTTTGGAAGCCGCCACAGGTGTAGAATTTATCGTGGATGATACTCCAGAGGCAATTATTATTTCGGGTTTTGACCCTGTTCGTCGTGAGATTGCTCGTTTGTCGCTCCACCGTTTGGTGCAAGATGGACGTATTCACCCCGCACGTATTGAGGAAGTTGTGGCAAAAACGAAGAAAAATATTGATGATGAAATCGTTGAAATTGGCGAGCGTACAGTCATAGATTTAGGTATTCACGGATTGCATCCAGAGTTGATTAAAATGGTGGGTAGAATGCGTTTCCGTTCGTCTTACGGACAAAATCTTTTGCAACACTCACGTGAGGTAGCGAAACTTTGTGCTACGATGGCAGCAGAATTGGGATTGAATGCTAAGGCGGCAAAACGTGCAGGTTTACTCCACGATATTGGAAAAGTATGGCACGAAGAAGCGGAATTGCCCCACGCACTGTTGGGTATGCAATTGGCTGAAAAATATAAAGAAAACGCTGAGATTTGTAACGCCATCGGAGCCCACCACGACGAGATAGAAATGACTTCGATGATTTCGCCAATTATTCAGGTTTGTGATGCCATTTCGGGTTCACGCCCAGGAGCGAGACGTGAGATGATGGAATCGTACATGAGACGTTTGAAGGAGTTGGAAGAATTGGCAGTAAGTTTCCAAGGTGTTCAGAAATGTTATGCCATCCAAGCGGGACGTGAATTGCGTGTTTTGGTGGATTCAGAAAACGTTTCGGATGAAAAAGCAAGTTCATTATCGTTTGATATTTCGCAAAAAATCGAAAAAGAAATGCAATACCCAGGACAAATCAAAGTAACGGTAATTCGTGAAATGAGAGCGGTTAATTATGCGAAGTAGGGATTGTTAGAGAATAGAGTTTAGATTATAGATGATAGATTATAGATTATAGAAAAGGCTTCTGAATTGATTTTCGGAAGCCTTTTTATGTAATTCACGGAATACAATTCCGTACTACATTTATTGAATCATCAAATTACAACCCCGAATATCGGAATTGTCAAATCTGCCAAGTATTCTAAATTTTTTATTATCATCTGAACTCTGTTCTTTATCCTCTAAAATCCAACTTCCCAAATCCTTCGTCTCAATAAAACTACAAGAATCCACATTGGCGAGGTCAATGACGTTGATACCTCCTGAGCGAGAATTTGTGATATAACAAAAGGGATCGTTTACGTCTCTCAATAATATTTTCATAGAAATAGGTAACTCAAAAATCCCTTCTCCTTTTGAATACCCTTGTGAAAGTAGTTCTGTCATACCGTATTCTGAATGGATAGTTTTTACGTGAAAAGCCTTCGTCAGAATTTCATGGACTTCTTCACGGAGTAATTCTTTTCGTCTTCCTTTCATACCACCCGTTTCCATAACTATCAGATTATCAGTGTTTTGTAAGAAAGAGAAGTTGTTGTCTGACTCTGCAAAATCTAATAATCCAAAGGTTACGCCGATGAGTAGGGTTTGGCATTTTGTACCCCTTTCCCCTGTCTTCCGTCTCCCGTCACCCTCCAAAGCCTTTGCCAAACCTTTATAATCATCCAAATAAAAGCCAGAATTTGGATTACCACTCTTTTTGATAAAATGCTCAACCATATAAACCAAGGAAGAATTTGTTCGTTCCAAATAGGAGGGAAGCAGGGCAAGTATTTGGAAATCAGATAGCTTGCCATAAAATCTTTCAAAAATTTGCTCTGCAACCTTTAAGTAAAATTCTGGGTCTTTAACGTGATGTTTTGACGTATTTTGTCCTGTTGTTCCACTACTTTCAAAAGTGATTTTTGCAGTATTTTCTCCTGAAAGGATGTTTTGGGTTTTGAAAAATTCGATAGGAAGAAAAGGAATTTGTTCTATTTTTTTGACGTTATCTACTTGAATTTTAAGGTATTGTACATATTTTTTATAGATATTGTTATTTTCAACTTGATACCGAAAAATCTCCAAAGCCAAGGCATTGAAGTCATCGGGGAGCATTTGTAAAACTCTTTGTTTAAGAATATCTGCCTGTTGCATGAAAATCATTGTGGAAAAACAGTAGGCAGTAAATAGTAGGCAGTGATAAAGTTTAGAATATAACTCATTGGAAATAAGGATATTAAATTCAATTCTACTAACTGCAAACTACAAACTAATTTTTACTGCGTACTTATTAACACAAAATTACGTCAAATCATTAACTTTACGGCTGTTTCTCACAACAAGCCATCTATCAGTTTCGTTTAAGAAGTATGAAAAATAAGATTTTAGCCATAGTCTCTCTTTCAGTTTTTGTTCTCTCGTGTGTAGGGGAGCCTGAGTATAGCTTTACGCCCGAAATAGGATTCAATAGCATTCAGGTTTTAACGTCCACTTCACAAGGTTTGTTGGGGGTTTCCAAGAAAGATTCTGTTATTATGACGGTTGATTTTAAGGATGGAGACGGTGATGTAGGCTTTACTCCCGATGAATTAATAAAACTAAAAAAAACTACTGGGGATAGCTTACAGACTATTATAGTGGATATTTTGGTATCTAAAAATGGTAAGTTTTTGAGGAGCAATCCAAAAGAAAAATTGGGTGGAAATTTTCCTATTCGTTTTAAGCAAGGGGCAAAGGCGGGTCCTATTGAAGGGTCAATAGATTACTCGGCAGTATTTGAATATAATGTTTTTCAAGGTATTCCGTTTCTCACGGGTAAGCGAGATACAGTTAAATTTGCAATTCAAATTAAAGACCGTGCCTTGAATAAGAGTAATATTGTAGAAACAACGCCCGTGGTGATTTATGCGAAATAAAAATAAGGATTACTATTAACTAAATAAGTATTCAGTAAAATTTAGTTGGTAGTAGGCGGTAAATAAAATTTCTCATAATCGTCTCACTATAAACAAGTTACGGACATTTTTTGCTACTGCCTACTGTAAACTAAACACTGCCTACCTCTTAACCTGCGTGAAAACGTGGGTTATTTTTGTTTTGAGGGTACTTAACATACCGTTTACTCAAATATAGCCTTAAAAATTGCCCATCGGCTGAATACTCAATATCTTTAAATATAAACTAAGGCTATTGAATCTATGCAACGACTCTTTTTGGGGCTTTTACTCTTGCTAAAATTACCTCTTCTTGCCCAAGAAATCATACTTTCTGATACTCCTGACGAAGTACCCGTCGGCTACAATTGTTCAGTATTTGAAGACCCCAAACACCAGTTTTCTGGGAAGGATATTCTATCGTCTAAATTCACAAAAAACTTCCAAAAAACGCCTCTATCCATCCCTAATTTTGGTTATACTTCCCACGATATTTGGTTGAAAATTCATTTTAAAAATAACTCCACTAAACGTTGGTTTTTGGAGATTGACAATGCCCGTATTAATCATTTAGATTTCTTTTTAGTAAAAAATAATCAAATCGTTTATCACACACAAACGGGGGATAATCAGTCTTTTAGTAGTTATCAATTTCAAGATAGGAGTCTGATTTTTGATTTAAAAATGCTTCAAAATGACTCGTACAGCATCTTTTTGAAGGCAAATGGAAGCGAAGATTTGAAGTTTCCGATGACGTTTTGGGAAGAGCATAAACTCTATCTGCACCTCGCCAATCGGAATATGATTTGGGGGATTTATTTTGGGTTTATCTTACTGGTTTCGCTCTACAATTTCTTTCTATGGCTTACTATCAAGGATAAATCTTATCTGTTTTATATGCTCTACGTGCTGTCGTTTGGGTTGTTGCAGGCGTGTGTGTATGGCTTTGCCTTTCAGTATGTGTGGTCGAATGCTTTTATCAATGACCGTAGTTTGATGGTTTGTACCTTTGGGTCAGTTCTTTTTATGATTCACTTCTTGATTCATTTTTGGGATTTGAAAAATACTAAACCCCAACTGAGACTTTGGGGTACGAGAGTCGCTTCCCTAAATGTCCTGATGGTGGTGATAACGCTGTTTTTTTATCAAGGCTATTTCAATATCATTGGCGTATTGATGACCTTAGTTTCGATACTTTGGTTTTTTTATGAAGCCTTCAAACTGATGCTTCAAAAGCACAAAATGGCAGTTTTTTCCTTGTTTGCCTTTGGGTCTTTGATGATTATGGTGATTGTGGTGGTACTGAAAAACTTGGGCGTGCTATCTGCCGAAAATCAGGATTATTATTTGATGTCGGGGTCGATGGTTGAGATTGTCCTTTTCTCCTTGGCATTAGGTGACAAGTTTCGTTCGGAACAATTAGAGAAAGAACGACAACAACACATCCGTAACGAAATTGCCGCTAATCTGCACGACGATTTGGCAGCTTCGTTGAGTAGTTTGACGATGTTTTCAGAATCAAATCGTCGGAAAGCTCAGAAGGAATTATCGTCTAACGAATTGATTTTCAGCAAAATAAGTGAAAAGTCGAGGGGTATTTTGAACTTAGTACGTGAGAATGTTTGGGAGATGAACTCACGCAACGACCAGTCGGAAGAATGGTTGGACAGGATGATAAAATTTACGGTTGAGACACTGGAAAGCAAACAAATAGAACTGGATTTGAAGATTTGTGATGAAGTCAGATCAATGATTTTACCGATTGATTACCGCCGAGATTTGTATCTTTTTGTGAAAGAAGCCATCAATAATATCGCCAAACATTCGGAGGCAGATTTAGTAAAAATGAGTATTTATTTACAACAAAAAACATTTTTTTTAATCATCAAAGATAATGGTAAAGGCTTTGAAACCAATGGTTTATCTAATGGAAATGGCTTGTTGAATTTTCAGAATAGAGCTAAGAATTTGAAGGGAAAATGTGAGATAAATTCGGTGATTGGTGAGGGGACGGAGGTGAGGTTGTGGTTTAAAGTAACCTATTAATATTAGTAGTTGAAATTGAATGAAATTGAAGATAGTTTTGAAGAGAAATTTATGGAAATTAAACCTATAAGGTTTTCGAAAACCTTACAGGTTTGCACAGCATATTGTTTATCCAAAACCACTCCCCCAATGATACGAGTATCCATCTTTGAAGATAATCATGAAATCCGAGAATTTCTTTCCGAGACCATCAGTCTTTCGGAAGAATTATTCTTGGTAGGTGCATACCCAAACGCCAACGATGTACTGAAAATTATCAAAAAAGATAAACCCGATGTCGTACTGATGGATATTCAAATGCCTGGGATTTCGGGGATTGAGGCTTTGGAGAAAATAAAGGCTCAAAGTGCTGAGGTTCAGGTGCTTATCCAGACGGTTTTTGAAGACAATGCTCGCATATTTGCAGCTATATGTGCGGGGGCGAGTGGTTATATTTTGAAAGATTCGAGTCCAGAACGGTATGTGGATGCCATCATCGAAGTTTATCAAGGTGGCTCGTCGATGTCGCCCGCCATTGCCCGAAAGGTAATGACGATGTTTAGCGAACAGAATCAAAAAAGAGAAACATTCCAAGCCCTATCAAGCACCGAACAGCGAGTGTTGGAATGTTTGGTAAAGGGTATGAGCTACAAAATGATTGCCGCCGAATGCAACGTCAGCTTCTCGACGGTCAATTTTCATCTCAAAAATATCTACCGAAAACTGCACGTCAATTCTGCCACTGAGGCGGTGATGCAGGCGGTGCAGAGGCGGTTGGTTTGAATTTAATTGTTGAAGTTTGAATTGTCGAATTGTTGAAGTCCAAAGCCAAAGAATTGATAATAAATTCAGATTTCTTCTTTATTTGAATTGTCGAATTGTTGAAGTCCAAGGTCAACAATTCAACAAATCAAACTTCTACAACTCCCCCCTAATATTAGTAGTTTTTTCATGTTTTTATAGAGGATAATTTTGTGTTATCAATCTGATTGCCAGATAGATAATACAGAAACCTTATCCTCATAAACTCATGTCAAATGTCATCTCTCGGCGTAATGGAGACCTTCTCTTGGTCGATTCCAAACGCAAAATCTTGTTATTTATTGACAAAATCATCATGCTCGAAGGTGTGGTAAATTATACTATTTTTCATCTGAAAGGTGGTAAAAAACGGCTGTTCGCCCATACGCTTCATACCTACGAAGACGACCTCTCTCCCTTCGGTTTCCTGCGTGTACATCGTGGATTTATCATCAACTCGGCTTGTGTGCATGATTTTAAGATGGAGGAAAGAACGCTGATTTTAGAGAACAATCTGGAAGCGGCTGTTTCTCGAAGAAGAGGAAGCGGATTGGCAATTAAGGAATTACTAAAAACTAAAAAGAAAATAGTGTAAGTCATTGATAATAAACTATTTAAAAGAAAAAATCAGCTATTATTATCTCCCTCGGGAGCAAAACTAAACATAAAAAATAACGAATATGAAAAAGCAATTTATTACAATTATCCTTTTATTGATGGGTGGGGTTTCCACTTTTGGGCAATTTATATTAGATGGCGGTACTAACCCCATCCGTTTGAGAACTGACGGGGCTACCAGAATATTTATCGCCCCCAATAGTGCAATTGCCCCCGTACTCCCTGGCAATGTGGGGATTGGGACATTATCACCTCCCGCAAAACTAACCGTAGTGGGAGACTTAGCACTACGTAAAATAGTGCGTGAAACCGTTGCAGGAGGCTACAATGACTACGACAGACAAGATGCTTCCATTGTTATTTTTGAAAATGGTGGTACGATTAGTGGTATTCAAGGCGGTTCGCAAGGGCAAATGCTTTATGTGTTATGTGGCTATGGTAATAATCAATCTTCCTTAACCATTAGACATGAAGCCTCTGGTAATCCAACAGTAGCTAACCGAATATTAACCCATACGGGGGCAGATTTTGTAATTCCATCAGGTGCAGGAGGCGTTTTGTTAATCTATGATGATGCTAAACAGAGGTGGCGAATTGTAGAAAGCCCAAGTAGTTCGAGTGCAGCGTGGGGGCTTACGGGTAATGTAGGAACGAATCCCGTTTCGCAGTTTATTGGCACAACGGATATTCAACCGTTGATTTTTAAAACGAGTAATGTGGAAAGAATGAAAATTCTGACCGCTGGAAACGTAGGAATTGGAACACCTGCACCTGATACAAAACTCCACGTTGAGGGAACAGTAGAAAACAACGGTACAACTGCCACTTTCAAAGTTACCAATGGAGGGTCAAGTATGCTTTTTGATGGCAATGAAATAGACGGGGCAAGCAATGGACCAATTTATTTAAACAGTAATTCAACGGGGGGCGTATTTATTGGAGTGAATGGAACGGGGTTGAAAGAAATTATTAAAGCAACCGTTTCTGTTCCAACTTTTACGGTTAGTGCTAATCTCTGTTCAAATCAAGATATAAGTGTAGCCAATGCTGCCGTTGATTCTGCCGTGAGTGCCTCGCCAGATAATGGTATTACTTCGGGTTTATTTATTGCTTATGCTCGTGTTAGTTCGGCAGGTATTGTACGAATAAGAGTTTGTAATTTTACAGCGGCTTCTATTACACAAAGTACTTCTGATTTCCATGTGGCGGTGGTGAGATAGTGTTTCGTAAAATCTTACCATTAACTAAATAACCTACGTAAATCCGTAGGTTATTTTTGTTTTTATCGAATAAAAAACTACATTTGGCAACGTATATTCTTATCGCTAACTCATTGTATTGCCTTGAAAATCAAACTGTTAATCTTTTTTGTGGGATTATCGTTTTCTCTTGTGGCTCAGACCTCTGACCCATCAAAACTGTCTATACGCATTGACGGACAGGAAGTATCATTTAACCCAAAATCTCCCCTCGAATTATCGGCTGATTACCACGAAATTGTCTTTCTTTTTCCTGAAAAATATACCTACGAATACCGCCTCGAAAATGTAGAAAATCAATGGAAAAAGACTGATTTTTCACAAGTTCGCTATACTAATCTTGATGGTGGTAGGTATCAATTTCATGGGAAAATATTATTGAAAAATGTTGTTTTGAAGGAATATTTAATTCCTCTCAACATCAAGGAGAATTTCTGGGAAAAGTGGTGGTTTTGGCTTTTTGTGGGTTTGTTTTTTTCCCTTTTTGTAGGTTCAACGCTCTACTTTTGGTTTCTGTATGATTTTAGACAACGTATGAAAACCGAACAAATCAGACAAAGAATTGCGGCAGATTTACACGATGAAGTGGGGGCAAATTTGAGTAGTATTACGTTTTTGGTAGAATCCATGAGAAAACGTTTGAATGGAAGCCACGAAAATGTGAAGGATTTGTTAGAAAGAATTTCAAGCAATTCTACCGAATCAGCCACCTTGATTAATGATACGATTTGGGCATTGAATCCCGCTTATGATAGTTTCGATAAGCTCTTGGAACGTATCAAAAGTTTTGCTTCTGGGCTTTTCTCTGCCAATGACATTGCCTTCACGATTGAGAATAATCTGAGTCAATCGCAATTTGAATTATCCATCGAACAACGTAGAAATCTCTACCATATCATCAAAGAATCTATCAACAATATCGTCAAACACGCCTCTGCCACGAAGGTTTTTTTACGAATTAATGAAGATGAAAATGGGATAAAAATTAGTATTGAAGACAATGGCGTAGGTTTTTGTACTAAAACAGAATATGAAGGAAATGGTATGAAGAATTATAAAATCAGGGCTTTGGGAGAAGAAATAAAGGTAAATTTAAGTTCTGAAAAGAATGTTGGGACGAAGGTAGAGGTGGTTTTATTGACGAAAAATCATTAAAATATGTGATTGAACCATTGAAATCGTTTGTCCTACTTTACATCATAAATTAAAAATATGATTCATTTTTTCACAAAACACATCCCAACAACATGAAAACAATTTTTATATTCTGCTTTTTATTATTTTTCTCTTCTTTTTCGTTTGCTCAAACAAAGAAAAGTAATGAGAACTCTCCATCAAATAATCTTAATGTCGAGAAAGACCTTCAATACACATTGGATAATTTAAAACGTACTCGTGATATTTTGATTACAGAAACTGAAAATCTAAGTCCAGCACAATGGAGTTTTAAAGAATCTCCTGAAAGATGGAGTATTGGAGAAGTTGTAGAGCATTTGGCAATATGGGAACTTCTTTGGGCAAGAGAAATAAGTATAGGTTTGCGGAATAAACCAACGCCCGAGCTTAACCTCACAAGCCATCCCGATAGCTATTATCATACCTTCATTATGGAAGAAAAAAACCACGACTCACCCGCAATTTCAAAACCGCAAGGGCATATTGTTGGTAAAGACAATCTCAATTGGTTTGTCAAATTAAGAAACGAAAATATCAATTTTGCTGAAAAAATACAGGTGCCATTGAAAGACCATTTTGAATTTACTAATACCGCCGAACCACGAAATATGTATCAGGTTTATATTTATCAATGGGGTCATATAGACAGGCATTTAAAGCAAATTAAGAAAATAAAAGTACATCCAAAATTCCCTAATTAATTCATTATAAAGTAGTTATTCTTAGTTATCGTACATTTCAGACAAATTTTCAAAATAATAATGATAAGGGTTTTACTATTTGAGGACAATAAAAATTTCAGAGAAAGCCTGTCCCTTTTTTTGGCAAGCTCTGAAAATATCTGGCTCACGGGTGCATTTCCAGATGCCCGTGAGAGTGTCCGTATTGTCAAAGAAACCAACCCAGACGTGATTTTGATGGATATTGAAATGCCCTATATCTCAGGAATTGAGGCGATGATGTTATTGAAAAAACAGAAAAATAACGTCAAGATTTTGATGCAAACGGTCTATGACGAAGAAGATAAAATCTTTGCGACTATCTGTGCGGGGGCTTCGGGATATATCTTGAAAAGTAGTAAACCAGAAGAATATTTACAGGCAATTGAAGAGGTACATTTGGGCGGATCACACCTTTCGCCGATGATTGCGACGAAGGTTTTGACGATGTTTCAAAATCAGTTTGTGAAAAAACAACCCAATTACGTTGATTTGTCCACCCGTGAACGTGAAATTTTGAATTGCTTAGTTAAAGGCATGAGTTACAAGCTGATAGCGGATAAATGTTTCATCAGTATCAACACCGTATGTACGCACGTGAGGCATATTTACGAAAAACTACACGTAAATTCTGCCCCCGAGGCAATCTTGAAAGCGATTGAATTGCATTTGATTTAATTCTTTTTTACTAATAAACCCACAAAAAACATGGCAACATCACAAGCACTCCAACGAGTTTTGGCTCACAAAAGAGCAATCAACCCTCCTTCCAAAAAAAAAGAATCCACTATGGAAGGCATTTATTTATCAAAATTGCAACTGAAAACATTGGGAGAATACTTATTGGGCATGAGCAACGGTCCAGATGGGCTTTGTTTTATGATTGGAATTGAACCCAACTCAACTAAAACTGTAGAGGTAATTCCCTATAAAAAGATAAATGATGGAGACAACCCTGGCAGTAGAGTCATTTTCAATAACGCTATTTTTTCTGTAAATGCAGGTGGTTTGGAGGAGACTTCTGACAAAGATTTAATTTTTGATTCCAATGGGCATCACAAGTTACCAAAATCCCCTACTCTTATCGCAACAGCAACAACTGTAGGCTCTCAAAAAACACCACCACCTTTTTCTTGATTCTGTAATTATGAACATCCCACTAATCATCTATAGAATATCGGGTTGGCTTGTTACCATTACTGAAATATCCCTTGCTATTTTCGCTATCACCACCAAGCGAATGTGGCAAGGGAAGTATCTTTATTTGGCTATTTACCTGTGTTTCAATGCTTTTTCGGATATAGTTTCTTCAATAACTGCCATGTTATTAGTCAATAATTTATTTATGTCTAATATCGTCAGTCCAATGAATTTTACGTTGAAGGCACTTTTTTTGAGAGAACAGCATCGAAATCCATACGTCAGATGGGGCGTGATTTTTATCATCATCATTTTTGTGGGTATCAATATTATCAACTCCTTTTACTTAGATAAATTCAAGGAAATCAGCACCTTGGGCTTGATTATCAACCGCTCATTCTTCTTGATTTTTACGGTTTGGAATCTTACGCTGATGTTCAAAAGTAGAAGTAATCTGAATAAATTGAGGCAAAATCCTGATTTTTGGTTTACAGCAACGATGTTTTGTTTTGCCTTTATGGGCTTGATGACCACCATTTTGACGGATGTAAGTTATGCCGCTGGGAGTGACATGGTTTTGTATGTTTTATTCATTTCCGAAAACTTGATTGACGTGGGCATTTATTGGGGGTATTATAGGGCGATGAAGTTGTTGAGGTAAAAAAGAAGTGATAAGTTTTAAGTTGATAAGTTGTTAATATGAATTACCCCAAAGACCGATTTCGACCACGATTTCGGTCTTTTTTTATGCCCCAAAAATCATCAATTTATGTGATTTACTTAGGTTACTGTTTTTCGGAAATTTGACTCAAATATCAAGAGTCTTATTCTAAACAAACAATTCCCATGAAGAAGTCAATTACTCTCTCAACATTGAGTATTTTCTTATGCTGTATCATTATTTTTTCGTGCAAAAAAGATGAAACAGCACCGGAGGTTGTCAAAGTATTTGCCCTTACCGAAAAAGTGAATGGTTTAGGCTACGAAGACCTCGTCTCGATAGCCGATAAATGGCTTATAGGTGTCGCTCCAGACAAAAGTGCTGCCAACGACACCGATGGCAAACTAAGCGGTGCCAGTTTTCAACCCAATAGCAATGTAAGCATTTTAGCCTACAATTTTGGCGGAAAATCCACAAGAACTTTAACGATTCCAAGCACTAAACCAGTCTTTGTGCCAATCATCGGAGTAACGTTCTGGTATTTCGATAACGACCCTTGCGACCCCGACTACAAACCCGCCTCTGGACAAACCATCGAAGCATTTTTGGGACCTGACGTGGCGGCGTATATGAAGAACGTGAAAAGCGTAACCGCCAAATTGGACGGGGTGGAGATTGTTCCCGATATGAAAAAATATTTGGCAACATCCAAAGCCTACGACCTGTCCGTTCCTGACGACTACCAAGACCCAAAATGTAATAATGCGGGTAAAAAAGCCCATGCCTTGAGTAGTAGTCATAGCTTATTATTGACTATTCCGAAGGGCAAACACGTATTGCAATACACAGGAGTATTGACAGGAACACCCGATTTTGAAACGGATGTTACTTGGAATTTGACGGTGGAATAATTACAAAAATCAAAAAGTCTTAATCTAAACAAAACGAAATCATGGAAAAACTAATGCCAAATTTTTGTCGGATTGTTCGGGCAAAAATTTACTTCACTCGTACTCGCAAAATCATTCCTCTCCAAGATATTATCATGCTCCAAGGCGAAGTCAATTATACGCTTCTGCACTTGTTAGGTGGACGTAAAGTATTGATTCCCAGAACTTTAAAATTGTTTGAGTCTGTCCTCGAAAACTATGATTTTCTGAGAACGCATCGTGCTTTTATCATCAATTGCGAACATCTAAAAAGCATTGATAATGAAGGACTTTCGATGCGAATGACCAATAATTTACTGGCGACTGTTTCGAGAAGAAGGAAAGAAAAAGTCAATGAAAGATTACATTTTCAAGTGTAAATAGCTTTCGGCAATTGGCTTTTGGCTATCAGCTTGAACAAAAAAATAGTGAAAAATAAACTTGTACAAATACGTAAAATATTTAAAATCAAACGAACATGAAAAAGCAAATTTTTACAATTATTGTATTAATGATGGGTGGAATTTCCACTTTTGGGCAGTCTTTTAAATTAGATGCCACAGGAGCAAATGATATGCGGTTGCGGACGGGTGCTGTTGATAGAATGTACATCCATCCATCAACAGGCAGTATAGGTATAGCCACAACATCTCCAAATGCCAAATTGGATCTGAATGGTGATTTCGCATTAACTAAAAAACTGTCTTACTCAACTGCGGGAGTACAAAATGCCCTTGACCGCCAGGGGGCATCACGGATTTATATAAGCGGTACGGTTACACTCAACGGTATTGCGGGAGGAGAAGATGGCATGGTTATTTTTTTATATACTTCTGCGGGATCAACGCTAACCATAAATAATGAAAGTGTCTCGGCAACGGTTGGAAATCGAATTGCCACACATACAGGGGCAGCCGTTACTATTACTGCACGTGGTGGGGTTTCGATGATTTATGATAGTTTTCTTTCAACTTGGCGGATTTTTGGATTTGCCGATGAAAACTCTACATGGAATGCAAAAGGAAATGCAGGCACAAATCCAACCAATAATTTCATTGGAACGACTGATAGTCAAGGATTTGTGGTCAAAACCAATAACACAGAACGCATGAGATTTGAGGCGGGGGGAAATGCAGGTATTGGTACACCCAATCCCGACACCAAACTCCACGTTGAGGGAACAGTTGATAACAACGGAACAACTGCCACTTTCAAAGTTACCAATGGCGGGTCAAGTATGCTTTTTGATGGTAATGAAATAGACGGTGCAAGCAATGGACCAATCTATTTGAACAATAATTCAACAGGAGGCGTATTTATTGGAGCAAACGGAACGGGATTGAAAGAAATTATCAAAGCAACCGTTTCTGTACCAACTTTTACAGTAGCTTCGAATGCTTGTTCAAATCAAATAATAAGTGTAGCTAACTCTGCTGTTGATTCTGCGGTGAGTGCTTCTCCCGATAATGGTTTTGTTACGGGTTTAATTGTAGCCTATGCTCGGGTTAGTTCAGCAGGTAATGTGCTGATAAGAATTTGTAATTTTTCGGCGGCTTCTATTACACAAGCTACTTCTGATTTTCATGTGGCGGTGGTGAGGTAGGATGAGATAGTTTTTTACCGTTAAGTAAATAACCTGCGTAAAACCGTGGGTTATTTTTGTTTTTATCGAATAAAAAACTACATTTGAAAACGCTTTTACTTATCACTAATCCATTTGTACTCCCTTGAAAATCAAACTGTTAGTCTTCTTTTTGGGATTATCCGTTTCGCCTCTGGCTCAGACTCCTGAACCAACGATACTGTCTATACGCATTAATGGACAAACAAAAGCATTTAACCCCAAAGTACCCCTACAATTGTCTGCCTTAGACGATGATTTAGTGATTCAATTTCGCCCGCAAGCCAATTCACAATACCAATATCTTTTAGAAAATTATGATAAAGATTGGGGTAAAACGCCCTACCCTATCGTGCGTTATACCAATCTTGCGGGTGGAGACTATACCTTGAAAGTCAGGACTTTACAAAATAATCATCTTTCTTCCATTCTCTCATTTCCCATCACCGCCGAACGCTCTTTGATGGAAGAATGGTGGTTTTTGCCTTCGGTAATTTTTTACAGTTTGCTGTTGTTGGGGGCGGGGATTTATTTCTTTTTGCTCTATAATTTCAGAGAAAAATTGAAGGTGGAAACCATCCGCCAAAAAATCGCTTCCGACCTCCACGATGAAGTGGGGGCAACGCTGAGCTCAATCTCGATTGCTACACGAGTGGTACAGAAAAAATTGGGTAGTAGTGCCAACGGATTGAGTCCGATTTTGGAGCAAATTAAAACTGATTCGGAAGATACCATTCAGACGATTAGAGATACCGTTTGGGCGATAAATCCAGAGAATGATTCGGTGGAATTATTGTTTGAAAAAATGCGGTCTTTTGCCTTGCAAATACTCACGATTCAGAACATTTCCTTGGATTTTAAGAATGAATACCAATACGCTAAGTCCTTGAAAATGAGCATGGAGCAACGCCGTAATGTGTATATGATGTACAAAGAAGCCATCAACAACATTGCCAAACACGCTCAGGCTACGAAGGTTTCGGTACTGATTTCAAAGGCAAATGAGGGCTTTAAATTAGCAATTTCTGATAATGGAAAGGGTTTTGATTATCAAGAAAATCATGAAGGAAACGGCTTGAAAAACTTCCAAAAACGAGCCGATGAGAGCTTTATGCAATTCAAAATGAAGTCTGAAATTGGGAAAGGAACGGAGTTGGAGATGGTGGTTTTTGAGGTATGATATTGTCTGGGCGACTCCGTCTGAATTTCCACCCGAATTGGGGGGTAAAGACCATTCTTTCTAACGCTAAATTTGCTAAACAAAACTCTAAACTCAGCAACATGATACGAGTCGTTCTATTTGAAGATAATAAGAGTTTCAGACAAAGTTTGGGGCTGTATTTGGCGAGTTCCGAGGAGGTTTTTTTGGCAGGTAGTTATCCTGATGCCTCCCAAGCCCTCAGCAATATCCGCAAGCACAAACCCGATGTGGTATTGATGGATATACAAATGCCAGGGATTTCTGGATTGGAAGCACTCAAAAAAATTAAGGCAGAAAGCCCAGAAACGAAGATTTTGATGCAAACCGTCTTTGATGACGACTACCGAATCTTCATGGCGATTTGTGGCGGAGCAAACGGTTACGTCTTGAAAAGCCCCGACCCTGACGATATTTTGAAAGCCGTGTTGGAGGTCTATCAAGGAGGGGCGTGTATGAGTCCGAGTATAGCCGCTAAGGTGATGCAGATGTTCAAGAGTCAATTTGTGCAATCGCAAAGAGAATACATAGATTTGACCGACCGTGAACGAGAGATTTTGGGCTGTATGGTGAAGGGCATGAGCTACAAAATGATAGCCGATGCCTGTGCATTAAGTTTTCATACGGTGCATTGGCACGTCAAGAATATTTACGAAAAACTCCACGTAAACTCAGCTCCAGAGGCAGTTGCTAAGGCGATTGAGGAGCGGTTGGTTTAGGTAATTCACTGATTTTTAACAATTTAAACAAATATAATTATGGCACAAATACATATTGCAGATATACCTAAGCGTTCAACGGGTATAGCAGATATTGATAATGAGAAGTATAAAGGTTTAATGAAACAAAGAAATAATCACACGGGAAACCAATGGACTAAGTTCATAAGAACAAGAAATGAAATAGAGCATATTTTAGGATTGGGATATGATCAAAATTACCATCATTATGTAGATAAGATGCCTGAAATAGAAGGTTTAGAAGTTATTTTTATGAGAGGGAATATTTTGAGTGATGGTAATAAAGATGGACTTGGGAAAGCCGCATACGCTGTTTATCTTATACTTCTTCCCTATAAAGAAGACGAAAAGTCTTTAATAACCTCAGATTTTTTGCCCGACCGTTACGTAATCTTAAAAAGTGCTATTGAAGATTATCTAATACATACAGACGATGAACCTCATTTGAGAGGAAATGGAAATAGAGCCTATGCTCTTGAATTCTTTTTAGGGCAGTTAGGTGATGGTACATATAAAATAGTTATGCAACAGGTAGATACATACATGAAGTATTTTCCATGTGCAGAAGGTAATGTCCCAATTGAACTCCCTTAAAACAATTTATGAAACAAATATTAGAGCAGTATAATATTTATTTAGGTTATCTACTACTCTTTTTATCCCTAATTGTTTGGGGATTGGCTTTATGGCAGAAGGAGTATTTAAAAATAGCCCCTATCAAGTGGATAATACTCCTCTTGGGTAGTATTGCATTTATAACATTTTTTGAAATGGCATTTATTTTTGTGATTAAACATAGATACATCTCAAAAGAAAATGCTTTAATGATACTCGATTTTTTAGGTACACGAACTACCAGTTTTGTAAACCCAATAAGTTATCTTATCAAGTTCATATTTTTAGGTTTATTCCTGAGAGATGTATTTAAAAATCCTCAGAAAAAGCGTTTTTTTCAATATCTAATATACGCATTAATTCTATTTGAGTTAGTACAGGTAGTTATTTTTAAAAGTTATAAAGAATATAATTCCCTATCATCAACAGTAAAAAATATGTTTATTTTAGGAGGTATGGGATTGCTTTTATACAAATTATATCGAACCGATAGCCGTGGTATTCCTTTACAAAAAAATGCTTATTTCTGGATTAGTTTAGGGTTTTTACTCCCAGCAATTGCAGAAATTTTCTTAGAATTTATTTTTACAAAACTTCAAAAAACCGATTTATTGAGCTTTTATAAGCTCTATTTAGTCCGCAACGCCAGTCAGATAGTTGGGTTTACCTTGCTTATTGTGGGCGTTTGGCAAGCGAAGTATCTGCGGTTTTTGCCGAAGGAGTATTGAGTATTTTTCCAAATTATTTATCCAAAAAAACCACTCCCCCCAGAGTGGTTTTCTGCGTTATAAACCACCCGAATTGGGGGGTACAGCACATCGGTTTTTAGAAGAACTTTGATGCGTAATTAGGTCAATCGACAAAAGCCTAATCTTACCTCAAAATACTAAGACCCCATGAACACACTAATGCCTCATTTTTGCGAAATAGTCCGAGACAGAATCTATTTCCCCAGAACCAAAAAAACGATTCCCCTCCACGAAATCATCATGTTGCAGGGAGAAGTCAACTACTCACTCGTATATCTACGCAATGGGCGTAAGATACTGATTCCGAGAACTTTAAAGATTTTTGAAGCCATCCTCCAAAGCTACGGTTTTGTCCGTACTCACCGTGGGTTTATTATCAATTGTGAACATTTATTGAGGATAGACAAAATCCAAGATTTCGTTTATCTGACCAATAATTTACAAGCTTCTATTTCCAGACGGAGACGGACGGAGGTGAGTAGGCGGTTGCAATTAGTAGCGTAATTTTTTCTTAACAATAAACATAAATTTCAAGAATATGAAAAAGCAAATTTTTACAATTATCCTTTTATTGATGGGTGGGGTTACTTCTTTTGGGCAGTTTAAGTTTGACAGCGGAACGAATAGCCTCCGCTTGCAGACGGGTGGGGTTGATAGGCTGTATATAACTCCTCCCGGATTTGTTGCTCCTATACTCCCTGGTAATATTGGGATTGGTACTACCTTACCATACGCAAAATTAACCGTAGCTGGTGATATGGCATTACAGAAAATACAGCGAGAAACAATTTCTGGGGGCTATAATGATTACGACAGGCAAGATGCTTCCATTGTAATTTTTGAAAATGGCGGAACCATTGGCGGTATCGCAGGTGGTTCAAGAGGGCAAATACTTTATGTGTTGTGTGGTTATGGAAATAATCAATCTGCCTTAACGATTAGACATGATTCGCCCTCAAACCCAACGGCAGCCAACAGAATTTTAACGCATACGGGGGCGGATTTTGTCATTATCGCTGGTGCAGGAGGTGTTTTATTGATTTATGATGATACCAAACAGAGATGGAGAATTGTAGAAACTCCAAGTGGCTCAGGCACAGCGGGTTGGGGGCTTACGGGTAATGCAGGAACTAACCCAGCTACGCAGTTTATTGGGACTACGGATGCACAGGGTTTGGCTTTTAAGACTAATAATGTGGAGAGAATTTCAGTTGAAAGCGGTGGAGATGTAGGCATTGGGATAACGACTGCCGATTCTAAACTTCATGTTCACAGAGGTAGTGCAGGTGCAGTAACAGCGTTTTCAGGTTCTATTGCAACATTTGAGAACAGTACAAGTGGATATCTAAGTATCCTTACACCCGCTACCACTACGGGAGGAATATTATTTGGTAGCCCAACTGCGTTTGTCAGAGGATCTTTACAATATAATCATTCAACAGATAAGATGTCGTTTGCTACTACTAATGCTGACAGAATGACAATTGATGGAACTGGAAATGTAGGTATCGGTACAACTACACCAACTGCAAAATTGGATGTAGAAGGAGATATTGTCGTCAGGAAAACTACTTTCAGTGGAACTGGAATCCAAAATGCTTTAAATAGAACGGGGGGGTCTTCATTATATTTTAATGGTGTTGGAACAGTTACACTCAACGGCATTGCGGGGGGCGTTGATGGAATGCTTCTGTATATTATCAACAGTATTGGAACAACCTTAGTCATCAATAACCAAAGTGCAAGTGCAACGGCAACAAATAGGATTGCAACTCATACAGGAGGAACCGTAACAATAACAGATAGAGGAGGAGCTACTTTAATTTATGAGTCTGCATCAGGACTTTGGAGAATTATTGGGATTGCGAATTAATGTATTGATTATCAATCCCTCCCTTGGCTGGTCTCCCGACCAGACATAGTGCGAAAGCAATGTTTCGAATAGGTTAGTGTTTGACTATCAGGTACTTACGAATTTATTGGTAAGTGAAAATATTCACTCAATTACTTTTATACGATGTCTGGTCGGGAAATCAATCAAGGGAGGAAAGTTAAATACAAACACCTATAAACCAGTCAATTACCTAAAATTTCATAGAATTCTATGATTGACAAGCCTTAATTATATGTCGAACTTTGATGATACTAAAAATATCCAACTGACCAATCGTGAGGCTGAAATTCTTAAACTGATTTCGGATGAACATACCACTCAGGAAATGGCAGAAAAACTGTCGGTAACGATGGCAACTATTGAAACGCATCGGAGAAATATGATTAAGAAATTCGGTGTCAGAAATTCTATTGGATTAATAAAAATTGCGATTAAAAATAATTGGATTTAAGTAGCTATTGGCAGTTGGCTGTTAGCTATCAGCTTGATGACGATGTATTCCAAAAAAATTACGACTAATCAATAACCGCCAATTTATCTTTTCAAACCAATAATTTCAAAAAAATGAAAACCAACACATTTATCCTGATTGTCGTGGTGTACAGCACAATCTTGGCTTTACCCAACATCTTCTTCCCTGATTTTTCCTTGGCGTATTTTGGCATTTCGCCAAGCGTCCCCGAAGAACATTCCTTGGTAAATTTCTTGGGGGGGTATCAACTATTTGCCGCTTATCTTGGCTATGTGGCTTATCGTTCAACTGATAGAGAAACCCGCCGAGGATGGTTATTAGCCACTGTCTTCATTACGTTATTTGCCATCTGCGTTCAGCAAGTTGATTTGAATTTTCGTGGTATAAAAGCCTATTCTACCATGTATTTAGACGAAGCCATTTGGTTGGCGATTGCGATTGGGGCTATTTATTTTAGGGGGAAGGAGTCGGTAATCAAAACACGATTGCAGGATTGATTTGATTAAATAGGATTGGAAATGAAAATCTTATCAATTCTATAAATCCTATAATCGTGTTCTGACAATTAATCATATTATCAAAAAACACGAATCAAAATGAAAACATCATATTTCCTAATTGCCCTCGCCATCTATGGCTTTGTCACAGGCGGGATGCTACTTTTTACTCCTTCGGGTTCTTTGGCAAACTTTGGTATCACTGCCCCCGATAAACACCACATTCTTATCCTCCAATATTTAGGAATTGCTGATATTGGAATGAGTATTATTCTTTTACTCTCTCGAAATTCAACTGATAGTCAGAGTATTCGGAATATTCTTTTGGGAATGGCTTTTATCTTGATTGGCAATGTTTTGAAAGGGCTTTATGACGTTTACGTAGTCCATATTCCTGCCAATACTTACTTCTGGGTGGACTATTCTTTTACGCTTTTGGTGGGTTTTGCTTGTGTTTATTTTGCGTTTAAAAAGAACGAAAAGTAGTAATAAATAGTCGAGCTTGTTTTCTTTTACCACAAAAGATTCAAAAGATAACAATAGTTTTTGTAATCAATACTTTTGATGTTTTTGTGGTAATTTACGCTTGGAATACGAAGATAAATGTCGTTTAAATTCCAACAATCATCTAATTAAAAAAACCAAATGAAAAATACCCTCATATACGCAATGTGTGTCGTCCTTATGTGTAGCTGTGCAAGTACAAACACGCTCAAAATCCATAATTTGGCTAATTATCAGAAAAATAGTCCGCTGATTGTGTTCTTGGATTTCAAAATCATGAATGTCGGGGAGACTGATAATGTCGTGATGAGTAATGCCATTCTGGGCGTAGGAGAAATGCGTCCGAACATGATACAGACTACCTCCGAAATTAAAGTAAAAGTGGTTTTGAAGGGTGATAGTGACGAAACAATTGATGAATGGTTGGCTGATTATCCTATCAATCGTTCGGTAGAATTAATGGATGAAAAAAGTGGAAAAATTGAACGCAAAAACCTTGAAAATCAGGAAGGTATGCTCAATGTGAAGTTCCAACAAAATGCCAAACACAAGAGCCTTGAATTGTATAGAATTGATACCGATAAGAAGAGTACCAAAATATTTAATATCTCGTTGAAACCATGAAAAAACAACTATTATTCCTCCTCCTTTTAATGGCGACTTCGATAGGTATCGAAGCTCAAAGTTTTAAGTTCCCTGTCGATACCATTGTCAAAACGGGGGCTATCAAACGCCGTGTAAATGTCGTGATTCTTCCCGATGGATATACCGCTGCGGAGTTACCAAAATTCAAAACGGATGCCTCAGCTTTTATTGATTATTTATTCAAAAAACCTCCTTTTGATAAGTATAAGCCCTATTTTAGTGTTTATACGGTTGCAGTGCCATCCGTAGAAAGTGGGGCTACACATCCTGGAACTGCCAATGATGAAAGCCCAAACAGTACGCAACCCATTGAGACAAAAAATACTTTTTTTGGTTCGTCTTTTGATACTGGCAAAATTCATAGGCTTTTGACTTATAGTAAATCAACAAATCTAACGAATGTGCTGGCAACCAATTTTCCTTCGTATGACATTGTATTTGTCATGGTTAATACGTCTTGGTACGGGGGTGCAGGAGGCTTTGCCGCAACTTTCTCGCTTAATGCTTCTTCAAATGAAATTGGAGTACATGAGTTAGGGCATTCTTTTCCAAATTTAGCGGATGAATATTGGCCTGGTGGAGGTCGTGAAGTGGACAATATGACTTTTGATAAAAATCCTGCTACCATTCGTTGGAAAAACTGGCTTAATACGCCTGGAATCGGCATTTTTGACCATACTGCCCCAGGGCAAGCGGTGGCAAAACCTTCCAATGGAACTTGTAGAATGGAGTTCTTGAATAAAGAATTTTGTAGCGTTTGTAGAGAAAGTTTCGTAGAAAAAATCCTAAAACTAATCACGCCCGTCGAGAGTCAATTGCCCACGACTAACAACGTACAACTTACGGCAACTGCGACCACTTTTAAGTTGAATTTATTGAAACCCAATCCTAATTCTTTACAGGTAGAGTGGTTTTTGGATGGAAAAAGTATTTCGACCAAAGAACAATTCCAAATGAATGCTGCCAGTATGCCTAATACCTCTGGAACATTGGTAGCTACCGTTTATGACAGTACCGCTATTAGTAGAAGTACAGTTCGTAAAATCACGCCTTTCAAGGTTCAATGGAATTTATCTCGTGGGGCTGTTACGGTTGAGCCATTTACCATCTCAGCCAATAAATTAAGCATCTGTTCGGGCGACTCCGTTACGCTGTCTTCCAAGAGTTGTGCGGGTGGAGTCGTTACGTGGAGCAATGGCTTAAAAGGCACTTCAATTGTCGCAAAACCCTCTATAACAGCGAGTTACACCGCTACCTGTGATATTGTCGGTGTGCCAGTCAGTAATGCTTTGAGCGTTTCGGTAACGGCAAGTCCAACGGCAACTGCCACCAACAAAGGACCTTACATCGAATATCAAACCATTGAATTAACGGCTTCGGGCGGTGATTCGTATGAGTGGAAAGGCAGTGGCGGATTTTCTTCAACGGCTCAAAATCCAACCATCACCAATGCAAGACTCACGAATGCGGGCGTATATACCGTTACGGCAAAGCGTGGAGACTGTGCAAATTCCAACACTACCAACGTAAAAATTGATGCCTTCGCCTTGACGGTTTCGGAGGTTACGCCACAAACGGTTTGTATAAATGGACAAATAAGTTTGACTTTGACTACCAACGGAACTTTACAAAGTGGCAATGTCAGCACCATTCAATTATCTGATAATCAAGGTAATAACTTTAAAGATGTTACTACCACGCTTGATAATAATGTTCTCAAAGCCACTATTCCGAATACCTCTGCATCAGGCACAGGTTTTAAGGTCAGGGTTGTAACGAGTAATCCAGCCGTAACAAGTGCAGCAAGTGCTACTGCATTGACTATCAAACCCTTACCAACCGCCAAATTTGTAGATAAAGAGATCACCCTCCAACAATATCTGATGGCAGAAGTAAAATTACTTTTGACGGGTGATGTTCCTCAAAAAATAAAAATTTCAGACGGTCAAAGTTTTGATTTCAGCGACTTAAATCCGACCATAAAATTATCGCCCAATCAGACAACAGAGTACAAAATATCGTCTGTCAATAATGTTTGTGGAGAAGGAATCGTCAATACTGATGCCCTTAAAATTACCGTTACGGCAGTGTTGGGCAATGAACCAGTGTATGATGGCGTGGAGGTATTTCCAAACCCAACAGAACAGTCCATCACCATAACGCTCGAAAAGGTAGTCAAGGGCAATACCAATTTGGAACTCATTGATATTCAGGGCAGAGCGTTATTACAAAGAGAAATTACCGAAGAAAAAACTAATGTCAATTTACAAAACTTCCCTGCGGGAGCGTATCTGTTGCGGGTGTTGCAGGGGGAGAAGGTTTTGGTGAGGAAGGTGGTTAAGAATTAATTTTTAAACAAAAAATCATGAAAAATATTATATTACTCACCCTCATCTTCGCCATTTTCTCATGCGGGAAAAAAGAAGAAATCGTCCCACTTTCAACCAAAATCAAGAAAGTCTGGACACCAGAAACCGTCAAGGAATCAGGGACATTGGTCTATACAAAAGGGGCAACAGGCAACACCAAGGCAGGATATTCACAATTCAAATTAGATTTGAGTAGTGCCACCGCCGTCACCCTCACAGAATTAGACGGTAACAGTTTCACAGGCACATGGGAGCTACAAAACGATACAAAATTGGTTTTGAAAAACCTAAATCCCATTCCTACCACCACCACAGGGACGATAGAATTTACCGTAAATTCAGCCTCAGAAACTATATTGAATATCAGTAGAACTTCTCAAAATCCAAAATCAGGGAATACGTTGAATGATTATTTGTTGAAGTGAAAGTATTTGTCTTTATATGATTTAGATATGTAGGGGCGTATCGCATACGCCCTCATCGGATGTAAGAGGGCGTATGCGATACGCCCCTACATATTATTTAATTATCCACCAACACCCGCACTGCCGAATTTTCCGTCCCTTCCAAACTCCGCTCATTCACATATGTAACACGCACGATACACATACCCGAAGGCACATTTTTGAGATTCACACTAATTTTTCCATCATTTATTTTATAAAAATCAGTCTCAAAAACTCGTCCTGATAAATCATAAACTTGTACAGATTCCACTTCCTGAAAAGCGTTTTCAGCGTACCAATTTTCAGCCAAATTCTTCTCTTCTGAATTTTTAAAAACCGTCTTTGGATTAATTTCAGGAACAATAATCACTTCATTCGTAACCGTTGGATTGCCCAATGCTTTGATTTGGGTGGTGCATTTTTGGAAGTTTGGGTCATAGAAGTCAAAAGTGTTCCATCTTAAAACTGATGTACCTGCAAACATTCCTTTTTTCATTGTTCTTGCATCACCAACAACCACCACTTCCATCAAACCTTGCACAGCCTCTTTCATCGCCACTACAGGCTTTATCTCCTTAGTTTTCAATTCATTACGTTCAAATCCCACAAAACTAAATACCAAAATATCCTTCTCTTCAACGGCTAAGTTATACTTTCCATTCACATCCGTAGCAATTCCTTTTGTAGTATTTTTTATCGAAATGCTGACCCCTGGCAAAGGTTGTCCTTCGTTATCTACTACTTGCCCAGAAATCTGTTTTTGTTGCCCGTAAGATTCTGCAAAAGCAAGTGTCAGCACCGCCATCGTTATATTTCTGACCATTTTCATTTTACGAATTAAAGGTAATGAAATCGTATTTGAGGAGGTTCTAAATTGCGTAATGGGTACTTCATAATTGAGGGTTTTGTCAGAAATATTCCAATCAGGAAACCATGAGTTAATGTCATAATTTTTCTGTAATTGGTCATCTCTGAAACGTCCGCAAAGGTGCTGATTATCAGTGGGTAAGTCTCTGAAATAAGCCACTAATTGACTCTCGGACATTCCACTAAAATCAATGACATTTTTCTGACAAGAGCCACAAAATCCTCCTGTGGATGTGGGCATAAATTCCTCCCAACGCTCATGGCAAGGCGTAGGAATACTGATTTGGAAACTTGTTTTCATGGTTGTATCGTTTACGTTTTCTGTAATGATGCAAATCAAGGTAAGATTCCATAAAAGTTTTTAGAAATAAGGCTCTTCAAAATTCATTAAATTTCAAAGGCAATAAATCTCCGATTGATTCGGTTATAAGTATTTGATTATCAGAGTTTAACATGATTAGTCTAATGGGTTCGTTTTGGCGGTTTTCGTATTCTAACATCGCCTGACGACACGCCCCACAAGGAGGAACGCCCCTAAAATCATCTCCTGAACCTGGACGGGCAATAACAGCAATGGCTTTAATTTTACGGTCTGGGTGATTTGCCCCAATCCAAAAAATGGCTGATTGCTCCGCACACGAACCCGACGGGAAAGCGGCATTTTCTTGGTTATTGGCAGTAATTATTTGGTCATCGTCCAATAACACAGCCGCCCCTACGTGGAATTTTGAGTAGGGTGCATAAGATTTGTAGGTTGCTTTACGGGCTTCTTTCAAAAGTGTTTGTTCGATGGGTGTGAGTTCGGTTTCATTATCATATTTTTCGAGTGAAATCGTCAAATTCAGTTTCTGCATAATCAATTCATTTTTAAACATTTATGAGGGAAATAGATAACTAATTTGTGATAATAATAGTTCAAATAGCAATCGGCATTGAGCTGTTGGCTATTGGCTGTTAGTTTCAAAGACTTGATTAATTAAAAATCTCAGCTATATACTTATTGACCATAGAATAAAATTTTTCTTAAAATCATACTATTTATTCAAAATATTATATAATTTGCAAACACATAGTTAAAATAGAAAACATAGATAAAAGAACAATAAAACATGAAATTCGTGAAGTACATCATCATATTTTTTGCCTTCGCAGCCCTAAGTAGCTGTGAGGTAAATGATTATGTACAACCTACTGACCTTCCAGAAGCTACGCAAATCGGGAAACAGACTTTTGGCGTGAAAATTAATGACTTGATTTGGACTCCTTTTCAGAAATATAAATCAACTTCAAACTACAAACCCGTGCCTGTGGTGTGGGGACGTATGCAAGGCGAGACGTTGCGACTGACCGTTACTAATCAGAAAACTCGTGAATCAATTAGTTTGATGGTCGATAAAGTAAAGGGCGAAGGAACGTATCAGTTTATGACCTATTTTCCTAAAAATGCCATTGAATTTACGCCTTATGCGAGTGTGTATCAGCGTTGTGTAGGGACAGATTGCGGGCAATACCCTATTGCTCAAAATGCTGAAAATGAAATAGTTATCACTCATTTTGACCCAATTCAAAAGATTTATTCTGGGACTTTTAAGATTACCTTTCAGAATAAAGACAATCCTGCGGAAACGTTTAGTTTCAAGGATGGACGGTTTGATGTGAAGGGGGAATAATACATTTTTTCAAAATCTCAACCGCCTCCTCAATCTCCTTCAAATTCATTGAAGCAAAGCCCATTCTGCAAGCATTCAAATCTCCATAGGCTGAACCATCTGATAAATATAATCCCTTTTTTGCTACTTTTTTTGAGAGTTCTGATAATGGAAATTGCTTATCAAACTTTGCCCAAATAGCCATTCCTCCGTCTGGGACTTTGAAACTGATAATATCTCCCAATTCATTTTGCAATAATTCACAGGTAAAATCTCGCCTTTCTCGGTAGGTTTTTAAAGTCTTTGCGGTATAGCGTTTCAGCGTTCCATTTTCTAACATATTCGCCAGTACTAACTCCAAAATTGTATCACCTTGTCTGTCCATAATTCTGCGATATTTGGCTAATTCTTCAATGATTTCTTGTTTTGCTACTACGTATCCGACTCTAAAAGTTGGGGCGATTCGTTTGGTAAACGAGCCTAAATAAATGACTAATCCGTGTCTATCTGCACTGGCTAAGGGCAAAACAGGACGATTGGCGTAATGGAAATCATAGTCATAATCGTCCTCTATGATGTAGAAACCGTATTTTTCAGCCAAAGCTAAAAGTTTAATTCTTCGTTCGGGTGTAAGCGTGACGGTTGTAGGATGATAGTGATGTGAAGTGAGATACAAAGCCTTTAGCGGTACGCCGCCCGTATTCTTCCTCTCACAAATGTCTTCGATAGCATCCACCACAATTCCATCTTCATCAATCGGGATTTTATTTAGTTTTAAACTCAGTGCTTCAAAGGTCATATTCAAAGTTGGGTAGTTTAATTCCCCCACAATTATTTCATCATTTTTCTGAAAAAGGGCTGTTCCGATTAAATAAAGAGCCATTTGACTTCCACGGGTTGTGAGGATGTTTTCGGGTTGGATATTCATACCCCGAGTTTCATTCAAAAAAGTTGAAAAAACTTCCCGAAAGCGTATATGTCCGTAAGGATGTGTATATTGAAAAATGGCAGATTCCCCAAATTTTACATAGTGGGTATGTAAACGAGCCAATTCTTCACGTGGGGCGAGTCGAACGTCTGGCAGACCATCGTCAAACGCTAAACGAAACTTTGATATAATAGGAGAAACCTTGATGATTGAATTATTGGGAAGGGCAGGGGAAGAACTCTCAGTTAGTGAAAGAGTAGGTTTTTCTGAGAAATAAATCGGTTTAATATTTGGTAAATTTTGAGAAATAAACGTCCCTTTTTGTGGTAAAATCTCAATCCAACCTTGTGAAAAAAGTTCATCATAAGCTGCAATGACCGTTTTTCTATGAACTTCCAATAAATCCGCCATTGAGCGAGTACCCAATAGTTTCGCTCCCCTTTTCAGAATACCCACTTGAATATTCTGACTGATTCCGTTGGCTATTTGTACATAAATAGGCAAGGATGAATCTTTTTTTATTTCGAGAAGTGTTTTGAAAGGAATTTCCATCTGGACTATTTGATTATATAAAAGTGGAGCAATATAAGTATCCAGTAAAGGTATAAATTTGTATTCATAATTCGTACAATTCTGTCATTCCGACGTTAGGAGGGAACTGATATTTTACTTTCATCAATCGATAATTTAAGTATTCAAACAGTTCCCTCCTAACGTCGGGATGACAGAGTCTAAATAATTTAACCATGAACATAACATATCAAACCGAACCCAATCTAAGTGTAGCCGAATTTCGTGATATTTTGGTAAGAAGTACGCTTGGCGAAAGACGACCTATTGATGAGAATGATAGGTTGGAGAAAATGTGTAAAAATGCCGATATCATGCTCACAGCACGTTTTGAAGGCAAATTAGTGGGCGTATCAAGGTCATTATCTGACTTTGCATGGGCAACTTATTTATCTGATTTGGCGGTTGATGTGGCGTTTCAACATTTGGGTATTGGCAAAAGATTAATTGCCGAAACTAAGAAACTTGTTCCCGATGGTAAACTGATTTTATTAGCTGCCCCTGCCGCCCGAGCGTATTACCCCAAAATTGGCATGACTCAATTTGAGTATTCTTTTTATATTGACAATTTAGACGAACTAAAATAATGTTAGAAAAAACACCCCGCACCACCCCCAGCCGTTACGCCAATCAGCGTATGAGCTATGATGAAGCCGTAGTATTCCCGATTTTGGACGATGCTTTGTTTTGTACAGTTAGTTATTCCGTTGATAATCAACCATTTAGTATCCCTACGGCTTTTGTTCGGAAGGAAAATAAACTATACATTCATGGCTCAGTAGGGAGTCATTTTTTGAGAGAGATTGAGAAAGGAATACCCGTTTGTATTTCGGTAATGCTGACGGATGATTTGGTAGTGGCGAAGTCAGCCTTTAATCATTCTGTCAATTATCGTTCAGTAGTGATATTTTCAAACGCTACAAAAATTGATGATTTTGAAGCAAAAGCCTTGTTTTTCAAGGAATTAACAGAGAAAATCGTACCTAATAGTTGGGATTATTTACGCCCAATGAAGGAGAAAGAAGTAAATAAAACGATGCTTTTGGTTTTTGATATTGTAGAGGCTTCGGCAAAAGTACGTTCAGGAATGCCCGTGGATGAAGAAGAAGACCAAGGCTTACCGATTTGGTCAGGATTGATACCGATTCCAAGCAAAAGGCTTACACCCATTGCGGATGAATTGAGTGTGAATATTCCTTTGCCAGAACACCTTGCAACCACATAGATAAGATAGATTACATAGAAAAAAGAGCTTAGATTCAGAAATTAGTACATTGTTAATTAAATAGTTTTCAACTTTTCCCTAAAATGAATAAGTGGTTAACTTCCCGAAAGTAAAAAGAACTTTCGGGAAGTTAAAAGGGCTTAAAATCAATACTTTACCACCTTCCTCACCACACTTTTTTCCCCCGCTTGGAGTTTCAAGAAGTATGTTCCTGCCTTTATGTTTGTGAGGTCGATTGTGCCTGTGTGGGTTTGTGTACGGGTGTTTGGGGCTTGCGAGTATTGCGTTACGCCCAAGACATCATACATCTGTACGGAGGCAGTGGTGGCTTGTGGTGTTTCGATTTTCCAATGACAAATCTCTGAACTTGGCATCGGGAAAACTTCTACGTTTAATTCCCTTTCTTCCTCCGCCGAAAGGATAATAATCTCAATTTTTGCCGACCCAGAAACTGTACCCGTTCCACAAATATTTTTGACTTCCGTTACACTGTAAGTCGTTGTGGATAAAGGTTTTACAGATACTTCAAAAGGTGATTTTGTGGCGGTATATTCTTTGCCATCTGATAGTTTGAACGTCCACGGGGCGTGAGAAGTTAGGTTGATGGAGAGTTTGGTTTCGGTGTCGTAATCAATCTTTTTGTCTCCTGTGAGGGTGGCGGTGGGAATGATATTGGCTAAGGATTTTAGCTTCACGCTTGGCTTTCTGTAAATAAAAGTTATCCACAAAATATTTTTACAAAATACCTTGTAGTGAATAGTCACAATATGTAAATTTGTAACCATTGTATAAGGTTAAACAATATGGTTATGGTTGAATATTTGACACTTTCAGAGGCTTCTGATTTAATAGGAAAAAGTAAAGAAACTTTAAGGAGATGGGATAGAGAAGGTAAATTTACCGCTGTTCGTGAACCTATGAGCAATTATCGTTTGTATAGACGAGATGAGGTTGAAACTTTATTTGCTAATTTTTTCACTCAAAATGTAGATGAAGACCAAACTAAAAATATTGCTGAACCTGAAAATGAATATTCTGTTTTAGAGTTATTTGCAGGTGCAGGAGGGTTAGCTGTTGGTATGGAACAAGCGGGATTAAAATGTGCAGCCTTAAATGAAATTGACAAATGGGCTTGTGAAACTTTACGCAAAAATCGCCCCAATTGGAAAGTATTAGAGGGTGATATAAAAGACTTTGATTTTTCGGAATATCATAATAAAATTGATGTTGTAACGGGTGGGTTTCCGTGTCAAGCATTCAGCTATGCAGGTAAAAAACTGGGTTTAGCGGATGCGAGAGGAACATTATTTTACGAATTTGCCAGAGTTGTTAATGAAGTAAATCCTCCTATTTGTATTGGTGAAAATGTCCGTGGACTTTTAAGTCATGAAAATGGAAAAACCTTAGAGGGTATGATTTCTATTTTAGATGAAATTGGTTATAATGTTGTTCCATTCCAAGTTTTAAAAGCCATTAATTATAAAGTTCCTCAAAAAAGAGAAAGGTTAATCTTAGTTGGTATTAGAAAAGACATTTATGTTGATTTTGAATATCCTAAACCTTATAAGAAAATCTATAATTTAAGCGATGCCTTAAAAAAGGGGGAATTATTCGATTGTGATGTACCAAAATCAGTAGGAGCAAAATATCCTAAAAGTAAGGTTGAAGTTTTAGATTTAGTACCACCAAAAGGATATTGGCGTGATTTGCCTCTGGATGTTCAAAAAGAATTTATGGGTGGAAGTTTTTATTTAGGCGGAGGTAAAACAGGAATGGCTCGTAGAATTGGCTGGGATGAGCCTTGCTTAACGCTTACGTGTAGCCCTGCACAAAAACAAACAGAAAGGTGTCATCCAGACGAGACAAGACCTTTTACTGTTCGTGAGTATGCTCGTATTCAAACTTTTCCTGATGATTGGCAATTTGCAGGTTCAGCTTCACAGCAATATAAACAAATTGGAAATGCCGTGCCTGTTAACTTGGGTAGAGAAGTAGGATATTCAATAGTAAAGTTCTTAAATCAATATTACAGATTTTTAAATCCTAAATAATACGGATAATTCTCAAACGTAATTTGGTCTAAAATCCCTTTTCCAGATGTCATTGTTTCAGCCTTAATCTCATCTAATGCTGAATTTTCAATGACATCTTTATTTTTTTCAATTGAATCAAGATAATCTTTTATAGCAACAGGTAATGCTTTGTACAATTGAAATAAAGCATCATCTTGACCTGAAAGTAAAGCATAAAATTGGTCTCCTGATATTTTATAAACTCGGCTATGACTGTATTCTCTACCATTGATTTCTCCACTCCAAAGTTCATTAAAGCTATTTTTTGCTAAAATTTGAACCCAATAACATTTTGCTTTTTTGTGTCTATCAGCATAATCAGCGAGTTTTTGAAAAAGACTTTCCGATGAACTACTGTTCATGGTATTATGCTTATTTTTAATATCCGCAAACAAACTATCATCAGTAGCCTTCACATCATATCCACTTAAAACACCCACTTCATATCCCTTAATCCCACCCAATATTTGTTCATGAAAAGTCCCGATTGAATTATTGATAGATTTATCAATTTGACGTAAAATTTCAGATTGGATAAGACTTTCTTCGTCAATATCATTAAACTTTGAATCGAATGTAAGTTTGAGTGTATCAACTTTATTGGTGTAAAATGACTTCTTGCTTACATTATTTTTTGCTTTCAAATAGGCTTTATGAAGATTAGCAACGCATTTGAGCAAATGTTCATCTGAAATGAAATTGACATATTTATTTTCCATTAATCTGAGGGTATTTTGTTTATTTGCTAAGTTAGCCGTTTTTGTTGAAGATTTAAAACCCGATTATATTCACATCCGTCGTAAGCGTGGTTTTATTATCAATCGTAACGGTATAAACCCCTCTATTTCGGTAGTTTACGTTTTTGATGCTGGGTTTTTGTTGGGTGGAGGTAAAGAGCTGTTAGGTTCTTTCCATGCGTAGGTGCTGCCGCCGGTAGCGGAGAGTTCCAAAGTCAAATTAGCATTGCCACACAAAGGAGCATTAGAAGAAATGCTTTGCGAAAATGTAGTGTAGTTAATCAATAAACAGAAGGCAATAATTGAGTAGAGTAATTTCATTTTTTTGTGAATTATGATTGAATTACAAAGAAAGGAAATGTATGGGGTTTGGGCAAATGATAGTGAAGGAAATTTTGTCGCAATAATTTTATAGCTAAATTTTCTCAATTACATATTTCACAAACCATTCTGGAAGGCTATCTATCTGAATATCAATTGATTGTCCTTCGTTTATTTCAGCAACAAAGCGTTTTGATTTGCCAGAATTATCAAACAAATAGGCTCGATTACTATTTTTGATGGCTTCAAGGAGTAAATCTAATGAACGATAATATCTTGTAATGATTTTGTCTTGTGGTACATTATGCCCTCCTAAATGCACCCGATTTGCTACACGTGCAATATTGATTTGAGGGTCTTCTGTTGATACATAATACAAATACGTTCTAAATCCCAAAGATTGAGCCTTGGCAAGTAATGCAACCTTATCAGGCGAAGACATTACCGTTTCAAAGGTAAAACTCAACCTATTTTCAAGGAATTTATGACGTAAAAAATCCGCTAAAATGGCACTCAGATAAGAGTTGATGATGATTTTAGGAAAACGGAGCGTTTTGTTTTCAACTTGAATATTATCAAGATTAAGGTCATAGGCAAGTTTAGGAGAAAGCCCAGACTTTTGAAAAAAATCAAGAATTTCGAGATTACTTACAGGAAATGGAAGAAATTGAAGGTCATAAAAACCTTTTTCTATGAGTTCTTTCTCAATTTCATCGGGATTGATGTAGAATCCCAACAGAGAATCGTCAATAACTGATTTTATGGTACTTTTGCCAGAGCCATTTGGTCCTGCAAACATTCTCATTCGAGGCTGATAACTCATTATTTATGATGAATAGTGTAGTGTTTTTGAGTTACTTTATTTTCGTGTCTGAGGAGGGTTTTAATGACCTTTCTATTACCTTCGGGGGAGATTTCAACGATTTCGTTATCTTCTAAAACAGTTACTGAATTTCCAGAGGAAAGGGTTTGCCAGTAGGCTTGTTGCAAAGCCAATTCAGCCAATTCTGGAATTTGATTTTCTAAAAAATCTATATTTTTTTCTGTTAGTACCATGTTTTTTTTTCTGAATAAAGTTTTTGAGTTACAATAATTGAATTACTGATTTTACGAATTTAACTTTTTTCTACGTACTTTTTCAAATTATTCCTTCAAAAAACCTATTGCAGGTCTATTATCTTCGATGGCTTTTTCATTAGTGAGATAATCCAATGCCTCATATACGTCAGCAAACTGTTTGTTATAATTCTGTTCTAAGGCTGAGATTTTTGTGGCTAAATCTTGGTAATTCAAAGCATATTGTCTCATCATCACGAATGCTCTCATAATGCTGATATTGACATTAATAGCCACATCTGAATTAAGAATACCGCTTAACATTACCAAGCCTTGTTCCGTGAAAGCGTAAGGTGTATTTGTAATATTTCGCTTTGTTTGTTCTGATGTGGTCACAATTTGTGACGACATAGTTTGCCATTCTTCTGTTGTTAGTTGAAACATAAAATCTTCTGGGAATCTTTTAGAATTTCTCTTTACTGCAAGATTTAAGTTTTTAGTTAAAACTTCGTACAACTCCGCAAGGTCAAAATCTAACATCACTTTCTGTCCTCTTACTTCATAAATTCTGGTCTGAACTAGGGTAATTTCCATTATTTGCTTTTTATTAGTGGTAAAGGGTATGCGGTTGCAAATTGCAACCGCATACCCTATTTATTGCTCATACGCTCCGTATGACTACTTTATGCGGTCACAATTTGTGACCGCATACTTAAAAATGTTGTTATTGAGTACTTAATATTAGCTATGCGGTGCCAATTTGGCACCGCATAAAACCCTCTAATAAATCTTAGGAAAAGCCACTGGATTAAACTCGCCCATCATTGCATAAACCGCATCAAAAACGTTCTCTGCGTTGGGTTTTGAGAAATAGTCACCGTCTGAACTATACGCTGGGCGGTGAGGAACTGCCGCCAGACAGATGGGTTTTGAGTCTAAATAACGATAGGCATTTTGCTCGTCTAAAACGTGTTGCATCATATACGCCGAACCTCCGCCTGGCATATCTTCATCGGCAAAAATCACTCGATTGGTTTTTTTGATGGATTCCACGATGCGGTGCGTAACATCAAAAGGCAGAAGTGTTTGAACGTCAATTACTTCTACGGAAATATCAATTTCTTCCAACTGACGAGCGGCTTCCATCACGATTCTGCACATCGAACCGTATGTTACAATCGTAACATCTCGCCCATCACGAATTACCTCTGGAATACCCAAAGGCACTCGCATTTCGTGGAGGTTGTTTGGTAATTTTTCCTTCAAACGATACCCATTCAAACACTCAATCACAATAGCGGGGTCGTCTGAGTTTAGGAGGGTGTTGTACATCCCCGCCGCCTGTGTCATGTTGCGAGGTACGCATAGGTGTATGCCTCGGAGTCCGCCCAATAAAACTGCCATTGGAGAGCCTGAGTGCCATATTCCTTCCAAACGATGCCCACGAGTACGGATAATCAAAGGAGCTTTTTGTCCGCCCACGGTGCGGTAATGCAGACAAGCCAAATCGTCCGAAAGCGTAGCAAAAGGATAAAGAATATAGTCTAAATATTGAATTTCGATGATAGGACGAAGCCCACGCATTGCCGCCCCAATGCCTTGCCCCACGATGGTCATTTCACGAATTCCAGTATCAGTAATTCGTAAATCTCCGTGTTTTTCTTGCAATCCTGCGAGGGTTTGGTTTACGTCACCAATCTTTCCTACATCTTCCCCCAAAATAAAAATTCGTGGGTCAGTCGAGAATAAATAATCAAAGTTTTTATTCAAAATCTCCCTTCCGTCCACACTTGGTGAAGTGCCATCGTACTGAGGAGCAACGGCTTGTACTTTTAACGGAGATTCGTCTGAATTACTGTATTGAAATGAATCAAAACGGTTAAAATTCTTTTCGGCAGTTTTGGCTAACCATTCTTTTAAACCTTGTTTTGTCGATGATTCTTCAAAACGTAATGCTCTTAAAACCTTTCTAACTGCCACCACGTTTTCATGGTGAATGGGGTTAATTGCCTTACGTAAATCCTCGGCAATGGCTTTGATTTCTACGCCACTTTTACTCTCCGAAGCCGCCTGATACATCAACGAAAGGGCATCTTCACGCTCAGGTTTTACCGAATCCATATAGGCTGTCCATGCTTCTTTTTGAGCAATACGAGCGGCTTTAACACATTCATTATCAATCAATTGTAATTCTTCTTCCGTCGCAAACCCTTCTTCAAGAATCCACTCACGGAATTTAGTATTACAATCAAAATCTATTTCAAATTGCAATCTCTCACTCGACTTATAACGCTCATGCGAGCCAGAAGCCGAGTGTCCTTGTTGTTGAGTAACTTCCTCCACGTGAATCAACGATGGAATATGAAAATCACGGGCTAAGGCTGCCGCTTTTTGATAGGCTTCCATCAGTCCGACATAATCCCATGCTTTTACGGCAAAAATCTCTAAACCTTCACCATCTTCATTGCGTTGAAAACCCGCAAGAACTTTTGAAATAGACGATTTGGTGGTCTGAAATTCGGAAGGAACAGAAATTCCGTAACCATCATCCCAAACCGACATCACCAACGGAATTTGTAAAACCCCAGCCGCATTGATACATTCCAAAAACATTCCCTCGGAGGTAGAAGCATCACCAATGGTTGAGAAACAAACTTCGTTTCCACCACGAGTAAATTTATCCGAAACCTCCTGTAAATCAGGCAATTGACGATATAATTTTGAAGCATAAGCCGCTCCAACTGCCCGAGGCATTTGCCCAGCCGTTGAAGAAACGCCTCCGATAGAATTGTATAATTTGGTTTGGTCAAGCCATTTTCCATCCGCATCCAACCAACGGGTTGCATGGTGATTGTTCATCGTGCGTCCACCCGTATGAGGGTCAAATTCGATGTCAGGATGTCCGTATAGTTGAGAGAAATATTGCGTCCAAGTCAAGTTACCCACTGCCGCCACGATGGTTTGATCACGGTAATATCCCGAAACAAAATCGCCCGCTTGCATAGCACGAGCGAGGGCAATTTGGCAAATTTCCTTGCCATCTCCATAAATACCAAACTTGGCACGTCCCGCAAAAACCTCTTTCCTGACCAACATACTACATTCTCGACTCATGCGAGCAAGATGATAATCAACCAAAACAGATTCTTTGGTGAAGGTAATTGTGTCTATGAGTAAATCGTTTTCCAAGGGATGGGGTGGGGGTTAATGAATTGTGATGGCGTGTGTTGCTTTTGAGTAATCAGTAATACTATCTTTCTGTCAATCAGCTATTTATAAGTTTTCTTACACCTTTGACATCCCCCTGCCCCCTTCAAAGGGGGACTTGCACTAATGGTAAATCCCCCTTTGAAGGGGGCAGGGGGATGTCAAGGGTATTTGAACTTTGATCAAATATGAAATGGGTTTTTAAGTCAAAAAACTATCCCAATCAATTGAATTTGGTAGTAAGACCAATAACTATTAATGCACAACAAATAACTAAAAAAACACCTCAAAAATACAAAAAATTAATTAGTACAACAAATAGTTTAGGGTGAACGAAGTATTAACCCGCATTGTTAATGATTTGTTAAACATTGGCAAAGATTTTGCAAACCTTTTCAAAGCATATACTTTTGTTTCGTGAAACTGTAACAGCCGTGAGTAATAAGCTGTGAGCAATGAGTTTTAAGAAATATTCTATTCTGTTTTTTTACAGAAAATATCCTTAAAATTTTGTCAAAACTTATTTTAGGTTGATATAATTTCAAGTCATTTTTCAAAAAAAGGTATCATAAACAATAAACAACAAATCAAAATTTCATTATGAAAAAGTTATTTTTCGCATTCGCATTTTTGTTTGTAGCTTCATTTGCAAACGCACAAGGAGTTATCAAATTCAAAACAGAATCTCACGACTTCGCAAAGGTCGAAGAAGGTGTACAGGCAACTTACACTTTTGAGTTCACTAACACAGGTACAGCACCAGTGGTTATCTCAAATGCACAGCCTTCATGTGGTTGTACTACGCCAGATTGGACAAAAGAGCCAGTTATGCCAGGTAAAACAGGTTTTGTGAAAGCGGTTTACAACTCACAAGGTCGTCCAGGTAACTTCAACAAAAACATTACGGTTGTCAGTAATTCTGAAACACCACAAATTGCTTTGACAATTAAAGGAGAGGTAATTCCAAAAGCGGCTGAGAAATCAGTAGAGGCAGCACCAGTTGCAGCACCAGCGGCAGCCAAAGTTACAACTCCTGCGGCGGCAGCTCCTGCACCTGCACCAACACCTGTGAAAGCGGTAGCTCCAAAAAAAAAGTCAGGAAAGTAGTTTAAGATAGTTTTCTGAAATATAGAATCTGTTTAAACTTATTCCTTTCGTTGTAAATAGTTTTATTTTCAATCTGATAGCCCAAAATTTACTCAAAATAGCGATGCTATTCTTCGTAAATTTCGACCTATCGGATTAAAAATAAATTCGATTTCCATTCGAAATGGAAAGTTTAAACAGATTCATAGAAAATCCCCACAGGTATATTTGATACTTGTGGGGATTTTTGTTTTAGAGAGAATTTGAGTAAATTTATCATTACAAAAACAACAAACTTATGAAAAAGATACTCGTTTGCTCAGTATTGATGATATGCCTACAAACAGGCTTTTCTCAACAAAATATTCAAAAGAAAATCCAGACTCAATTAATCATGGCTGAGAATGGCTCAATCGTTGATTTGGAGGAAGGTACTTTCACTTTTTCGAGTAGTCTTTCGATGGAGGATAAGAAAAATATTATCATCAGAGGCAAAGGAATGGACAAGACTATTCTCAGTTTCAAGGGGCAAACCGAGGGGGCGGAAGGCTTGCGAGTTTCAAATGGTGAAAACATTACCATCGAAAATATGACACTCCAAGATTCTAAGGGAGATTTGATAAAAACGATGAACGTCAAGGGCATTACTTTCAGAAATGTAAAAGTAGAATGGACGGGAGAACCTTCTGAGAAAAATGGCGGTTATGGGTTATATCCTGTTCAATGTCAAGAGGTTATGATTGATAATTGCGTTGCCATCGGAGCATCAGATGCGGGAATTTATGTAGGGCAATCTAAAAATATTGAGGTAAAAAACTCAAAAGCCTATCATAATGTAGCGGGTATCGAGATTGAAAATTCCTTGTATGCGAGCGTACATGATTGTGAGTCGTACGAGAATACAGGTGGCATTTTGGTCTTTGATTTACCCGATTTAGTTCAGAAAAAAGGCGGGTTTTGTAAAGTTTTCAATAACCATATTCACGATAATAATTTCCCCAATTTTGCACCCAAAGGAAATATTGTGGCGAGTGTGCCAGATGGAACGGGGATTCTCTTATTAGCCGCCAATAATGTGGAAATTTTCGAAAATAAAATCATCAACAACAAGAGTATCGGGACAGGGATTATCAGTTATTTTATGACTGAAAAACCTAATAACGATAAGGAATATTACCCTTATCCGACTGCCATTAGTATTCACGATAATGACTACCAACGTCAGAATACTCGCCCAACTGGAAGGGGTAGAATGGGCTTGATGTTTAGATTCAAATTGAAATTTGGGAAAGACGTTCCGCATATCCTTTACGACGGAATCATCGACCCACAAACGCTTGATGCACAGGGAAATACGTTGGCAGACAAGAAAATTTGTGTAAAAAATAATAAAAATCAAAGTTTTGTAAACATTGATGCTGAACATGATTTTAAGGGTATATCACGTGATGTCTCAAAGCATGATTGTACGCTTGAAGCGATTAAATTGGTTAGAAATGAAAAGTAAATATAAGAACCTCACCCCCGACCCCTCTCCTACTGAGAGGGGAGTTATTCATCCGACTGCTCCCCCTCTCAGTAGGAGAGGGGGTTTGGGGGTGAGGTTCTTGTTATTTCTCTCCCTCCTAATCTTCTCCTTCAACTCACTCCATCTGTCTGAAAATCAAGCTACTGCCCCCAAAATGAACCTCTCAGAATACGGTTTTTTCAAGGGAAATATCGCAGAACAAAAACCTGTGGATGGAGTCGTTCCCTATGCCTTAAATACTCCTTTATTTTCTGATTATGCCGAGAAACTGAGATTCGTAAAAATCCCCGAAGGAAAAACGGTTACTTATAATTCGACAGAAGTTTTGGACTTTCCAGTCGGTACAACCATTATCAAAACCTTTTATTATCCCAACGATTTTAGAGACGTTTCCAAAGGCAGGAGATTGATGGAAACTCGTTTGTTAGTTCACGAAGAAAGTGGTTGGAAAGCCTTAGAATACGTTTGGAATGATGAACAAACTGATGCAGTTTTGGAAGTTGCGGGCGAAACGAAGGAAGTCAGTTATGTGTATTTGGATGGTAAAAAACGTACGCAACAATACTCAATGCCCAACCTGAATCAGTGCAAAGGTTGTCATAATCGTTCGGAAGTAATGACCCCGATTGGTCCTTCGGCAAGGCAATTGAACGGAGATTTTGCGTATGAACAAGGCACTGAAAATCAATTAGTTCACTTACAGAAAATAGGTTTGCTGAAAGATATGCCCAATTTGAAAGATTGCCCAAAATTGGCAGTTTGGAATAAACCCGAAACAGGAACGTTGGAAGAACGTTCAAGAGCATGGTTAGATATTAACTGTGCCCATTGCCATAATCCCAAAGGACCTGCCATGACTTCGGGTTTGAATTTGAGCATCCATGAAAGTAACCCAACCGCTTTGGGATTTGATAAATCTCCCGTAGCGGCTGGTCGTGGTTCGGGCAACCGTGATTATGACATCGTGCGAGGCAATCCCGATAAATCAATCCTAATTTACAGAATGGAATCTACTGACCCAGGAATTATGATGCCCGAAGTAGGGCGGAAAGCTACGCATAAAGAGGGTGTGGCGTTGGTGAGGGAGTGGATTAAGTCTTTGAAGTAAAACGCTTTATCCTATCAAAAATAGGGGTAAATCCTATCATGGTGATAGGATTCTCAGATAAAATGATATGATAACCCCAATAGAATAACGTATTTACAAAAACCGAAAGCTCAAATCTTTCGGTTTTTTTTCGTCTCATCCAATCCAAGTACAAATCATTCCCGTAAATCTGTTCAGAAGTTTATTAAGAAATTAAAAATCACAAACAAGATGAAAAAAGTAACATTAGTATTAGGAATGATTATAGGCGTAATGACGCTTTCGGCTCAGGCTCAAACAGTAACGGTTGGTTCAGAAACCATGTATCCAGCAAAAAACATTGTAGAAAATGCGGTTAATTCAAAGGTTCACACAACGCTCGTGGCGGCTGTAAAAGCGGCAGATTTAGTAGCAACACTTCAAACAAAAGGACCTTTTACGGTATTTGCTCCTGTAAATGATGCCTTCGAGAATCTGCCAGAAGGAACAGTGGCAACTTTATTGAAACCAGAAAACAAAGCGACCTTAGCCAAAGTTTTGACGTATCATGTAGTAGCTGGTAGAATGGATTTTGAAGCAATTTCAAAAGCTATCAAAGCGGGCGGAGGAACGGCAACTTTGAAAACCGTAAGTGGAGGAACTTTAATGGCAATGATGAACGGCTCTCACAATATCGTTCTGAAAGACGAAAACGGTGGAATGGCAAATATCAGCACGTATGACGTATATCAATCGAATGGTGTTATCCATGTATTAGACTCAGTGGTATTGCCTAAAATGTAGGGGTATGGGGATGAAATTAGGGATTAGGGGATTAGGGATTGGGGGATTAGGATTTTAGCAGTATAGCAAATTACCTAATCCCTAATTACCCAATCCCTAATCCCTGAAACCACCCCCACGCCTTTTAGACAGGGTGTGGTTTAATAATGGGTAATACACAAAGGGCTTTTCTCGTTGAGAGAGTCCTTTGTTTTCAAAACTCATTTTTAGCTTCTCATGTCTAAATACTTTAAAAAGGGATGAATTTTTACTTGAACATTGACAATTGATCATTGCACATTGAAAATTATTAAAAATTTACTTTCTCCCAGAAAATTCCCATTATCTTTATTAAACCATTGAAACAGAGTGTGACGGAATTTCACATTCTTGGATAAAAAACACGTATGTCTAAACGTAAAACAATCATTGCTGAAGATGCCCTGGTGTCCTTGCTTCAAAGCAAAGACCAACGAGGTTTTTCGATTCTGTATGACAATTATTCATCGGCTCTTTACGGGGTTATTCTGAAAATAGTGCGTTCAGAAGAAATCGCTGCCGATGTCATGCAAGATGCCTTTGTGAAGATTTGGAAGAATATAGAAGGCTATAATCGCACCAAAGGAACACTATTTACTTGGATTCTGAATGTGGCTCGCAACACGGCTATTGACCGTATTCGCTCGCAGGAGTTTCAGAATTCTCAAAAGAATCAAGACCTTGATTCAAGTATCAATTTTATTGATAATCAAGGAAGTAGCCAATTTGACGTGGATGCCATCGGTATCAGAAAAGTAGTCGAAAATCTGCGTCCTGAACATCAACAAATGATAGATTTGCTATACTTTCAAGGTTATACACAGGCAGAAGTTGCCGAAGAATTTAACATCCCGTTGGGAACGGTAAAAACCCGTGTAAAAGCCGCTGTGGTACAACTAAGACAATATTTCTTACAAGCGGGATTAATATCACTATTTAGTATTTTAGAAAAATGGATATGAATATTCAAGAATATATAGAATCTGGCATCATAGAGAACTATGTGTTAGGAGCAACCACCGCTGGGGAGTCAGCCGAGGTGGAGCGTATGGCTTTGGAATATCCTGATATTCAGAAAGAAATTGAGGCAATTAAAACATCCCTCGAAAATTACGCAATTCAATACGAAAAAGAACCACCTGCATTTTTGAAAGATAAAATCATGGGAGAACTTTTTAGTGGGCAGTCAGCAATCGGCAGTCAGCAATCGGCAGTCGGTGGTCGGCAGTTGATGAGTGATAATAACATTGATAAAGAGATAGTTTCTCTACGTACTTCATCTTCGCAACGTTCTATTTTCAGAATGGCGGCATCATGGGCTTTGTTGGCTTTGAGTGTGGGTGCGAATATTTGGTTTTTCAAGAATTGGAAGAATTCCGAAGAGAAATTAGTAGCCTTAGAGTCTCAAAATCAGATACTTGCCAAAGAAGGAAAAGCCCTCAAAGCGAGTTATAATGAGGAGGTAGCTATTCTACAAAATCCTGATTTTAAGGTAATTAAGTTGATCGGACAGAAAGATTCTCCTACTTCGACGGCAATGGTTTATTTCGACAAAAAGCAACAGTCGGTTTATCTTTCGTCTCTCAATTTACCCCAAGCACCAACGGGCAAACAATACCAATTGTGGGCATTTGTGGATGGTAAACCCGTGGATGCGGGCTTGATTGACCAAAATGGTAATATCTTGAAAATGAAGCAATTTGCGAAAGTAGAAGCCTTTGCAATTTCATTGGAAAATACAGGAGGAAGCACTACTGAGGCTGGTCCGAAAGGGACTGTTTATGTAGTTGGGGCGGTTTAGGATAAAATGATTAGACAATAAAAACTACCTTGACATCTCACAAGAACTGTCAGGGTAGTTTTTTTGTTAATAGTTTGTTGGTATATTTACCACGAAATAAAAATCGAAATATGTACAAGTATCAGGTAAGTGTGTTTTTTAGTATTGATGAAGAGTTTATGGAGCTTGTTCCCAAACACAGGACTATCATTAACGAACTGATTTTGAAGGGAGTAATTGACTCATACGCCATCTCAGCCGAGATTGGTCGTGGGTGGATTACGATGAATGCTAAGGACAAAGACGGTATTCATAAACACCTCAAACGCTCGCCTTTGTACAAATATTTCGAGATGGAAATCGACCAATTGATGGTTTATGATTCGCAAATGTATCGTTTTCCGAAGATGGTTTTGAATTGATGAAATACCTAATTTTCATTCTTCTTCTCATTTCTTGTCAATCAAAGACAACAAACGACTCAATCATTGAACAAGAAAGTGATTATTTTGAAGCAATTGAGGCGAATGACATCAAATTAAGTGAACCACAAGAAGGAGAATGGTTATTTGGTCGTAATGAAAAAGGACAAACTTTTGAGCAATACACCAAAGCAAATCCAGTAAGACCAATTGCTGGAAAATCAACCATTTATCTAAAACCCATCGGGCAGTTTACTAATCTTCAAAAAGAAGCCCTAAAACTCCTCAGAGACTACGTTGAGTTATATTTTCAACAAAAAACAGTTCTTCTCGAACCCTTCTCAGATAAAAATATTCCTAAATCAGCCAGACGAAAAAGGAGTGATGGAAGCGAGCAATTATTAGCTCCTTACGTTTTAGACTCATTGCTGAAAGGCAAAAATCCAAAGGACGCAATGGCTCTGATGGCTATTTCTGAAAAAGATTTATATCCAAAACCCGAATGGAATTATGTCTTTGGATTGGCTTCTTACACAAATAGGGTAGGGGTAAGTTCGATGTACAGATTTCAAAATAAAACCTTAGATTCTACCAATTTTACGTTATGTTTAAGGCGTTTGATGAATGTATCAACCCACGAAATTGGACATATGCTTTCTTTTCATCATTGTATAAATGCCCGCTGTACGATGAATGGAAGCAATAATTTGTCAGAAACAGACTTATGTCCAAATCGGCTTTGCTCAGAATGTCAGAAGAAACAATATTGGAATTTTAGATATGATAATCGAAAACGATTGAAAGAATTATTAGCTTTTTTGAAAGAGAACAAAATAGAAGGTGACTTCAAACGTTTGAATCTTGATTTAGAAACGTTAAAATAATACTACAAAATGAAAGTCTGTTCTCAATTAACCATTATCCTCTCTATTTTACTAATAACTACTCATCTTTTCGCTCAACAATGCGGTGTAATTTCTGATAAAAAGACCAAAGAAGGCATTGCATACAGTTCAATTATCATTATCAATAAATCCAATGGTTTGATTACTGATGAGAAGGGAAAATACTGCCTTGATATTCAGAAAAACGCTGTTGATAGTATATTGATTTCTGCCTTGGGTTATGAAAATCAAAGAATGACATTTAGCCAATTTGCAAAACTTGATACTATTTACCTTAAAGAGAAAAGAGTAGTTTTGAATGAAGTTGTTGTGAAAAAGAATAAGCTAAAAACCAAACGATTAGGTCCATTTCATAAGAAATTGATGATTGTCACTTATGCTTTTAATCAAAATTCCAAAAATATTTTGGTTACTAAAATTGATAATGAAGAACAATTGAATGGTACAATTTCTACACTTCATTATAGGTTATCTCCTCATAAATCTGATATTGCCAAGAAGTATAGGTTGAGATGTAGAATTTTTAAAAATGGAGAAAATGATAACCCAACAATTGATATTTTAAACAAAAATGTGACCATTGATATTGACCCTACTGATAAGTTTGTTGAGGTAAACATTGATTCTTTATACGTTCCATTCAAAGAAACATCAATTTGGATTGGTATTCAAACCATTGGTTATATTGACAATCAAAATAATTATGTTGCTTTATCGGATTATCAAATGGGAAAAACAGTTTTCAGCAAAAGCAATCCTAACAAAATTGTAAAAAGAGAAAATATAAGCCCTTTTTACATGATGACTGATAAAGGTGAAGGAAGAATAACATCATTCTACAATAATAAATGGTCAAAAAGTGGTTCTTCAATGAGTGTTCCGCTTTTTGGAATTACTGTTGCTTATTAAATGCCATTTACCGACTCCCAAAAATAGCTGACCCCACACGCACAAGCGTAGAGCCTTCTTCTGCCGCAATCAAAAAATCACCCGACATACCCATCGAAACTTCGCTGAGTTGTAGGTTTTCGGTAGGAGCATATTGGGCTTTTAAATTCTCAAAAAAGGCTTTTAATCCTCTGAATTCTAATCGGATTTGTTCTTGATTATCAGTAAAAGTTGCCATACCCATAACGCCTACAATTCTCACATTTTTCATGGCTTTAAATTCTTCTGAATCCAAAATTTCACGGGCTTCGTCTTCGGATAATCCAAATTTAGTTTCTTCTTTGGCAATGTAGATTTGCAGTAAGCAATCAATCACTCTGTTGTTTTTAAGTGCCTGTTTATCAATTTCTTGTAATAATTTCAAAGAATCTACTGAATGAATCATTGCTACAAACGAAGCCATGTATTTGACTTTGTTAGATTGTAAATGTCCAATCAGGTGCCATTCGATGTCTTTGGGTAAAACCTCCCATTTTTCGACCATCTCTTGGACTTTATTCTCTCCAAAAACCTTACAGTTACCGTCGTAGGCAGCTTGTAAATCCGCTAATGGCTTAGTTTTTGTAACAGCAATTAAACGGGCAGATGTACCAGATAATTCCGACTTGATTTTTTCTATATTTTGTGTTATATTCATTGTTATTTTTGGTGATTAGTGAGTTGTGATTAGTGATTAGACTTACTTAAACAAATGCTAATCACTATTTACTAATCACCAATCACTAACATTACATTTTTTTGCGTTATCAGTTTCAATAACTTAGTTTTGTAAAATTAAAGAGACTTTCTGGTTTTTAATAGTAAATAAAAAATCAGAAAAAACGTTTCCATTAATACGACCCATAAATTTATCAACACACAATGGAGTATAATCCAAATAGACAATCCGAAAATAAACTCAAAATTGCCGTAGGAGTCCTTGGGCTTTTAGCCTTGGCATTGGGCTTTTTGTATTTTCGTGAACGCCAAAACAATCATAAAGTTCAGGATATTTCGACTACCCAAGCCAAAGAATTACTGACGGCAAATACCAAGTTAGATTCTATCGAAAATCAGTTGAATAACAAAATTATAGAAATCAAAAAACTTGGGGGAAATGTAGAAGAATTGATGCAAGCCAAAACGCAGTTGCAAGCGGATAAATTGGCTTTGCAGAAGATGGAGGGCTTTTCTGTCAAAAAATACGAGTCGAAAATTAAAGAGTACATGACGCTTTTAGGTGAAAAAGATGTTCAGTTAGTTACTTTGCGTAAAGAGAATGGAATTTTGGTTGCCAAGAATGACTCGTTGAGCAAAGAAACCAAAAACCTTTTGGAGGGTATTTCTTTTGCCCAAAAAGCCCTCAGCGACTCCGCAACGACCTTTACGATTAGACAAAAAGAATTAGCTGAACGTGCCAGAGATGCCGAAAACCGCAACCGAGACCTAAGCGAAAAAGTATCACAAGCGGCATCTTTACGTGCAGAGAGTGTGAACATCTACGCTATTTCAACGAAAGGAAAAGAAAGTGATGGAGGGGTTTATAAGTCCAAAAAAGTTGACAAAGTACGGATTACGTTTTATTTGCAAGAAAATGCCATCACAACTCGTGAAGCTAAAACGATATATTTAAAAATTATCGACCCCGCTGGGGCAGCCGTGGCAGATATGGCAACTGGTTCAGGAACGTTTAGTTACAAAGGCAAAGAAACCACTTATACAGCCAAACAAAAGATTACGTTTGATAATTCTCATCAGTCTGTTGAGTTTGTGTATAGTCGTGGGCAGGCATATAAAGAAGGCAAGCACATCGTCGAATTATATGCCGAAGGGTATCGGATAGGAGAGGGGGTTTTTGATGTGAAGTAGTTATTGGTTATTTATAAAAAGGAGTTGATTTTGGAACGTAAAGTTCTGAAAATCAACTCCTTTTTAACTGATAATTGTTCCCTGTTAATTGATAATTGAAATAACGCTCCCCAATTCTTCATCATTCCGAACCAACAAATACCTATCAATTTCTTGCTGTAAATCCTCTACGTGCGAGATTACGCCTACTATTCTGTTTTCTTTGCGTAAGGATTTCAAGGTCTCAAAAACGATTTGTAGCGAGTCTCTATCTAACGAACCAAAACCTTCGTCTAAGAAGAAAAAGTTGTGTTTAGACTCCGTGAGGGTATGAATATTGTCTGCCAAAGCCAAAGCTAAGGACAAAGCCGCCTGGAATTTCTGTCCTCCCGAAAGCGTCTTTAAAAGCCTTGATTTCCCGCCATTTAGCATATCTCGAACCCAAAAACTATTGTCGTCGCCCAACTCCAAATGCAGTTGTTGACGAGTCATTTTGTGGAAACGAACGTTAGCATTATTACAAAGATTCTGCAAATGCACACTCGACACAAAATCTACAAAGCCATTTCCTCTGAAAAGTCCTGCCAAGTCTGCCAAGTGTTTCTCTCTGATTTCGAGATTTTCTTGTTCCTTCAAAAGACTGGTTTTCTTGGCTAAGTCTTCTTGTACTTTCTTCAAAACCCCTCCAATTCTACCCTCTTCGGTACGTTGAAAGTTTAATTTGCCTTCTAATTCCTTAATTTTCAAGATGATGACTTGATGTTTTTCAGCATCATACGTATAACTCCCGAAGTCTTTTTTGAGGTTTTCTAAGGATTCTTCGGTGGTTTTCAAGAGGTTGGTAAACTCCTCGATTGCTTTGCGTTCGGCATCAATATCTAAGCTTTGTTTCAAGATTTCAAGTACCCAATTTTCAGACTCGAAACTGTTGCTAACTAACAGATTATCAATGTTTTGTTGAAAAACTGATAGCTCTTTTTTAGCTTCTTCCAAAACATCAGATAGCGTTTTTTGACTTCCTGAAATGGCACTTTTTTCTTGTTCAAAATCTAAGACCTTTTTTTGGGTAATTTCAAAGTCCGTTTTGATGCTTTCGTACTGCGTTTTGAGATTTTTTATTTGTGATAAAACGGTTTCTTTCGACTGTTTTTCATAGTCTGAGAATTGTATTTTACTCAGTTGTTTCGTGAGCGTTTCTATCGTGATTTTTAAGCCTGAAATCTCATTTTGTAGATTCATCAAAGGCGTATCAATATCCTTGATTTTGGTTTGAGTATCTTGCTCTAATTTTATGCCTAAATTTCTAGTAATCGTTTCATTATCAGTGATTTGTTTCTGTAAAACCGATACTGAATTAAAGATTTTGTCAAAACCTTCTTTATCATTTTTATTGAATTTTGACCAAATAAAACCTTGCTCGTGAGTATCAATTTTTTGCTTGATTTCTTCCCAACGATTTTTAATTGAAATTTTGTTTTTTTCTAAGTTCGTAATCTCCACAAAAATCTTTTCCACGGGCATTTGGGCGGTACGTATGCGGGCGGGAAGTTTTTGTAATTCAGCGATTTTAGTTCTAATTGTTTGAATTTCAGTCGAAAAATCATGCCCACCCTCCGCTAATCCTGGGTGATGTACAGCACCACACAAAGGACATTCTTCGCCATCTTTTAGGTCGGTGGCGTATTGTTGTAAGGCTAACTGAGTATTCAGATTTTGTAATTTTTCGGTCAGGATATTTTGCTCTTTTTCGTTGTTTTTTTGTAATTCAGAAAAGGCATTTTCTAAAACTTCTGTCGTACAATCCAGAGGAATTACTAAGGAAAACGCTTGATTTATTTCCTTAATTTTTTCTACTAAAATATCTTTTTGTCTGACGATTTCTTTCTGTAAATTTTCAGCTTCTTCTTTGGTGTTTTTCTTGATATTTTGCAAAGAATCAGCTTCATTGAACCATGATTTTACAGAACTAAATTCTTGAATATCAGGTAATTCTGATTTTAATTTATCATTTTGATTTTCAAGGTCTTGTTTTTGATTTTTCAGTAAAACCAGTTCTTCTTCCTTCGCTTTTTGTATCTCTAAACCACGTGCGACTGACCCTGATTTTTTGGATAATTGGGTTTGATTTTCCAGTATTTCAATGACTGTTTCTAAGTCCTTTGCTTCGGTCAGTAGGGTTTCTTTTTGTTCGTATTTTGGGCGTAAGATTTCGAGTTTATTTTTATCTTCTACGACCAATAATTCAATAGCTTCCAAGCGTTTTTTATGTTGAACAAAAACCTCCTGATTCCGTTCAAACGTTACCTGATTTGATTGCTTCAAATCCAATAATGACTTAAATTGTCTCGCACAGATTTCATAGGTTTTTAGGTTATTTTCTTTCAGAATAAAAGAGCCTTTTTTACTGTACAAATCAGTCAATTGTGTGGTCAGGTTTTGGATTTTTTCGTTGGCTTGTCGGAGGTCGGTTAGGGTTTTGTCGAATACCATTTGTTCAGCCAAATCCTCGGATAAAACCTTGATTTCCTGACGAGCCACCTTCAATTCAAACTCATGATGTACCACCATATCGGGCGTAGCATCGCCCAGAGACACTAATTGCCCTTTTAGATTTTCCAAGAGCAACTTATTTTTACTATTCAAACTCCCCACTTTTCGACTTAAATCGTATTTATCCAAGTTGAAAAGTTCCTTCATCATCTTGGTACGGTCATTGTCCCGCAGCTCAATAAATTCCTGAAAACGCCCCTGCGGAATGATAATCGTCCTACGGAAATTCTCATAACTCAGCCCAATCACCTTCTCCGCCACATCATCCGCTGTAATCGGACTCCATTCATCATTCATTTTTAGGTACGCCTTTCGCTCAAAGGTCTTCACGTCCATAAAATTCTTAGAGTTCCGTTTCCCTCGCACCGAAAACCTATAATGTTCCGCATCCTTACCCGCCAAACATTCAAAATCAATGCTCAAATCATCCGAACGCAGGTTCATCATGTTGTAGGTGCGGTCATCGCCCTTGTTGTTGAGGCGTTCCGTGTCCCCATACAAGGCAAAGGTAATCGCCTCCAAAATAGAAGACTTCCCACTGCCCACCGAGCCAAAAATCCCAAACAAAGCTGCCTCCGTCAGTTGGTCAAAATGGATTTCTTGTTCGGTTTTGTATGAATATAAACCTTTGATTTTTAGGTATTTGGGTATCATTTTTTTGTGTTTTAAGTTTAATCATCCTCCCCCTGCACCTCCCTAAACATCGCCATCAATCCTTTTGAAGGCTCTTGTTGCCCCTTCCCATACTTACTATGCTGTTTGAAATAAGCCACAAACAACTCCTCCATGCCCATCGTCAAGTCGATTTGTACGCCTTCTTGCGTGTCTCCGCCTTGTGATTTTATCTCTGGAATAATCTGAATCAAACCCGTGTGAGCATCTAACAAACGCCTTTTGTCGGTAACTTCCAAATAATTTTCTGAGACAATCGTAATCTCGACTAAATCCTCCGAATGTTCTTCTAACCACGCTACGGCTTCATCAATATTATCAAACTTTCCACGCAAAAGTTTTTTGCCTTTTGTTAAAGCAATCGGCTGATAATCAATAGGTTTATCAGGTTCAGCGTTCAGCAAAACCACATATTTTGTCTGATTAGATTCCGCAAAACTATACGCCAACGGACTACTCGAATACACAATCGGGCAAGGTTTTTTGTCAATAATCTGATAACGATGTAAGTGTCCAAGAGCCACATATTGCGTCTGGACAGGGATATTTTCTGAATAAATTGCCGATGCCCCTCCTACGTGTAGAATCGGTTTTTCGTCTTCGGGTTCTTCGGGTTGTTCGCCTCCTTTTTTCATGAAAAATAAGTGCGTTGCCAAGATATTAACTCCTTGATTATCAAAATACTTATCTGCCAATTCCTGCCAATGATTTTGTAAATGAACCCGCAAAGCATCCTCCGATTCCTCCGCTCCTAAGTCTTTTTTCAAGCGTAATTCGTTGGCATAAGGAGTCAGAATCAGACGTAAAGGAAAAGGGCTTTCGGGCAGTTTTAATTCTACAAAACCTTTGTCAGTTTTAGTGACTTCCACACCCGCTTGGGTACGAAAAGATTTGATTTCAGTATTGGGATAACCCACAAAAATAATCCCACAAGCACGTGCCAAGGCATCGGGAACTTCTATGCGTTCGGGCGAATCATGATTCCCCGCAATGGCAATAATTGCCCGCTTTCCATTACTCGACAAACAGTGTAAAGTGCTGTATAACAACTCAGTAGCCTCAGAAGATGGATTGAAATTATCGAATAAATCACCCGCCACAATGACTGCCTCAACGGCTTCACTGTCAGCAATATCACAGATTTCTTGGAGGACTTCTCGTTGCTCTTCCAAACGAGAAAAAGTATCAAGGCGTTTACCCAAATGCCAGTCGGCGGTATGTAGGATTTTCATAATGAAGCGGTTTAATCTTTGCGTTTTGAGCGATTTGTCGCACCGATGAAAATTAAATTTATTTTGAATCTACTCGTCTGAAATTCATGTAGAATAGCACACTATTGGGACGCACAGTCTTTGAATAAATTTTGGGCGAGTAGGTTTAAAAATGAAACTATTTACAACGAAACGAAAAGTTTAAACAGCTTCAACATTAGAGAATAAATCAAGGTTGCAAATTACTGAAATATTATGGGTATTTGATGGATATTTGCAAACAAAAAAGCGGTCTGCAAATCAAAAGATTCGCAGACCGCTTTCTGTATTTTTTTCAATTCAAATTACACCAAAGCAATTCTCTTGAAAGAACTAATAGTCAATCCTTTTTGAGTTTGCTCTAATAATTGTTTGATATTGATTGAACCGTCTTTTACAAACTGTTGGCTCAACAAAGTAGATTCCTTATAGAATTTCTCTAATCTACCCGCTGCAATTTTATCCAACATCGCTTCTGGTTTTCCTTCTTGACGAGCTTGGTCACGACCAATTTCAATTTCACGCTCAATCGTTGCCGAATCAACACCGTCTTTATCCAAAGCCACTGGCTTCATCGCTGTGATTTGCATAGCAATATCTTTTCCAACTTCCTGAACATCAGTTCCTTGTACGTTTGTGAACGCTACCAAAACACCAATTTTATTGTTCGAGTGAATATAAGAAACCACTTGGTCAGCCGTAACGTTTTCATAACCAGCAATCGTGATTTTCTCACCAATTTTACCAGTTAATTCAACCATTGCTTCTTGTGCAACACGTCCATCAGCCAAAGTAGAAGCCATCAAAGCATCTTTATCAGCAACGTTATTAGCCACCGCAGAAGCCAATAAAGCTGATGCTAAGTTAGTAAAATCAGCAACCTTTGAAACTGGCTCAGTTTCACAAGCCAAAGCTACTAATTTACCATTTGTTCCGTCAGCACTAATTGCGATTAATACAGTACCTTCGTTAGTTTCATTATCTGCACGTTTCGCTGCCACTTTTTGACCAGCTTTACGGAGAATATCAATAGCGGCTTCAAAATCACCACCTGCTTCGGTAAGGGCTTTTTTACAGTCCATCATGCCCGAACCTGTCATTTGTCTTAATTTATTAACGTCTGCTGCTGAAATAGCCATCGTTTTATTTATTTTAGATTCAGAATTGTCATAAATACAATTCTAAAAAGTTGATTTATTCTTTAAAGGAACAGCCCACAGAAGTCCATGGGCTGTTATAATTTCAGAAGAGTATTTTCAATTTACTTGAACATTTAAAATTGAACATTGAGAATTGAAAATTACTTTAACTTAGATATACTCTTAGTCTTCTTTCTCATACTTAGCCGCAACCTTCGCTGCTTCTTTCGCTGCCTCTTCGTCCACTAAACGTTTAGCCTCTTCCTCCTCAGCCATACGAGCATCGTCTTTATCTTGCTTGCGTTCCATCAAACCTTCTTCGATAGCCTTACCAATTGCCAAAGTAATCAAAGCGATTGACTTATAAGCATCATCATTAGCTGGGATTGGGAAATCTACTAAGTCTGGATTTGAGTTAGTATCACACATCGCAAATACTGGAATACCCAAACGTTGTGCTTCTGCAACCGCAATATGCTCACGCTTAACGTCCACCACGAAAAGAGCGGCAGGAAGACGAGTCAATTCGGTGATACCACCCAATACTCTTTCCATTTTCTCTCTGTCACGAGACATCATCAAACGCTCACGCTTTGCTAACGCTTTCACAGTAACTTCGTCTTTCAACATTTTGTCGATTGTACCCATTTTCTTGATAGACTTTCTAACTGTTTGAAAGTTAGTAAGCATACCTCCCAACCAACGGTCAGTAACATAAGGCATTTTCAAACGACGAGCTTCTTCTGAAACAATCTCCTGAGCTTGTTTCTTGGTAGCCACGAACATCACTTTACGTCCAGAACGTACAACACCTTTGATAGCATTGCAAGCCTCATCTAAACAACCCAAAGTTTTGTTCAAATCAAGAATGTGAATACCGTTTTTTTCCATGAAAATAAACGGAGCCATTCTTGGATCCCACTTACGTGTTAAGTGTCCAAAGTGAACACCAGCATCTAATAATTCTTTGTATTCTAATTGTGCCATTTTTTGTTAGTTATTGGTTATTAGTTATTGGTTATCAGTTAGTTACGAATAATTTTGATAAAAATAACAAATACTTCTAACTCTAAAATTTAGATATGAATTGATAAAAAAATATTGGCAAGACACCGGTCACTGTAAGTCTTGTCAATGAGTATAATAATAGTTATTGGTTTATTGGTTACTGGTTATTAGTGAATAGAAAATGTCTAAATCTAATAACCAGTAACCAATAAACCAATAACCAAATATTAACGTTTCGAGAATTGGAATTTCTTACGTGCTTTTCTCTGACCAGGTTTCTTACGCTCAACCATACGTGGGTCACGAGTAAGGAATCCTTCTTTTTTCAGAGCTGGACGACGTTCTGCATCAATTTCTTGTAATGCACGTGAGATAGCCAAACGAAGTGCTTCCGCTTGACCTTTGATTCCGCCACCGCCCATGTTTACTTTAACATCATAAGTCCCTTCGGTCTTAGTCAAAGCAAATGGTTGATTAACGATAATTCTAAGGATTTCTGATGGAAAATAGTTTTCCAACGAACGACCATTTATTGAATATTCGCCTTTGCCTGGAGTCATATAAAGACGTGCAACGGCTGTCTTTCTTCTTCCTAATGTATTGGTTACTTCTGCCATTTTTTTTTATAGCTGTGAGGGGTAAGTTTTAAGTTTTAAGTTTTAAGTTTTTAAGTTTATGAAGAATCTAAAATCTTCGACTTAAAAAATTAATAACCTGACAACTTAGCAACTTAACAACTCAGAATTAGAATTTGATTTCAGTTGGTTGTTGTGCTGCGTGAGGATGTTCCGAACCTGCATATACATAAAGGTTGGTGAACAATTTGCTTCCCAAACGATTTTTTGGTAACATACCTTTCACGGCAGATTCCATAATACCTCTTGGATTTTTCGCCAAAACTTCTCTTGGTGTAGCAAAACGCTGACCACCAGGATAACCTGTGTGACGGATATACACTTTATTGTTCATTTTCTTTCCTGTAAAACGAATTTTATCAGCATTGATAACGATAACATTGTCCCCACAATCAACGTGTGGTGTGTATGAAGCCTTGTTTTTGCCACGTAAAATCATTGCGATTTGTGAACTCAAACGACCTACTATTTGATTTTCGGCATCAATAACAACCCATGCTTTTTCAACATTTGAGCTGTTTGCCGATACGGTTTTATAACTTAAAGTATCCACTTTATTATATGGTAAAAGTCCGATAATATTTTCTCATAGAAAGCACCCCTGCCAGGAGGTGTTATAAAATTGACATTCACGTTGGACTTTTATTAAGATTCGCAAATGTGTTTCCTATACATCAGACGTTGGAACGACACTGATTTTCAATGATTTGTCCTTTATTTTTTTCCGAACGGGCATCCAGTTAAAATTTGGGAACGCAAAATTAGTGAATGTTTCTTGATTTAGCAAAGAGAACCAAAAAAGTTTTATACATTTTTATACCTCAATAAATTAACGTTTGATAAATAATCTCAATTTTCTTTTGAAAACACAAAATGATTCCTTTACTTTACGTTCAAATACCGTGTTAACCTAAGTAGATAATTAGTAAGTTTGAAATTTTGATTGTTATTCGCCGATAATAGTCTGTGTTTAACGCTTATACTCTAAATCAAAAAAGATTTAAGATTCTTCAAGCGATAATAGTTTCAACATACCATCCCTACCTTCGTTTTTCGGTAAAATCTTCCATTCCTTACATATCATAAGTTTTTTTCAAAATGAAGTTTATTAGATTCTGACCGCCTGAATCAATAAGCACTCGCTTCCTTGTCTGTAATTATTAAAAATTGGCAATGCCTTTCGTGTGGATTTTTATGTCCAATCGAATAGCCTTGTTTTCAATGTTGTGTTTTACCTGACACTCCATTGGATGACTGTGTGTTTCCTAATCTAAATTATACTAAATATGTCCAACTTTACTCGTTGGCTGTCGTATTTTGACAGCCCAAGTCGCCTGTTGTTACCCCCCAACAACTTGCGAGACGGTTTGGCAAGGCTTTTCCTGTATCACACAGGAAAAGTCAGCCGAGCCTTTATGGTTGCCTTCACGGTGTTGTTGTCCGTTTTCTTCGGACAATCGTCTTTTGCACAAGAACTTCTTGTAAACCCAGGCTTTGAATCAAAGTTAGCGGGTTGGCAGTCCAACAAAAGCCCTATCAGAACAGTGGCTGCGACAAATCCTGTAAAAACAGGAACTTATGCAGCACACATCAACAATGCTTATCAAGACAATGAGTATTTCTATCAAAACGTGAATGCTTCACCTTTTGGAAGTTATACTTTTTCTGTGTGGGCGATGACTCATGATGCTTCTAAATGGAGTTCTGTGGGTGTGAGTGTGCTTGATGCGAATTGGCAGAAGATAAATTCTGCAAGTTTTGAGATGGAGGTTAATAGTACAAGTTTTCAACAATATACCAAAACTTTTAGTCTTCCGAGCAACGCTCGTTATGTGCAAGTATTTGGATATACTGATTGGACGGTATTGAAGGTAGATGATTATTCTCTAATTCAACACGTAGGAGGAACACCTACTGGAACGGAAACAAAGAGTTGTAAAATTGAGAATTTTAGGAATTGTGCGGGTACTACCTATGGATATGGTCCTTGGTTGAATATTTTAATTAATGGTGCTGGTGGTGGTGCTAATAATGAATATAATGTTAGTAATTTAACTTGGAAAGAATTTAGTGATAATACTGCCACAGTTAAGGGAACAATTACTAAGAAAAATGATGCGACAGTTGCTTTTGATGTTAATCTATTCTTAAAAGGTAGAACGACAACAGGTACAGGTCACTTCTCGAGTGATAATAATACTTCTTTTTGCGTAAGTCAGAAAGGGGCAGATTGGTATTTTTATCCAAATGCTTCTGGTACTTTAATCGGTACAGGTTCGAGTGTTTTGGGTTCTCAGATTAATGTAACCTTAGACCCTTCTATGCCTTGGCAAGTGGGTACGGGTGGATCGATTCGTTATAAAGATTCATTTGGTTCGAGTGCTTGGGTTGAACTTTGTGTAGTTAAACAACCTACTTCTTCGGGCAAGACTTTGAGCGTAGGTAAAGAAGGAACGGATTTTTATTTAGAAATGCCAGGTTGTACGCCTGTGGTTTGTAACAACGTAACTTCTGGTGGAACAATCGGAAGTGCTCAAACAGGATGTAGCGGTTTTGACCCTGCGGCTTTTACAAGTGTTGCTAATCCATCGGGTGGTAGTACAAATGCCTTGGAAATTGTTTGGTTGAAAAGTACAACGTCATCTGTATTGACAACTGCTACGGCAAGTCAATGGACTACTATTAATGGAGCTACTGGCTTGACGTATGATTCAGGACCTATAACTCAGACAACATATTTTATTCGTTGTTCACGTAGAGCGGGTTGTACAGATTATGTAGGAGAATCGAATGTTATTACAGTGACTGTTTCAGGAAATTGTTGTAGTAATGTAACATCAGGAGGTACTATTGCAGCTAATCAGACAGGATGTAGTGGTTTTGACCCTGCGGCTTTCACAAGTGTTACTGACCCATCAGGTGGAACAGGAGCTTTGGAATATGTTTGGTTGAAAAGTACAACAGCTACAACTTTGACTTCAACTAATCAAAACGAATGGTTTGCTATTACAGGAGCTACTGCATCAACTTATGATGCAGGTCCACTTACGAAGACAACTTCTTTTATACGTTGTTCACGTAGAGCGGGTTGTGCTGACTATGTGGGAGAGTCAAATATCATTACCGTTACGATTAATGCAAATTGTGGTGGTAAAGACCCTGTTTGTCTTTCTCGTAAATTCCCTGTTCAAAACAGTAGTCTTTGTGGAGATGCTACAAAGTCTTACGGAATGTGGTTTAATGATTTGAAAGGAAATGTAACTTCACCAAGTCAGTCTTTCTCTGTAAAATCAGGTGAATTGACTGAGTTTTGTGATGGTACTGCGGTATTGACTTATACAGCTTGTGTAGTAGGTGGTGGAGCAAATGACTGTATTACGGCTACTGTAAATTATTCAGGTCGTACAGGAACACCTCCTACAAGTAGCCCAGTTTTGAATACACACTGTACTACTTATAATCCAAATGTTGGAGATTGGTATTATTACCCAACTTCAAGTGGTTCATTCTCTGGTTCAGGTATTTATGCTGGATTGACTGGAACTTACACACAAAATATGGGTGCGTTCCAAGTAGGTACAGGTGGTAGTTTGAATGATATTTCAAAACTTGGAGCAAGCTCTTGGTTTAAAATTGGTATTACTAACGGTGGTACTAATAATTGGAGTACAGTTTCAAAAGATGGAGATATTAACATCAATTTAGGAAACTCAACACACATTGCTTCGGTAACGGCTACGGCTAATCCAGCATCCATCTGTAAAGGTGAAAATGTGGCATTGACAGCTACTATTGATGCAGCTTCTAAATCAGCTAATTGTTCACCAACTTATTCATGGGTTGGTTCAAACGGATTTACAAGTAATCAAGCGACTGTAACTAATAATAATGTTCAGGGTGCTACTACTTATACAGTTACTGTGACTTTCACGGCAGCGAATGGTAGTAAGTGTTCTGTAACAGCCACAACGGGCGTAGCTTTAAATGCTGTTTGTTGTGACAATGTTACAAATGGTGGAAGAATTGCTGCCAACCAAAGAAGTTGTGGAGCATTTGACCCAGCACCGTTTACGGATGCCGTTTCGCCATCAGGTGGAAGTGGAGCATTGGAATATGTTTGGTTAAAAAGCACAACTACTACTACATATAACCCTGCTGACCCAGCGAATACCAGTCAATGGTTTCCAATTGCAGGCTCAAATGCAGCTACTCTTGACCTTGCGAATATCTCGAAAACAACAGCTTTTGTACGTTGTTCTCGTCGTGCGGGTTGTACGGATTACGTAGGCGAATCAAATGTAATTATTGTTACAATTGATGCAGCACCTGCTGCTCCAACAACTACCCCAGCAGCTATTTGTGGAACTGGAACGGTAACATTAGGAGCAACTTGTGCAACAGGCGTAGCTCAATGGTATGCGGCTGCAACGGGTGGAAGTGCTGTGGCAACGGGAGCAAGTTATACTACTCCAAGTATTTCAGCAACAACTACTTATTATGTAAGTTGTAAATCACCAGAAGGTTGTGAGTCTGCGAGAACAGAGGTAGTGGCAACGATAAATCCAAGTGCGGCTGTGCCAACGGTAACACCAGCTTCGATTTGTGGAACAGGAACTATGACTTTGGGAGCAACTTGTGCTACTGGTTCAACAGCTACATGGTATGCTGCTGCAACGGGTGGAAGTTCAATTGCTACTGGTGCATCATATACAACACCAAGTTTGACTGCGACAACTTCTTATTATGTTACTTGTAAATCAAGTGCAGGTTGTGAGTCGGCAAGAGTTGAAGTTAAAGCAACAGTAAATGCTAATGCTTCTGCTCCAACAGTTACCCCAGCAACAATTTGCGGAACAGGAACAGCAACATTAGGAGCTAACTGTTCATCAGGTGTAGCACAATGGTATGCTGCTACGACGGGTGGAAGTTCAATTGCCACAGGAGCAAGTTTCACAACACCAAGCATTTCTGCAAATACTACTTATTATGTAAGTTGTAAAACAAGTGCAGGTTGTGAATCAGCAAGAGTTGAAGTTAAAGCAACAGTTATTGCTAAAATTACGGATGGTGGAAAAATTGAGTCAAATGAAAATATTTGCCCAGGAGGAACACCAGCATTAATTACAAGCGTAACACCAGCGAGTGGTGGAGATGCAAGTTTGGCTATTGAATATATTTGGTTACAAACAACTTCATTAACGAATGGTGTTTGTCCACAAAATATTGTAGGTCAAACGCTTTATACACAGATTCCAGGAGCAACTCAAACGAGTTATCAACCAGGAGCAATCACGCAAACGACTTGTTATATTCGTTGTTCAAGACGTGCGGGTTGTACTGACTATATCGGCGGTGAGTCAAACATTGTTAAAAAAGCACTTTTGACAACTTGCCAAGGTAAAGACCCAGTTTGTATTTCACGTAAAACACCAGTAGAGAATAGTTCATTATGTGGAGATGTTTCTAAATCTTACGGATTGTGGTTCTCTGATTTGAAAGGAAATGTGGCTTCGCCAAATCAACAATTCTCAGTAAAATCAGGTGAGTTGACTGAATTCTGTGATGGAACGGCTGTTTTAACTTATACAGCTTGTGTCATAGGCGGAAGTGCAAATGACTGTATCACGGCTACTGTAAATTATTCAGGTCGTACAGGAACACCACCAGTTGGAAGTCCAGTTTCTAATACGCACTGTTCTAATTATATTCCAAATGTATCAGATTGGTATTATTACCCAACTTCAAACGGAACATTCTCAGGTGCGGGTATCTATGCAGGTTTGACAGGTACATATACTCAGAATATGGGTGCGTTCCAAGTAGGTACAGGAGGTAGTTTGAATGATGTAGCTAAGTTTGGAGCAAGTTCATGGTTCAAAATTAATATCACAAATGGTGGTACTAATAACTGGACAACGGCTTCAAAAGACGGAGACATTAACATCAATTTAGGTACTTCAACAAATATTGCTTCGGTAACGGCTTCGGCAAATCCAAAAGCAATTTGTTCAGGAGAAAAAGTAGATTTGACAGCAACACTTGATGCTATTTCTAAATCAGTAAATTGTTCACCTTCGTATTCGTGGGTAGGTTCAAATGGATTTACAAGTACGCAAGCGACTGTAACAAATACTAACGTAACAACATCAACTACTTATACTGTAACGGTAACATTCACCGCAGCAAATGGTAGTAAATGTTCAGTAATGGCTACAACAAGTGTAATTGTTAATCCAATTCCAGCAACTCCAACGGTTAAGCCAGCGGCAATTTGTGGAACGGGAACAGTTACATTGGGAGCAACTTGTGCAACAGGAACAGCTCAATGGTACGCTGCGGCAACGGGCGGAAGTTCAATTGCAACAGGAGCATCATATACAACTCCAAGCATCTCAGCAACAACTACTTATTATGTAAGTTGCAAAACAACAGAAGGATGTGAGTCAGTTAGAGTCCCAGTAGTAGCAACAGTTAATCCAATTCCAAATGCACCAACTACCAAAGGCGATGCAATCTGTGGAACAGGAACTGTTACTTTGGGAGCAACTTGCACAACAGGTGTAGCTCAATGGTATGCAGCAGCAACAGGAGGTTCATCAGTAGCAACAGGAGCATCATTCACAACACCAAGCATCTCAGCAACGACTACTTATTATGTAAGTTGCAAGACGACAGAAGGTTGTGAATCAGGCAGAACACCAGTAGTAGCGACGGTTAATCCAATTCCAGCAACTCCAACGGTTAAGCCAGCGGCAATCTGTGGAACAGGAACAGTTACTTTGGGAGCAACTTGTACAACAGGTGTAGCTCAATGGTACGCAACCGCAACAGGTGGTGCATCAATCGCAACAGGAGCATCATATACAACTCCAAGTATTTCAGCAACAACATCTTACTATGTGTCATGCAAGACAACAGAAGGATGTGAGTCAGGAAGAACAGAAGTTAAAGCAACTATCAACCCAATTCCAAATGCACCAACTACAAAAGGTGATGCAATTTGCGGAACGGGAACAGTTACTTTGGGAGCAACTTGTACAACAGGTGTAGCTCAATGGTATGCAGCAGCAACAGGTGGTTCATCAGTAGTAGCAACAGGAGCAAGTTTCACAACACCAAGCATCTCAGCAACAACTACTTATTATGTAAGTTGCAAGACAACAGAAGGATGTGAATCAGGAAGAACACCAGTAACTGCAACTATCAACCCAATTCCATCAGCACCAACGGTTAAGCCAGCGGCAATCTGTGGAACAGGAACAGTAACATTGGGAGCAACTTGTACAACAGGCGTAGCTCAATGGTATGCAGCGGCAACGGGTGGTTCATCAATTGCAACAGGAGCAAGTTATACAACACCAAGTATCTCAGCAACGACATCATATTATGTAAGTTGCAAGACAACAGAAGGTTGTGAGTCAGGAAGAACACCAGTAGCAGCAACAGTTAATCCAATTCCAAATGCACCAACTACCAAAGGGGATGCAATTTGCGGAACAGGAACGGTAACATTAGGAGCAACTTGTACAACAGGAGTAGCTCAATGGTATGCAGCGGCAACAGGTGGTTCATCAATTGCAACAGGAGCATCATATACAACTCCAAGTATTTCAGCAACAACATCATATTATGTAAGTTGCAAGACAACAGAAGGTTGTGAGTCAGGAAGAACACCAGTAGCAGCAACAGTTAATCCAATTCCAAATGCACCAACTACCAAAGGGGATGCAATTTGCGGAACAGGAACGGTAACATTAGGAGCAACTTGTACAACAGGAGTAGCTCAATGGTATGCAGCGGCAACGGGCGGCTCATCAATTGCAACAGGAGCAAGTTTCACAACTCCAAGTATTACAGTAACAACATCATATTATGTAAGTTGCAAGACAACAGGAGGCTGTGAATCAGGAAGAACAGAAGTTAAAGCAACTATCAACCCAATTCCAGCAGCACCAACTACCAAAGGCGATGCAATCTGCGGAACAGGAACAGTTACTTTGGGAGCAACTTGTACAACAGGAACAGCTCAATGGTATGCAGCGGCAACGGGTGGAGCATCAATTGCCACAGGAGCATCATATACAACTCCAAGCATCAGTGCAACGACTACTTACTACGTATCATGTAAAACAGATGCAGGTTGTGAGTCAGGCAGAACACCAGTAGCGGCAACAGTTAATCCAATTCCAAATGCACCAACTACCAAAGGAGATGCAATTTGTGGAACAGGAACGGTAACATTAGGAGCAACTTGTACAACAGGCGTAGCTCAATGGTATGCAGCGGCAACAGGTGGTTCATCAGTAGCAACAGGAGCAAGTTTCACAACTCCAAGTATTACAGCAACAACTACTTATTATGTAAGTTGTAAGACAACAGAAGGTTGCGAATCAGGAAGAACACCAGTAACAGCAACTATCAACCCAATTCCATCAGCACCAACGGTTAAACCAGCGGCTATTTGTGGAGCGGGAACAGTTACTTTGGGAGCAACTTGTACAACAGGTGTAGCTCAATGGTATGCAGCGGCAACAGGTGGTTCATCAGTAGCAACAGGAGCAAGTTTCACAACTCCAAGTATTACAGCAACAACATCTTATTATGTAAGCTGCAAGACAACAGAAGGATGTGAATCAGGAAGAACACCAGTAGTAGCGACAGTTAATCCAATTCCAGCAACTCCAACGGTTAAGCCAGCGGCAATTTGCGGAACAGGAACGGTTACCTTGGGAGCAACTTGCACAACAGGTGTAGCACAATGGTATGCAGCGGCAACGGGCGGAAGTTCAGTAGCAACAGGAGCAAGTTTCACAACTCCAAGTATCTCAGCAACAACTACTTATTATGTAAGTTGCAAGACAACAGAAGGTTGTGAGTCAGGAAGAACAGAAGTTAAAGCAACTATAAACCCAATTCCAGCAGCACCAACTACCAAAGGAGATGCAATTTGCGGAACAGGAACGGTAACCTTGGGAGCAACTTGTACAACAGGAGTAGCTCAATGGTATGCAGCAGCAACAGGTGGTTCAAGCGTAGCAACAGGAGCAAGTTTCACAACTCCAAGTATTTCAGCAACAACATCTTATTATGTGTCATGCAAGACAACAGAAGGATGTGAGTCAGGAAGAACACCAGTAACAGCAACTATCAACCCAATTCCATCAGCACCAACGGTTAAACCAGCGGCAATCTGTGGAACGGGAACAGTTACTTTGGGAGCAACTTGTACAACAGGTTCAACAGCAATGTGGTACGCAGCTGCAACGGGTGGAGCATCAATTGCAACAGGAGCAAGCTATACAACTCCAAGCATCAGTGCAACAACTACTTACTATGTATCATGTAAAACAGATGCAGGTTGTGAGTCAGGAAGAACACCAGTAGCAGCAACAGTTAATCCAATCCCAGCAGCACCAACTACCAAAGGCGATGCAATTTGCGGAACGGGAACTGTTACTTTGGGAGCAACTTGTACAACAGGTGTAGCTCAATGGTATGCAGCGGCAACGGGTGGAAGTTCAGTAGCAACAGGAGCAAGTTTCACAACTCCAAGTATCTCAGCAACGACTACTTATTATGTAAGTTGTAAGACAACAGAAGGTTGTGAGTCAGGAAGAACAGAAGTTAAAGCAACGATTAATCCAATTCCAGCAGCACCAACTACCAAAGGAGATGCAATTTGTGGAACAGGAACAGTAACCTTGGGAGCAACTTGTACAACAGGTGTAGCTCAATGGTATGCTGCGGCAACAGGTGGTTCATCAGTAGCGACAGGAGCATCATATACAACTCCAAGTATTACAGCAACAACTACTTATTATGTAAGTTGCAAGACAACAGAAGGTTGTGAGTCAGGAAGAACACCAGTAATAGCAACTATCAACCCAATTCCATCAGCCCCAACGGTTAAGCCAGCGGCAATTTGCGGAGCGGGAACAGTTACTTTGGGAGCAACTTGTGCAACAGGTGTAGCTCAATGGTATGCAGCAGCAACGGGTGGAGCATCAATTGCGACAGGAGCATCATATACAACACCAAGTATCTCAGCAACGACATCTTACTATGTGTCATGCAAGACAACAGAAGGTTGTGAGTCGGGTAGAACACCAGTAGTAGCGACAGTTAATCCAATTCCAAATGCACCAACTACCAAAGGTGATGCAATTTGCGGAGCAGGAACTGTAACATTAGGAGCAACTTGCACAACAGGTGTAGCTCAATGGTACGCAACCGCAACAGGTGGTGCATCAATCGCAACAGGAGCATCATATACAACTCCAAGTATTTCAGCAACAACATCTTACTATGTGTCATGCAAGACAACAGAA
>JAAFJP010000017.1 GCA_013298125.1 Cytophagales bacterium | reverse complement strand
TGCCATTTCCAAAAGGATAATCAATACTATTTTGAAGCCCTACTTTCAGGCAGGGCAGTTTTATCAAGGATTAGACGAAGCCACTTCCGAAATCATGCGACGTGCTTCGGGCGAATTTGAGGCAGAACCACAATCAGGTGAAGAAGGCTCAATTTTTCCATTTCTCATCATTATTTTTATTATCGTAATCTTCATAATAATTGCCTCAAAAAGAGGTGGTGGACGCAATGGCGGACGTGGATTTAATAGTAGCGGAAGCGGTTGGGGTGGTCCAATCATCTTCACATCAGGCGGTTCGTCTGGTTGGGGTGGTGGAAGCTCTGGCGATAGTGGCGGAGGTGGTTTCGACTTTGGTGGTTTTGGTGGTGGGGATTTTGGTGGCGGTGGTGCTGGGGGGGATTATTAGACTGGATTTATAAAGATATTTTAAATAGATTGATTAGTCTTTTGTATTGTAAACAAAAGACTAATCAACTTATTTCGTTGAGGAGACTGATTTATAAATAATGTCCAAATTCGCTTTTCGTAAAAATTGATTAGCCGAAATAAGTTTTTGTTGTATGATTTGCTCGCCTGTTTTACGAGTTTCGACAGTTTTTTTTTCGTTGGTCTTCATGTTTTTATTTTTTTGAAATTAGGAAAAAATCGTATGGTTTATTGGGTTCAAATAGCGATATTTCATCTGAAATACTTCCAAAAATATTAAACACCTTCTGCAACTCTTCCAATTCTTGATTGATTACAATCCGATAAAGCCTTTGGCGTTTTTCATCACTTCCTTGAAATAGAATAATTGTAGTGGGCTTTTTGTCTAAAAAATCAATAACTATCTTGATCACAGTTGCCAAAATAGTTCTCAAATCGTTATTTTTAGATTCTGAAATATCACTTGTTTCTCCATTTGGTAATAAATCGAGTAAGGCTAAATTGTAAACATCTTCTAAATCTGTTAGGGTTAATAAGACTAACTTCCTAACTTGTTTAGAAGAGCTAACACTCAAAAACTCATAACGATATTCAATTCTTGGTTGTTCAAAAGGGTACGAAATTTCATTCATTTAGTGGTAAAAATAAAGCTGGTTAGTTGGATTACGTAAAATTAATAATACTATTGACATAATTCTGTTTCTGGTTGATTTTTTACCTGATTTACTGTGGACTGGCATTCAAATGAATGGAAATTATGATATTTCTAAAAGCGAAATAATGCCGAAGGTTGATAGTTTGGTTTTGGGGCTTGAAAAATAAAATGTTTCATAACTTTCTAATCACTACCCTACCAATTATCAACTACCTAAATCAAAATTCCAAATGAAAAAAATACTCTCACTTCTAATCTGTCTAATTTGTTTATCAAATTTTACTGAGGCACAAATATTATCCGAAAACGAAGCCATTAATTTTGCAGATAAACTTTTTGAAGTAAAAATACTTTCTGAAAAAGGGCGAGATGCTTTAAAAGGGTATGTTCAAATGCAATCACAAAATGATATTAACTTGCAAAAAGATAGTTCCCAAAGCAAATATCCTCAACTACGCAAATCAAATATACTTTCGTTTTGTGAAAGAGCTTTTACGTATGAGTCGTATTACAGAACAGGTATGATTGAGTATGCAAAGATATCGAAAGCTGCACAGGAACAAAATCTTTCCCCTAAACAACAAGAAGTTCTTTGGAAAAAATCTATACCGAATGGAAAGAAGCCAGAATGGTTCTTGATTGAAGAAAAGATAAAAGATGAAGACCATTTACCCAGAAAAAAATATTCAATTTCAAGTTGGCTAGTGGGTGGTGGACTTGGCTTAAAACTTGAATATAAACTCGTTCATCAAACAAGAAGTATAGCGGGTAAAACTTGCAAAAGAACTTTGAAAGATTTAATGAACATTGGTTTAATAAATGATATGGTTCGTATCGAAGCTTTGAATGCTATAACGAAAGGAGATATTTTTTTAGAGAATAATTTATTGCAATACGTTGCTGATAGAACACAATTTTATGAGGATTTTGAAGAAAATAAATCTAATCAAAAAAAGTTTATTGATAGTCTTCAAAAATATCAAATGATTTCAAGTCAGAGGAGAATGGAACTTTTAAATTCTTATAAAGAATATGAATTAAAAAGTGATTTTGATATTGTTAGATATTGTGATAATGTTAAGGTCTTTGATTTAAATAAATACTCGAAAGTACCTCAAATAGGCTATAGACAGATATTTGAGGAAATTAAAGCAATCATTCCAAAATTTGATTTTCAAAATTTTAATGCAAAAGTTGAAAATAATAGTGATAGGGAATTATCATCAATAGAACAAAGAATAGCTATCGAATTTGAGTTGGATGGTAGAAAGTATAGAAACTCGTTTTTCTATGATTGGATTGATAAAAAGACGAAAAAAGGAAAAGAACAAAACCCTCTTTTAGTTACAAACAATGATATTCATAAGGGAATTAATAAGGTTCTGGCTGATAGAAATTCACTACAAAGGCTATATTTTGTAAATAAGAAACCAGAACATGAAAATCCTTATGGAAAAGACGAGTTTGCGTTAATTTTAATGACCGAGGAACAGTACAAACTTTGGGGAACTTTTAATACACAGTATTTTATATTTGAGGAAAATCATAGTAATCACTTTAATTCTGAGACAGTAAGTAAAATAGTGGAAGACTATGAAAAAATTGGTTTATTCGGTCATCTAACACAATTAGAAATTCAAAAAGGAAAAAAGAAAGTAGAAGAACTTGCAGATGCTAAGAGTTACTTGGATATTCTATCTTGTTTTCCAAAAACGTTAATTTATTCTGATGGAGAAATGAGCTTTGTAGATAGCCCGTATCAAGATTTAATAAAAGAATTTAGTGAATTGTCCAGAGGTTTTTTTAAGCCTACAAAAATCAAAGATAATTACGCAAAGGACTATCAAGCAAAGAAAAATAATACGGTTTTTTCATTTGAATTTAATGGTCGTCAATATTCAAAAAAGTTAGAAATACACGATGATTGGATTGATTTTGAAGTTATTAATTTAGTAGAGGAGGCATTAAAAGATAACAATATAGATGGTCAAATATATTTCGTCAACAGCGATATTACGTATCTTTTTCTAACAAAAGAACAGTATGGTTTTTTAAGTAAAAATCAACCTGAACTGTTTAAGAAAACAAAAGATTAATTAAAGGCTTAACAAATTAGATTTTGTTAAGCCTTCGTATTTTTTCAAAACCATCCCGCCTCCATCTCCACCGTCACATTATCCTCACTCAAAAGCCGCTTCATCAAAGAGTCAATTTTCACTAATTCATATTCATAAAAATAGCGTAGCGTAAAGATTTTGCCTTGATAAAAATCGAAATCATTGCCCGTTGCTCCTGCCAGTAAAGCCTCTTCCGCCTTGATGGCTTGCACCAACCATTGCCACGAAATCGTCATAATTCCGAAGAGTTCTAAATACAAAGTGGCATCCGATAAAAAGATTTCTAAATCCTTGCTCGCCAAGCTCAAAAGGTGTTTGGTTACGGTGTCGGCTTTGCCCAGATACACTTGCAATTTCTGAGCAAAAGGCTTTAAACGGTCAATTGAGTTAGCTTTTTCAATCGTTTTTAACATTTCAGCCACCAATAATTGCAATGATTTTCCATTTTTGATAATGATTTTTCTACCTAATAAATCCAAGCCATGAATTCCCGTTGTGCCTTCGTGGATGGGGTGAATTCTGGCTTCTCGGTAAAATTGTTCTACTGGAAAATCGGTAGTATAACCTGCACCTCCCAAAATCTGGACGGCGGCGGAGGTCGTCAAACAACACATTTCCGAAGGGTACGATTTGGCGATAGGCGTGAGTAAATCCAACAATAAATGGTAGTGTTCTCGCTCTTCGCCTTCCGTCACCGAAGCCAAATCTGCATACATCGAACATTGCGTTAAAAGTGCCAGAGAACCCTCCACAACGGCTTTTTGGAACAATAACATCCGCTTCACATCAGCATGACGGATAATCTGAACTTGGGGTTTGGTAATATCTTTATCCGAAATAACCCGACCCTGTGGACGCTCCTTTGCGTATTCGAGTGAAGCATAATAAGCGGCTGTCCCGATGGCGGTGGCGTTCATACCCACACCAATACGAGCCTCATTCATCATCTGGAACATATACGACAGCCCCTTGTGCGGCTCACCCACTAAATACCCAAAAGTATTATCATTCGAGCCAACCATCAAATGGGCAATCGGAGCTCCTTTGTAACCCATTTTGTGATAAACCCCAGCGGTGATTACATCGTTACTTATTAGTTCTGAGTTCTGAGTTCTTTTTTGCGGTACTACGAAAAGTGAAATTCCTTTTGCTCCTGATGGACCACCTTTTATTTTGGCGAGCATCAAGTGGATTACGTTATCACAGCCATCATGGTCGCCCGCTGAGATGTATATTTTTTGCCCTTTTATTTTATAAACTCCCTGATTTTCAGTGGGTTCTGCGGTAGTCGTGATGTCCGAAAGTGAACTTCCTGCATCAGGTTCTGTCAGAGCCATTGTACCTTGCCAATCGCCCGTGTACATTTTGGGCGTGAAAGTGTCCTTCAATTCCTGAGAACCAAAACTTCGAATCAAATTTGCTGCCCCCGAAGTCAAAAACGGAAAAACCGAAGAAGAATAATTTGCTGCCTGAAAAATAAATGCCGCCGAACTCAACACCGTAGAAGGAATTTGCTGACCACCTTCATCGTAATTGAACCCCGCATTTATCCAACCATCTTCCCCAAATTTTTTCAAAATCGGAAACATTCCTTCATGGATTTTGATTTTGCCATCTACCAATTGCGGTTCTTTTCTATCCATCTCCGTCAAGAGTGGTTTCAAGAGTTTTTCGGAGATTTGTTCAGCCGAATCTAAGACCATATCAAAAGTCTCACGAGCGTGGTCTTGGTAGTAATTATATTGCGTAAGTGATTCAGTATCAAATACTTCGTACAATAAAAATTGAAGATTCCTTTTTGAATAAAATTGATTTGCCATGAAATGTATTTTAGTCGTATTGGTTAATTATATAAAGCATAACACCGAGTAATTCAGCGATGTTTTCATTAGTCGAATAATATCTTACTTCGTCAATAAAAAGCGTATTTCCTTCTAATTTCAAGAAAGACCAAACCTCCGCATTGGTTACACAACCGTAAATAATTGGCGTTGGGAAACCTTCGCCATCATTAAATTTACGAGCTGCAATCATTTCTGCACCCGCTTGTGCGTAGCCTTCTTCAACGGTTCTATTTTTAGCCTCCACAATGCAAAAAACAGGAGCTTTGATTTCAATACTTTTAGAGACATGACTCATCAAATAATCACAAAACCCATTCAGTCCTGTCTGAAAATCTACATCAAAAGAATAGCCTGAAAAGAAGTTAAAATGTCTATTTTTTCTTCTCAATTCTTTCAAAACAGGGGTTATGATTAATTCTGATTTTGCTTTTTCACTAAATGAAGAAGGTATGTCTTGTGCTTCTTCCAAATCATTTTTCAAATATTCAGAAGGTTCAACGGGTACAATATTGTGGAATAATTTGGCGTAATCATCTTTTACACCAAATTGATTCTTCAATTGTCTCAATGATTTAAAATCGCTGTATGCCATGATTTTTTGTGATTTATGCTTGATTTTCGAGTGGGTAAAGTAATTTACGACAATGAAAGATAGATAAATTCTATGAAAAGAGTATTAAATCAACCAATCGTTTAGTCTGGTCAGCCATAAAAATAGGAATATTAAGTAAACCCTCATTAAACTCTAAATTCTTTAAAATGAATAGCATATTTTCACACAATTAGTAGGGAAAATGTGTAAAAAATCACACTTTTCCTACTAATTGTGTGATTTTATAGAAATTAGTATTCAAATCCCAGCCAATACAAATTGCTCAGAGTCAATCATTTGAACTAATTTACCCATTTTTTTCTGGATAATTTTGAAATGATGTTCGTCTTCTGGAATGATTAATGAAATGGCTTCTCCCGATGACTCAGCCCTACCCGTACGTCCGATTCGGTGGATATAATCCTTGGGCGAACGTGGTAGCTCATAATTTATTACAAAGGGCAAAAACTGAATGTCAATTCCTCTGGAAGCTAAATCAGTGGCTACCAATACTTTGGTTTTGCCTTTTTTGAATCTATTAAGGGCTTCGGTTCTGGCACTTTGGCTTTTTTTGCTATGAATCGCCATTGCCTCAATGCCATTTTTCTTTAATTTATCTGTCAAATTATCGGCAGTTCTTACGGAAGATACGAAAATTAAAACCTGTTGCATTTCTTTGGTTTTAATCAAATAACGTAACAATGGTCCTTTCTTTTCGGGCGAGACTCGGTAGGCTGATTGCTTGATTAAATCCGTATTTTTTGCCTCCGCTTCTACTTCAATTCTGACAGGATTACACAAAAGCACTTCTCGAATGAGCTTACTTTCAGTATCCAAGGTGGCTGAAAATAGGATATTTTGGCGTTTTGAAGGCAATAAAGTAAAAATCTGATTAACTTCTTCTTGAAAGTTCAAATCCAACATTTTATCGGCTTCGTCCAAAACCAATACTTCGATTTTAGAAAGATTAATGGATTGTGTCGAAACTAATTCTAACAAACGCCCAGGAGTAGCCACCAAAATTTCGGTGTTTTTCAGGGTCATCATTTGTTGATTGAGCGTAACTCCTCCAAAAACCGCATTGTGCTTGACAGGGATGGTCAGATATTTACTAAAACCCGCAATGACATCCCCAATTTGTACCGCCAATTCACGAGTAGGCACTAATATCAAAACCTTCAAATGGAGGTTTCTGTTTAATTTTTTACGTTGAAATAACTCTAAAATTGGCAATACAAAACTGGCAGTTTTCCCAGAACCCGTTTGAGCAATTCCCAAGACACTTTTACCTTCCAAAATTGCAGGAATCGCTTGAATTTGAATGGGATATGGTTCTGTGTATTGCTGTTCGGTGACAGCTTTAAGGATTGATTCTGATAAACCGAGGGATTGAAAAGTCATAAAATTTTGGTCAATTTTATACAAAGGTAAGTATTTATTTTAGGCAAATATTTTTAAAAAGATTTGTAAATTTGTAGTCCTTTAAAAATTACTTCAAACCTTTTCAGACCGATACTTTTTATTTTACGACCCAAGAACATCCCCCTACCCCCTTCAAAGGGGGAATTGCACAAGTGGTAAATCCCCCTTTGAAGGGGGTAGGGGGATGTTCTTGGTAGATGAAACTTAATAAAAAGTTGTTTTTAGAAAAAGTGTAGGTCTAAAAACTTCAAACCCATATTTTGTTTATGAAAAAAATTATCGACTACATTCTCAGTAGTATTTATTTAGTCTATTTTTTCCTAACAGCATTAATTTTTCATCCTATCCAAATCGTTTGTTTTGAGCTTTTTGGACGAAAAATTCATCAAAAATCAGTCCATCTCCTCAACTTTTTTCTATTGAATGGCGTGAGAGTTTTAGGAGCAAGTTTGAATGTTGTAAAAAAAACAAACCTTCCAACCGATAGACCGATTATTTTTGTTGCCAACCACCAAAGTATGTTTGATATTATCGGAATGATTTGGTATCTCAGAAAGCATTATCCCATCTTCGTTTCCAAACAAGAATTAGCCAAAGGGATTCCTTCGATTTCGTACAATCTTGTCAAAAGTGGAGCGGCACTCATTAACCGCAATGATGGGAAACAGGCAGTGGTCGAAATTGCGAGAATGGCAAAATTGATTGAAAAAATGAACTTTTCGGCTTGTATTTTTCCAGAAGGGACACGTTCAAAAACGGGTACAATGAAACCTTTTGCAGTGGGTGGCGTAGCGATTTTAATGAGAAAAGCACCCAATGCTTTAATTGTTCCCGTTGCCATTGAAAATGTCAATAAACTCAATCCAAAGGGATATTTTCCGTTGGTGAGTCTTCAAAAATTAACTTGGACTATCCTCCCTCCTATCGACAGACTCAATAAAACGCCCGAAGAGGTAGTTGAAGAAGCCCGAAAAGCTATTGCGGCAATAGTTGAGATTTGAGATAAAAAAAGGGTATTGAAGCGAATTCAATACCCTTTTTTTATCTCAAATATCTACGCTACTTCATCTTCAAGTGCATCGTCACAATATTTGCCACCATGCCCGTTGTGCGGGTATAATGTCCGTAACGAAGTTCAAAACTACTCAAACTTTTAATACCCAAAACACCATTCACAGGGGCGAATCTCACGCCAGAACCGTAGAAGTTAGTATTCATGCCCGAAATATCGTAATCGCTTGTATAATAAGCACTTGCGGAATTACTTAACTGATAAGGTTGAAAATAATCTACTGCCGTTTGACTATTGAGACGATAATATGGACTGATAGAAATGAAAGGGGTAATCTTGTAAGTTCCTTCCAAATTGATAGTGTGGGCGGTCATTCCCCAGTTGTCTGCATAGTATCTATAAAATGCTCTGAGGATGGCGTTATCTCCAAAAAAATAACTGGCTCGCAAACCGATGGGAAGTTTGAAGCGACTACCTGGTAATTTTTCAACGATTTTTGTATTATCCGAAAAAAATACTCGGTGATATGGCGTACTCAAAAGTCCTTCTTGGTATTGTGGCTCGGCAACTGCCATCAACTGCAAACGTTCGTTAATGACTTGCGAAAGTGACAAAGACACATTATAAGAATTTCGAGGTTTGGTTTCTTGTGGACCTCTCGAAGAGGTAGTGCCTGTTCGAAATTCTATCGGTAAAATGATTGACCATCTATCTATAAAAGCACTCGCTTTTACGCTCAATTCACGGTTATTATCCTTGGATGCCTTAGCCCAACTGGCAGTAAATCCGTGTGATTTATAATCCCACTCAGTTGAATATGAGTACGTTAAGCCTTGTGTGATACGAGTCTTGGCGTTTTTCATACTCCACGAAACGGAAGGATAAATGTGTATATCTTTGCGTGAAGCTCCCGAGACTGTCCGTGGGTCAATATTATCAGAAGATGCCGAAGTATAATAGTCAATGTTGAAATCTAAGGTAAAATTATGCTGACGGTTTTTACGGTCGTACTTTGATAGTTTTAGGTCAAAAGAATTGGCATAATCCGTCAAAAGCTCCGTTCCTATACCACCCGTTACTGCCGACCTATCACCGTCTTGTTCATAGTAACTTGAAACAAAATTGATTTCGTCTATTTTTAATTTGCGTTTTTCGTAAGCATCCGTTTCCGTTGTAGTGCTTTGGGCAGTTGTTCGGAAGAGCATACTTACTAATAAACCAGCGGTTATGAATATTTTTTTCATATTTTTAGATTGGATTAAGGATGTGGTTGGACTTTTATAGCATCTTTTTGTCTGAATTTGGATTCATAGGATTTATGGATTTTTTGGATTAGAGTTCAACAAAAAATCCATAAATTTTATAAATCTGACGAATCCAAATTCAGACAAAAACTACCTTAATTACACCCACAACCGCCACCACTTTTTCCACCATTTGCACCCGCTGCACCTTCACGATAAAGGTAAAAACTTGTTTCAAATTTTTCGGCTTTGCGGGCAGCTAATTCCATCTCAGAATCGTTGATTCGGCTTTTTTGGTATTCTTTTACGCTTACACATGAGGACATAAAGATTGCTCCTGATGCGAGTAAGAGGGTGTTTTTGAGAAGTCTTGATTTCATCTTTTTAGTTCTGAGTTTTTAGTTCTTGGTTCTGGGTACTAAGAAGAAATATTTATATTTTTACTGGTAAACATTTTGTTATTATCATCAATAATCACGCAAGCAATTCCTTTGATTTGATTGATTAAATCTAAGCCAACTTTTACACCCATGACTGTTACAGGAGTTGCCAAAGAGTCTGCCAATTCTGCATTGGGGGCAATGATGGTTACGCTTTTTATTCCTGTAATGGGCAAACCTGTTTTGGGGTTTATCGTATGTGAATATCGCTTGCCTCCAATCATCACAAACTTCTCATAATCTCCCGACGTTGCCACAGCCATATTACTGATATTGAGGCTTGAAAAGGTTTTATTTTTGTGGTTTGGGTCGGCTATTCCGATAGTCCATTGCTTGCCGTCGGGTTGAGTTCCCCAAGTGGTTAAATCGCCCGAGGCATTTACTACCCCGCTTTTTACGCCTTCTCTAATCATCAATTGCTTTGCCATTTCGGCGACGTATCCTTTACCAATTCCTCCGAAACCTATTCTCATTCCTTTTTCTTGCAAAAATACGGTTTGGTCATTTTGATTTAAGATAACTTTCTGATAATCAATGAGTCTAACCATATTTTTAGCTGTCTCTTTGTCAGGTAATGATGTCATTTTTGTATCAAAATTCCAGAGAGATTTGTCTATCGAACCGTAAGTTATATCAAATGCTCCTTGGGTAAGATTGGAGATTTTCAGAGAACGTTGAATTAACTCAAAAACTTCTTTATCTACTCGTACAGGTTTAATTCCTGCATTTTCATTGATAAGATTCGTTTGGCTGTCGGGTCTGAAAGTGGTGAGTAATTGTTCAATCCTACTAATTTCTACGATGGCATTTTCTATGCGTTCATTTGCCCAATTTTCGTCTTCACTCACCACGCTTATTTCAAAGCGATTACCCATTAGTTTTTGGACTTTTGAATGTATCATAAATTGTAATACGGACAGCCTTGTCCGTAGCAAAGAAAAAATATTGACGACGGACAAGGCTGTCCGTATTACAAATTTATTTCAATCTCACCACCTTTTCAATCTCCGCTTTCATATTCGCAATCGTCATGGTTGATGAATTATAGCCATCCCACGATTTTACGACATTTCCGTTGGCATCAATCAGAACTGTCAAGGGAAATTTACCTTCGTTATTGTATTTTTCAGCGAGTCCTTCGTTGTGTTTTGTCAATTCTGGTGATAATTTATTCTTTTTACTTCTTGGAAAATCAGCTCTGACCAACACCAATTTTGTCTCCGCAAATTTCAAAAAATCTTCTGAATCCAAGACTTCTTTTTTCAATTTCATACAAGGTCCACACCAATCTGAACCCGAGAAATTCAAGAGGATATATTTGTTTTGGGTGCTTGCCTCAGTCTTGGCTTTGGCAAAATCCGTTGTCCATTCAATGTTGGTATTGAAGGAAAAAATACTTAAAAAGATGATGCTTAATAATTTCATTTTACAATTAATTTTTGAACAATATTTTCACAACGAACAAAATAAACCCCCGCTTGATAATTAGCTACCGAAACTGCCATATCGTGCTGATAATCAGATTGATACGTTTCTATTCCAAGTGTATTGAGTATCTGAATTTTTACTGGTTTATTCACGCCTTCCAACCTAATTCTAAATTCTTGATTAGCTGGATTTGGCATAATTTTTATCGCAAATAGTGGCTGTGGTTCTTCGCTTGCGAGTACCGTTACAGTCGTTCCTCCGCCCGTACCCGTGGTGGCTTTGTCATTATCCGTTCCGAAGGTTGGGGCTTGGGCTTTAAACTTGCCCGTTCCGTTTGGATTGCGAGCATAAGCCACATCATTTTGCTGAACGCCAAATGTTACGCTGTCCGCCAATTGCTCTTGTGGGGTGTACAAATATACGAATTCTCCATCACCCGAGAGTTTAAAATTCGTATGCAAAACCCCTTGCTTTTCGTCTTCATCCGCCCAAAGTACCAAATAGCCCTTTCCAGCCATTTTCGTACCCGCAGGAATTGCCCATTTTTTAGGTTTTGTAATATCATCCGTTACAAAATATCCACTCACATCCACGGCAACATCACTCTTATTATACAATTCAATCCAGTCTTCGTATTGGTCTTTTTCGTCCTTTGCACCTGTCTTGTTTGAAGCCACTAACTCGTTGATTACGATGCTGTTAGCCGTACTTAAAGTTCCTAATTGTACTTGATAAATAAACACATCATGTTCAGCTCCCACGGGTGCATAACTCACCGATTTGGCAGTATTATTTCCAACGGCTTCCACATAAAAACGAACGTAAGATGCCGATTTTTGCTTCGGAATTTTTACACCAAAAACGCCATCTTTTGCTGCTCCATCGTCATTTTTTCCATCATCAAACATCTCTATTTTCGTGAAACGTCCATACAATTCTGTTCCGTAATATAAAAAAACTTGCGAAGCCGTTGAACTCGTAGCAATCGTAGCACGTACCGTAACTTCTTGACTATCAGTAGGTTTTTGCCAAGCCACACCGTTTGCATACATATTTACGGCTTGAATTGTTGGAGCAATTTCTTTGACTTCGGTATTTGCCAACAATGAATTTCTACGAGAAGAAATAAAGGTTTTTATTTTCGGAATCTCCGCCTGAAACTGTGCGTAAGTCGTTGGTTTTTTTGGGTCTGCCTTTACGATTGAGTCAATTTGGGCGGCGTATTTATCCAACAAAGCCGATGAATTCGTGATGTCAAAATATTCACTAATTAAAGTTCGTAAATGAGCCAAGTACCGCTGTCTGACCGTTGGGGCTTGTAACAATTTATTCAATAACGGATGCGTGGTTTTTTCTTGATTATAAAACGGACTCCAATTAGTTGCAGCCGTTCCCATGACCGTATTTCCATCATAATCATAAGAAATAAAACGTCCCGTGGTGGTTTCGTGGGTCAAATAATAATCCATTCCGCCCTTGTTGATGTAACTATCATCGTCCCCAAAAATATTCTCAGAAGCCAAATGCCATGTTTCACGGTCAATATCCAAATATTTTCCTGCCTCCTCTTCTAATTTTGCAATTTCAGTTCTATTCAAAGCCTTGGTCATTTGTGGAAAATCTTGCCAAGGGTTCTTTTGGTCTGAACTATGGAGGGTGTAATATTTTTTGTAAGTGGTGGTATCGTCATCAATATAATTCAAGGAAGAAGTACCCGCTCCGAAGCCGCCACCTCCACCGCCGCCGCCCGTTGGAGGTGGCGTTATACCTGTACCCGAAGGAGCTTCGCAACGCCAGTTTGAGCCGTCATTATTCAGAAACCACTCACCTAAGAAATCCTTATTTTGCTGTTGAATATTTTGATATGTCCCCCAATCTTTTCCATTAATATAAAGATGTACGAAACTTGCCTTCGCCGCCAACATATGTCGGCGGATATTGTGATAATAAAAAACTTCTCTTAGAAATGAAGGATCTTCAAAAGAGTTATTTAGATTGAAAGTTTGGTAGCCCCCGATGTTTTGTTTGGGTTTAACAAAATCTAAGGAAACGTTAAACGAAAATTTCTCAGAAGTCGAACTCGCTACTCGTTGATAGGAAGTTTGCCCTTTGAATCGCACACCTATACTGTCATATTTCACGCCATTGATGGTCATGCTTGCCAAAATTTCTTTTTTAGAGGCATAATTTGCTTTCATCTGGGCGATGAAATCCGTTTGTGTAAAAGTAATATTGATAACCGTAATCTTGGCTTCATCGTAAACTCCAGTCGCAGGTTTCCCGCCTGATTGCAACATTTTGCCATCAGGCGAAAAATAAAATTCTCTCGGTAGGTTTTGTGAAAACCCTATGTGAGAGAATAACGTGATTGTAAAAAAGAGTATAAATTTCTTAGCATTCATGATTAGGATTTTAAGCGATTAACTGATTGATAAGTATTTGTTGAGAAATAGTTTTTACTATTTTAAATTTAAAAAATCATACAACTCACTGATAATCAATTACTTATTGGTATTTTTTCAACTTAATGACTTACAGACTTAAAACTTAACGACTACTTATTCAGCCTAATACACTACCAAAGTCTTGCCATCCGTAGCCACTTGATAGGCTGTGATAGACCTGTTGGTTATGGAATTTGGAAGAGGTACCCCTTTCAAATCGAAGGTTGCTCCGTGGTCAGTACAATAGAACTGAGAGGCATTTTTGTCATAAATTACCTTACGCTTGGGTTCGTGCGAGCATAGATTTGTAACGGCAGCATACGCCCCTGCACTTACCTGAGCTACTACTATATTCGCTTGGATAATATATGCACCAACATTTTTCAGATTCGATGTCGTCAAATCAATTTTCAATAATGGATTGGTAATCTTACTCAAATCAGAAGTTGGCGTTACAGGGGTAACGGGTGTCGTTGGGGTTGTGGTACTATTCACATCAAGTTTTGCAACAGGGATATAAGTGTCTTCTGGTTTAACGCAAGAAGTCAATGCCGCCATGAGGGCTGCCCCCGTGAAACCCATTGATTTTAAGAATTCATAACGAGTCATATTATTCAGAATTTACAAGTGATGGTTTAATGTATAAGAATACGGGAAAAAAGATGTTTGTATTGCTTTGATTTGTGGAATTTTGAAATGGTTTTTTTAAGATAAAATGGTAGGGGCGTGTCGCATACCAATGCTGTCAACTTAAGGATTTACTTTTGTCAAAATATATTTAATAACCCCGTTTGAACGCTGGTAGGGTTCAAAACCCTACCAGCGTTAGTCAGACAAATTCCTTAAATTGATAGCATTGGTATGCTATACGCCCCTACAATTTATTTCCCACAACAAAAAAAACTAATGCAACATCACCTGTTCCAAACTCGCCCAAACGACTTCCCCCATCGTTTTACACTTCAAAAATTTATCCGTTTTATAATATTGTGACAACTCCGTTTTGAGTTGATTAGTATTTTCTTCGGATGAAATATCGTCTTTCGACATGATTGACATCAATTCATAAACCCGCTGATTTTCAACCTTTAAGCGATTAGAAATCAACGAACGCTCCTCAATTTGGTATTGTTTTACGGATTCGGGAGTCATGTGTTTCATGCCCATTTCAATCAACGGATTATTCTGTTTGAAATATTGAGGTTGATACACCGTCCGCTTACCTTCATAGGACTGTTGGTCAAAATCTATGGCTCTGATTCGATAATAATCCTCCTCAAAATCGGGCGTAATATCCACCACAAAATTAGATGAGTGCATATCGCCTAAAAGCATCACAAAACAGCGTTCGTTGAATTTAACAAACTCCTTCGCCAAACGAATTTGGTTTATTTTGGGACTGTCCAAATATATTGAAAAAAACTGGTCTCCTGGAATTCCCGCAATGTGTTCTTCAACCAAAGTATTCTCAAAAGTCAAATAACTAATCCGATTTGGCGACAATAAATGTTCCAATTCCATCCCATACACCCGTGAACAATCGGCTCTTTTGATATAAAAATAATCAAAATTATCATTTACTCTATTGACAATTCTTATCCGAAAAGGTTGCGTGTTGCCGTAGGTACACAAATCCACACGGTCAATGGTGAGGTGTTTGATAACCTCCTGATTTCCGTCAGTTTTGAGGTCAGCGTATATCTTTTTGAGTCCTTCGTAAATATTTTCAATTTCGCTATATGGAAAGAAAACCGTTATCCAAAGCGTGTCATTTCCCTTTTTGTCATACAGGCTTATCGAACTGTCAAACCTCAGTAAATCAGCGTATTGGATAGGCATAATCGTCTCCCGTCCATATTTTTTGAGGTATCTACGAAGTTGAAGGTTGATTTTGAAAGGGATTTTTTTCTTGGAGATTAATGCCATTAAAGATTTCTGTTTTGCCTTGGAATATTTACGATTGAAAGCACAAATATCTCACCATTTTTCCATAAATTGTATTACTATTTCTAAATTCGTATTTTGTTATGTATCACCATGAAAATCAATTACTTATACTACACATTTCTTCTCTTGGAGCTATTTGCTTGTATTGACCCATATACTGTTGATTTAGCTAAAAATAATAAGGTTTTAGTAGTGGAAGGTTTATTAACCGATGATATTCAAAACCCTGATACCATCAGTATTCAGTACTCTACTTCCATTAATGGGAATATCAAAATGATAGCAATTCCTTCTCTACAACCTGTAATTAAAATCGTGGATTCTGGAAAAGAAATTAAACTTATCGAATATGATAAGGGGAAATACTTACCCCCGAAGGATTTTCAGATAAAACAAGATGAGAAGTATTCCTTGAAATTTACAATCAATGGACAAAAGTATGAATCGACTCCCGAATCTATCACCATCACTCCGTCCATTACTAATATTTACGAAAAGTTTAACCCAACAAGTAGATTATCCGATGACGGGAAAGCCCAATTGTCTGCCAATGAGGTCTTTATAGATTTCAAAGATACGCCCAACGAAGATAATTATTATTTATGGAGATATACGCTTTATGAAAGGTTACAACATTGTTTTACTTGTGCGTATTCAATGTATGATTTTAAAAAAGAATCTTGTATTCCTCCAGAGGCATACCTTCGAGAACCTTATTATGATTATGGTTGCTTGAATGAATGTTATGCAGTTATTAGAGGGTCACAAATAAATATCTTTTCTGATAAACTATCAGAGGGCAGTTTAGTCAAGGGTAGATTAGTCGGAAAGATTCCTTATTATTACCCTTACGGCTGTTTGGTAGAAGTAGAACAAATCTGTATTTCGCCAGAGGCATTTACTTTTTTTAAGGTGTTGGAATCCCAATCGCAATCTAATGGTGGTTTAGCAGATGTTCCCCCTGCGGCAATTGTTGGAAATATTAAAAATTCAACAAATCCCACTGAAAAAGTGGTTGGATATTTCGGAATCGCCAATATTCAACGAAAAAAGATATGGATTGATAGAAAGCAAAATACAGGAGAACAGGATTTAATTTTGGGTCATGTTATCATCGAAGAACCTCAAAACCCTCCTACTCGCCCACCACTGGCACATTGTAAAAAAAGTGCTACCCGTACACCTTTTAAGCCCGAAGGATGGCAGTAGAACTTGAACAATGATTGATACGGATAGGTTTTACTAATATTAATCATACCTTTATTTATTGTAAGCAAAATTAAGTATTTCTAACATTTTCACTCTTATGAAAGCACTTGTTCAAAATCACTTAATTATTTTTTCCTGTATGATACTATTCTGTGGCTGTATTGAGCCATACGAGTTAAGCCTGAATACGAAAAATAAGCGGTTGGTAGTTGAAGGTTTATTAACGGATGATTTACAGAATCCAGATACTTTAAAAATTCAATATTCAGCTTATTATGAAGGTTTTTTACGAACAGAACCCCTTGACAAACAAGTTGAAGCCTTTATTATCAATATTACTTCGGAAGAAAAAACTCAGCTTACTCAATATCAGACTGGAAAATTTTTACCGCCAACGGGATTTAAAGTTAAGCCTTTTGAAAAATACCTGTTACGTTTTTCTCTATCTGATGGACAGCAATATGAATCTACCATTGAACAACTTACTCCCACTCCTCCAATTTTAAAAATATATGAAAAGTTTAATCCAAACAGTAGATTATCCGAAGATGGAAAGACTTTCTTATCTGCGAATGAGGTTTTTATAGATTTTAAGGATACTCCTAATCAGAAAAATTTCTACTTATGGCGTTATATCCATTTTGAAAAGATTGCTTATTGCATCACTTGCAATGGAGCTTTATATAATACTTCAAAGAAAATATGTGTTGATTTACCAGCAGAACTTTTAGCATCGGTTTACACAGACCCCTACTATGATTATAGATGTTTGGGAGATTGTTATGATTTAATCAGAGAGAAACAAGTTAATGTTTTTTCTGATGTACTTTCCGACGGGGGAAGTATTGATGGAAGACTCATCTCTAAAATCCCTTATTTTCACACGTATGGGTGTTTAATTGAAGTACAACAAATGTGTATATCGCCAGAGGTTTTTTCATTTTATAAAATTTTAGAACAACAATCTCAGCAAAGTGGAGGATTAGCAGATGCACCGCCAGCAGCTATTGTGGGAAATATTAGAAATATAACAAATCCTAATGAAAAAGTAGTCGGATGTTTTGGTTTTGCAAATATTCAAAAAAAACGTTTTTGGATAGATAGAAAAGGAGCATCAGGTGATTTAGAACTCATTTTGGGTCATCCAATCATAATAGAAGTCAGAGAACCCCATTTAGTTCAATGTAAGAAGAGTGCCACTCGAACTCCTTTAAAGCCCGAAGGTTGGCAGTTTTAATCTTTAACTTATTAATTTTAATACCCAAAATTAATTCAATTAATCTAATGAAAATCAAGCATTTAAAAGTATTTTCCTTCCTGTTCTTTCTCCTAAGTCTTCAAAGTTGTATTGATACCTACGACATTGATTTCAGTCAGAAAAATAATGTTTTAGTGGTTGAGGGTTTCTTGACCGACGATTATTTGAATCCTGATACTATCAAAATTCAATATTCTAATTTCGTTGATGGCAATACCTTCTTATCATCCATTACCTCCGTCAAAGCGTCCATTGTGTGGCAAAGTGGTAAAGAAACAAGTCTCATCGAACAAAAAACGGGCGGTTTTCTACCTCCAAAAGATTTTAGGGTAAATCCCACCGAAAAGTATGCTCTTCGGTTCAGTCTTCCCAACGGACAACAGTATGAGTCCTCATATGAACAAATTTCGGTTACGCCTCCAATTTTGAAAGTTTATGACAGGTTCAATCCTCAAAGTAAATTATCGGACGACGGTAAAAAGTTTTTGTCTGCCAATGAAGTTTATGTAGATTTTCAGGATGTTCCCAAACAAAAGAATTTCTATCTTTGGCGATACACGCACTTCGAGCGAATCGTTCATTGTCTTACTTGCTATGCCTCGCAGTATGAACCCAAAAGTGATAAATGTAGCATAAAACTGCCTTCTTTCAATAGAACGCCCTATTATGACTATCAATGTGCGGGAGAATGTTATGAGATAATACCATCCAAACAGTTCAGTGTAATGTCTGATGTAGTCTCTGACGGTGAGGTAGTTACAGGACGATTGATTGCTAAAATTCCCTATCACTTTATTTATGGCTGTTTAGTTGAGATTCAGCAAATGAGCATTTCGCCCCAAATGTATTCGTTCTTCCGTAATCTCGAACTCCAAGGAAAATCAAACGGTGGGCTTGCAGATACTCCTGCGGCGGCTATTGTGGGTAATATCAACAATTTGGGTAGTTCAACTGAAAAAGTAGTTGGGTATTTTGGGGTAGTCTCTTTACAAAAAAACAGGTATTGGATAGAAAGAAAATCCGCAAACGGACCTTATGAATATATCATTAATCATGTCCCTTTTGAAGAACCTCCTACTTCATCTGATCCAAGTCGCCCACCTGTTGCACCTTGCGTAAAAAGTGAATTCCGTACACCTTTTAGACCGCAAGGATGGCTGTAAAACTTGTTCAAAATCATAAAACACAAAATTATGTACTCAAAATTACTGATAACTGCCTTGTTGCTTTGTGTAGTTTCTTCAAATATATTCTCCCAGACTTCTCACGCCATTATCGTTAGTGTTAGGGATTCAAGTGATAACACTCCATTGAAAGATGTTGTCATAAAAATTGATGCCAAAAGAGCTAATCTTTCTTCCAATAACGAAGGCATACATACTTTTTTCTTGCCCACAGGTGAGTTTGGTATCACGATTAGTCATCTTGGGTACAGAACTTTTCGTCAAAAATTATTAGTAAAAAATAGTGAAATAAGTTTGACCGTAAGTTTGATAAATGTTGCCAAAGAATTGGATGAGGTTACTGTCAATAGCCAAGCAATAAATGGAAACGTTGCCCGACCACTATTAGGTGTTTCTGCTCTGAGCATCAAAGCCATCAAAAAAATACCTGCCATGATGGGCGAGACCGATGTTTTGAGAGGCTTACAGATGCTTCCAGGCGTAACGTCTGTGGGTGAGGCCGCCAATGGCGTGAACATCAGGGGCGGAACAACCGACCAAAATCTAATCCTATTGGACGATACGCCCATTTTTAACCCAACGCACCTCTTTGGTTTATTCTCCATTTTTCCTCCTGATGCGGTTTCCGGTTTGGAATTATACAAAGGTGGAATTCCCGCAAAATTTGGCGGTAGGGCTTCATCGGTTATTGACATTAACTTGATAAATCCATCCTTAGATAAATTCAAAATGACGGGCGGAATTAGTTTAGTTTCGAATCGCTTAACGATTGAAACGCCAATCGTAAAAGAAAAGCTGTCAATTATGGTTTCGGGAAGAGTCTCTTTTAATGATTTTATTTTTAAATTAGGACCTCCGAAATTGCAGAATATTAAGGCTAATTTCTATGATGTTGCCACCAAATTATTCTACAAAATGAATGCGAAAAATACCTTCACCTTTTCGGGATATTTGAGCAAAGATTTCTTTCAGACTGACTTATTAGGAACAATCGGTAACGTCAATGCAACCTCGACACAATATGATTACCAAACCTCAAATGCGGCTTTAAAGTGGTTTCATGCCTTCAATTCAAAACTAAACTTACAAACCTCCGCTATTTATACTGACTATCAACCCAAAACCCTACTACCCGAATTAAACTCTGATAACAAAGTTTCGTTGGAATCGGGAATTATCTATAATCAATTGAAAGCAAGTCTAAATTATAATCTCAATGAAAAGCACCGATTAGAAGGTGGTATCAGTACGATTTTATACCGAATCAACCCAGGCGTTTTGAATCCTGGCAGTTCAAAAAGTGTAAATTATAAATCCGTTCCAGAAGAAAGAAGCACGGAATCGGGTATTTATTTAGAAGATGAATTTACGATAAGCAAAAAACTAACCCTCTCCGCTGGGCTAAGATATTCTTTCTATAACGCATTGGGCGGAACGGTCAGAAGTTATAATCCTCTATTCTCAAAAACAGACTTCAATGTTACCGATTCGACTATTTATAAATCAGGGGAAACATCAGCTTCTTATGGAGGCTTTGAACCAAGAATTGCCCTAAAATATTCGCTTTCAGAATTGAGTTCTATCAAATTAGGATACAGCTTGATGCGTCAATATTTACAAGTGGTTTCTAATACCACCACCCCCCTACCAACTTCACGCTGGGCTACGAGCAACACCTACGTAAAGCCCCAAGTGAGTGAACTTTATTCGGGTGGAATTTTCAAGAATTCCCAAAATAACATCTATGAATTTTCATTGGAAGGCTATTACAGAAGTACCGAAAACGTCTTAGATTTTAAACCTGGGGCAGATTTCTTATTTCAACCCTATATCGAAACCCAAACGTTGCAAGGAAAAGGAAAGGCTTACGGATTAGAATTAATGATTGCCAAGAAAAAAGGAGAAGTAACGGGTTGGATAAACTATACCTATTCCAGAGCCTTAAACCAAGTGAAATTGAGTGATAGATTCGATGAGCAAATCAACGGGGGGGCTTGGTATGCTACCAATTTTGACCGACCACATAGTTTCAATGCCACCATTAGTTTATCACAGGGTAAGCACCATGAGTTTGGTTTTACGTTTGTTTATAATACGGGCAGACCATTCACCGTTCCAGAGGGCTTTGTGCAATATAATAATGTAAAATATCCCTATTATGTAGAAAGAAATAATGACCGAATCAAAGACTATCACCGTCTTGATTTTTCATGGACCATCAGAAATCCGAGTATGACAAAAAAGCGTTGGGAGGGTTCTTGGACGTTTGCAGTGTATAATCTTTACGGACGTGCCAATGCGTATTCAGTATATTTGAGGTCAGAAAAAGGGCTGAATGCTTATCAATTAACGATTTTTGGTTCACCAATTCCTTCGCTGACTTATAATTTTAAGTTTATGTAAAGTTGAATTTTAGCAAAAAAGAGCGTTAGGATTGGACTTTCCTCACGCTCTTTTTATCTGACAATAATTAGCTTACAGACTTAACAACTTATCGACTTAACAACTGCTCCTTACTCATAAATCCCCGCCGCAACTTTCTCAGTAACCGCCTTCGGAGCAAGCCAAGCCAAAAATGCTCCCAACTTATTCACAAATCCTGGGATAACTTCTGTCTTGCCCGCAAACATTGAATCAACTGATATTTTAGCTACCTCTTGCGGTGTCATGGTTACTTTCTCAGCCGCTTTTCTGGCTTTGGCGGGAATATCTGCACGGTCATTAAAATTGGTATCTGTCGCCCCTGGGCATATACACGTAACCGACACTGACGAATCTTTCAATTCAAACTTTAAAGCCCTCGAAAAATTCAAGACAAATACCTTCGTAGCGGCATAAATTGCCATTTGTGGCAAAGCCTGATAAGCCGTCGAACTCGCAATATTCAAAATATAAGCCTGAGAATGACGTTTCAACATTGGTAAAAATACCTGACACATTTCTGTCAAAGTTATCATGTTCAGATTCATCATGTCACGATTTTGCTCAATCGTAAATCTATCAAAATTCCCTGCCGAACCATAACCTGCATTATTGACTAATACCGCTACTTGATAACTATTTTGTTCAACCCATTTCAAAACCGTCCTTGCAGCATCTGGAGCAGACAAATCAGCGGCTAAAAAATCTACCTTCACTCCATGATGATTCTTGATTTCATTGGCAACATCCTCTAATTGACTCGCTGAACGAGCAATTAATAACAAATCATATTTCTTTTTTGCCAACTCAATGGCTATCTCTTTTCCTATGCCTTTACTGGCTCCTGTGATTAGTGCGTACATATTTATTCGTTAAGTCTGTAAGTTGTTAAGCGAACGTCGCTCGGTCATAAGTCATAAAAATTGACTTTAATATTTCTTAAATTCAACACTTGCATATTATACATTGAGCATTGAAAATTGAGAATTAATTGAAACTCCAAAATTAAGAAAGCCCTACCAATTGGCAGGGCTTTCTTAACAATATTTCTAAAAAATTATTTTTTAGGGACTTTCGTTGGAGTCGTTGGCGTTTTTACTGTTGTTCCCGCAGGTGTTGTTGTTGGAGGTATTACTGCTGGTGCAGGGTTCAACAATTCCTTCAATTTATCAGGGTCGTCAGCTTTGATTGCTACGGCTTTATCCACAATTTCTTGCAATTTCACCATATCCTTCGTTACAATAGAATTATACCCAGCTAAATATCTGTAAGTATCGTACAAAGTCTCTTTATTAGCCTTTGCCACATCTACTACTGCAAGATATTTCTCAAAATGAGGTGCTGCCAACCATTTTGTACCCTTAAAGTCCATAAAACTATTGGTCTTGGCACGATACAAGTGGAAAGGAGCAAATTTATCATTAATAGCAATCGCTTTTGCTAACATCGAATCCGCCTTGATTCCTTTATTATATCTTCCCAAAGTGTCCTCTCTTGGCGTAAATGCCGTTACAAAGTACTGAGCTACACCTGCATTATACCAGTCTGTACTGTTTAATGCTTGTCTTTTTTTAGTTTTCCACTCCATTGCTTTTGTAGCATATTCAACTGCCTTTTCATATTTTTTCTGATTAAAGGCACTTGTGTACATCGTAGCATTAAGGTTATTGATGGTATCCTCTGGGGCTGCTTTTTCATAATAAGTAATAGCAATCGAATCTTTCTTCAAACATTGATAACCTTTACCAAAATAAACATTATCTAAATAATACGGCTTTACTCCTGCTTTTACCATTTTATCTAAATTATCAATACCTTCTTGACATTTACCTAACTCAACGCCCGAATAACCTTTCATTCTGAAAACGTCATTATCTGTTGCACCAACTGCTTCTGCCCTTTTCGTAAACTCCATTGACCCTTCATAATCTTTCGCTAAAAACAACAATTTTGCTGTTGATAGCAAGATAGTTGGAGAAGCCTCTGCTCTATCCACATATTTTCTAAACAATTTTGAAGCATCTTTATACTTACCAAAAATGATATAATACTCACCTAAGCTGTTGTAATAAGGAGCATACGATGAATCCGTTTCGTAAGCACTTTGATAATTATTTACGGTAAATTGATAGTTTTTACCTCTTAAATAAACCTTACCCAAACGAATATAAGCCTTAGCACTTTTGTTTAACAAAATAGCTTGCTCATAACCCGTTGCTGCTGGTCCTCCATCATTTTTCAATAAAAAGGCATCTCCTTTAACAATCTGCATATCAGCCGTCAAAGGTTTTTTAGTTTTCTCAGGAATCAAGTCAATCAAACGAACAGCCTCACCTGGGTCATTGGTATGCTCAAACAAAGTATAAGCCTCTGCAATACGAAACATTACGTCTGCATTTTTCATTTTAGTATCCAACAAAATCTTGTCGAATGCCGCCTTTGCTCCTTGTGCATTTTTATCTGCCAACATCAAGGTTGCCAAACCTACCGAGTTTAATGGTTGCTTTGGCTCAGTAACTAATCCTTTCTCAAATGTGGCTTTTGCTCCTACCAAATCACCTGTACGTAACTGGACATAACCCAAATAGTACATATTCTCAGCCGTTGGCGAAGCCGCCACTACCGCTGTCATCGTTGCCTTCGATTTTGTTGGCTGGTCTCCATCCAACTGCGACAACCCTTGCTGAACCGTTTGTCCATTTACCATCCCAGTAAACAACAAACCCGCAGCCACCAATAGAGATTTCATTTTTCCGTTCATCTTTTTGTTTTTTTAGTTGTAATTAGATTTGGTGTTTTACACACCTTAGTAGTTTTTCTTATTGATTATTTGGGTAATAAAGCAAATGACCAAAAACTTATATTAAATTTTATTTTTAAGACTAAATACAAAATTAAAATAAAAAAATTATAATAAAAACCTATCATTTATTCTTTATCTGTTCTTTTGACAGTTTTTTGATAAATGGACTATTTTAATAAAATTTTGCAATTATCTCAATTCTAACCATCTGACGCTTTGACACCCTATCGGTAACATACCCCCACAGGGTTTAACAAAATATTAACAGTAATTAAGTTGGTAGTAGGCAGTTTGCAGTAGGCAAGACTCTCAAAACTCTTCTTTTCTGAACACAATTAACTAACTCTTCGTTGCTACTGCCTACTTAAAAACTGCCTACTCTATTTACTTTCCACCTGTCTAATCTGCAAAGGCTGTGTCAAGGGAATCAATCCATTTTTATAAACTATCAATTGACCTTGTTCCAGAGTGCAATAATTGATAAATCCCGTCCCCAGACCCATGTGGGCTTCTTTCAAGATAAAACGAATTTTACGAGTCAAGGGGTATTTTTTTAATGCCAAATTATAACCAAATGGTTGGTAATAATCATCTTTCGTTGGATTTACCTTATTGGCAACTGAAAGCACATTAATACTTCTGATAAAAGTCAAAGACGTAGGGTCATCGCCATCACTAATCCAATTTACGCCTATTACGCCCATTGCGTTAGCGTGCGTTTTCACATACTCAATAACTTCCTTATTTGATTTTGCCGCAAAAAACGACACTTTTTGTTTTCTGTCAATCTTAAATGTATCAATCAAAAACGTCAAATTACTCGAACTCGTCCCATCAAAAACCAAGACAGTTTCACGTCCAGATTTACCATAGCTTTTTTTTGTACCTTTCATAATCGCCTCCAAGTCCTGAGTCGTTATCATGGTGTCTTTATTGGCTTTGTTGGTTATCAAGGCAATGCCGTCACCCGCAAACTTAAAGCTCTTGTAACGAATATCATCTTGTTTGAAAACTGATTTTTCTTTTTCGTCCAATTCTCTCGAAACTACTGCCAAGCGGGCTTTGTCATTCAAAAGCATAGCCACGGCTTCGCCTTCGTTTTTATAGACTAAATTTATTTTTGTATAAGGAAATGTCTTCTCAAAAGCTGATTTTTCAGCCTCAATAATTTGTTTGAAAGATTCATCAACGGCAACCGTTATTTCACCTTTTGCAGGAGTGTCTAAATCTTTACCGTCTTTATCTTTCCCTCCTCCGCACGATGCTAATAAGCTCATTCCGAGGGTAGTAAGCATCAAATTTTTAATAATTTTCATGGTATTCTTAGCTGTCGGCTTTCAGCAATTGGCTTTCAGCTTTCAGGATTATTTTATTTGTCTCAGATTAAATAATTACATTTTGTTGAGATTTGTCATCCCGACACAGGAGGGAACTGACTAACTTTCTCAAAACTTCTATTGCGGGGATTATGTATCAGTTACCTCATTCTTCGAGATGACAAGACCCTAAACTTTATTTACTCCAAAATAACTTTTAGTTGTTCCCTGTTAATTGATAATTGAATTCACTCTTTCCTTCCATCATAATACCCATACTCCTCATCGTCGTCATCGTCTTTATTTTTTTGATAAGTTCTCCAAGCTCTGAATAATCCATACACAACTAATAATGCTCCCAAAGCATACGCATATCCTTTTGAGGGCAACATCATTTGGGCAAAATTTGATTCTGGATTAAGTATTAATAAAATTCCAATGATGGAATATGATAACGCCATTAAGGCATTGACTATTGCAAAGGGCTTATTTTGCATGACATAAATATTAAAAAATGAAACCTGCCAGTTTCCTGACAGGTTTTCACTATGTAAGCTATGATTTTTCGATTGCTCGAATACTATTCTGACAACTGGAAGTTGATAGGAATTGTAAATCTTGAACGTACTGCACGACCTGACTGCTTGCCTGGTGTCCATCTTGGAACAGACTTAATTACCCTAACCGCTTCTTCATCACAACCAAATCCTACTGATTTCAAAACATCAACGTTCTGAATCGAGCCATCAGTATTTACTACAAACTGAACGTAAACTTTTCCTGACACGTTAGCACGTTGTGCAGCCGCAGGATATTTTAAGTTTTTCTGTAAGTATTTACCCAAAGCTCCCATACCACCTGGGAATTCAGCTTGTTGTTCTACCGCCGTAAAGATTTCTTCCTCTTTGGGTTTTGGTGGTTCAACTGGTGCTTCTTCTTTTGGTTTAGCATCGGGATCTACTGGTGGAGCTTCTACTTCTGTATCACCCACTTTGGTTTCCGTTGCAGTATTACCTTTTACCTCCTCTGGTGGTGGTTCTGGTTTTGTTACCTCTTCATCCTTCTTGATTTCAGGAGGTAAAAATTTCGTCGTCGTCACCTGCGGAATTTCTTTCGGTGGTGGTGGCGGCGGTGGTGGTGGTGGTGGTGGTGGTACTTTATTTTCTGGTGGTGGCTGATCAATTTTCATGACATTGGCTTCCACTTCTACTTTATCTCTTTTTAAGTTTTCTGCTATTTTGTTATAAGCAAAAGATAACGCAAAAAGAGTGGTAACTGTAGCGATGCCTGTCAATAAAGACCGTGTAACCACTTTAGGATATTCTTTTCTCAACAAGAAAGCACCATAGCTTTTGTTCTTGTCTTTGAAAATAATATCATCCAATGTTGCATTAGGACTTATTACGTTTGACATAATTATCTAATTTAATACTGTTAATAAATTTCAGTAAAGGAATAAAAATCTATTACTGTTATTAATTGAGTTAAAGTTAAAACTATTTTTTTAGTTTTCAAAATATATTCAACTATTTTTTTAGTTTTATCTTTACTAATTCACTTTCCTGATTTTTTAATCAGTTCTTCTGAGCCAGGATCTATTCCTAATATAGCATAACGCTTGTTTCCTGTAATAACACATTCATCAAGTAAATCTACCATATTCCTGTATTTAGCACCTTTTGCAGCTTTAATTACAATCGTGAAGTTATCACCAATTCTTTTTTTCATATCAAACAAAATCGTACGAATACCTTTGTTTGAGTAATCTGTTGCGAGCAATTGAGTAGTCGGGTCGTTCGGAAGTCCTTGATAGTAATATACTTTCGTGGAATCAGGAATAACTGTCAATGTTTCTGACATTTTTACTTCTGATTTTTCATCTTTCTCCGTCTTATCAGGCATATTCAACTGCATTACTACGGGCTTTGCTAACGTCGTGGTTAGCATGAAAAAGGTTATTAGTAGAAAGCCTAAATCCACCATGGGTGTCATGTCGATTTTGGTCGATGCTTTCTTACTACGTTTTTTACCACCTTTTTTGCCCCCACCGTCTTGACTAATTTCTGCCATTTTTTCTGGGGTTTTTGTTGGTTAATAGTTTATTGGTTATTGGTTTATTAGTTGAATAAGATATCAACAAATTAGCTAACTCAAAAACCATTTCACTATTTAGTCTTTACTCAGATAATTTATTTATAGAATTGGAAAGATAGCTTTGAAAATTTAAGAACTAATAACCAGTTCCTAATAACCAATAACTATTTTTCTATAAGACCCTGCCTTTCGAGAGAGAGGCAGGGTTAAAACTACTGAGTACAACTAAAATAAAATTATTGTGGCTTACCTTCTGGTGATGTTACCAACTGAAAAACGTTGATGTTCTGATCTTGCAAAGTGGCTACAATTTGATTGAACACCTTGTAGTTTGAATTTGCATCACCTTTGATAGCCACTTTTAAGGCTGGGTTCGCAATTTTTGCGTAACTAACCCAAAGGAAAAGTTGATTATCTGTTGAATCCAAAGGAATACCTTTCATCAAGCCTTGTGCTTTTACGTCTGATGGTTTCATTCCTAAAACCTGACGCATTGCACCTGCTGGATAACCGATTAATTCAGAAGCGTTGTAGTTCTTCTGCATTTCTGGCGTTACTGCAATTCCCATACGGTTAGCCATTCTTGTTAGCATGGCATCTTTTGCAGTTTTATCCTCAGTACCTAAGTAAATTCCTCCTTCTGGTCCAACTGAGATAGTCAAAAAGCCTTCTCCTGCTGGAAGTTTCTTCTCTGAAATTGATGTAGGTGGGGTGATTGTTACAGCTTCTTCGGGCTTAAACTTTGCAGTTAGCATGAAGAAAGTCAATAACAAGAATGCCACATCGCACATCGCAGTCATGTCGAGAGAAACACTTTGTCGTTTTGCTTTAACTTTTGGCATAATTAATTTAATTTATGATTTGTGAATTTAGCTATAAGTTGTTGTTATCAATTATGTAGTTGCTTCAACTAATAAACGAATAACAAATAACTAATTGTACATAAATATTAATTATGGTGAGTTGCGTAGTTTTGATTTACGCTCAATCCGATTTCATCAACGCTATAAGTCAATTCGTCAATTTTAGACGTAAAGAAGTTATACGCAATGATACAAACCGCCGAAGTACCAATACCCAAAGCCGTATTTACAAGGGCTTCTGAGATACCGTTTGCCAAGGCAGTTGAGTCTGTTGATCCTCCTGAGTTACCAAGAGCCGAGAACGCTTTAATCATACCGATTACCGTTCCTAATAGACCGATTAGGGTAGATACCGATGCCAAAGTAGCGATGATAGTCAAGTTTTTCTCTAACATTGGTAATTCCAATGAAGTAGCTTCTTCAACTTCTTTGCTAAGAGCTGCTAATTTTTGCTCTTTGTCCAATGAACCATCAGTTGTTAATTGCTTGTACTTTTTCACAGCCGCCAACGTAACGTTTCCTACTGAACCTTTTTGTCTGTCGCACTCTTTCAAAGCACCGTCAGTATCATCTTTGTCTAATAAAGATTGGATTTTACGAACGAAAGCGTTTACATCACCACTTCCTTTTGCTTTACCGATAGTGATAAGACGCTCAATAGCAAAAGTTAAAGCTGTTAAGAAACACGTTAAAAGTACTGGTACGATAACACCACCTTTGTAGGCAATCGCAAGATAGTCGCCTTGGTGAGGGTGTCCTTCGTTAGTACCACCTTCGAAACGTGAACCGGCTCCCATAACAAAATGGAAGAACAATTCTGCAAGAATAAAAAGAATAATCATAACCACGCCTGCTGGAATGCCGCCTGATTTTTTTGGAGCTGGTGCTGCTGGTTTAGCAGCTGGGGTTTTTGCTTGTGTACTCATTAGTTTGGTAATTTGGGTTTAAGTTAAAAAACAGTTTTAGGTGATTTTTAAAATAAAAAAATGAAAAATCAACTGAATGCAAAAGAATCTATTGAAAATTGTTGCTTAGACAGTTTGACAAATCTAACATAAAAAAATTTTAATTTTTATATGGTTCGTGTCAAGTTTTAGTAAAAAATTATTCAAGAAAAACTTTGGATTGTACTATCTCAATAAATAAGGGGCTTTTCAAACTTTTTTGATGTACTATTTCAAGAATTTAATTTTTCATAGAAAGCATATAATTTTTCAAAGATGCTCCTTTTTTACGAAAACTTGCTTAGAATTTCGAGAAATGTCTGGATTTCGTAAGTATTTTCTTGAATTTTTGTTTGGGGTAAAATACTTAGCATTTTTTCTACTTTTTTGTTCTCACCTTTAACAATAATCTCAATTCCGTCTGGATTATCAAAGATATACGTCAATAAAGACAATAAGTTGCTGAATCTACTGTCGGGCATGGTTTCAATAAAAATTAAGGTATGATTTGCCTCGGTCAGCAGTCGGGTTGCGTAATTGATAATTGTAGAGTCGGAATGATTATCAAGGTCGAAAGTGGTGAATGTCGTTGTTTGTTCTTTGATGATAGGAAGGAAGTGGTTGGAGAATTTTACTTCTTCGGGATGGTTGGTGATTTGTATGTATAGAAATAGGTTCATGGGCTTATGCGTTATTGAGTATGATGTTTAATTAAGTTTTTTTAAAGACTTTTAATTCTCCGAAAGAACTTCTCGAAAGTAGAAATAACTTTCGAGAAGTATAAAACGCTCACTTCCCGAAAGTTGTTTCTACTTTCGGGAAGTTCCACGGTCAGAGATTTTAGGATAAAAATTATTTAAGAAAAGTTATTAAACAATGTATTGGGTATGATTTTGTAAATTGCAATATCAAAATTTATTTTCAAAATCCATTGGCACAAGTTTATCAATATAATAGAGAAAATGCAAAACGTAGCACCAAAGCCTTGCCACTGAAACAGGCAATTGAGGATATGCTTGATTTGTATAAGTTACGTTCTAAGTTTAACGAAACATATATCGTAGCCTATTGGGAAAAGATCATGGGCTTGCCGATTTCTTCGAGAACTACTCAGATTTATATCCAAGATAAAAAATTATTTGTTCAGTTAGATTCCTCCCCTCTTCGGAATGAATTATTGATGGCTAAGTCCAAAATCGTTACGCTCATTAATAAAGAGGTTGGAGAGGACATTATTGAGGATGTGATTTTTTTATAAGTTTTGTCTGTTATTCCTTTTCACCTCACTTTTTAATACAAAATACTTTATCGTATAAATAATTGCCAATAAGCCAAATATCACCAGTAGAGACATAAACAACACTTGTCTGTCTTCGGTATCTTGGAGCATTTGGTGATTTTCTTTTGAATAGCCTTTATGCCTTTCTGATAATTCTAACAATTCTCTATTCTTCTGACTCAATTCATTATTTTGTAAAATCAAATCGTTGTATTTATTGGTGAATTCTGTGTTGGCATTGGCTTGGAGGTTTTTGAGTTCGTCCAAAATTTCATTGTCTTTTTTAATGATTTCGTTGAGGGCATCAATTGAGGCTTGCAAATCGTCTTTTGAACGATTGCCAAAGAGTCCTGATGATAGGTTTTCTGTTTCTTTGTATTTGCTGTACAATGCTTCTCGTTCGAGGGTGAGTTTGTTGATTTCTTCTTGGGCAAAGAGAACATTGAAAGATAAGAAGAATATGAAGATGATCGAAAGCGTTTTCATTGGGTTAAGATAAAGGTAAAAATCCCGCAAAAGTATTATGATGTTTTGCGGGATTTGGATTTTTTCTTGGTAAATGGTCATTAGGCAACTTTTACGAATAACTAATGTAGGAACGAATAGCATTCGTCCATTGTGTTTGACGAAAGGACGAATGCTATTCGTTCCTACCACAAAAAACTACAAATCACCAAAAAATTACAAGCTATGTCGTTGAAATTCAACACCTTTGATTTCAGAAACGTCTAATAATTTAATGCCATAACGTTGAAAAGCGGGTGCTTCGAGTTCGTCTTCGGTTGGGATTTTTTGACAAAAACCATCAATCATTTTGCGTAAACGAAGCGTATCATCTTCACGGTAAGTAAACACAATCGGTTCTGGTGCTTTTACCTTTTCTTCTTCGATTTTTACTTCCTCGGTTGCATTGATTATTTCTTCCTCAACTTCTTCTTCGTCAACTACCAAAACGGGCGTTTCTAAAACAGGCGGTGGAATATCTTTTTTGTCAAATCCTGCGGCAATAACAGTGATACTCATTTGCTCGCCGAGGGTTTCGTCAATGATGAAACCTAACTTGAACCCTTTTGGAGCTTGTCCGCCGATGGCTTCCATGATATGAGAAGTAATGGCTTGTTGTTCTTTTACGCCCATCACTTTTTGCATACTGGTTGCGACAGTTACTAAAATGCGTTCAGCCCCTTTGATGTCTCTATTGTTGAGTAATGGTGAATCAAGGGCTTTTTCGATGACTTCTTTTGCACGATTTGGTCCTTGGGCAGTTGCTTTACTCATCACGGCTTGTCCTGCATCACTCAATACTTTTTTAACATCCTTGAAATCGGCATTGACCTTTCCTGACTTCGTAATTACTTCTGCCACCGACTTAGCGGCATTTGCCAATACATCATCAGCGTGTTCAAAGGCTTCGAGAATGTTGAGGTCTTCAAAAATTTCGAGGAGTTTATCGTTCAATACCACCAACACAGTATCGCAAGTATCTTGAAGGATTCTGATACCCTCGTTGGCAGCATCAATTTTATCCGTGCCTTCCCATGAGTAAGGGGCTGTTACGATGGCAACGGTCAGGATGTCTAAATCTTTGGCAATTTTGGCTATCACAGGAGCTGCACCCGTACCCGTTCCTCCACCCATACCTGCGGTGATGAAGACCATCTTCGTACCATTCTCCAAAAGTGCTTTAATCTCAGCGGCACTTTCTTCGGCGGCTAATTTTCCTTGTTCGGGTTCTGTTCCTGCACCGAGTCCTTCGGTAAGGATTGCCCCTAATTGAAGTTTATTGGGAACTTTATTGTCGTTGAGGGCTTGTAAGTCGGTATTGCAAACGACAAAATCCACATCTTGGATTTCCATCTCGTACATATGCTCGACGGCATTACTACCGCCTCCACCTACGCCAATGACTTTGATGATATTGCCTTGTTTTTCAGAGGCAAATTCGATGTTGTGATCGTAAAAGGACATAATTGTTTTTAGGTAAGGATTATTTGGGGAAATATCTAATCAGGAAATTTAAAATTTTGCTTGGCGGATTGTCGTAAATTTCTAAAAATATATTTAGAAACGTTAAACAGTTGATAAACAACGCATAATCTTAAATCACTACTCAAAATTAAGAGTTTTTTTTAAAATAAAACATAAAGTTTCAGAAATTTTTGAAAGAAATGTTTAGGGCGTAGTAAATTCTATTTTTGAGCATAAAAAAAACACAACGTAAAATAACGATTAGCCAAACGAAAATATTTCTTATTTTTTGTAAATTGCCCATTAACTCAATAACAAACGAACCAAATGAACAAATTTATCAGGAATAATTTTTTAGCAATCTGTATCACCTTGGCGGTTGTTTATGCCTTTGCTAAAAAAGCTACTATTTTTCAACAAGAAACAAAGCCTAAGCCTGTCGTGGTAGCTCCAACTAATTATGAGACGAATAAAACCTTCATAGATTATTGGAGAAATGGGAAAATAGAAGCCACAAAATATGAGTTGAAAGAGGATTCGATTGTGGTGGGAGAAGGCTCATTAACTTTTAGTATTGACTACACAAAAGGAGTAAATAAAACCGACTCCGTCCAGGTTTTAATGAGTAATTTTATTGGAAAAATTCATAAAGAAAATTATGATTATTCCGCTATGACTTCTGCATTTTTACCTCTAAATTTATCTTTACGACCTCATACCATGAAGGTAATTAACGCTGTTCAAGAGCCCCAAGGAAATTCTTTTTTAGAATTATCACAAATCCCTAAATCTTACGAAATTATCTCTAAAAATACTTTTAAAGAAAAAATAAAAGAGCATTATATTTTAGAAAGGAAAAATTTAGAAGATGAATTATGGGCAAAAATCAGAATTAATCCTAATGATTTACCAACGGGTGATATTGAGATTATTCCAAGTTTTTCATATTGGCAATCAGCCCGCAAGTCTCCTGATATTTATGAAGCAAAAGCTGATTTGAAAGATTATTCAGGAACGGAATTTACTGGCAAAAAACTAAAAATATACAGCTTAGATTACCCAGATTTGAAACGGAATTTATCTATCGTTTTTGAAACGAATTTTCCTTACGAAATTGTGGGTTGGAAGAGAATTAGTGATGGAAAAATTGCAACTGGACTCAGGGCAATAACTCAATAATTCGTTGAAATTTATTGAAAAAAAATCTTTGCTTCTAAGTATTAAATTGATAGTCTATTCTTACAATATTGAATGATTATTTTTTAATTCTTAAAATCTAACTAAATTTGCCTAAGTGTTCTATACTGTTCTATGAATTTACCCCAAAAGTATTATTCATTCTAAAAAAAGCAAAATTAATTTCATAAAAATCTCAATTCCATGTTCCTTAAAAAACTAAAAACTTTATTTGCTCTAACGTTAATCGTTGGGCTTTCAAGCAGTTATAAGATTGACCCACCTTATAAAAATGCTAAATTACCCATCGCCACTCGGGTAAAAGATTTATTGGGACGAATGACTTTGGAAGAAAAAGTTGCTCAGACTCAATGTATCTGGTCGCAGAAACAAAAGCTATATACCAATAAAGATTTTGATGTAAAAAAAGCGGCGGAAGTTTTACCTCATGGTATTGGTCAATTGGCTCGCCCGAATGAAGGGGCTGGGGCGGATAATCCTTATGGAACTGGTTTGAAGGGTAAAGGTATGGCTGAATGGACGAATAAGATTCAAAAATATTTTGTAGAAAATACTCGTTTGGGCATTCCTGTGATGTTTCACGAAGAATCTTTACACGGAAATCAGTCAAAGGATGCGACGGTTTTTCCAACGCCTTTGGCAATGTCGAGTTCTTGGAATGAGGCTTTGATGACGGAGGTTTACTCGCACATTGCGGAGGAGGTTCGTTCGAGGGGTGGACATGAGGTACTTGCCCCCGTACTTGACATTACGCTCGACCCACGTTGGGGACGTTCGGAGGAAACTATGGGAGAAGACCCTTATTTGGTTTCGAGATTGGGCGTAACCATCGTGAAAGCCTATCAGGGAGATAAAGAAATTTTGGACAAAAAGCACGTTGCTGCTACTTTGAAGCACTTTGGTGTTCACGGACAACCAGAAGGTGGCTCGAACGTAGGACCAACTTTTGCCGATGAAAGAACTTTGCGTACGGTATTTTTTCCTCCGTTCAAAGCCTGTGTGATGGAAGCAAAAGCCATGAGTTTGATGCCTTGTTATGCCGAAGTACGTAGCGAACCCGTACATGGAAGTAAGTGGTTATTGACCGATATGTTGAGAAAAGAATGGGGATTCAAAGGCGTTGTGGTTTCTGATTATGGTGCGGTGAAAGATATTGAAACCTTGCATTTTGTAGCTCCAAATGCTGAACAGGCGGCTCTGAGAGCATTTTCTTCGGGCGTGGACATTGAAACACCAGACCCTTACGGTTATACGAGTATATTGAGTTTAGTGAAATCGGGAAAAATTCCGATGGCAATGTTGGATGAGTCAGTTAGTAGAATATTGACGGCAAAATTCCGCATGGGATTATTTGAAGACCCTTATGTGGATGCCAATTATGCCGACCAATTTACGGGTAATGCCGAGATGCGTGCAACGGCTTTGAAGGCAGCGAGACAGTCGATGGTATTGTTGAAAAATGAAGGAAATATCTTGCCTTTGGATAAATCGAAAGTGAAAAAAGTTGCCATCATCGGACCAAATGCTAATAAATGCCTTTTGGGAGGATATGCTGACGTGCCAAAACAAACGGTTTCGCCTTTGCAAGCCTTGAAAGAAAAATACGGAAAAGACGTTGAGATTTTGTACGCCGAAGGCACAAGAATTACAGAATCAGGTGATTGGTTTTCAGACAAAAACGTATTGGCAAGTCGTGAGGAAAACATGAAAAGAATTGCTGAGGCGGTGGAAATTGCCAAGCAAGCCGACGCAGTGATTTTGATGTTGGGTGGAAACGAAGCCCTTTCAAAAGAAGCATGGGCAAGCAACCACATGGGCGATTTGACGACTCTGGATTTAATGGGAAATCAAGATGAATTAGTAGATGCCATCAAAGCCACGGGCAAACCAACGGCTGCCTTTGTATTCAGTGGACCTCCGCTTTCGATTGCTAAATTAGAGAAAGAAATTCCAGCCATTGTTTATGGTTTTTATTTAGGACAAGAATCTGGTTATGCCGTGGCAGAAACTATTTTTGGAGACAATAATCCAACTGGGAAATTATCTATTTCTATTCCACGCTCAGTTGGGCATTTACCAGTTTATTATTACCACAAACCATCGGCAAGACGTGGGTATAATTTGGCTGATATTACGCCATTATATTCATTCGGACATGGACTAAGTTACACAACTTTTGCGTATAAGAATCTGAAAATCAGTCAGTCAAGCATGAAAGCGGACGGTTCAGCGACGGTAACTGTGGATGTAACAAATACGGGTACACGTGCTGGTGATGAGATTGTGCAACTATACATTCGTGACTTGGTGAGTACGCTCACACGCCCCGTGAAGGAGTTAAAAGACTTCGCCAGAATCGCTCTGAATGCAGGGGAAACCAAAACGGTATCTTTCAAAATCACAGGTGATAAATTGAAGTATTTAGATGAAAATATGAAAGAAATCGTTGAGCCAGGAGATTTTGATATTATGGTCGGCGGGAGTTCTCTGAAAACGGATGTGGTGAAATTGACGGTTGTGAAATAGGATTTTAGGTTATGTAAAAGGGCAAGGAAGCTGATACTTCTTTGCCCTTTTTTTATTGATTATACTTCTTCATCATTTCCAAAATTCTCTTGGCGGGTTCTCTTACTTCGGCGGCAATACTATTGAAAAATAAATCTGAATTTTTACGAATAAGTGCTTGAATAGCAACATAATAAGGTTTTAAAATTACATCATAACCATTTTCTGATAATGTCTGTAAAAGGTGTGTTCCATACCCTAATTTTACAATAGTTGCGGCTGCTTTCCACCAATCATCTTGGGTATTTGAAGGTAAAGAATCATCTATTTCATCCAATGCTTCTATCATAAATCCTTTGGCAATACCTGCATTTTTTTCATAGTAAGCAAAAAGTGCTTTATTTAAAAAATGACAATCCATTAATTCTTTATTATCAGACATTGACTCAAAAAGCTCTTTTGCTTCTTTTAACTTATTTAGCTTATCTCTGTAAAGGAATACTAAATTATATTTTGGGTAAACAAAATCTTTATCAAGATCAATTGCTTTTAAATATGCAGTTTCAGACTCACTGTATTTACCTAAATAATTTTGATATAAATTCCCTAAACTATTCCAAACGTTTATATCCTTTGAATTGTTTGAAAGGCTTTTCAAAAATAGTTTTTCAGCCTCTTTGTATTTATTCAAATGAAGCATATATAAAATCCCCAAATTATTATATGCTAAAATATTATCCCCTATTTCGACAGCCCTTTTTAAATATTTTTCTGCTTCTTCATATTTCTTTAAATGAGAATAATACAGAACCCCTAAACCATTCAAGGCATTAGGAAAATAGGGATTTATTTTAATAGCTTTTAGATAAAATTGCTCTGATTCATCATATTTATGTAAATGATTTTGATATAAATTCCCTAAACCAGACCATGCAAATACCTCATTTTCATCATACTTAATTGAATTTAAGTAAGCATTTTCTGCTTCTTCAATCTTAAAAAATTTATCACAATACAAATGCCCTAAATTTGTCCATGCAGGAGAATATGTTTGATCTAATTCAATAGCTTTTAAATACTCCTCTTCTGCTTCATTATATTTATTTAGATTTTCAACATATAAGTTTGCCAAGTTATTTCTAAATACAGGGAAGCTATCATCTAATACTATTGACCTTAAATATGCTTTTTCTGCTTCATCATAACGCTTAGTGCTTTTATACAAATTCCCTAAATTCCCCCAAAAAATAGCTGTATTTTCATCTAACTCTATGGCTCTTAAAATTGCCTTTTCAGATTCATCAAATTTCTTTTTGTTTTGTAAAATTTCACCCAAAGCATTCCATGATAAAGCAAAATTAGGGTCTGAATCTAACACTTTCCTATGAATTTTTTCAGATTCAGAATAATTACCGATTGCCATTTCTGAAACCCCAAGACTATATTGTGCATGAAAATTGTTTTTATCTAAAATCAAAATCCGAGCATTGATTTCATTAAATTTATCTAATGGAAGTGAACCCTTAGATAGATTATTTATAATTTCATTATTAAGTTTTTTTATCTCTTCTTTAACCTTATCAATAGGAATTGAAAAGTTTTTTAAAATGCTCTCATCCGTTTTACTTAGTTCTAATAATTCTTCGTAACTCTTTTTTAGTAATTTTTCTTTTAATTCTCTATTAGTTAGTGTATCCGCCAAAGCCAAATCAAAAAATATCTGATTTGGAGAATTATTTACATATTCTAATCTAAGATTCGCCATATCTTCCACCTCCTCACCATACATAGATTCTAAGAATTTACTCAAACAATACAGCTCTCTTTTTTGGCGACGACTACTTCTTCGCATTAAATACCAGATATTAAAAAAACGCTCTGAGAGTTCGTAGGCAGAGCCTTTTGCTTCAAAAGCATCTAATTTTTGTAGCCAACCAACGTCCACCAATCGCTTTAATTGTGGAGAGAGTTGTGCATTTTCTAATTGAGTAACGTTTCTTAATTGCTCAATCGTCATCGGTTCCCAATGCAAGGCAATGGCATCTAAAACTACTTGTAATTGGGCGGGGAGTTCCTCAAAACGTGCTTTGTATAGGGGTGTAACCACGTCTAATAGTGCATCTAAATCAGTTTGTATTTCAGCACTAAATCCATCTTGAATTAAGGGAAAAAGCATTGAAATGGTACGTGGAGTTCCGCCTGTGAGTTCATATAATGCTCCTAAACGGGCTTTGTTTTTGTGAATAATTTGGTCAAACTCTTTCTTTCCAGTAATATTCGCTAAATTTTGTAAAACCTCAATACTCTCTTCAAAAGTTAATTTTTTGAGATACTGTATTTGAAAAGCATCATAAAAAGCTGCTCCGTAATCAACCGTATCATCAATTGTGGTTGCACTTGCTCCCAACATGATTGGAGCATTCTTACTCATTAAAAGGGCTCGTAACTGATGTTGCTCTTCTCTGGAAATTTTTTCAAAAATTAGATTTAAATTATCTACTAATAAAATAGGTCTTCGATTTAATTTCTTTGTCCATTGCTCAAAAATATCATAAATGGCGTTATTTTCTTGATGATGACTTTTGACAATCCCATCAATTTCAACATCTAACATCTTTGTGAGTTCTGTCTGATTTTCCCTATCCAGAGCATCAGCAAGTGCATCTAAGCAATTAAGCCAAAACTTTGAAAGGCGGTCAATGTTATACTGTTCTTCAGGAAAAGAGAGAGCAATAAAATTATCGCAATGTGGTTTCTTACGTAGCTCTACTGCAACCCTCAACAAAAGTGACGTTTTGCCCATGCCTTTTTGCCCAATCACCAAATGATGCTGCGGAATAGAATTTGGCTTCTCAGTTATAATTTTTTTGAAAATATATTGAAAAAAAGCAATACGAGTAACAAACCCTAATTCTATTTCCTCATCGGTCAATCGTCCTGGGTTGAAGAAGCCAATTTTAGTTAAATCTAATTTCTTCATTTTACAAATCTGTTAAACCAAAAATCTCTTAATAAAGGTGATCGGAATAAATAAAGTCCTTTCTCTTCAATTAGATAGCCGTCATTTATAAGCATAAATAGTAATGTACTTAGTATATTATTTAATTCAATTGTATCCTGTATATAAACAGAAAGTATATTGATAAGTGTTTCTCTTTTACTTCCACTTTTTTCCTGACAAATGTGTTTAAGTAATGTAAAAGCATATTTCGCATTTTCTCCGTACTGTTCATCTATTCGTTCTATCCAAGTATTAAAATGTTTCTCACTTATAAGTGCATTATATGCAGTTTCTACAATTTCAAAATTAATTGGCAATAATTCAACCTCAGATAGGTAGCTAATCTTTTCAAACATCAATTGTAGAAAATAAGGTAAGCAAAAAGATAATTTTTGAACGATAGCATCTTGTACCTCATTACTTAAATCTACATTGTTATTTTCTGCCAATTTTTTCAACATTGCTATGCTTGTTTCTACGTCAAATGATTTCAAAGAATAGTCTCCTATATCATTCATCGTTGCACTAATACGATGTAAATGAGTAAAGTTTTCAATACCAACTGAGCTACAAAAAATCCAACGAATTTTAGAGCCTGATTTAATCCGTAACTCACGCATCCAATGTAGAAAAGATGATACATTTCTGTGTCCATCTTCTTGATTGATTATATTTGACAAAAGTACAGTAAATTCATCCATAAAAATTAATGTTTGCTTATCATGGTCAAGTAGCTCTGATAATTGTTTATAAACATCTTCTTTATGATTTTGCCAGTCTAATGAAACTTTAATTTCCCCATGCTCAAAACTGGGTTTAATTTGTTTTAGTAACTGGAATAATTTAGAGCTTTTTTCCTTTAACGACTCCCAAGTAGACGAATTTTTGAGTTCTTCTACAAAAGATTCTACAAATGCTTTTTCCCCAATATTTTTTTCGAGATTCAAAGAAATTATTTGCCACCCCTCATCCTTAGCTATTTCCAATAGTTTTAGAGCAAACGAAGTCTTACCAACTCTACGAGGTGAAGGAAATATTAAATTATTGCCTGCCTTTATACGCTTCCATGCGTAAATCAATTCTTTTTCTCTTCCAAAAAAGTCATCTCCTTCAACGGGAGTTCCTGTTCTACTTTCCATATTAGTGATTTTATTTTTTCAAATATATATACATTTTTGTATATATGCAAATTTGTATATATACTTAAAAAGTATATTATAAATAGATTTGTTATAATTCAAAAAGAACGACAGAACTCTCCGCATTTTGATTTATACCAACTTTCTTGTTTATTAGAGTATGCGTTTAAATAGTCATAAAAAAAGGCTAAGAAATCTCAATTTCTTAGCCTTTTTATTTTACACCTTCACCCCCATAATCCCATCAGGAGAATCATAGAAAGTCATGTGTCCTGTTTTTTTGGAAACTTCTGCCCAAGTCAAACCTTCAAAGGTCATACCTACAACAGAACAAGTGGGCATTGAACCGATTTCTTCATTAGTCAAAAATTCGGCTAAGTAACTGATGCTTGGATTGTGTCCAACTATCATCACGGAATCTATATTTTCAGCAACGCAATTGATGGCATCTAAATAATGTTTTGGCGAGCTTTCATAAAGGTCTTCTTCTACTTTAACTACCTCATTATCAATGCCTAACTGTTCACAAAAAACTTGTGCAGTCATTTGTGTACGTTCTGCGTGAGAAGTCAAAATAAGGTCAATTCCTTGCATTTTTGAAGCAAGATGTCTGCCCATTCGGGCAGCGTCAATCATTCCATTCGCTACGAGTGGACGAATTAGGTCTGGACTGACCGAGTCAGAAGCCTGTGCATGGCGGACTAAATACAAGGTTTTTGTCATGGCTTTTGGTTTTGCTGTTTTATTTTTAGTGATTATGAAGTTTTTAATTTTCAATTTACAATGGTCAATGCTCAATTTTCAAGTAAAAATTGAAAGGGTGTACAGATGAATGCAGGATAATTTCTTTTTACCCAACGGATTAAATCGCAGCGGCGAACCGCCCGTTGTTAGGAAATCGGTCATTCCTACGGAATTTTGTCGCTATAAATAAGTCCCATCGGGACGGTCTATATCCTAACAACGGGCGGTTCGCCGCTGCGATTTAATCCGTTGAAAAATCGAAATATCTACCACGTTTCGTATACCAGATTGAAACATTCCTTTATCTCTATTACTTTTTCACTTGAACATTGTAAATTGACCATTGAAAATTGAAAATTAAAACTTCTCTACCTAACCACTACCGTCCCCAACTCCTTCGCAATATCTTTCTCAATTTGTTTCAGAACCATAAATTGTTCCAATAATTGGGTTTGTTCGGTCATGTCGGCGGTTTGGGATATTTTTTTCATTATCTCCTTCATTTGCTGTTCGTTATAGGCTTTTTTGAGTCGGAGGATATTCTGAAAAGCTAAATCCGCCAGCTTGTCTATCTCCGTAGGTACGTGGATGTCGTGCTTCACCCATTGGTCAGAGATGGAATAACGTTCAGACGAAAGATTGATTGCTTCCTGTTGAATGTTGTCTAATTGATGTCCAATAAAATGCTGGGCGTTCAAGATATTTCCCTGCAAAAATTGTTCCCGAAATATCGTCAAAATTTCTTGATAAATGGGGGTCGCAAAGTTGATTCCGTCAATTTCTGCCAAAATATAATGCGTTACCGTCACGCCTGGGGCAACGCCTGGATCAACTTCCTTCGTTCCGTGATTTATCAATAATCTGATACACTCCAATTCCTGCAAAGCCATACCCGAAAGTACCGTTCTGGGTGCATCAGGGGCATCAATAACAATTTCTGCATACCCACCCCCGTGGTCGGTGTCCCCACCGACCACCCCGGGAGTCAAAAATCCAGAAAATTCCTCATCTTCCGAAAAACTTGGCATTTCACCCAGATTTACATTCGGATTAGGTTTATTGACCGTTACGCCATTGGGTAAATCACGCTGTAATCTTTGACGATTTTGCTCTCTTTCTCTATCTTTTTCCTTTTGTTTACCCCTTTCAAGCGTGATTTTATTACTTTCCGAAATCAATAATTGTTCATCAATCTGCATCATGTTGGCAGTTTTCTGAAAAAATATTGACCGCTTTATCGAATCAGGAATTTTGGAAATACTCCCCACCATATCCTTGATCAACTCAGCTCTTTTGAAGGGGTCATTGCCCGCTTCTTTCAGGGAAAGTTCAGCTTTGAAAGTAATAAAATCGGCGGCGTGGTCTTGGATATGTTTGACAAATGCCTCAGAACCAATCTTTTGTACATAACTATCAGGGTCTTCACCTTCTGGAAATACGACTAATTTTACGTTCAGCCCTTCTTCCAGAATCATGTCCATTCCACGTAGAGAGGCTTTTATACCAGCCGTGTCACCATCGTAGAGAACGGTAATATTTTGCGTAAAACGCCCAATCAAACGGATTTGCTCAATGGTCAAAGACGTTCCCGAAGAAGCAACTACGTTTTCGATACCCGCCTGATGCAAGGAAATTACGTCTGTATATCCCTCCACCAAATAACATACGTCTTTTGTTCGGATGGAGTTTTTAGCTTGAAAAATTCCGTAGAGAACGTTCGATTTATGATAAACCTCCGTTTCGGGTGAGTTCAAATATTTCGCCTGAGATTTATCCGCCTTCAAAATCCTTGCTCCAAAGGCAATCACTTTTCCTGAAACATTATGAATTGGAAAAGTTACTCGATTACGAAAACGGTCAAAGGATTTGGGATTAGGGATTGGGGATTGGGGATTAGGGTTTTGGCTTTGTTCACTTTCCTTTACAATAGTTAATCCTGCCTTTTCTAAGACTTCCAAAGAATATCCATTTTTGAGAGCTTCTTTCGTAAAAGCATCCCAAGATTCGAGGCTATAACCTAATTCAAAAGTGTTGATAGTTTTATCAGAAAAACCTCTTTCTTTGAAGTATGGATAACCAATCGACTGCCCTTCGTCGTGTTTGAAGAGATTATTTTGGTAATAATTTTTAGCATAATTCAAGACAATCAAAAGGCTCTCTCGTTCATTCTGAGACTGTAATTGCTCATCGGTCATTACAGTTTCTTGAATTTCGATGCCATATTTTTTGGCTAAATGTCTGAGTGCTTCACCATAGCCCAAGCCCTCAATATCCATGATAAAACGGATAGAATCTCCCGCTTTCCCACAACCAAAACACTTATAAATTCCCTTGGCGGGCGAGACTGAAAACGATGGAGATTTTTCGCCATGAAAAGGGCAACAAGCCCAAAGATTCGCCCCTTTTTTCTTCAAAGACACGTAGTCACCGATGACATCAGCTACGTCAGCGGTTTGTCGGATACGTTCTATGGTTTGTGGGTCTATTCGCATGGGGGATTGTTTATTGAGACCGTATAACCTCACCCCCGACCCCTCTCCGATAGAGAGGGGAGTATTCGTCCAATAACTCCCCTCTCCATCGGAGAGGGGTCGGGGGTGAGGTTTTCTGTATTCTTCACTCAAAATTACGTTTTTTGTTCGATTTGAAATCAATAATTCAATTTTCGTGAAAATAATTCATCAAATAGGTGACTATTTCACGAAACCTTTGTCCTAAAAGAGAGGAAATACCTGACCATTGGTTGTATTGCCTTGCTATTATTTGAATAGTAGAAACTCTTTGCATTCGTTGTAAAGAGTTTTTTTGTGGTTAAATGCTTTTGAAACGTATATGAACATATCATAAACTTTATGGCAAGATTTTTGCTACAAAAAGGGGGAATAGAACTTTTTTAACCGCCTTGGTATTTTATTCTCCATTAATTATTTCTTACAATATGACTAACTTTCCTTCTGTAAACCCTCTCAAAAGGGCTTCCTACTGGCTTGCCATGGCTTCGCTGGTATTATTTTTAGATTCCTGTAAAGTCAAAGAGACCGACGTAACGCCCTCACAACCAACCGTGGATGACTCTCCTGCAAATAAACTTTCAGCAGATGTTGCTACTACTTGGGCTGAAATGCAACTCAAATTAACCAAAGGAACTGCGGGTTACACGCCCCCTGTGGCTGCCCGTGCGTATGCCCTCGGTGGACTAACCATGTACGAGTCCGTGGTGGGTGGATTGACTAATAATCAGTCACTTCAAGGTCAATTGGCAAGTTTGACAACTTTACCCAAAGTAGAAACAGGCAAGGAGTATAACTGGGCTTTGAGTGCCAATGCAGCCGAAGCCAATATCTTACGTGCATTATACGCAGAGGCATCACGCCCACAAGCGGTAGCCAATAAGAGAATTATTGATTCGGTTGAAGTAGTTTTGAAAAATGCGAATAAAACAGGCATTGCTCAGGACATCATTGACCGTTCTGAAAAATACGGTCAGAGCATTGCGGATGCCATTTTTGAGTGGTCGAAAACGGACGGTGGACATGAAGGCTACAAGCGTAATTTTCCTGCGGATTATGTGGTTCCTGTATTTCCGGGGGCTTGGTCAGTAACTGAAAGTGGACAAAAAATCCCGATGCAACCTACTTGGGGAACAAATCGTACTTTTGTGCCAGCTAATCAGAATATGCCTTTGCCTCTTCCGATTGGTTTCTCGTCTTCTTACACATCTCCATATTTCGGGCAGTATTTTGAAGTTTATAATATCAATAAATCTTTGACGGCTGAACAAAAAGAAATTGCAGCCTTTTGGGCGGACAATCCAACAGAGACATTTACCCCAGCGGGACATTCATACAACATCACTAATATTGCCGTGAAACAAACAAAAGCGGGTCTTGGTAAAGCAGCAGAAGCATTTGCACGAGTTGGAATCACCTTGAATGACGCTTTTATTAATTGTTGGAAATGCAAATTCAAATACAGTAATGAACGTCCTTATACGATGGTTCGTAGAGAAATTGATGCAACTTGGAAAGGGCTTTTCGTAACGCCTCCATTCCCAGGTTTTCCATCAGGACACTCAACGCAATCAGGGGCGGTTTCAGAAATTTTGACTGATTATTTTGGGGCTGATTTTGCCTTTACTGATAACTCACACGATGGTAGAAAAGATAATACGACTGGAATTATCTTAAAATCAAGAAATTACAAAAACTTTGCTGAATTCGCCAGAGAGGCAGCCATTTCACGCTTGTACGGAGGAATTCATACTCGTCAGGATAATGAAACTGGTTTGGCTGAGGGTAAAAAAGTTGGTAAGAATGTGTTGGCTTTGAAGTTTAAGAAGTAGGTTTTAGCTGATTAGATAATTAAAAGTACAAACGTCTCGTGGGAAATTTTCTACGAGACGTTTTTTTTTCGTAATCTTGTTTTTAATTTCTTCTAAAAAAATAAAAACATGGGTAGATTCACAGGAAAGGTTGCACTCGTTACAGGTGGCGGACGAGGTATTGGACGAGCAATTTGTGTTCGTTTTGCTCAGGAAGGAGCAAGTATCGCATTTTCAGGCAGAAAAAATGATGAGAATGTAGCTGAGACAATTCGTCAAATAAATGAGACGGGAGCAAAATCTCACTTTATTCAGTCGGATGTTTCGCAAGTGCCAGCGGTTTTTGCCATGGTACAAGAAACGCTTGAAGTTTTTGGACAGATTGATATTTTGGTAAATAATGCTGGCATTGAGATTAATGCTCCATTTTGGGAAGTCGAAGAGAAAGATTATGATGCCGTGATGAATACTAATTTGAAAGGGATGTTTTTCTTGACTCAGGCTTTTGTAAAATATGCCAAAGAAAATAATCGTGTGGGTGTGGTTGTCAATAATAGCTCCGTTCACGAAGAATTGCCTTTCCCAAATTTCACGGCATATTGTGCCAGCAAAGGCGGTATGCAAATGGTGATGCGAAATTTGGCAGTAGAATTAGCCCCTCTGGGTATCAGAATCAATAATGTAGCACCAGGGGCTATCAAAACGCCTATCAATGCCGAACTTCTGAGTAAGCCAGAACTGTTGGCAACTCTCAAAAATAACATCTCTCTCGGACGCTTGGGCGAACCCGAAGATGTCGCTGCCGTTATCGCTTTCTTGGCATCTGACGATGCAAAATACGTAACTGGTTCAACGTATTATGTAGATGGTGGACTTACTTTTCATTATACGGAGCAATAAAAGCTATCACCATTTGGCTGTCGGCTATTGGCATACGATTCAAGAATAAAATCATATGCTAAATCTTCTCCAAATTTTCCCCAAAATCTCACAAAATCGTTTTTCCCTGATTAATTCCGTAAATTTGTGATTCAGTTTGCAGTTCACAGTAGGCAGTTAGCATTGGACAAACGTAATACTTCGGTTTCATAAAGAAATATCCATTCAAAACTGCCCACTGCCTACTTCCAACTCCTTACTTTCACGAAATATACAAATATGTCATTTGAATCTTTAAACCTCATTGAACCCATCCAAAAAGCCTTGACGGCGGAGGGTTATACTACGCCTACGCCCATTCAAGCTCAGGCAATTCCCATTATTTTGCAGGGTACAGACCTATTGGGCGTTGCTCAAACGGGTACGGGAAAGACGGCAGCTTTTGCCATTCCGATTCTTCAATTATTACACAAAAATCACACTTTTCATAAGGGCAAACGTTCGATAAAAGCCCTCATCATTACGCCTACGAGAGAATTAGCAATACAAATTGATGATAGTTTTCAATCGTACGGAAAATATACTGGACTCACGCATACTGTTATTTTTGGGGGAGTAAAACAAGGAAAACAAACCGATGCCCTACAAAATGGCGTAGATATACTTGTGGCAACGCCTGGTAGATTATTAGATTTGATTAACCAACGATTTATCTCATTAAAAGACATTCAATTATTCGTTTTGGACGAAGCTGACCGAATGTTGGACATGGGCTTTGTGCATGACATCAAAAAGGTACTTGCCATTTTGCCCGAACGTCGTCAGTCGCTTTTTTTCTCCGCTACGATGCCCCCTGAGATTCAGAAATTATCAGATAGTATTTTGTACAAGCCTCAAAAAGTGGAAGTCACGCCTGTTTCTTCTACGGCAGATACCATCAAACAGGCTCTTTATTTTGTCGATAAAAACAATAAAAATGCTTTGTTATTGGATATTTTGCAAGACAAAACTATTGAAACTGCTTTGGTTTTCACTCGTACAAAACACGGTGCTGATAAAGTGGTAAAGGTTTTATTAAAGAATAATATTAGAGCCGAGGCAATTCACGGAAACAAGGCTCAGAATGCTCGTCAGCGGGCTTTGGAGAATTTTAAGGCGAAAACTACCCGTGTTTTAGTCGCTACGGATATTGCCGCAAGGGGAATTGATGTGGACGAATTAGCCTATGTTATCAATTACGAAATCCCTAACATTCCTGAGACTTACGTACACAGAATCGGGCGTACAGGTCGTGCAGGGGCAAATGGAACAGCTTTTTCATTCTGCGAAACGGAGGAAATTCCGTATTTGAAAGATATTCAAAAATTGATTGGCAAGAAGATTCCAGTTATTGAAAATCACGATTATCCGATGAGTACACAGCCCGTTGTGGAATTGTCAAAACCTCCGCAACAACAACAAAACCGTGGAGCTTCAAAACCGAATGAGGCGAATAAAGGGAAGAAGGTTTGGTTTAGGCGGAAGTAATTATTGGGAAACGCTTGGAAGGGCTATAAATCAAAAATAATTTGATTTTGGCAAAAGTGGTTACTTTTCTGACATTTATAAGTTTTATACAAAAAACATCGAAATAGTACAAAATTTTATAGGATAATTTCAAGTAAAAATTGCTCCTTTCCGTGAATCATTTGGTGTCTCTTCAAACATTGATTTTCTTTGTAATTGTTTTTAATTAATCAACACAGAACAAAAAAAGAATGTTTATAAATACAATTGCCAGTTATTTGCCTGAGCAAATTATCACCAATGCTTATTTTGAAGAACTGAATGGACTGACCGACGAATGGATTATTGAACGTACAGGAATCCGAGAACGACGTAAAGCCTCAGAACAAGAAAATACGCATACCATGGCGATTGAGGCGGTTAATAAATTGACCGCTAATCTTCCCTATGACCTTTCTGAAATAGATTTAATCGTGGGAGCGACCTATACGCCTCATGACTGTATTTTTACGCTTGCTCACGCTATCCAACATCATTTGAATATCAGTGAAATTCCTGTAGTGACAATTTCCTCGGCTTGTTCTTCTTTGTTAAATGCCGTCGAGATTGTCCAAGGATATTTTGCGATGGGAAAGGCAACCAAAGCCTTAATTGTTGCATCTGAACATAATACCGCCTATAATAACGAAGACGATACCAAAGCAGGTCACCTTTGGGGCGATGGGGCAGTGGCTTTATCTATCTCAAAATCAAGGACTTCAAATATTGATTGGGAGATAAAAGACGTACTCACAGGTGGAGCAGCCAATGTGGGTAAAGCCTCAGAAAGTGTGGTTTTGAAACCCCTTCACAAAGGAATTATTATGCCTTATGGTAAAGATGTCTTCATAAATGCTTGTACATATATGCCTAAGGCGAGTTTACAAGTTTTGGAACGTAATAACCTGAAAGTCAGTGATATAAAATATATTGCTCCTCATCAAGCCAACCTTAGAATCTCTAAGAATGTAGCTGGGACTTTGGGGGTATCAGAAGATGTAATGCTGTCAAATATTCAGTATTTGGGCAATACAGGTTGTGCGGGATGTGCCATTGTTTTGGATGAAAACAAACAGAAGTTTGTTAAAGGGGATAAGATTATTGTAACTGTTTTTGGGGGTGGATATTCGTATGGGGCGATGCTTTTGGAGGTGTGATTCTGGTTTTTTAGTAGTAGATTGCAACAAAAAACGAAATGCGACAAATGGGATATATTTTAAAATTAATTCGTGTAAAACAGTGGCTCAAAAATATATTTGTTGCTTTACCTCTTTTCTTTTCTTTGAATTTTTTTAGAGTTGATAAATTAATCGTCTGCATCGAAACCTTCTTTATTGTTTCTTTTCTTGCAAGTGCTGTTTATATCTTGAACGATTATGCCGATATTGAGAATGACAAATTGCACCCTGTCAAAAAGAATAGACCTTTGGCGGCAGGAGTTCTAAGTCCCAATTTTGCCTTTGTTATTCTATTTTTTGCCTTACTTTTAGGTTTGGGAGGTAGTTTTCTTCTAAATCAAAAACTACTATTTCCAGCTATTAGCTATCTGACTATCAATGTTTTATATTCTTTTTGGCTAAAGAAAATACCTATTCTTGATGTCTCTATCATAGGTATTGGATTTGTGCTTAGGGTTATTATCGGATCAATAGCAATTGATGTCATTCCGAGCCATTGGTTAATCGTAATGACCTTTTTACTTACCGTTTTTATTGCTCTGGCAAAAAGAAGAGATGATTTAGTGATTCTTGAACAAACCCAGATTATTGTCAGGCAAGCAGCCAATAGTTATAGTAAATCTTACTTAGAACACGCAATGGGCATGCTTTCTGCCTGTCTTATTTTGTATTATATCCTTTACACGACCAACTCTACGACACAAGACCAATTCAAATCTACCTCCGTTTTTTATAGTTCATTCTTTGTAATAGTTGGCGTATTGAGGTATTGGCAAATCGTTTTGATAGAACAAAATAGTGGTTCACCAACGGAAATTTTCATCAAAGATAGATTCGTCCAAATCAATTTCATTTGTTGGGTTTCATTTTTAACCTACTTAATTTATTTCTAAAATGTCCTTCTCAAATTCTGACTCTTCTTTACTAAATACCATCAAACGAAAGTCTTGGTTTCAAAAAATCATTATTCTTTTTTTGTGTTTTAGTTTATCACTATATCCTATTTTTAGAAATATTGACACAGGATTAGCCCTTTCTCAATTTCAGAATCATAAATTATTTCTCGAAAAAAAATCTTGGTTTTATAATCCTTGGCAATACCGTCCCTTTTGTCCGATGTTGGTAGAAGGCATTTATTTTGTTTATGACCACACCGTTGAAAAGGTCATTTCAATAAAACGAGTTGCCAAAATTATTTCGCCAAGTCATTTTTTTATAAGTTCTAATTATAGCCTATTTCTAAACAATACATTAGATGATTTTATGCCCGAAGGTTATGCCAAAAAATATCACGGAAAGCCTCTCAATGATGCTATTTGGCAAGAATATATGAAATATTTTGTGGTCTTTATTATTTTTCGATTTTTATTACACTCAATTATATATCTCCTTGCATTTGAGTATTTTAAACTATTCTTAAAAAGCCATTGGATAGCTTTTATAGGTATTTTATTTCTGTCTTTTTCTATCGGAAACTCATACCGACATTCAGACTTTTCCTTCAATACCTACATGGATGTAATCCTATACCTCTGGGCTGGAATAGTGATTATTAAACAAAAATCACTATGGATTCACCTATCAATCATCATGCTAATAGGCATCACAAATCGTGAATCTTGTGTCTTCATTCCTCTACTATATGTCGCATCAGATTTTATCATCAATAAGTTCAAAATAAATTGGAAAGTCGTCCTAAACACGGGATTAGCTTATTCGGTTTTTGTAGTTGGTTTTTTCTTAATTAGACAATATTACGGTTTTAGGGATGCTCCAATCGTGGGGAACTTTCATAAATTTATCGAAAACTTAACTGACTATTCTGTTCATAGCGAACACTTTGCCGTTGTGTCTGTTTTTCCACTCATTAGCCTATTAGCGTTTCCCAAAGTAAATATTCATCTTAAAATATTCTTTGCTATTCTTATTCCACTTTGGTATTTAGTCCATTATTATTCATTTATTGTTTACGAGGCTCGTTATTTATTAGTACCTATGGCATTAGTTTATTTACCAATGAGTTTGCAATTATTTGAACAAAAACTTATCAAATCTATCCAAACAGCCCATGAATAATCAGACAAAATCGTTGGCTTTATTTGATTTTGATGGCACAATTACCACCAAAGATACCTTCATTGAGTTTATTAAATTCACCGAAGGAACAAGCGGATTTCATTGGGGGATATTCAAACAATCCCCTCTCCTATTGCTGTATGCCTTAAAAATAATTCCAAACTATCTTGCCAAACAAAAACTATTTGCATCATTTTATCAAGGAACAGAAACCACTTTTTTCAATCATTGGGCAGAGGATTTTAAAGCATATATTAATACCATCGTGAAGCCCAAAGCACTAAATCGACTTGATTTTCATCGAAGTCTCGGACATCGAATTGTAATAGTATCGGCAGGATTGGAGAATATGATTGAGCCTTGGTGCAGAGAAAATAATATTGAACTAATTGCCACAAAGATTGAGTTTAATAATGGGCAACTCACTGGTAAGTTTGCTTCCAAAAACTGTTATGCCGAACAAAAAGTTGTCAGGATAAAAGAGATTTTGAATATCAATGAATATGATAAAATCTATGCTTACGGTAATTCAAAAGGAGATTTAGCAATGCTCGAATTAGCAAGTGAGCGTTTTTATGATAAAAATATTTTTGCTTAAAATATAAACCATTAAACCTCATAGATTTTCAAAACCTATGAGGTTTGTAGCTTATTACCATTAAAATAAATGAACAGAATTTATTTAGATAACGCAGCCACAACGCCCGTTGACAAAGCAGTAATTGAGGCAATGATTCCGATGATGGAAACCAATTTTGGAAATCCATCTTCCATACACGGACACGGGCGTGAAGTACGTAGTGCTGTAGAGCGTGCCAGAAAGACTATTGCAGGACTTTTGAATACATCACCCGCCGAAATTTTATTTACTTCGGGTGGTACAGAAGCTGATAATATGGCAATTGTGCGGTCAATTGAAAAGTTTGGAATTACCCACGCCATCACTTCCAAAATAGAACATCATGCCGTTTTGCATACCTTAGAATATTTGGAAAAAGAGGGGAAAATCAAGCTCAATTTTGTAGAATTAGACTCAAAGGGACACATCGACCTCAATCATTTGGAAGAATTATTACGTAATAATCCAAAGACTTTGGTTTCGTTGATGCACGGGAATAATGAGATTGGGAATTTGATAAATATGGATGATGTTGGGGCTTTATGTGAAGAGTTTGGAGCAATTTTCCATTCAGATACCGTCCAGACGATGGGGCATTATCGACATGATTTGCAACAAATGAAAATTGATTTTTTGGTAGGGGCAGCTCACAAATTTCATGGACCAAAAGGAATTGGTTTTTTGTATATCAATGCCAAAAACAAAATCCATCCGCTCATACACGGAGGCTCTCAGGAGCGTAATATGCGTGGTGGAACTGAAAATGTCTATGGCATTGTGGGCTTGGCAAAAGCCCTCGAACTTGCCTATGCGGGTATGGATGAACACCGCAAGCACATTGAAGGCTTGAAGCAAAGAATGATTACGAAATTACGACAACACATAGAAGACATAGCCTTTAACGGAGACTCTGATAATTTAGAAAAAAGCCTTTACACGGTCTTGAATGTGAGTTTTCCTCCATCCAATGAAGCTGATATGTTTTTGTTTAATTTAGACATTAACAAGATTTCCGTTTCGGGTGGAAGTGCTTGTACGAGCGGAACGGACATCGGTTCGCACGTTTTGAATGCCCTGAATGCCTCTCCTGAACGTCCTTCTGTGAGATTTTCTTTCTCGAAATATAATACCAACGAAGAGATAGATTTTGTGGTGGATAAATTGGTTGAAATGGTGAAAGTACCAGCTTAATAAATAGAATAAAAGGTCGTCTGACAACTTTTGTGGTCACTGAGTTTCTCAGAGTTTTACACAGAGAAACACGAAGAAAACACTCTTTTAACTTTGTAAAAAACTCAGTGTGACTTTGTGTCCACAAAGATTATCGAAAAATACCAAAAACAATGGAATTCAATTTCAAAAAATACCACACACGCTCCATCAATGCCTCCACGGGCGAAGAGCGTGCAGCCATCAATCAAGAATTAAAGGATTTTTATACCACTTTGAATAAAGAAGAACAACATCAATTCAATACCGAATTACAAACCTTTTTGGCTCGTGAAATGGGAAGGTTAAAGACTGATTATGAGGCGATTAAGGGGAATATGGGCGAAAGCTAAAAGTCATACCCAATCGTGATACCAGTAACGTTGGCACTTGAATTGGTACAAGTTCTCATTGAATCTGGTAAACCGATATTTATTCTTTCGTAACGAAGTTTGAGGGTTACTTTCTTGATTCTTGCCCCTACCTCAATCGAAGGCGAAAGCATTTTTGTTAAATCAATTTCTGAATTAGTCAAACTAAGATTTTTAGAATCTGTTTTTAACTTTGAAATTAAAGGATAACTTGCTGAAATTCTGACACTTAACTTTATTTTTGATTTAGCATTAAAATTCAGTTTTGCTCCCAAAGAAGGAGATAAAAACTTAAATTTTTCTTCCACCATTATCGGATTTCCTTCCGAACCGTAGTCAGCCGAGCGAGTCCAGACTTTTCCCTCAATGCCTACAAAAGGCTCTATCGTAGTCTTTGAACTATCACTCAATTTTATTGGAATGCCAGCATCGATGTTGATAAAACCACCTTGCAAACTCGTTATAGGCGAACTCGTTGAGCCTAAGCCATTATAACCGATGGGTGATTTTATAACGGGAGCATTATTGTTATCCCCAGTAGAAATAGCCACAGGACTTCCCTTCGTATTAACCGCATTTCCAAGGCTTTGAGAAAAACCTCCTTCAACCGAAAAATTTACTTTTTTGATGGATGGGAATTGTAATTTAAGCCCCACTTGTCCCACCATAGAAGATTCTTTCCAATCAAAATTTTGAATAGAAATATTTGGACTAATCGTGATAGGCTTCTGAATATCAGTCGATTGTGCGAAAGTTACGAGCGACGTTCCGCTTAGAATTATGCCAAGAAGTATATTTCGTTTCATAACAGAAGCCCATTGAGGGTGTTTACGATGGAAGTAGATTCTACAAGAAAAAATAACGAATCTTTAAGCGTAATTATTGCTCAAATGTACGACAATTATTAATCCGTTATCACTAAAAAAATGTTAAAATTTGCTAAATATTTTTTGATTTACGAAAAAATAGATATATTTACGAAAATTTCGTAACAAAACGATTCTATCAAAATAAGATGTTAGAAAAACTTAGTAAAACCGAAGAAGATTTGATGCTCATCATTTGGCGATTGGGCGAGGCGACTGTGGGTAATTTTTTAGAAGAATTATCAGAGCCAAAACCGCCTTATACTACTTTGGCTTCGATGATAAAAAACTTGGAGAAGAAGAACTATCTCAACGCTAAACGCTACGGAAATGTGTATGTGTATATGCCCGCCATTACGGAAGAAAATTACAAAAAAGCCTTCATGGGTAGCGTAGTGCAGGATTATTTCAAAAATTCTTACAAAGAAATGGTTAGTTTTTTTGTGAAAGATGAAAAAATTTCTGCCCAAGAATTGAAGGAAATTATTGATTTAATTGAAGGAAAAAATTAAGTGCAATTTGTAGGGGCGTATCGCACAAGCTCAAACGAAACGGGTATATACGATACCAGTGCAGTCAATTTAAGAAATTTGTCCGACTAACGCTGGTAGGGTTCAAAACCCTACCAGCGTTCAAACGGGGTTATTAAGGGAAATTGTAAAATTAAAAGTACCATTTTCGTTTAGTAAAGATTTGCCAATTTTTTAAAAATTGGCAAATCTAACTTGGTAGTTTATTATTTACAATTTCCCTAAGTATATTTTGACAGAAGCAAAACCTTAAATTGACAGCATTGGTATGCGATACGTCCTTACCCAAAATAATCAAAAAAAAATCAAAATACCATGATTTATCTACTCAAAGCCCATATTTGTCTCAGCATTTTCTTGATGATTTACTGGGGATTTCTTCGTAAAAATACCTTCTATCAACTCAATAGAATCTATTTTCTTTTGGCAATCATTGGCTCAATGACGCTGCCATTATTAAATATTTCTGATTTTGTGAGTCAGCATCAAGAAATTAGCAATACAACCATAGTTAAGGCGATTCCAGATTTGAGTTTTCAGCATCAGGAGATTATTCCATCGCAAAAAATGGTTTCAACTCCCTCCTCCCCTACTGTTTTACTGAGCTATGGAGATATTCTTCGAGCAATTTTCCTTTCGGGAATGGTGGTTCTCTTGTGCAAATTAATCGTTCAATTTTTTAGTATTTTCAGTTTATTAAAGACCTCTAAACCTCTTATTATCAATCAAATAACCGTCAGAAATTTATCGAAAGATATTAGTCCATTTTCGTTTTTTAAGTATATTTTCATCAATATCAATAAACATTCTGAGGAAGATTTATCAGAAATTCTTGCCCATGAGTACGTACACGTGCGACAGTTACACTCGTTGGACGTGATGTTGGTGGAGGTATTTTGCATCCTATTTTGGATAAATCCTCTGGCTTGGATTTTAAGGAAATTCTTGAAACAAAATCTTGAATTTTTGACCGACCAAACTGTCTTGAATCAAGGATTTGATAGTCGTCATTATCAGTATAATCTATTGAAAATAAGCGGATTAAATCCAGTTATAGTTTCTAATAATTTTAATTTTTCAGACCTAAAACTCCGTATCAAAATGATGAATCGTGAACGTTCTTCAAAACTACATTTGGTTAAATATTTTGTCATCATTCCTTTGGGGGCAATGTTGATTTTAGCCTTCAATATCTCCAAAGCCAAGCCTTTTGATGCCAGGAAATCGGTGGTTGAAAATGTGAAGGAGATGGTGGAGACGGTCGAGTTTATTTCGACTTTCAATGAACCAATTGTTAATAAAAATGAAGACGAAGATTATTTCTTAGAAGATGATAAAAATTTCATAACAGTTTCTCACAAACAAGATTCTACAATAAAGAAAAAAGGGTATTTCAATTCTACGCTTATTGAAGTTTTAAATCCAGAAACTAAAAAAGGAATTGAAGGAGTTGAGGTTCAAGTTATTAAAGATAAAAGAGCTTTTAACACGAATTTTCAAGGAATTGCAATGACAGAGTATCAAAATTTAGATATTAAAAATACTTTTATCGAAAGTGATTCAAGTTACAGACAAGATTGCGGGACTTTCCAAGTGAGATTTAAATTTAATGGTATTACTTCTGACGTGTATATGCTTAATCACTTTACGAAACATACAACCATCTATTTTGAAAATAACACTTTTAGGCTAAAAGACGAGACAAAATACAAAGTTGGAATGGCAACAGACCGAAAAGGTAACCTAATCATTACCCCCAAAACCAAATGGTTCTACTGCAAAGAGGATGTCATCAAAGAATTAAACCGTACGCAAGAATTAGAATTATCAAAACGTCCATTGTACAAAATAAATGGCACTTTTGTTGCAAAGGATTACAATTGGAATGATGTAAATGTAAAGTCCATTCTAAACTTAGATTATTGGTCGCCCGAAGATGGAGAGAAGTTAGTGTCTCAGTTTGGAGAATTAGCTCGTAATGGGATTTACAATTTGAATGTTTTGGAAAAAACTGTTCTTCCGAAAAGAGAGTATAAAGATGTCGAGTATTTTGTGGATAACAAGCCCTTACCCAAAGTAGAAAAATGCACACCATCGGCAGATTTTCCTACGAATGCTATCTATGTCATTGACGGTAAAGTAGCTGATTCGGGGTACTTACACAAAAATGTTCCAGTTGAAAATATTGAAAAATTGGAGGTCATGGATGTAGAAACGGCAAAGGCAAAATACGGCGATAAAGGAAAAAAAGGCGTAATTTTGATTTCTACAAAAAAAATTAATAAATTAGAAGAAAAATAAGATAACCCATAACACAGAATGATATTCATGAAAAAGATTTCCTTACTTTTATCAGTAGCAACGCTCGCTTTTTTGAGTAGCTGTACTGATACCAAACAAATCACTGACCTTCAAGACCAAGCTCGTCGATTGGAGGCACAAGTACAAAAAGAACGTCAAGAAAATGCAGAATTGAGTAGTTACCGTTTCAGCATGGAAAGTCAGTTCAAGAGAAAGAACGAAGATTATGTAAAATGCCAAGAAGAAGGTAAGGATAATTTTGAGTCGTTGAGCAAAAAGTATGGCGAGTTGAACTCAGATTATGACAAACTTCAAGCGGCTTACAAGTCTTTGAATGAAGCCAATGATGCCAGTAGAGAAATGTCTGCCCGTGTTATTGTGGATTTGGAGGAAAGAATCAGACAAATAAGAAATTCTGGTGGTGGCGGAGAAGAAATTATACCAGCCGCCTCATCATCAGGTGCTGCTGCTGTAAAGGCTGTTAAACGTAAGAAGCGTAAACGTTAAGTTTTAAATCTATAAGTGGTTAAGTGAAAAATATATTCATAAAATAATGATTATCAAGTAGTTATGGATATATTTAGTTTTCAAATAACATAAATTATTTTTGACAAATACTCAGGGTCACTCAGTAAATAACTCTAACTCAAATTCTATTTTGATTTAGAGTTATTTGTTAAGTGACCCTATTTTCTGAAAAAATATTATATAACAAGGTTATACCGATACAAATCCCAGATACGGCTTCAAAGAAGATTACCCATCCATACCTTATTTTATTTTACTATTTCCATAAAATTATTTTAACATTTTATTTATCTAATTCTTAGTTAAGCTGTATGTGAATTATTGTAAATTTGTTTATTATTCACTTCAACGCTAAAAACACATTCCCCCATGAAAAAATTATTATTGTTGCTCAGTTATATTTTACTGAATTTTAATTCGTTTAGTCAATTATTGACTTCAAATGCTTTTACGGGGACAGGTGCTTGTCCGACGCAGGGTAACACATTTAGTGCAGTAACTAATGCAGCTGTCGCTCCTTTGACAAGAAGTAATATTACTTGTGCCAGTCTTGCAAATTTCTTCAGTAATAATGGTATGAGTATTACTGCAAGTAGAAATGATAATAGTTACATAGAGTTTAGTATTACAGCCAATAGTGGTTTTGGATTGAATCTAACTTCTTTATCCTTTTTTAGGCAGGGAAGTGGAACTGCTCCAAATTCATTGATTGTGTCGTATAGCGCAGATGCTAATAATTTTAATTCCACAAGAGTTGATATGCCAGTATCTACTAATCCTGCAAGCCCTGGTGCTATTTTACCTTGGACTTTTACATCGCCTATTGTAGTGGGTAACGGAGGTAAAGTAACATTTAGGCTTTATCCTTTTGGTACAACAAGTGTAAGTGGGGGAGTGCCAGCTTCAACAGGAACACTTAGGTTTGATGATGTCACATTGAATGGAACAGTTGTAAATTTAACCCCAACCCTAACTGCTACTCCAACGACCGTCCCAGCCTTCAACTATGTATTTGGAAGTGGACCTTCAACGTCAAGTACATATACCCTTTCTGGTTCGGTTTTAACGCCATCTGCTGGTGATATTACCGTGACTGCCCCAACAAATTTTGAGGTATCTAAAACTGGGGTAACAAATGAATTTGCTGATAATGTAACAGTTGCATACACAGGAGGGGCATTGGCAAATACAACCCTTTACGCACGTCTCAAAGCTGGATTAGCCATTGGTAGTGGTTATGCAGGTAATGTAACTAATAGTGGCGGTGGTGTGACAACTCCTGTAAATGTAGCCCTATCGGGTTCGGTTACCGCTGTACCTCCACCTGTAATTACTACAACAGGAACATTGTCAAAATTTTATACCCTTGTCGGCGTACCTTCTGCTTCACAATCGTACACAGTTGAAGGTAATAATTTAGTAAGCGATATTACCATTACTGCACCAACAGATTTTGAAATCAAAACGGGTGCAGGGGCTTATGCCAATACTTTAACTTTGCCTCAAACGTCTGGAAGTGTTGCAACTACCACAATTGATGTACGTTTGAAGGGTACAACAGAAGGAAATTTCACAGGTCAAAATATTACAAATGTGAGTACAACGGCTTCTGCGAATGTAGCCATCGCTGGAAAAGTAGGGGCAGAATGTGGAACAACAGTTGATATTGCATCTTTCAGAACATTGATACCTGTACAACAAACTTATCCTGGAACATCCGCAGGATTAGGGAGTAAAATTATCGCTGGCACGGTTACTGCCGTTTTTAGTCCTAATAAATTTTATGTTCAAGATGCAACTGGAGGAATAGCAGTATTCTCTTCTAACGTAGTAACGAGTAATGATTTAGCAGTCGGTGACCAAGTGAAATTGACGGGTACACCCGCAAGATTTAATGGAGAAGTACAAATGACTACTTTAACGTGTATGACTAAAATATCATCTGGAACAACTCTTACACCGCTTATTTTTGATGCTAATAATCCAATGGGTACAACTCTTTATGATTTTATGTGTGCCAATGAAGGACGTTTAATCAAAATCATTTCTTCTAATTTTTCTTCTTCTGGAACTTTTGGGTCTGCTTTAAATTACGGAATCGTACTTTGTAATAATCAAGATGCCACCGAAATACGTATTGATGCAAACTCAACGGGCTTGATAGGTGCAACTATTCCAAATACTGTTACACAAGATATTACAGGCGTTTTAGGTCGATTTGTTCAAACTAATACATCTAATGTCAATACTGCTGATAAGCTACAAATTTTCCCACGTAATTTATCAGATTTGAGTGCCAGCGGCACTTCTTGTGCTGGACCAAGTAGTTGTGGAGTTACTACTTTTACGGACTCGCCTACAAAATTAGATATTATGAACTGGAACATTGAGTGGCTTGGACACCCCTCATCCTCAAATGGACCTACCGATAAGATTCTTCAACAGACCAATGCCCAAACTGTTTTGAATGGAGTAGGAGCAGATATATATATGCTACAAGAAATTTGTCAGTATAATTCAGCTAATCCGTCTGATAATACTACGTCATTTGGAAAACTAATTCAAGGCTTAAACATTACTTTTGGAGCAAATACTTATTCAGGAGAATGTTCAAATGCTGTTTCTACGAGCGGAGGAGACCTGACTAATGCTCAAAGAGTCTGTGTAATATATAAAAATAGCGTTGTTACAAAAGTATTTTCAAGACCAATGTTTAGTGGGTTTACGCCCGCAACTTATCCTCCAACGGGAACACCAAGCCAGTTTTGGGCATCAGGTCGTAAACCATTTATGTTTATGGCTAAGGTCAATATCAATAGTCAGATAGATACTGTTTTATTAGTGGGCTTACACGCAAAAGCGGGTTCTGCCTTAGATGACTATGCTCGCCGTCAGTTTGATGTCAGAGCTATGTATGATACCTTACAAGCCCAATATCCAACTCGCAAAACTATTGTAATTGGTGATTTGAATGATGATGTTGATAAATCAATTGCTACAACTGCTTGCAATCAATTAATTAGTAGTTATGCTCCATTCTTGTACGCCAATCCAAATGAAACGGCTATAAACGGAACACGTCCAAATCCTTCTTGGAATCCGATTTCTAAGGCATTGAGCGATTCTTATTGTGCAAGTACAGCATCATTTTCAGACTATATTGACCATCAAATACTTTCAAATGAATTAACAGGTAGTGGTTTTGGTTTTAAATATATGGCAGGGTCAGTTACAAGTTTCAGACCATCAATTACAAATTATGCCAATACAACTTCTGACCATTATCCTACGATTGCTCGTTATGAATATGTAGCTCCGCCCGTTATCACGAGTATAGCAAGTGGTAACTGGTCATCAACTTCTACTTGGAGTTGTGGTTGTGTTCCAACATCATCAGATGACGTAGTGATTAACTCAGGAAATACCGTAACGGTAGATATAACTGCACAAGCTAAGTCACTGAATTTAAAGGGAATACTAAATTGGGTAGCGGCATTTACTTTGACTTTGGGAATGTAAAAATTACTCTTCACTTAACTTCTCGAAAGTAAAAAAACTTTCGAGAAGTTAAAAATATTAGAAAACTAATTATCTTTATCTTATCGTTTAAATCTAATTTTTGAGAGTATGAATAAGTTTTTATTGAGTTTGGGGTTGAGTTTGATGGGTTTTGTTGGGGTGGGACAAATTGTAACTTATAATGTTACCTCACTTTCTGGTATAACTGCTAACGTACCTCCAACTACTACTCTTCCAGAAGTAACAGCTACGAGTTTGGTCAGAGGAAGTGGTTTGACACCTGAAAGTGCAGCTGGTGGTTATAACTCAAGTGCATGGAATCTAACTACTTTTGATGTAAATGATTATTATGAATTTACAGTCACTCCAAATGCCACATATACTATTATTCCTACCAATTTAGTTCTTAATTGGCAAAAAAGTGCTACGGGACCTAATAATTATGAATTCAGAACACAAGTAGGGGCTAATCCAGAAATTACTCAATCAACAGGAACATTCGGAACATCAGGTTCAGCGGGAGTAGGTTCTTTTAATCTTTCGATGGTTCTTGGTACTGTGCCAAGTTCAACTACTGTACGATTTAGAATCTATGCATATGGGTCTGCTGGTGCAACAAATGCAGGAACTTTAAGAATAACCAACACTCTCAGCCTAAACGGGACAGCCCCTCTCCCCATCACCCTAATCTCCTTCAAAGCCAATATCACCGAAAGTCAACAAACCGTTTTGAAATGGGCAACGGCTTCTGAAAAAGACAATGATTATTTTGAAGTAGAAAGAAGTAAAAATGCGATTGATTTTGAATCAATTGGTAAAATCAAAGGAAGAGGAACAGTTGAGTTAAGAAATGATTATACTTTCATGGACGAAAGCCCACTAAAAGGCATCAACTATTACCGTTTAAAACAAGTAGATTTTGATGGACAATTCAGCTATACAAGAATAGAAAGTGTTATTAAAGATGGGGATGGAACAATCTCATTATTCCCAAATCCAACGGCTAACATCCTGAAAATCAATTTTGAAGATACTGAGCAAATCGAAAATACTACGATTTATAACTTGATGGGAAGAATCGTAAAAACCATTTCGGGCAATAAAGGACAATACGAAATCAGCGACTTGCCCCAAGGGAAATATATCCTTCAAATCGGGCTGTCGGACGGTAGAATTATTCGGAATAGTTTTGTAAAAAATTAAAAAAAGTATCATAGGTTTCTAACCTGTTTTAAAAGGTTCAAGCCACTCGCTTGAACCTTTTTTATTTGAAAAATCCCTGATTATTTGTAGGTTTGAGTAAGAACCTGTTTAAACTTATTCCTTTCGTTGTAAATAGTCTCATTTTCAACCTGATAATTCAAAATTTATTCACCATAGCTCTGCTATGCTTCATAAATTTCGACCTATCAGATTAAAAATGAACTCTATTTACATCGGTGCGACGAATCGCTCAAAACGAAAAGTTCAAACAGGTTCTCAGGAATCAAAATCCCAACTCAAATCTTGATATATGAAAAAAATAAAAAGAAACCTCGTCAGTATTTTACTCTCAATCATAACCTTAACGAGCTTTGCTCAACGCAAAATCACCATCAATAATCCCTACGAAGCCATCGGAATTGGACGACAAATTGAGGTTTTTGAAGATAAAACGGCTTCCCTGACTTTCGAGGAGGTTCATACACGCTCAGATTTGGATGCCCGTTTTACGCAAAGTATTCAACCCAATCCTAATTTTGGAGTTACTTCATCAGTAGTTTGGGCAAGATTTACCTTACAAAATAAATCGACACAAAAACTCTATCTCGAAATGTCCGAACCCGTGATGGACAGTATTGATATTTATAGAATTGATGCAAATAATAAGATAACTCAAAAAAAATCAGGGGTTTACGTACCCGTTTCTAAGCGAGATTTTCATACTAATTTCTATCTCTTCGACCTCAATCTCAACTCCGAACAAACCTGTACCTACTACATTCGTTTCCAAAATTCTTTACCACTACTTTTTCCTTTGAGAGTTGCCCCGCTAAAAGTTTATTTTGAAGACAACCACCCCAAAGACCTCATGCAGGGTGTTTACTTAGGCATTATGTTGGTCATGGCAATTTTCAACTTTTTTATCTACTTTACGGTCAGAAGCAAAGAGTATCTTTATTATGTAATTTACGTATTTTCATTTGCTTGTTTTTTCTCGTATAATAAAGGAATCGGACATGAATTCATTTGGTATAAAGCCTTATGGTTCAATCGAATAACGCCTATTTTCATCTCCTCGGGCGTATCTTTTGGGCTATTGTTTGCCAATACTTTTTTGGATGCAGAACGATATTTCCCCTATTCTGAAAAAATCTCAAAAATCCTCATCGGACTCATTCTCATTTGTCTCGTTGGTCATTGGATTGGCTTAGGTTCATTGACCATTACTTTACTTCATTTCGTGGCCTTTTTCATCGTCATTTACGTACTGATGATAGCTACGTATGTGTGGCTACAAGGCTCACAATCAGCCCTTTTCTTCTTGGTAGCATGGTCGGTTTTCTTGGTGAGTGCCTTGATTTTTATCATGCAATTATCCAATATTTTACCAAGTGATAATTTTACCCGAAACGCTCTCCAAGTAGGTTCTGCGATGGAAGTTGTGCTACTGTCGTTTGCCTTAGCCAACAGAATAAATGTGGATAGAAAAGAGAAAGAACAATATCAAGCTGAGGTCATCCAACAATTACAGGCAAACGAACAAATGCGGAGTCGCATCGCCCGAGATTTGCACGACGACATCGGTTCGACGTTGAGTAGTATCGGGATTTTGAGTCAAGTTGTTGAGAATCAAATGGGTAAAAATTCTGATTCGGTCAAAGACATGGTCAAACGCATTGGGGAAAGTTCTCAGAAAGTACAACGTTCATTAAGCGATATTGTCTGGACGACCAAACAGACAGAAGATAATTTTGATAATGTGTTGGTAAAAATGAAAGAATTTACCTCTGAGATGTTAGAGATGAAAGACATTTTTTATCACTTCAACGTCGATTCATTACCCAACGTAAGGCTCTCACCCTCAAAGCAATACAATTTTTATTTGATATACAAAGAAGCCATCAACAATATTGTAAAATACTCAGAAGCCGACGAAGTAAGTATTGATTTGAACCAACAAGAAAACGCCCTAATCTTGAACATAACCGATAATGGAATTGGTTTTGATGAGCAAAAAATCAAGTCGGGCAATGGCTTGGGTAATATGCGTAAACGGGCAGAGAGTTTGGGTGGAGAAATCAAGATTGAGTCAAAAGTGAAGGAGGGGACGAAAGTTTGGTTGGAGATACCTTTGTGAGAGTAGTGGTTATTAGAAATTAGTTTATTGGTTTATTAGAAATTGGTTACTGGTATTTCAAGCATGATTTTTAAACTAATAACCAATAAATCAATTTCCAATCTCCATACCCAAATTGCATTTTTATCATTTCCCCCAAAATAATCTAATAAAAAATCAGAATAATATCATAATAAAAATCAGGATTACCCATTGATTTACAACAACTTAGCCTTCAAAATGATTAATAAAACTTCTAAATCAATTCTTTGTTAATTTTTCCTGTAAATAGTATTTTTCTAAGATAATCTCCGTACCTTTGCACCCTAATTTTTGTTGTTGGTTATTTGTTATCCTTTATTGCATATTAGTTAGTAAGTATTCGTTACTTTTCACTCAATTAATAGTTTAAATGGAAATATGATTCTGAATCACTAACAACGAATAACCAGTAAAAATAACAAATTACATTTCATGGAAAGCATCCGTAACATTGCCATTATTGCTCACGTTGACCACGGTAAAACTACCCTTGTCGATAAAATTATCCACGCCTCAAAGTTATTTCGTGATAACCAAGAATTCGGAGATTTAATCCTCGATAGCAACGATTTAGAGCGTGAACGTGGTATCACAATCGTTTCAAAAAACGTATCTGTTCGCTACAAAGGCGTTAAAATTAATATTATTGACACACCAGGTCACTCCGACTTTGGGGGTGAAGTTGAGCGTGTTTTGAAGTTGGCTGATGGTGTTTGCCTTTTGGTGGATGCTTTCGAGGGTCCAATGCCTCAAACTCGTTTCGTATTAGGAAAAGCCATCGACTTAGGTTTGAAACCTATCGTCGTTATCAATAAAGTAGATAAAGAAAACTGTCGCCCAGACGAAGTACATGAGCAAGTTTTTGACTTAATGTTCAACCTCGGTGCAACAGAAGACCAGTTAGATTTCCAAACATTGTACGGTTCATCTAAGCAAGGATGGATGAGTACAGATTGGAAACGTAAAACCGAAGATATTACCGAATTATTAGACGTAATCATCGCCAGCATTCCTCCTGCAAAAACGTATGAAGGTGCTTCTCAGATGCAAATTACTTCTTTGGATTATTCTTCTTTCGTAGGTCGTATCGCCATCGGACGTGTACACCGTGGAACTTTCAAAGAAGGACAGCAAGTCGCTTTGATGAAGTCTGACGGAACGATTAAACGAATGAAAATCAAGGAATTACAAGTTTTTGAAGGACTTGGAAGAGCCAAAGTAACCGAAGTTTCTTCTGGTGAAATTTGTGCAATGACAGGTATCGAAGATTTTGAAATTGGTGATACTGTGGCAGATTTTGAAACACAAGAAGCATTACCAAGAATCTCGATTGATGAGCCTACAATGAATATGTTGTTTACGATTAATAACTCTCCTTTCTTCGGAAAAGAAGGTAAATTCGTAACTTCACGTCATTTAAGAGACCGTCTTTTCAAAGAAACTGAGAAAAACTTAGCCTTGAAAGTAATGACTACGGGGTCTGAGGATAAATTTTTAGTATTTGGTCGTGGGATTCTTCACTTGTCGGTTTTGATTGAAACGATGCGTCGTGAAGGTTATGAATTGCAAGTAGGTCAACCACAAGTAATTTTCAAAGAAGGAGAAAACGGAGAGCGTCTTGAACCAATCGAAACATTGGTAGTAGATGTGCCAGACGAGTCAGCGGGTAAAGTTATCGAATTGGCAACGCAAGGAAAAGGAGAATTGTTGATTATGGAACCAAAAGGTGACTTACAACATTTAGAGTTCAACATTCCTTCACGTGGTTTGATTGGTATGCGTTCAAAAGTATTGACTGCCACTTTCGGAGAAGCTATCATGGCTCACCGTTTCAAGGCGTATGAACCTTACAAAGGACCTATCGCTGGACGTATCAATGGGTCATTGATTTCGATGAACTCAGGTGCTGCCACTCCATATTCAATTGATAAATTGCAAGACCGTGGAGTTTTCTTTATTGATCCAAACGAAGAGGTTTATACAGGAATGGTAATTGGTGAACACAATCGCCAAAACGACATCGAAGTAAACGTTCAGACAGCCAAGCAATTAACGAATATGCGTGCATCTGGTACGGATAACAACGTAAGAATTGCTCCAAAATTGAACTTCTCTTTGGAAGAATCAATGGAATATATCCAGAAAGATGAATATTTAGAAATTACTCCAAAATCTATCCGTATCCGTAAAATTTTCTTGGAAGCAGGAGAACGTAAGCGTATGGGACAGAAAGCTGAGATGGCTTAATTTCTCGAAAATAACTGAATTGACAAAAGCCTTTGCCTCGTGTGAAGGCTTTTGTTGTTTAAAATTGAAAGTATTTTAGGTTTTGGGTATCGGTATAAGATTTGTAAGTGTAAATTTGTATTGATTGAAAATAATGTTGTAGAACATCATGGCACAAAAACATATCAGATTTGATTGGGCAATCAAAAAATTGCTCAGAAACAAAGCTAATTTTGAGATTTTGGAAGGATTCCTTTCTGAACTCTTAATGGAAGATATTTTTGTACAAGAAATAATCGAAAGTGAATCAAACAAAGATAATCCTTACGATAAATCGAACCGTGTGGATATACTTGTCAAAAATCATCGTGGAGAATTAATGCTCATTGAAATTCAGAATGAAAATGAGTACGATTACTTTCATAGAATGAATTATGGTCAGGCTAAATTAATTTCTGAACATTTATTTGCAGGAAATAAATATTCAGCAATCAAGAAAGTTTATTCTATAAATATTGTCTATTTTGACTTAGGACAAGGAACGGATTATATTTATGTGGGTGAAACAACTTTCAAAGGAATGCACGACCACGATGAGCTACGATTATCAACCAAGCAGCAGGAGATTTATCATTTAGAAAAACCAAGTGATATTTTTGCGACCTACTATTTATTAAGACTAAATAATTTCGACGATAAACCAGAAGACACCTTAGATGAATGGATTTATTTTTTAAAACGTTCTGAAATTCAAGATACATTTAAGGCAAAGGGGCTAATAAAGGCAAAAGAAGCCATGCGAGTAGATAGTTTGAATCCTTCGGAAAAAGAAGATTATGAAAATTATATCAAAGTTCATAGAATTCGTTTAGGAGAAATAGATACTGCATGGGAGAATGGAAAAGACGCAGCAAAAAAAGAACTTATGCCAATAATTAAAGAAGCGGAAAGGCAAAAAGAAGAGGCGGAAAGACAAAAAGAAGAGGCAGAAAGACAAAAAGAAGAGGCGGAAGCAAGAGAAGAAAAGGAAAGAAAACAAAAGGAAGCCATGAAAAACACGCTCAAAAATACCATCCTACAATTACAATCTTTGGGAATGGATTTGGCTCAAATTGAAAGTATTACAGGAAAAACACAAGAAGAAATAAAAGAAATTTTAAGATAATATCGCTCATCGGATGATGATAATTGTTCACAGATAATTGAAAATTGAAAAAATGGGTTTATTTGATTTTTTTAAAAAGAAAGAAGTTCTAAATACCGAGGAAAAAGAAACCCTCGACAAAGGATTAGAAAAAACCAAAGAAGGGATTTTCTCAAAACTTAGCCGTGCCGTAGTGGGTAAGTCGAAGGTTGATGAAGATGTTTTGGATGAATTGGAGGAAATTCTGATTACCTCAGACGTTGGTGTGGACACAACACTCAAAATCATCAAAAGAATTGAAGAACGTGTTGCCAGAGATAAATTCGTCAATACCAGCGAGTTAGACAATATTTTGAGAGAAGAAATTGCTGAACTATTGGCTCAAAATAAATCGAATGACGTTGAAAATGCCTTCAAAATTCCAAATGTAAAGCCTTATGTGATTATGGTTGTGGGTGTAAATGGCGTGGGTAAAACGACAACCATCGGAAAATTAGCCTCACAATTTCACAAAGCTGGTAACAAAGTAATTTTAGGTGCAGGCGATACTTTCAGAGCCGCCGCCGTGGATCAACTCAAACTTTGGGGACAGCGAGTAGGTATCAGTGTAATCGACCACGGCATGAACACTGACCCCGCCGCCGTTGCGTATGATGCTGTAAAACAGGCAGTTGAACAAAATGCAGACGTAGTAATTATTGACACCGCAGGACGTTTGCACAACAAAGTAAACTTGATGAACGAGCTTTCAAAAATCAAGCGAGTGATGCAAAAATTCTTACCCGAAGCACCGCATGAGGTACTTTTGGTGTTGGATGGTTCGACAGGACAAAATGCTTTTATTCAAGCCCAAGAGTTTACGAAAACGACTGAAATCACGGCTTTGGCAATTACAAAATTAGACGGAACGGCAAAAGGTGGCGTAGTTATCGGAATTTCTGACCAACTAAAAATCCCTGTAAAATACATTGGCGTAGGCGAAAAAATTGAAGATTTACAGGTTTTTAACAAGAAAGAATTTGTGGATTCGTTGTTTAAGAGAAATTAATAAAATAGTAGAGTCATGATTAATAAAAATGCTTTAATTAATGATTTTAACCAATTAATGGTTGAACATTATTCAACTCGATTATCAAAAATAATCCTGTACGGTTCTTATGCAAGAGGTGATTTTCATGCAGAATCAGATATAGATTTTTTGGTTTTATTGAATGATGAAAACGTATCTATTACCAAAGAAATAGGCGATACCAATAATCAACTTTTTGATTTATCATTGAAGCATAATTTTATTCCAATTTCATCTTACGTAATCTCCAAAAATAACTTTCAAACTTCAAATAAAGCACTGTTTAGGTTTATCAAAAAAGAAGGTATAACTATTTATGAATGAGGACTTAACCATATATTTTAGTCAGGCAGAAGATAGTTTACAGGCAGCCCGAACGTTGAAATCTCATGGATTGTACAAAGGGGCGGTCAATCATTGTTACTATGCTTATTTTTGGATTGTTCGGGGTTTGTTTTTGAGTAAAGATATTTTCACCAAGACTCATTCAGGGGTACAAAGTAAGTTTTCAGAAATGTTTATAGCTACTGAGATTATTCCAAAGAAATACGGTCAGTATTTAGCTAAATTATTCAAGGAACGCCAAATTGCAGATTATGAATTGCATGGAGATTTTACGGAAGATGATATTAACGAGTACATGTCAATGGTAGAAGATTTTATGGAATTTATGAAACAAAACCACACAAAAATATGAAAAAACTCACCCTATTTTTTTGTCTAATCAGCTTATTTTCAACTCTTTCTTTCTCCCAAAAACCGAAAAAGAAAGTGCATAAAAGAGCAAAAAAGGTTATAGTCATTTCTCCCAAAATTACTGAGTCTGTGGCTTCAAAAGAAACTGTAAACCAAGGTATTTGTGGCTCAATCGTCTGGAAATCAGGCAATTTAATGCCTTCGCCAGACCAAACTCCTGTAAAAGCAAAGCCTGTTCAACGAGAGCTTTTTGTGTATGATTTGACCACCACAGAGCAAGCCACTCTTCAAGATGGGTTCTATAAAGCCATCGTTACAAATCTTATAAAATCAGTAAAATCTGACTCAGAAGGAAAATTTTGTATGGAACTACCCGAAGGACGATATTCACTTTTTGTGAAGGAAGGAGATAAAGGTCTATATGCTAATCAGTTTGATGGAGAAGGTAATATTTTTCCTGTGAAAGTAAGCAAAGATAAGGTTTCCATTATTGTCTTTACCATTGATTATCAGGCGGTTTACTAATTTTCTTTCTTCAAATTCAAAGCCGTACTTCGCTCAATTGTAGGATTTGGGCTCTTCTTTCTTTCTGAAAATAAGTAGTTAAAACTTTTAGTGTAGAGAATACTCGCTCCCCCAGCTCTAAACGTCTGGTTATCACTTAAACTCCCAGTTCCGAGTGTAGATGTTTGTAAATTCCGATTATAGGTTTTTAGACGAAGGCTTCCGTCACGAGTAATAAACCATTCCAATGCAATATCTCCAATTAACGACTTCGCATCTGCCTGATTGGCTGCCGTCGTAACCCCACCACTTCTGGTTATTCTGAAACGATTGTTGATAACATAACTCATCCGCAACTGAATATTATTAATCAAATCTTGATTTAGGGCAGTACCAGTGGTTGTTAGATTAACCTCTAAATTAGGGTCTATCTGTGAGAATACATTACTGATTTGGTTAGAGAAAAGCTCCGTAAGACTACTCATAACGTTATAGTTAGCAAATGAACCAGCACCCTGGGGAGCTAATGTATTCAATACCAATACGCTATTCACTTGACGACTGAGTTCTTGTTCATCAGTTTTAATCTTATTTTCAAAAGAAGTTACACCCGAATTAAAATCAGGGTTTTGAGGATAATCTCTCATTTTCATACCAAATGAAACAGTAGGTTGCAATAGCCTATCCTTCAAATTTATCGTGACATCAACAGGGTAACGGCGTAGATATTCAGGTTGATTTTTTCGAGTAGAATCCACTATTACTGCCGAACCCAAATAGCTCAAATTTTGTGTATAAACTGCCTTAATATCTACCAAAGCCTCATAAGGGCTACCTGACCACGAGATACGACTGCCCTGTGAAATATTAAATTTCTTCTTAACAATATTTTGAAAACTAAACGTATATTCTCCACGCTCGATATTGTAGTCACCCGTGATGTCAAAACCGCCACGAGTATCTAATTTTAAGTTAATTTTTCCTAAACCATTTACTTTCATAATATCACCCGTTTGGCTATCGAATTGGACTTCTCCGTATGCTTCTGGGGTTAGTTCAAAATTCAAATCCATCTTGATTCCATTGGTGCTTACCTTTGAAATTTCTTGTTTTTTCTGAGAGGAATCTTTTTTAAGGATTACACTCAAAAATTCAATATCTTCCTGACTTCCAGCATCTTGTGCTTTGTCAAAGGGCAAATACAAACGGGTTTCTCCATCATTTTTCACATCCGCATTGATACTCAAATTATCAAAACTTCCGCCCAATCTGAGCGTTCCTGTTGCATGAGCGATTCCGTGATATATATCATTATCCTTGCGAGTAGTATTCAGGATTTTGAACTTGTTTACATCTGCCAATAACTGTACATTGAAAGTTTTATCTCCATCATAAAACACACTTCCTTTGAGTGTTCCTTTGTTGCCTTCATCGTCTGTCAGACGTAAAGATTTTGCTCTGATTTCGTCTGGTTCAAAGGTGATTTTATCTTCAAAATTTAAGGTCGATTTCAAATAATCAAAGAAAAGTGAGCCTTTTTTAATGTCGATTGCTCCTTCCACAATTGGGTGTGAAAGATTACCCGAAATATTCAAATTCCCATCGGCTGTTCCACCCATTTTTGAGAAAATCCCTTTCACAAATGGCTCTAAAATTTGGAGATTGGTTTGGTTTAAAGTCGCTAACAAATCTAACGATTTTTCTTTACTTTTTGGGTCATAGACTCCTTTGACAGTGAGGATTTTATTATTCAAACGCTCTAATGTATAATCTAAATTGAGGAGTTGTCTTTCGTTATCAAAGACACCATTTCCTGCAATATTTCCAATCAAAAAATCATCTACCGCCAATCCTTCTACGGTCAGATTACTTTCTGCATTGACATTTTTATAGATATTTTTTAAATCAACTTCTCCATTCACTAATCCCTTGACATTCAGCGAAATAAGGGGTGAAAGTGTTTCTAATTTAAAGTTTTTTGCTCTAAATTTTAGCGGTTGGAGTGAATCCTGAGAAATTAATCCATCTAAGGCAATGAACTGTTCTAAGTTATTGATGATCAAATCTTTTGACTTGATTTCATTACCAATAATGGTTACTAAATTATCAGGGTTGATATTCCAGTTTTGCTCTAACAGCTTAAACTTTGATTTCTTAAATTGTAGTTCTAAACCGTCTTGTATAAATCGTAATGTCCCGTTCAAATTGGCTTTGTTCGTCGTCCCAGTCTGATTTAATCCACTCGTGAAAGCAATTCTATCTTTTTCCCAAGAAGCTTCAATTTCAAGGTTTTCGGTTGGTCGGAGAACGTTGATTTTTTGATTTTGAGAATTCATAATCAAAGATGCCAAGACCTCTGGATTATTATAAAATTTAGATGAGTTTAGATCGATTTCTGATTTGAAAAAACGATATTTTTCACTCAATAAAAGCGTATCAATTTTGCTGGTCAAAGAAAAGGTTGAAGTATTGCCAATACCAAAATTACCCTCAATCAAAGTCTTTTTCGATACATGTGCATCTGGATAAACGAAGGACAGAATTGGGTCAAAATTTTTCAGAAAGAACTGATAATCAATCTTATAAGCCTGTGGAACGATGGCGGGTTTGGCAACATAATACGCCTGACGAGTAGCTTCATCTCCCGTGAAATAGATTTTGTATTCTTCCACCAAAACCTTCAAATCTTTGAGGGCTTGCGAAGGGTTAAATTGTCCTGTAAAATTAAAATTTGCCAAGTCAGATAACACCGCCAAACGACGATTGTTGTCACTCAATTGTGAGATAACTTGCAGAGAATCAAGGACTAAATTCTTTTTTCCGAGGGTCAAATAGAAGTTCAAAAAGTTAGCTCGACCCACCAAATTATCCAATTGTCGCCCTCTTGATTGTACATCTAAAATCGTTGAAATTCTGATGTCGTCTTTCGTAAAGTTGAGGTCTTTGAGGTTTGCTTTCGAGATTTTTCCCAACATATCCACTTGGTCGATTCCGTTGCGTAAATCTACTTTTCCGAATAAATCGAAGGTCAAATTGGTATCTTTTACTGCCAATCTTCCATCAAAAAGCTCTTTGGAAAGTTTGCCGTCAATACGAATATTTTTGTAGGAATATTTGTTGTACGTAAACTGATTAACCGTACCGTCAAAGTCCAAAATGGCATTTTTGATGGATAAACCCTGTCCTTTCACCTTGCCCGAAAGCGTCAAATCACCAAAGGTTTCAGCATCTTCTATGAGCTTGCTGAGTTTGAAATTATTGAGTTTCAATGAACCGTCATACGAAGAATTGGCAGAATTAGGTTTCAAAATCATGGCTAAGTCCACATCGACTTTCCCCAATTCCGACTCCATCAAACCAGTAGTTTTGAAATTGGAAGTTGTACCTTTAAAAGTGCCATCAAATATCACATGACCAAATTTTGCTAAGGTTTTTCCCGCATCTTTTCCGATGTATTTCTCTAAGTCTGAGATATTTACGTAAGATTTCCGCATCTTCAAATCCATCATCGTTTTAGGAATCTTAGGCAATCCTTTGAAGGCAAAATCACCGTGAAGTTTTGATTTTTTGCCAAAATAAAGGTCAAAATTTTGGAGTTTAAAATCATTAATCGTCCCGTCAAATTTACCGTTGAGATAATACGAATCCTTGAACTGGTACATACTATTCACAATGCGGGCGATGTCATTAGTTACGATAAAAGACGAATCAAAATCGGCTTGCATCCGTACTCGTGAGTTCCAATATTTAAAATCCTTCTGCGTTTTGAAGGTCATTTTGATTTTATTTCGGACAACGGTATTGTTTACCCGCAACAGCAAATCATCAAAACGCATTTGCGTATCTGAGATTAAGAAGTTGGTTTTCAGGGTTTTAATTCTAAAATCAGAGGCTTTGTCGTACGCTCGTATAGTCCCACGGAAGGCTACGGTATCACGTATGAGCGTAAAATCGTTGAGGTGGGCATTGAAATCGTCTAATTTGAAATGATAATGGTCAAACGATTTTGGATCGTTCATGTATGGTTCGGCTTCGTCATCCATCGAGAAGACTGCATCCACAATATCGGCTTCGGTAATGATGAAAGGCGTTGGCTTAGAAGTCTTTGGTTTTGGATTAGGTGAAGCCGTTAATTTATTGATTCTACGGATAAATTCATCAATGTTCAAATCCCCTTTTTTATCGGTAACTAATTTGACAATAGGACGATAGAGACGAACATAGTCCAAACGAGTTTTGGTAGAATCACCTTCAAAGCCAAAAATAGGATTGGTGTAATGGAGTAATCTTCCGATATTAAAATCAACATCCAATTTTTCAATATCAAGCATTTGATGTCCTTGATAATCCTTCACACGTACACCTTCGAGGGTGGCTTCGTCAAAAAAACGGATGGTAACTTTATCTATTTCAATGGGATAGCCTAATTTTTCAGAAATTATGGGAGTACAATATTGGGCTGCACGAGTTTGGAAGTAAGGAGTACGAGCTAAAATCACTGCCAAAACCAAAAGCAAAAGCACCGCTACGATAGAGTAGAGGAAAGTTTTAGTCAGTATTTTAGAAATTTTTAGTAACATTTAGAATTAACTTTGCACCATGACAATCTTAGCAATTGAATCTTCTTGCGATGACAGCTCGGCGGCTGTTATTATCAACGGCAAACTCTGTTCCAACATTGTGGCTTCTCAGGCTATTCACACAAAATGGGGAGGGGTCGTTCCCGAATTGGCGAGCCGAGCCCATCAACAATATATCGTACCAGTCGTGGCGGAAGCCCTCGAAAAAGCAAATATAACCAAAAACGACCTAAACGCCATTGCTTTTACTCGTGGACCTGGACTTTTAGGCTCACTTTTAGTCGGAACGTCCTTCGCAAAGGCTATGACGATGGGTTTGAACATCCCACTGATTGATGTTCACCATATGCAAGCTCACGTTTTGGCACATTTTATCGAAGACCCAAAACCTAATTTCCCCTTCCTGTGCCTGACCGTAAGTGGCGGACATACGCAAATCGTGATGGTACGTTCGCCCCTGAACATGGAAATCATCGGGGAAACCCAAGACGATGCCGTTGGGGAGGCTTTTGATAAGACAGCTAAGTTGTTGAATCTCCCCTATCCAGGCGGACCTTTAATTGATAAATACGCCAAAGAAGGCAACCCAAACCGTTTTGAATTCCCGATGGTGGAGATACAAGGACTGAATTTTTCTTTCTCAGGAATCAAGACGGCTTTCTTATACTTTCTACAAAAAGAAACGAAGAAAAATGCAAATTTCGTAGAAGAAAATCTGGCAGATATTTGTGCTTCGATGCAAAATATTTTGATAAAAATTCTTCTTCAAAAACTCAGAAAAGCATCCAGAGAATATAAAATCAAGGAAATTGCGATTGCAGGGGGCGTTTCAGCAAACTCTGGATTGAGAGCTGAAATACAAAAATTGGGAGAAATCGAAAATTGGAATGTTTATATTCCCGCCTTTCAGTATTGTACTGATAATGCAGGGATGATTGCGATGGCAGGACACTTCAAAGCTGAGGCGGGAGTGTTTTGTTCTCAGGAGGTCAGTCCTTTGCCGAGGATGGGGTGGTAGGTCTTTTTATTTTCTCAAAAAACTCCTCCGTCCAAAAAACTTGCTCGTCAGTATCGGGGACTTTTAAGCCTCTGATTTTAGAAATATGTTCAAAAGAATCTTTGATTTTAAAGTTGTTCAATACCGAAAATACGCTCGCCCCGATGATGGACACTCGCCCGATACCTCCACGACAGTGCATCAAGATTTTCTGATGAGTGTTTATTTTATCAATCAAAATATTTACTAACTCTTTGGTTTTCAAGAAACTATCTGGTACTTGACGGTCTTCGATGGGGAATTTTATAAAATCAAAGCCTTCTCTACGGCAATCCATTCTTTCGTATTCAAGCCCTAATTCTTCGTTTTCTTCATCCGTCAAAAAACTTACGATGGTGTTGATTTCTAATTTCTTCCAATGCTCAATTTCTTCCTTCAAATCATCGCCACCCAAAGGACGGGACATGATGCCGAGGTTTTCGTTGAGCCAGAAGATTCTTGTTTTCATCGTATAAAAGTTGTTGAGTTATTAAGTTTTAAGTTGCTAAGTGTCTGCATATTCATTTAATAAATATCAGACTTATTCCAAAGTATTGTTTAAATCCGTTAGATTAACTATCAACTTAAAACTTAACAATTTAAAACTTAACCCTTCCACTCCTGCAAATCTGGTTCGATATAAATCCACTTTACTTCGGGGGCGGCGGTTCTGATATTTTTTTCAAAATTATTTATTAACGTGCTGATTTGTAGTGCATTGAGGTCGTGCTTGCACTTTATTTTCAAACACATCAACACTTCTCCTGGTCCTTGTTGGATGGTGATACAGTTGATTAGCTTCAAAATTTCAGGATTTTTATCCGCTTGTTGTTGTACTAAAACATTGATTACAGGGTCGGCACTTTCGCCAATCAAAAGAGATTTTACTTTAATGGAAAGGAAAATTGCTACCAAGATTAGGACTACGCCAATGGCAAATGAACCGAATCCGTCATATCGTCCGTCACCTGTATAGTAAGACGCTATCAATGCTAAAATGGCTAAAATTAAGCCAAAAACTGCCGCAGAATTTTCTCCAAAAATCACGATTAAATCACTGTCTTTGGTGCTTTTGAGGTATTGCCAAAACCCAACAGCCCCTTTACGGACGTTTAGTTCTACGATGTTTGAATAAGTTGCGTAACCCTCGAGAGCCAAAGAAAATAATAAAATTCCGATACCCCATTCAATGTTTTCAACGGGTTCGGGATGATTGATTTTGTGGAGTCCTTCATAAATTGAGAACATCCCTCCTACTGAAAACAATAGCATTGCCACCATGAACGACCAGAAATAAACCGCCCTACCGTAGCCCAGAGGGTGTTTTGCATTAGAAGGTCGCTTGGATTGTTTTACGCCAACTAATAAAAGGGCTTGATTGGCACAGTCAGAAAATGAGTGAATGGTCTCGGCAAGCATTGCTCCCGAAGAGGTCATAAAGGCTGCAAAACCTTTTGAGCAAGCGATTAGTAGATTTACGATTAGGCTTTGAATGATGTGGCTTGTGCCGTGGTCTTTTTCTTTACTCATGTTTTTTTTGTTGATAATTTTTATGCAAGTTAATTCAATAACACCTCATTAAAAATTTCTCCTTAAATTGAATAAGTTAAAACATCAAAATTTATGTAAACTATCCTCAATATTAAAAGAATTTTTATCCACCTTTCACAAAAAAATCATCTACACTTAGGGGTAAATAAATTCTCGCTTGTCATAAATTCGAGAACGGGCATTCTTCTGTTCTGTATCATCTTTAAAAAAACTTACGATGTGCATACCGCAATCTTCTGACTTTCAGAGGGTTAAAATCGTATTGTCTAAAATTTATTTATGTCAAAATTTAGTAAAACCTTTTTTTTATTGCTCTTTCCTTGTTGGATTTATGCTCAGAAAGTAACCGTAAGTGGCTACGTAAAAGATGCCAAAAATGCTGAAACGCTCATTGGAGCTACTGTTTTTGTGAAAGAACTTAAAACGGGAGTCAGTACCAATAATTACGGATTTTATTCCCTCACGCTGCCCAAAGGGAATTATGAATTGATTTTTTCTTCGGTTGGGTATCAGAAAGTGACCAAAACCATTTCAGTTTCCGAGACAAATGTTACTTTCAATCTCGAAATGAAGGATGAAGGCACGGAGTTAAATGAGGTCGTTGTTACTTCCAAACGAGAAGACGAAAATGTGAAAAGTGTCGAAATGTCCGTGAATAAAATTGACATGAAAACTATCAAAAAGATTCCTGCCTTGTTGGGCGAAGTTGATTTGGTTCGTGCCATTCAATTATTGCCAGGCGTTACGACTGTGGGCGAAGGAGCTACGGGTTTTAATGTTCGTGGGGGAAGCGTGGACCAAAATTTAGTGCTTTTAGACGATGCCCCTGTTTATAATTCTTCGCATCTTTTAGGTTTTTTCTCGGTCTTTAATCCTGATGCAGTCAAAGATGTAAAGCTATATAAAGGTGGTATTCCTTCACAATTTGGTGGGCGTGCTTCTTCTATTTTGGATGTGAGAATGAAGGAAGGAAACGCCAAAAAATTAGAAATTAACGGTGGTATTGGCTTGATTTTCAGTAGATTATCCATTGAAGCTCCCATCATCAAAGATAAAGCCTCTTTCATCGTTGCTGCTCGTCGTTCGTATGCAGACGTGTTGGCAAGACCTTTTTTGAAGGAAAGTCAAAAGGATAATTTATTTAATTTCTATGACCTTACGGCAAAGGTAAATTATAACATTAATCAAAAAAATACAGTCTTTTTATCGGGTTATTTTGGGCGTGATGTCTTCGGACAAAAATTCGCTTTCAATTGGGGAAACAGCACCCTCAGTGCCAGATGGAACCATGTATTTAGTGATAAATTATTCATGAACACAACGGCTTTTTACAGTAATTATGACTATTTGATTGACACCGATGCCCAAAACAAAAATCCAAATGATGCCTTTAAATGGTCTTCAAATATTGTCAATAAGAGCATCAAGCCCGATTTTACCTACTATTTTTCTCCCAATAATACCCTCACTTTTGGTGGACAAATCCTGACGTACAGTTTCAAACCTGGGGCGGCTTCGGTAACGTCTGGAACGGATAAATCTAATCTCGGACAACCTGACAAAAATGGCGTTGAATATTCTGCCTACGTGGGAAATGAGCTGAAAATTTCGGATAAATTTTCGGTACAATATGGTCTGAGATACTCTAAATACGATTATTCGAGTAAAGATGAGGTTTATTATCAACGAAAAACTGTCCCCGTTTCTAACGAAAATCCGAATGGAATTGACTTGGTTGCTGTGCCTAACACGAAGGATGCGACCTTGCAATCTTATCAAAATTTTGAACCTCGACTTTCAATGAAATTGCAATTGGGCGAGCAAAGTTCTATCAAAAGTAGCTTCAATCGCATGAGTCAGTATATTCATTTGATGTCCAACACGGCAGCCGCCACGCCTTTGGACGTGTGGACATCGAGTACCAACAACATCAAACCACAAATTGCTGACCAAGTGACCTTGGGATATTTCAAGAATTTTGGCGAAACGGGAAACGATTTTGAGGCTTCGGTGGAAGTTTATTACAAGAAATTACAAAATCAAATTGACTATGCCGACAACGCCAATTTGTTCTTGAATGCCACGTTCGAGAAGGATTTACTTTTTGGCAATGGTCGGGCGTATGGGGCTGAGTTTTTCTTGAAAAAAAATAAAGGAAAATTGACGGGTTGGGTGAGTTACACCCTCGGACGCACCGAACGCCAAGTGGAAGGTTTGAATCAAGGCGAATGGTACGTTTCCAGATTTGACCGCACGCATACGCTGAATTTGGTTACCCAATACGAATTGAACAAAAAGTGGAGTTTTGGAGCAAATTTCTCTTACGTTTCGGGCGTACCTTATACGCTTCCAGAGCAAAAAATTCTTTATGCAGGCGGTTATTTGCCTATTACGCCACAGGGAACTCGTGGGAATATTCGAGTGCCAGCCTATCATCGTTTGGATATTTCGGCAACCCACAAAAACAAGAAGGCATTGTTTGGAAAGGGTGAATCTGAGTGGGTTTTTGGTTTGTACAATGTCTATAACCGAAGAAATCCGTTCTCGGTTTATGCTCAAACAAATCCTGATAATCCACTCAAAACGGAGGCGATTCAATTGTCAATCATTGGCTCAGTAATTCCTTCGGTAACTTATAATTTTAAATTTTAAAAAAGGGACAACCTCACCCCCCAGCCCCCTCTCCGATAGAGAGGGGGAGATGTCGGACGATTACTCCCCCTCTCTATCGGAGAGGGGGCTGGGGGGTGAGGTTATTATAAAATATCACATGAAAACATCATTCAAAAAACAATATTTACCCATTTTCACTTCACTCATTTTATCAATAACCTTAATGAGTTGCGAAGATGTAGTTCAGTTGGAAGGCGTGAAATCTGAATCGCTTTTAGTTGTAGAAGCCATGATAACTAATCAGGCGGGTGAGCAGGTGGTGAAATTGTCGAAATCACAAAATTATTTCGATAATGCCACGCCCACAAACGTCCTCAATGCCAACGTCCAAGTGCAAGATGATTTGGGAACAATTTATACATTTAAGGACGTAAAAAACAATGGAAATTACGTTTGGACTCCCGCAAATTCAACCCAAAGAATGGGCGTAGTAGGTCGTAAATATACCCTCAAAGTGCTTTCTGAGGGCGAAAATTATCAAGCTGTTACCGAATTGAAACGTGTTCCCAAGATTGATTCGGTATTGTATCAATTTGGAGAAGTTGACCAAAATCAGCAAGTAAAAACGGATATTACCGAAGGTTACGAACCCCAATTTTATGCACGAGATTTCAGAGGTGTTGGCGATTGTTATTTGATAAAATCCTATAAAAACGGTAAAATTTTGGGCGATTTAGGCAATTTTTTGTTGGCTTACGATGCCAGTTTCAACAAAGGTGACGGTGCAGACGGATTTCGATTTATTTCTCCCATTCGCCGCTCGATTGCGTATGAGCTTTTTCAAGAAAATGACATCGTGAAAGTAGAATTATTTTCGATAACGGAAGACCATTATAATTTTTGGTCAAAAGCCCAAGACCAAATCAGAAATGGAGGATTATTTGCTACGCCTCCTTCATACATCACTACCAATGTATTCAACGTCAATAAATCTTCGACCAAAAAAGCCGCTGGTTGGTTTGCTACGGTGGGTTTGAGTACGTTTGAGACTAAGATTGAGAAAGCAAAAGCGAGGACGGGGTTGAAGTGATTTAATTCGTATTATAGAGAACGACAGAACGTATTAGAATTTACAGATATTTTAAAGTCCCCAGATTTGCCAACTTTCAAAAAAAGTTGGCAAATCTAATTCCAACAAGTTATGTCGCACTCTATAAGACATGAAGGTAAAGACGATATTTGGCTTTATATTGTCTTTACCTTTCATAAATTCCAAACACTATGATTATCAATGCTATTTCTTCTGGTACTTTTTTATTATTAGGTTTTTTGTTGTTCATAAAAAGTTATCATGAAAACCGTTTTGCTAATCGTTGGTTGAGCCTTTCTTTTGTGAGTATTGGGCTTACGCTGTTGGATGTGTCTTTGTCATTATCAGGTTTTTATTTGCAATATCCTCATTATGAAGAAATTATCGGGCTTCTGATTTTTGTGTTAATTCCTTCTATCTATTTGGCGACTTGCCATTTTGTGAGTCCCGATAGAGTTTTTCGTATAAAAGATTTACTCCATTTTCTCCCTTTTTTTAGTTTTGCTATCCTGAATATTCCTTACTTTTTGATGAGTGGTTCTGAAAAAATAGCGGTATCAAAACTCAATGAAAACCCTACAAATGCCTCTTCGATTGCTACGCTCATTGTATTATTTTTGCTTTATGCTCAATGTGCGGTTTATTGGTTATTGTGTTATCGTTTAATTCAAAAACACGAAAAAAATATTCAGAAAATAAACTCTTCCACAAATTTGATTGATTTGGCTTGGCTAAAACAAATGTTTTGGGGACTTTTGCTTATGCTCGTTTTGTGGATAATTCAAGATAGTTTTTTACATGAAATATCAATCACAGTTTGGGGATTTTTGTTGAGTGCATTTTACATCGCTTCCTTTGCTGTTTCACAAAAAGAAATTTATCCTTATCGAAAAGAAGAATTAGCGGGAATTTCAGAAATCATTAATGAAAGCCCTCTAAGTGAGCCTGTTGAAGAAGTTTCGGAAGTTTCAAAAAAGAAATTAGAGGAGTTATTTCTGACAAAAAAGCCTTATTTAGAACCTGATTTGACCTTGCCGAAATTGGCAGAAATGATGCAAATGACTACGCATGAGCTTTCAGGGCTAATAAATAATGGTTTCCAAAAGAATTTCTATCATTTTATCAATGGCTATCGCATAGAAGAATGTAAGCGGGTTTTGGAAGAGTCAAAAAATGAGGCTATCAATATGCTTGGAATTGCTTATGACGCTGGTTTTAATTCAAAAACTACCTTCAATACTGCCTTCAAAGCCTATACGGGGCTATCTCCTACTGAATATTACAAACAGAAAAAGTCGTGATACTTTCCACTTATCACAAAGAAGCGTTCGGGTTTATCTACTCGAACGCTTCTTTGTTTTTAGTCCCCCAACTTTGACGAAAAATTAACGAACAAAGGTTTACGAACTGTTTAAATCGTTTCAGCTAAAATTTTAAAATATTATGACAAAGAAATTAGTGCTTATTTTTTTCATATTTCTTACATTCTGCCAAAGCTATGCTCAGAATAGAAGAAATTATGATGACACCTTCCATAGTCAAAGTTTCGGAATACAAGGTGGACTTACCTTATTAGAGAACCCTTTTGTATTGTACCCAATTATCAACCTGTCCTATTCCCGAACGTTCATGGGTGAGGAAAGGCATCAATTGGCTCTCCTACCGCAAGTGGGGGCAATAATTTTACCTACTATCGAGACCAAATTTCTTTTTTCGACATCGTTGCAATACAAGTACATTTCAAGAAAAAGGTTTGAAGCCAGTGCATTTTTAGGCATAAACTATCAGCTCCGAAAACTTGATTATGACAGATACCAATTTGAGAATAATGTACTTGTCAATAAAGGGTCACTTCTACATCAAGTTGGACCAACTACGGGTATTAACATTGGCTATAAAATCATCAAGAAAGAAAACTACTCGGTTAGTCCTTTTGTCGGAATTTCATTGACCAAATTAAATAAAGATTATCAATCAGAGGCATTCACAGGCTACAAACCAAGTGTTGTTTTTGGTATAAATATTAATAAATAGGGGTTAGGATTTAGGTGTTAGGTGTTGGTTAAATAACCATCTGATTTTCAAAAATATTGCATAGAAAATATCATTTTAATTACAACGATTATTTAAAAAAATGAAAAAAATAGCTTTTATCATATCCATTTTCATGCTCACGCATACCTCATGTAGTGTAGATGAAGTTTTGACTTCGCCAAAATCAGTGGCGAATAATCCTTTAATTTCAGCAACTGATAAAGCGGTTAATGAAGCCTTTTTGAAATACCAGAAAGATTTGAATACGGTTGGCGTTTCTATTGGACTGTATAAAAACGGAGTCGCTAATTTTTATGGCTATGGCGAAACAGCATTGGGCAGTGCAAAAGCTCCCGATAAAAATACTTTTTTTGAAATAGGCTCTATCTCTAAAACCTTCACAAGCATTGCTGCCATGAATATGCTTTTAGAAAAAGGACAGACCATTGAGCAACCAATTCGTACTTACCTACCTAACGATTTACCAACTCTGGCAAGGGACGGAATAGAAGTAAATTTTAAACACTTGATGACTCATACATCAGGGCTTTCTTATTTCCCTGACAATTTTGGAGGAGGATATTACACTGGAAAAATTGGAGAAGAATTTGAAAATTATGACAGGAGCAAAATGTTTACTTGGTTGGTCAATACTCCTTTGAGAACAAAACCTTTCACCACTTGGGAATACTCTAACGGTGGAATGGGCTTATTGGGGGTACTTTTAGAACTAAATTACACAAAAAATTATGGGACAATTTTGAAAGAAAAATTATTAGCCCCTTTGCAATTGAACGATACTAAAACCGATATGGCTGAAACGGACATAACCCGATGGTCGAAAGGATATAGTAATGGAAAAGAGATAAAATATTGGAATTCTTTGAATGCCATGAACGGGGCGGGAGTGATAAAATCAACGGCTTCGGACATGATAAAGTATGGATTAGCTAATCTGAATCCTCCAAATACACTTTTGGGAAATGCCATCATAAAGACTCACCAAATAACATTTTTACCATTTACTGAGGCGGGTAGAATCAAAATCAATGGCAGACTTGGCTGGTTTCAATGTATTCATAAAGATTTGCCGAATGAAACTTTTATCTGGCACAATGGCGGAACAGGGGGTTATAGTTCGGATATGTACATCAATAAAAATAAGGGAAGTATTGTTGTTGTACTTTACAATACTGATAAAGGAACGCAAGCGAGAGAGGATTTTATGTTGGAGCTTTTGAAAATTATTAGTAATTAAACGTACTATTTAATGTGGCTGGCTTTACATAAAGTGACATTATGAAAATGTGAGAAAGGAGAGCCTTTGCTTTGGTCAAAAGACTCTCCTTTACATTTTTAAATCTGAGTAAATCCCTAATTCTGAAAAGCAATCCCCTTCCCAACTCCCACCGTTTCCCTGTACATCTGAGGCGAAACATCGGCATTTGTTTTGAAAAATCTACTAAAATAATGCTCATCATCGTAGCCCAATTCGTAGGCAATTTCTTTCACAGATTTATTGGTAAGGTACAATTCTCGCTTGGCTTCAATCACGATTCGCTCTGAAATCAATGCTGTTAGCGTTTTATTGAAATGCGTTTTTGTGATTTTGGCTAAGGCTTTTGGAGAGATATTCAGGGCTTCGGCATAATCACTGGCTGAATGTTTGGTTTTGAAGTCTTTTTCGATAGAATCCTTTAAATTTTGCAGTATGAAGGGTTCTTTGAGGTCTGCCACTGCACGTTTTGCTTCTGGTTGTTGCTCAGTTTTGAGCCGAGAAGCTGTTATGAGAAATATTTTCAAATACGAAACCAATAATTCGTACTGAGCCAAAGCCTGATTTTGCATCTCAGTTTTCATCTGTTCCAACAACATCTTGAAGGTAGAAGCACTCACTTCATCCACCTGAGTATGAGGCGGTTCGTAGATATTATTGAACAGCACGCCGTTACAAGCCACCTCTTTTTGGTGCATATGAATACAATAAAAATCTGGATGAAATTGAATCACAATTCCTTCTAAATTTTCCACCGTAGCAAACATAAATGGTTGGTAGGGTGAAAAAGCAAACAACGAATTTTCAGAAAAATCATATTCCGAAAAATCAGCTTTGACTTTGCCGCTTCCTTTGGTTATCCAAATCAGAGAATAATAATTGTTTCTTTGAATATGGTCGAAAGCACAGTTACCTTCAAAAGAAAAAATCTTGAAAGCAAGATTTCCATTCTGAGGATTCACTAAGGTAAAAACACTTGGATTCATCTTAATTTTAGTTTGCGTTCGTGTTCTTCAATGGCTAAATCGTTGATACTGGCAAAGCGTTTTTGCATATATCCGTTTTCATCAAATTCCCAAAGTTCGTTGCCATAACTCCGAAACCATTGTCCAGAGTGGTCGTGCCATTCGTATTCAAAACGTACAGCCATGCGGTTTTCACGAAAGCCCCAAAGTTCTTTTTTGAGTTTGTAGTCCAATTCTTTTTCCCATTTTTTGGTCAAAAATTGCTTTACTTCTTCTCGTCCATTGATAAAATCTGTGCGGTTACGCCACTCAGTATCAATGGTATAAGCCAAACTTACCTTTTCGGGGTCTTTGGTATTCCAAGCATCTTCGGCGGCTTGTACTTTTTGCAATGCAGTTTCCATCGTGAATGGCGGCAACGGGTGTCTTGGGTTTTCCATGTTTGTTTTGATTTAGCTTTGAGGTTATGTGAAAAGTTGAAAGTGTATGAGCGACCGTCGCTCGGTTGAAAGTTCTGAACACAAATATTATTCCGTAAAATTATATATTTCCAAATAATAACCTTTAAATTATAATTTTAAATACTATTTCAGAATATTATTTGGTGTAAAATACTTTCAACTTTTAACCTTAGACTTTTTACACGACTCCAAAGCTAAGTTTTAATTGTGATTAACTACGCTACCACCACTGGAAAATCAATATCTGTTTTGGCGGTATTGTTGAAATAATTAGTCAGAATATTCAAGGCTACGTGTCCCACAATTTCGCCAACTTCTCCTTCTGTAACACCTGCTGATTTTATATTTCCAAGGTCAGCATCGCTGATTAAGCCTTTTTGAGCTACCAAAGTCTGAGCAAATTTCAAAATTGCATCCGTTTTAGCATCTGATGAATTGCCACTTCTTGCAGCATTCAAGGTATTGGCATCCACTTTCACAAGGTTTGCACCGATGTACGTATGAGCCGATAAGCAATAATCGCAAGCGTTTGCCTGAGCCACCGCCAAAGCGATTAACTCGCCAGTTTTTGCTCCGAGTGAACCGCCACCCAACGCTCCGCTAAGATTTAGATAACTTTCCAAGAAGGCTGGCGAGTTGCCCATCGTTCTCATCATGTTGGGTACCATGCCCAATTTGCCCGTAATTGCATTGAATAATTCTTTGGTTTTACCTGTCGCTTCGTCAGGATTTAGAGCTTTTAATCTTGCCATTTTTTTATGTGTTTTTTGATTTGTAAATGCTTGTCGTTATTGACAATGCAAAGTTGGCAGGTTCTAAAATCAATTAAATGGAGGATGTACGCAAGGTGATGGACAATTTTTCTTTTATTGAAAAGAGCAATTAAACTAAACACAAAAAAAGCCGAAGTACGATTCATCATACTACGGCTATTTTATGGTTACAGATAATTTAATTAAGGTTAAAAATCTCTTTTATCTTATTGGTAATCAATAAATTATCAAATAATTTTTGACCATGCTCTTTTTCTTGAAATGGTTGTTTCTTGAAGAGTTCTGCGTATTCTATTTCCGTTAAATCACACAGGTCTTCTGATTTTTGTGGGGCAATCTCAGCAATCGTTTTTAGGTAAGAAGTATTAAATTTAAGCTGCTCTTTGTCCACCCAACCAGCTTTTATGAACGACTTAGTTTTTTTATCACAACGGCAAGGATTTTCTTTGTTGATAAGTCCACATTTGTTGTGCATGAAATTGTAAAGTTCTCGCCTGGCTCTCGAAAGTTTTTGTCTGAAATTATCTTTACTTATCTCCAATAAATCTGAGCCAAGGGTGTGTTCAACCCCAAAAATTTCTCCCAAAATATACACCAAACGCTGTTCCCTATCTAAACATAAAAGCATCCCGCTGATACAACCAATTTTAGCATCTTCAATAAATTCTTGCATTTCCGTTTTTTCCAATGCCGACAGTTCATGGTCTTGCATTTGGTCAAGTTCGTGTCCATAATTATCAAAAGTGGTAATGTAGTTTTCCAAACTATGCTTTTTCATTTTCATGAAATGATTAAACGTAATTCGGTAAAGCCAAGTCCTAAAATCGCTCTCTCCTTTAAAATTAGCCAAGTTTGTAATCATTTTTATCAAAACCTCTTGGGTAATATCCTCAGCATCAAAGGGGCTTAATGTGAATTTTAAGGCAATATTATAAATGAAATGCTGGTGTTTTTTCACCAACATTTCAAGAGTCGATTTTGAACCTTCTTTGGCTAACAAAATAAGGTCAGTATCTTCTTTACCATTATATTTTTCCTGAAATGGATTGTTCATTTTTCCGTTGAAAATACTGGTTTGGTCAGATTCATTCTTACTGAATTAAAGTCAATTTTTTCCATAAAAGGCATGATTTCTGGCGTTTTCTCGGCTATTTGCATTGCCTTAGTTTGACTTTCTGGGTTTTCCCAATAGACAATATCTGTCCATAGAGTATCACCAGAAACGGTTAAAGTTCTGCTAATAAATCCATTTTGTTTTTCTAAAAAATCACTTTGCATTTGTTCGGCAGATTTCACAAAATCAGTACCAGAAATACCTTTATTTAGCTTAAATGTAGTTAATTCTACCAATCCGACTGTTTTTTTGTCCATTTGTTTTTGAGTTTCATTTGCTGACTGGTTGCAAGCATTTAATGTTGCCATTGTCATTACTGTTAAAATTACACGTTTCATTCTATTGAATTTAAAAGATTAAAACAGTTAGATTCTCGAATGAGGAAAGTGTGACAGTTGTGGGTGAATTTAAACCTCTGAGAGCTAACAAAATTAAATTCAGCAAGTACTCGGTGGTAATTAGTTCATGTTAAACTTTATAGGTTTAATAATCAAATACTTATGGATTATAAATAGCATAATCGCAGCGGCGAACCGCCTAAATTCAAACGGTTACTTATTTGAAAATAGTTTATCTCATCCTGCCAAATACCTGTTAAATTCTAACGTCATAAGGTATTTCAATGCCTTCAACATGACAAATGCCATAAACAAAACACTAACAGATACTTTTTTTGAATAAAATTGTTTTATTTTGTGTTATAATATAGATTTAGTCCAAATTAATGGATTATCATTCCATAAAATATGCAGTCCAACAACTCAAACATAGATTCAGTCAAGAAAATATTTACGGCGTACCTTGAAAATAAGGGACTTCGCAAAACTCCCGAACGCTTTGCGATTTTGGAAGAAATCTATTCTCGTGACGACCATTTTGATGTTGAGGAATTGTATATTTCGATGAAAAATAAAAAATACCAAGTCTCACGGGCAACGGTTTATAATACCCTTGATGTCTTGGTAGAATGCGATTTAGTAGCAAAACACCAGTTCGGAGGCAATCAGGCACAGTACGAAAAATCGTATGGACGTAAACAACACGACCACTTGATATGTACTGACTGTCACCACGTTACAGAATTTTGCGACCCCCGTGTACAAGGCATTCAGAACATGGTGGGTGAGATGTTGCAGTTTAACGTTATGCACCATTCCTTGATTTTTTATGGTTCATGTACCAAGACGGACTGCGAGCATAAGAGGGCGATGGTAGCTGATAAACGAGAGTTAGTTTGAAAATTTGAAAAATGGGCTAATTTGAAAATTAAAAATAATGATTATATTATATCGAATTTTAGAAAACTAATTTCCAAATTCTCAAATTGACCTATGCAAATCACGCTCAACTTTACCGTTTTAATTCTCGGTATTATTATTTCTTCTTCCTTTTTTGCAACGGGTTTACTTTGGTTTTCTTCTCAAAATAAGCAATCTAACCGTTTTCTTGCCCTCTTAATTTTCACGATTGCTCTTTGGCTAATCGACCATTTTTTTAGAATATCAGGTATTTACGGACAAAATGCTAATCTCTATTTTCTACCTATATTTTACTCTTTTGCTTTTGGACCTTTGATTTATTTTTATGTCAAAAGCCTTGTAAATCAGTCGTTTGTATTTCAGAAAAATGATTATTTACATTTCATTCCAGTACTTTTTCAGGCTGGATTGTATCTTTTTTTGACTACCAAAGATTATGCTTTCAAGAATTGGTATTGGCAAAACGTCCATCAATGGATTACCTACAAAATTGAATTTGATGGTACTTTTATTTCAATGTTGATTTACTTGGGTTTATCCATTCGATTGCTCAAAAGTTATCAAATTTATGTCGCCAATAATTTTTCTGAAACCTCCAAAATTCGCCTAAATTGGCTCAAAATTATCCTGATTATTTTAGTAATTCTATGTTTGCAATGGCTTGTGGAAATCATTTTACGAGATTACTTTCACCTCTTTTTTAATTACGATTATTCAATCCAAATCCTCGGAATTATGGCTTTGGTGCTTGGCGTTGGAGGCATCAGGCAAGCGAATTTGTCGGAAGTTAATTTTGAAGAAGAAGTTTCGCAAAAATCTCATATTCAGATAGATACGAAGGTTTTAGAGCAAATAAAAGGTGGTATGGATGTTCAGAAATTATACTTAAATCCTACGCTCACCTTAGCCGAATTTGCGAAAGAATTGAAGCTAAATCCGAAAATAGTTTCTCAGCAAATTAATACGGGTTTAGGTAAATCTTTCAATGACTTTGTGAATGAATATCGAGTAGAGGAAGTAAAAGTACGCCTAAATTCTCCTGACCTCGAACGCCTAACGATTCTGGGAATTGCCTACGAATCAGGCTTTAATTCTAAAACTACCTTCAATCGAATTTTCAAAGATTTCACGGGCGTAGCTCCGAGAGATTTTTTGAAATAACTCTCATTCGTACCACGGGAATCCCTTCCCGTTCATCTCCGTCCGATTCACGGGAAAGGATTCCCGTGGTACGAGTGAAAAAGTGCCAAAACACGATTTGGGACGTACCAAATCACACTTTGGGGCGTTTTTGCCTATTTTATCCTACAAATTTGTGTTGTTCATTTAAAAACATAACGACATGAAAACGCTCCTCATTTTTTTCACAATTACCATTTTCACATCCTCTCTTTTTGCTCAAAAAGGTTGGACAGACCATACCCGTATCTTACCTGATACCCTCAGAAAAGTTCCCGTGGCGATTACCATTTACCATAATCCAAATCCCAATTATCCCATTCCAAACGATACCAAAGGCGAATTTGATGGAAAATATGTCTGGAAACACAGCACATTTGTACGCTCAGAAATGGAAGATTTAGAAGTAATCTCGGTAGGAAGTTTTATTTGGTATTCCGAAAAAGGTTGGATTACGAATGTACAATATGATAGAATTGATTTTGAAAAAAGATTTGATTGCAAAAATGGTATTTTGAAAAAAGGAAAGACGTATGTTTTCAAGAAAAATTATCGTTTTGGGGATAACCTCTACGGCGGTGATGCCCTATGGTACGTTTTGGCAAAAGATAAAAACGGAAAGATTTATAAGGGGATTGGTCTGATAGAAACGGAAGGAGAATTAAAATAAGAAGAATAACATTCAAACAACAAAAATCATGAAAAAGATAATTGCATTAATTATAACAATCCTCTCATTATCAACGAGTTCAATGGCTCAATCAATTTTTAAGTTCAATCCAGACAAAAGCAAATTCTCATGGACGGGTTATGCCTCCGTGGGTAAATATGCCCCCACAGGAACAATCAAATTAAGCTCTGGAAGTTTGAATTTTGATGGGTTAAAAATTTCAAAAGCCGTCTTTGAATTTGATATGAAAACGCTTTCTCACGAAAATAAAGATCTCCAAAATCATCTTAGAAATGAAGATTTTTTTGATGTTGAAAAATACCCAAAAGCAACTTTTATTTTAGAGAAAATTACAAATAATCAAGCCATAGGTTTATTGAAAATCAAAGATGTTCACAAGAAAATTTCTTTTCCTATTATCTTAAAAAAATCAGAAAAAGAGATACTAATTCAAGCAAAAATTAGTGTAAATCGAACAGAATTTGGCATAAAATATAACTCAACAAGTTTTTTTTCAAATCTTGGAGACTATGCTATTAAGGATAATTTTGATTTTCAGTTGGATTTATCAATGGACAAGATGATAAAATAAAAATTTTCTTTTCAGATTGTTTATCTTTGCACCTTTGAAGAGAAGCCCCCCAACCCCCAGAGGGGGAGTCTTTTATAATTCAACATAAAACGCCCCTTCTGGGGGTTGGGGGCTTCTAATAAAATGGCAGTAGATGTATTGTTAGGATTGCAGTGGGGAGACGAAGGTAAGGGTAAAATTGTAGATGTTTTAGCCCCTAAATATCAAGTGGTAGCACGTTTTCAGGGCGGTCCAAATGCGGGACATACCCTCGAATTTGACGGTTTTAAGCACGTTTTGCACCAAATTCCTTCGGGAATTTTCCGTTCGGAAGTTCAAAATATCATCGGCAATGGCGTGGTGCTTGACCCTATCATTTTCAAAAAAGAAATTGATGGATTGGCAAAATACAATCTTAACATTCTCGAAAATTTAGAGATTTCAAAAAAGGCTTCTATCATTCTCCCAACGCACCGTTTGTTGGATGCTGCCTACGAAAAAGCTAAAGGAGATGCTAAAATCGGTTCGACTTTGAAAGGAATTGGACCAACTTATACCGACAAAATTTCTCGTCAGGGCTTGCGTGTGGGAGATATGATTTCTCCAAATTTCAAGGCAAAATATGACAAATTAGTAAACACCCACAAAGGAATTTTGGATGTTTATAAGTTTGAATACGACCTCGCAGCCGCCGAAGCGGAATTCTTTGAAGCCGTTGAATTTATGAAAAAATTTAATTTGGTGGATTCTGAATACGTTGTAAATCAGGCACTTACTGATAATAAAACCATCTTGGCAGAAGGAGCTCAGGGTTCGTTATTAGACGTTGATTTTGGTTCATATCCATTCGTAACTTCTTCAAATACCGTTACGGCGGGAGCTTGTACGGGCTTAGGCGTTGCACCTAAAAATATCGGTGAAGTTTACGGAATCTTCAAGGCTTATGCTACACGTGTAGGTTCGGGTCCTTTCCCAACTGAATTGATGGATGAAGTCGGAGAAAGAATGCGTCAGGAAGGAAGAGAATTTGGTTCGACAACGGGTCGTCCGAGACGTTGTGGTTGGATAGATTTACCAGCTTTGAAATACGCCATGATGATTAACGGCGTTACGCAATTGGTGATGATGAAGGCGGACGTTTTGAATATTTTTGAAGAAATCCACGTTTGCACAGCCTACCAATTACCAGACGGAACAATCTCAGAACAATTGCCTTACGACATGACAGACACCATCGTTACGCCCGTGTATGAGACACTTAAAGGTTGGCATTGTTCGTTGGAAGGACTCAGAAAATTTGAAGAATTACCAACAGAATTATCAGCATACATTGCGTTCTTGGAAGAAAAATTAGAGCTACCTATCAACTTCATCTCAACAGGTCCAGACCGTGATGAGTGTGTTTTGAGAGGAAAATTGGCGTAGTATAAGTTGATAAGAGATTGACCTACAAATATTCAAAAGGTTCAGCATTTTTCGTAAATTGCTGAACCTTTTTTATTTCAACAAAAGCATGGTAAAAGAAATTAAAATACAAAATTATAAATCCGTCCAAGACCTCACCCTCGAATTGGGGCGTATCAACGTACTCATTGGAGCAAATGGTTGTGGGAAAAGCAATATTTTGGAAGCAATAGCTTTTGGGTCAGCGGCGGCGGATAATAAATTAGATAAAGAGTTTTTAAGTGCAAGAGGGATTAGGGTTACTGAACCGAAAGCTATGCGTAGTGGATTTGATAAGTTATCTTCTTCAAAAGATATTGTGATAAGTTTTAGCAATGGTCATGAGAATACTTATATTAATTTAAATAATGCTAATGATAAATTTTCTAATTGGAGAAGAATATTCAGTGGTAGTGAATTATTTGATGCTTTGATCCCAGAGTTTGGTTTATTAATCAAATCAGCACAAGGAAAAATAAAACCTTCCAATAATAAAGAAAATGAGATTTATTTAACTGAATTAGAGCAACTTATTGAAAAATTACCTAAAAAAATACAAAAAAAAGAATCAATATATTTTAATTTTTTGATTTACGCACCAGAGAATACTTTTCTACGAAGGTTTGAAGATGAAGAAAGAACAAGTCCGATAGGAATACGTGGTGAAGGCTTATTTGATTTGCTAAATGAAATGAATCAAAATCAACCCGAAGAATTCCAAGAAATCATCGAAAATTTAGAATTAATTGATTGGTTTGAGGGCTTTGAAATTCCGAAAGATTTGGTGTTTACCGAAAGAAGAATCAGAATAAAAGACCGTTTTTTGGAAGAAGGTTTGCAGTATTTTGACCAACGGAGTTCCAACGAAGGCTTTTTGTTTTTGATGTTTTATTTTGCCTTATTTATTTCGAAATATACACCCAAATTCTTCGCAATCGACAATATTGATGCTTCTTTGAATCCAAAATTGTGTATCGAACTCATCAAAATCCTGACAAAACTTGCCAAAAAACATGACAAGCAAGTGATTTTTACGACGCATAATCCAGCGATTTTGGATGGCTTGAATTTGAATGATGATGAAGTGAGATTATTGGTGGTTTCCAGAAATAAAGATGGACATACCAAAACTAAAAGAATTAAGCCTACCATCGTCCCAGAAGGAGAAAAACCAGTAAAATTGTCTGTACAATTTATGAGAGGCTACATCGGCGGATTACCTAAAAATTTCTAATTTCCATGACATTATTCGGACTTATTGCTGAGGGAGAAACCGACCACGCAGTTTTAGAAAATATCCTTTTAGGCATAACAGGAGAGGACATTTCTGATGAAATAACAATTTTACAACCTGATATTGACGAAACCACAAGAGGGTCTCTTCAAGAATTTGGGGGGTGGTATAATGTTTTTCAATATTGTATTTCAGAAGATTTTAAAGAGTCATTTCAAAGGGTTCAATATGTTGTTATTCAAATAGATACAGATGTTTCAGAGCATACACATTATGACATCAAACAAACAGAGGAATCAGGTAAGAAGTTAGCTCCAGAGGTTTTGGTAGATAAGGTGAGAGAAAAATTTGAACGAATCATCACAAATGAGTTCGGACAGGATTTTTTAGAAAAATATCAAGATAGAATTTTATTTGCCATCTCTGTTGATGAAATTGAGTGTTGGTTATTGCCACTTTATTATACGGATAGCACCAAATCAAAAACAAACAATTGTGATTTTAAACTACACGAAAAAGCGGGCAAATTTGAAAAGAAATCCAATGACTACGATAAAATTTCGAGAGATTATCGAAAAAATAAAACTTTGATGAAATTATATCCATCTAATCCGAGTTTGAAGATTTTTGTAGAATCTGTATTGTCAAAAAATATTGTTTTGGAATAAAACCTCACTTCTCCGAAAACCGCTCCAAAGCCTCCTTCTCCCGTTCCGACAAACTATCAAAACCCTTAGCGTGGATTTTTTCTAAAATATCGTCAATTTCTTGCTGACGGGCAAATTTGCGTTCGTTGTACTCATCGTCAATATTTTTGTAATCTTTTTGATTAAAAGTAAATTTTTCGATGAATAAAATATCTGGACGCTTGGCAATCAGATAGATAAATGCCAAAGTGGGCGTAACGACCAAAACAATTGGCAGATAATTTTCCTTCAAACTCTCTGGATAAAGTCCCACGGCAACCAACATCCCGAGCAATGCCCCGCCCAAATGTGCATCATGCCCGATGTTGCTCATACGTGACCTGATGCCATAAATCGAAATCAAGACAAACAACAGACCGTACATCCAACTACTCATCGAAAAGGGCATTAAAAACATCCCGATTTCCATATTTGGGAAAACTACGATGCTGGCAAATATTACCCCACAAACCGCCCCAGATGCCCCAATGGCAGCATATTGCCCGTCAAAACGATGAATGAAGAGCGATAAAACATTGCCCCCAATCAAACTGACGAAGTAAATAAACAAAAAATTGGCACTACCAACGACATTTTCAAGGCTTTCTCCAAACGAGAAAAATGTGTATAAATTGAAGCCCAAGTGCATCCAAGAGCCATGCAAAAAGCCCGAAGAAATCAAACGATAATACTCTTTGTATTTCAGAATGCCATCAATCTGAAAGGCGTATTTATCAAAAAAACGCTGATTCTGAAAGCCTTGATAAGAAAAAATGACCGTGATAAGGGTCAAAAACAATGTTACTGGACTATTCATGAGTAATAATTTGGGCAATTTTGCACTGACACCTAACACCAAATCCCTAAAACCTATTTTATTATGAATTAGGTTCGTTTTTATTCAGTAATTTTACATCACAAACATCATTCCATGATATACACAGAAGAAAATATCGCTGAATTTAACGTTCAAAATCGGCTGAAATATAACGAAAATAAGAAATTCTTTGACCGTCTTAAAAATAAGAAAATCAAGAATTTAGACCAAGAATTTCATCCAAAACATGAGGAAGTTTTTGAGAAAGTGGATTGTCTGAAATGTGCCAATTGTTGCAAAACGACCAGCCCCATTTTCACGGACATCGACATTGACCGTATCGCCAAACACCTCAGAATACGCCCTGCGGAGCTTGTAAGGCAACATTTACATCTGGATTCTGACCAAGATTATGTCTTGAACTCTTCGCCCTGTACATTTTTGGGCTATGATAACTATTGCTCAATTTACGAATATCGTCCGAAGGCGTGCCGTGAATATCCACATACTGACCGCAAGAATATTGCAAGTATTTTGCCCCTGACTTTGGAGAATACCCAAGTTTGCCCAGCCGTTTTTGAGATTGTTGAGCAACTTAAAAGTGCAGGGTTGGGAGGAAAACATGAAAGCGTGAAATAACGTGTCGTTTTCAAAAATAAATACTACTTTTGAACTCTGAAAAATTAATTAACCAATAAAACAAATTAAATGGCAACCGAGTATTTAGGCATTGATATTGGCGGGACAAACGTCAAAATGGGTATCGTAAATTCTGAGACTGGACAAATCTCAAATTTTTATAGTCACGACAGCGTAAGTTGGCGAAAATCAGGTCATTTCGTTGAGCGTTTGGGTGAGGCAATCGCTATTCAATTGCTTGATAATAAGAATATTAAGAAAGTCGGTATCGGTTTGCCTGGCATGATAAATTTAGCCCGTACCACACCCCTCGAAATTACGGCAATTCCAGAATTGAACAATGTGCCAATCGTTGATATTCTAAAAAAACGTTTTGACGGTGTTGAATTTTATTTAGAAAATGATGCAAATGCTGCCGCTTTGGGCGAATTTTATTTCGGAGAAGAAAAAATTAATGAAAGTTACATCTTCATCACCCTCGGAACGGGTGTAGGCGGTGCAGCAATTATTGGTAAAAAAGTATTCACAGGTGGACGTGGTAACGCCATGGAACCTGGACATACACCCACTGGCAACGGAAGAGTATTAGAAAGAAACATCGGTAAAAATGATTTGTTGTCAATGGCAAATGCTATGCGTAAAGAATATCAAGGAAATACGCAATTGCCTGATGATGAAACCATTAGCACTACAGGGTTAGTAGCTGCCGCCTCAGAAGGTGACGAATTAGCGATACAAATTTTTGAAAAAGTAGGAGAATTATTAGGTGAAAGCCTTTGTCATTTGGTGGCGATATTGGACATAAATTTAATTTTAGTGGGCGGTGGACTTTCAGCTTCATTCGATTACATCCTACCTTCGATGAAAAAGAAAATGGAATATTGGCTTACAAAATACCACGCAGAGGGCTTAAACATCACCCGAGCAACTCTCGGAAATGATGCTGGACTTTTAGGGGCAGCTTCATTATGTTTTTAGCGTATAATTTTATAATTTTGTAGGGCAAATTTGAGACTTGTTTCCAAAAATCAAGTCTTAATTTTTGTCTAACACATTTGAATATTTGTATTTTATTATCAACAAATTAGTAAAATTCTTAGAAAAAGTAAAACAAATCTTTTTATAGTAATACGGAAGTAAAAAAATGTTTGATAATCTAATTTTTATCATCATCTTTGCACCGTTTTTCTAACCAAAAATCGTTCTAAAAATGGCAGACATTGCAGAAAAAGTAAAGAGTATTATCGTCGAGAAATTAGGCGTTGATGCAGCAGAAGTTACTCCAGAGGCTTCATTCACAAATGACTTGGGTGCAGACTCATTGGATACAGTGGAATTAATCATGGAATTTGAAAAGGAATTTAACGTTTCTATTCCAGATGATCAAGCTGAAAACATCCAAACAGTTGGGCAGGCAATCACATATCTTGAAGAAAACGCCAAGTAATCCAAACTTCTTTATGTGCTAATTTGAAATTAAAATTGTAGTATCATTTTGACCTATAATTTTATGACAGATTAGCACATTTTTATTGATTTTCAGATTAATTTTCCCAAATTTGAAGAATCATTTTGTTTCTTCATTAATTACGGCACTGTCATCCCGACGAAGGAGGGAACTGATAGTTTATCCCTAAAAATTACGAATGAGGTTGTGAATATCAGTTCCCTCCTTCGTCGGGATGACAAATCTGTAATAAAATTGGAAGAAAATATCTGTGTCTTTCATTTAACCGAGATTTGCTAAAACATGAAGAGTTTTAAAAGAGTAGTTGTAACAGGCTTAGGAGCATTGACTCCCATCGGAAATACCGTTCCTGAATATTGGGAAGGGCTAAAAAATGGCGTAAGTGGATGTGACTATATCACCAGATTTGATGCGGAGAAATTCCGTACACGCTTTGCCTGTGAATTAAAAAACTTTGACATTACTAAATTTCTTCATGTCAAAGAAGCCCGCAAAATGGACCCTTTCACGCAGTATGCTATCGTAGCATCTGATGAAGCCATTGTGGATTCTGGACTTGATTTGGAGACGATTAATAAAAATAAAGTTGGGGTAATTTGGGGTTCGGGAATTGGTGGATTGAAAACCTTTGAAGACGAAGTATTGTACTTTGGAAGTGGAGACGGAACACCAAAGTTCAATCCTTTCTTTATCCCAAAGATGATTGCAGATTCGGCTTCGGGAAATATCTCGATTCGTCATGGTTTCCGTGGACCAAATTATGCAACGGTTTCAGCTTGTTCATCTGCCAATAATGCCATCATTGATGCTTTTAACTACATTCGTTTGGGCAGAATTAATGTTTGCGTAACGGGAGGTTCAGAAGCTGCGGTGACGATTGCCAGTGTAGGTGGATTTACATCTATGCACGCTATGTCCTCACGTAATGACGACCCAAAAACGGCTTCTCGTCCATACGACAAAGACCGTGATGGGTTTGTAGTTGGTGAAGGTGCAGGAGCTTTGATTTTGGAAGAATACGACCATGCCATTGCCCGTGGAGCAAAAATTTATTGTGAGTTAATCGGAGGAGGTTTTTCTTCGGATGCTCACCACATAACTGCCCCACATCCAGAAGGTTACGGAGCTTTATTGTCGATGTTAGATGCTTTGGACGATGCAGGAATCCAACCCGAAGAAGTAGATTATATCAACACACACGGTACATCTACTGGACTCGGCGACCCGCAAGAATTAAAGGCTATCATTGATTGTTTTGGAGAACATTCATACAAAATGAATATCAGTTCAACGAAATCAATGACAGGACACCTTTTGGGAGGTGCTGGTGCAGTTGAGGCAGTTGCTTCAATCTTGGCGATGCAGCACAGTTTAGTACCACCAACAATCAATCACTTCACTAATGACCCAGAGATTGATAATAATTTGAATTTGACATTAAACGTAGCCCAACCTCGTGAAATCAACGTTGCCCTAAGTAACGGTTTCGGTTTCGGCGGACATAATGCTACGGTAATTTTTAAGAAAATATAAATTCAATTAACAATAAGCAATTAACAATTAACAGTTCCAAATTAATAATTATTAGTTACCAATTTTTCCTCATTACGTTCAAATGTCACGAGATTATTAATTGTTTACTTCTAAATGTTTTGGATAACTATTAACTGTTAATTGATAATTGATAATTGTTCACTGAAATATATGCTTTCACCAATCCTCGAATTCTTTTCCAGCGACCCCAAGGACAAAAAGCTGAAAAATGCCATCGAACACATCATCGGCGAGAATCCCTCCAACTTGACTTTGTACCGTTTGGCTTTTATGCACGCCTCAGTGTCGAAAGAAACTGTCTCTAAAAGTTACAGGGAGTCAAACGAACGCCTTGAATTTTTGGGAGATGCAGTGTTGGGAATGGTTACGGCTGAGTATTTATTCAAAAAATTCCCATTCAAAGACGAAGGTTTTTTGACCGAAATCCGTTCGAGAATGGTGAGCCGTGAGTCGCTAAATGTGGTAGCTCGCAAGATGGGAATAGATAAATTGGTAGAATATGACGGAAATCGTAAGACCGTTCTCACACGTACGTCTATGTACGGAGATGCCTTTGAGGCATTGATGGGAGCTATTTATTTAGACAAAGGTTTTCGGTTTACACGTTCATTCATTATCAAAAAAATATTAACTCAACACTTTGATATTGAGACAGTTGTGTCTAATAATCCAAACTTCAAATCCCTCGTAATTGAGTGGGCTCAGAAAGAAGGAAAGACCATCCGTTTTGATATTGTAGAAGAAGGAGCGAAGCACAACAAGGAATTTACCGCAACGATTTTTGTTGCAGACGAAGAATTCTCAGTAGGTCAAGGTTATTCAAAAAAGAAAGCTGAACAGACCGCTGCCATGAAGGCTTGTGAGAAATTGGAGTTGAGTTAGGGAAAAATTGACAATTTATAAAATTAGACCAATTTGACGGGATGCTAAAATTTTCATCCACTCAAATTGGTCTTTTTGCGTGTAAATTTCACGTAAAAAAATTATTTCCTGATTATGCCAAAATCTTTGGTTTAGTTTTTGCGTTCTTCATTATGAATTGATGTAATTTTGAATAAGAAATATTCAGTTTGGATATTGTATCAAGAGATATGAAATAGATTTTATTTGTAAATATCTGAACTAAGTGTCCAGTAAAATTGAGTTGGCAGTTGGCAGTGAAATAGAGTCGACTTATGATAAGGTTAGACATTTATCCTAATTTTGTCACTCAATACTGCCTACTGAACGCTGCCTACTACATATTCCGAATTCATTAATCCTTACCAATATCTTTACCCATAATATATTTAAAGTTTAAAATCCCCTTCGATAAACATGAAGTTAGATTTGTCGGCAATAGAAAGCTACGCACGCCAGTACGCTGCCAAAGTATGTGATGATTTTTTTAGTAGAATGACCACTATCAACGGTCAGCAAACCTTGAAGTTGAGCAATGTAGCTCAGGTGAATATGTTTGTGGTGAGTGACCTTTTTGAACGTTGGAAAGCAAATATCGAAACTTTTAAAAGTCCATTTTTTAATTTTGAACATGAAGAAGTTAAAGAAGCCTTGAAGACTTTTATGAACACAGTTTCACAACATATCATGGTGAAACGTGAGGACTTTGAGCCTATGTTTGCCAGTGCCGTTAATCGTACTTTGATACTTTTATTAGACCCAAGCAAGCACTTTGACGAATATGTGCGTGATTCGCCAGATTTTACTTTGACCAAAGAACGTTTGGCTCAATTATCAAAATATACCAAAATCAACAGTCATGTATCGAAGGCATTGACTGAGAAATTGGGTGATGAGCAAAAAGTTTATGTAACTACCGCTTTGAGTTGGTTGAATGATATTGCAGAAAAAGGAGAATTCGAGAATCCAGATAAATATTTGGAGATGTTTTCGACGACAGTACCTCTAAATAAGGAAGCATTAATAAAATCAACGGCTGAAAAGGTTGTAGCTCAGGATAATTCTTCGCTGAAAATGCAACAATCATTTTTTGACATTGACCCAGACGATGAGGAACTTGACGATGAAGATGCACCTCTGCCAACGGTTGCCCAAGTACAAGCAAGATTTGAACAAGAAGGTCCAATTGCTGATGTCAAACTCCCAGGATTTGACCGTCTGAATGACACTTTTACGGATGATTTGCCAACGGTGAATGACTTGTTGAAAAAAGAAGTAATCAATAGCGGAACGCCACTTTCGGACTTGGCATTTAGTCGCCCAATCAGAAGTATTGTTGATGGAGTAAGTTTGAATCAGAAGTTTGTGTTTATCGGCAGACTCTTTGAAGGAGACATTAATGCCTATAATAAAGCCGTTGAAGATTTAGATAATTGTATCAATTTTACGGATGCTAAAAACCTGATGAACAAGGCGTTAGCTCCAAAATACAACTGGATAATGGCAGCCGAAGAAGCCAATGATTTCTTGGAAGTTGTGGGTAGGAAATTTCAGTAGATTATGGCGAAAGTGAAGATAAATCACCAAGATTTTGATAAAGTCTTGAAAGAATTGTTTATAGATTTATTCTTGCCTTTTATTTCGGAAGAATATGGAATAAAAAAAGAGGATATTGGAGTGATAGATACCACGCTAAAACGTACTCAGGAACGAAGAATGGATTTTGCCTGTAAAGTTTTAGGGAAAGAGGAATACATCATTCAAATTGAGTTTCAGACTAAAAATGATACACTGATTCATTACAGAATGTTGGACTATTATGAAGTTTTGGCACGAAATGAAGATTTACCAGTGAAACAACTGTTGATTTATGTAGGTAAAGAAAAGATGACCATGAGGGATTCTATTCAGCATCCCAATTTGAAGTTTAACTTTAAAATATCCAATCTTTCTGAAATAAATTACCACACACTCTTGGACTCTAATTTACCAGAGTCCGTGATGTTAGCGATTTTGGGAGATTTTCAAAAAGAAAACCCTAAACAAGTGATTTCCAATATTTTGGATAGACTTCGTGCAGTCGTTGAGGATGATACATTTTTGCAAAAGTGCTATTTTCGTTTGGAGATTTTATCAGAATTACGTAATTTAGAAACAGAAACGATTAAACAAATCAGAGATATGCCAATTACTGGGATAGATATTCGGAAAACATACTTCTATCAAGAAGTGCAACGTCTGGAACGTGAGTTTGGACGTGAGGAAGGACGTGAGGAAGGTCTTGAAAAAACAGCAATTAATCTGTTGAAAAAAGGTATGACAATAGATTTTATTTGTGAATGCACTGGTCTTTCAAAAGAGAAAGTAAAAGCACTATCAAAAAAAAATCAATAATATTTACTTGGGCTCATTTGAAAAGATGAGCTTTTTTTATTTCAAACCACTATCATTAAATTTCCATGAAACGACTACTACTCATCTGTCTATCGGTGTGTACTTTCACGATTTATGCCCAAGAGTATCCTCGCAAAGAAATCAATATCCGTAATTTTATTCAAGACATTGTAGGTAATCCTGACGGCGGGGTGAATGAGGATTTGTTTGAATCACTTTACCAAAATTACCTCAATCCCATCGACCTCAATAACGTCTCTCGTGAGCAATTGGCTTCGGTTTATGTGCTTTCTGAAAAACAACTCAACTCCTTCTTTCAGTATCGTCAAAAAGCGGGTAACTTGCTGTCTATCTATGAGTTACAGGCTATTCCAGATTTTGATTTACCAACTATTTACAAGCTAATTCCCTTCGTAGCCGTCAAAGCTGATGGACTTTCTTTTGGCTCTTTGACGGATGGTTTTGACGGTTCTAATCAATATTTGTTGTTGAGATATGCCCAAATTTTGGAAACGAAAAAAGGATTTACCGAACCTACTTCTACCAGCAAAGTGCGTTATGAAGGTTCGCCTTTGAAGCTGTACGCACGTTATAAGATGTTTTCTCAAAAAGATTTTAGCCTTGGTTTCACCCTCGAAAAAGACGAAGGAGAATCCCAACTGACTGATTTTAAATCATTTCACTTACAATTTCAAAATAAAGGTCATTGGAAAAATATTACCTTGGGCGACTATCAATTGCAGTTAGGACAAGGACTAATCTCATCCGCTGGATTTTATATTGGCAAAGGTTCAGAAACTGTCTTGACCACACGCAGAAATCAATTGGGCATAAGACCTTATACTTCTACCTTAGAAAACAATTTTTTTAGAGGTGCTGCCGCCACTTATCAATTGGGTCGCTTTGATATTACAGGCTTCTATTCTCGCCTTCGTCGTGATGGAAATATCGTGATTGACAAAGCCACAAACTTGGAATATGCTTCTTCTTTACAAACTTCTGGCTTACACAGAACTCCCTCCGAAATAGAAGATAAAGGAAGTCTTTTGGAAGAAGATTTTGGAACGGATATTACTTTCAAAAATAAGGACAATTCGCTCCAAATAGGCTTTACGGCTCTACAAACCAATTTTGACAAGAAGATTCAGAAGGCTGATAAAGACTATAATAAGTATGAATTTGCAGGAACTCAGAATACTTTATTGGGTCTGCATTACAACTATAATTATCAGAATTTGAGCTTCTTTGGAGAAGTTGCTCGTTCGTCAAGCGGTGGACTTGGGGCAGTTTCGGGCGTATTAGGAAGCCTTGGGAAGAAGACAGATTTCTCCGTTTTATTCAGAAATTATGACCGAGATTTTCATAGTTTTTATGCTAATGGTTTCTCCGAAAATTCACGAAATATCAATGAAAGAGGATTTTATTTAGGAGCAAAACACGCTTTCACAAAGCAATGGTCTGTCTCTGGTTATTTTGATTATTTCCACTTTCCTTGGTATCGGTATTTGGTGGATAAATTACCCACTTCGGGCTTCGATTATTTAGGAAGAATCACCTATCAACCTAAGAAAACTTTACAAATTTTCTTTCAATTCAGGCAAGAAAATAAGGAAGAAAATACCAAAATCACAGAGACGTATATCGACAAAGGCAAAGAGAAAACTCGTGAAATAACTGTTGTCCGTGACCGTACTCGACGGGTATTTGTAGCAAACTTAGATTATAAAATTTCCAAGATTTGGAATATCCAGACCCGTGCCTCATATAGTACGTATAAGTTTGACGGTCAGGACTTTACGCAAGGGTTTGCCATTGCCCAAGATGTTAATGCAGATTTAGGAAAGTGGTCATTTTCAAGCCGTTTAGCATTTTTTAAGACCGATGATTATGATAATCGTCAGTATTTTTATGAGCAAGATGTGCTGTATGCCTTCTCATTTCCCGCTTATTATCAACACGGAGTCAGACATTATCTGATGGCTCAATATAAAATTTCCAAGAATATTGATGCGTGGGTACGTTGGGCGAGAACGGATTTATTTGATGGCGATACGTTTAGTTCGGGTTTGGAGGAAATCCCTCTTTCGCATCGTTCGGAGGTAAAAGTACAGATGAGATTACATTTTTAGGAAAGAATAAAAATTGCATAATTTCAAGTATCTTTGCCTTAGAATAAATCTGTTTAGGTATTAAATAAAATTATTCTAAGAAATTATATTTATCCATTTACAATTATAGCGATGAAAAAGAAAGTGAAAACGGCTAAACCTAAAAAAAAATCACCCATTTTTTATCCATAGCAAAGTATGCAAAGAAATTTTTATAAATCGCACCCTTGGCACGGTATCCAGATTGGCGCTGATATGCCACAAATTGTTACTGCATTCATCGAAATCGTACCCACAGATACGGTAAAATATGAAATTGACAAAGAGACTGGTTATTTGAAAATTGACCGTCCTCAGAAATTCTCAAATATCGTTCCTGCCCTTTATGGTTTTGTCCCACAGACTTATTGTGGCGAAAATATTGCGGAATTAGCCCGTGAAAAATCTGGGAAAAACATCGAAAAAGGCGATGGCGATCCTTTGGATATTTTGGTTTTATCAGAAAGAACCATCACACACGGAGACATTATTTGTCAAGCAATTCCGATTGGAGGCATCAGAATGATTGATAAAGGAGAAGCTGACGACAAAATTATTGCCGTGCTGAAAGGCGATTCGATGTACGGAAATTGGAAAGATATGTCAGATTGTCCACAGGCAATCATTGACCGTTTGGTTCACTATTTTTTGACCTACAAAAATATCCCAGGCGAAGAAAAAGTGGCAGTTGATATTGATGAAGTTTACGGTGCAGCCGTTGCCCATGAAGTAATTTTGAAATCAAGAGAAGATTATCGGAATTTGGTGGGGTAATTTCAATTGACAATAAATTATTATCAATTAACAATAATAATGTAAAAGCCGATCCGGAATTATTAATTCCGAATCGGCTTTTTGTTAATTGTTCAATGCTGATTGTTAATTAATTAAAGCTCTTTCTTCACCAAATAATCATCCGAAATCAGTTTGAAAATATAACCCGAAATCCATGCCACGTCACCACCTTTGATGAAATAAAAACGCTTCTGAACACCGTCACGAGCATATTCTTTCATAACAGTTTCCAAAATGGTTGCTCCTGCAATGATGTCTTGATTATTGTATAACTTAGTCGTAATCAATTTTACGTCTTCTTCTGCAATTTGTTTGGTGATTGGGTCTGCAATTTTACCTAAGTCTGGTGTTATCAATTCTTCGTAGTTAGTTACCGCCATTTGACGGAATTTTTTAACATCCTCCAAAGAAACTTCCTGTGGACGACCAATGATTGCGGCACGTTCAGGGTGTAACAATGTATTCATCACGAAGGCAATTCCTCCTAATAAATACACATTTTTACGATTTTTCAAACCCGTCTTGCGGTTCATCTCTATTGCCATTTCCTCACGTACAGGGGCGATTTCAGCATCTACGCCAGCAATATATCCTTTGATATCAGCATCTGGATATTTTGTTTTTACGATTTTGCCGAAGGCTTTTGTACCATAGGGAAAGTTTACGGCTTCAAATTTTGAACGACTCAATAAATATCCTCCTTTCACGTTGCCTCCGCCAATATCCATAATAGATGATGACATATGCAACTCAGGAACAATCATTGCCAATGCACCATATTTTGCTTCATCTTCCGCCGAGATTAAATCTAATTTCAAACTTGGATTTTTGATAGCATCTCTGATAGCATTTGATAATTCAACGTCTTTACCTGGGGCTTTGTCCATGGCTTGTTTCAAACCACTACTCATAACTACGAATAGACGGTCAGCAATTACGCCATTCTTAACCGTTGCCGTATCAATCAAGTCTCTCACTGCCGCAGCGGTTTCTCTGATAGCCGTTGCCGACAAAGCACTTGGTTCGGTGTTGATTGACATACTTTTCTTTAGGTTATACGTCAAGCCTTTTTTGGCAGAAATCGAAACGCCAATAATACTCAACTTTACGCCCTTTGAACCAATGTCAATGCCTGCAAAAAACTCTTCGGTTTCTTTCATACCAGCCATTAGTTGAGTCAATGCCTTTTCTGACATGGACATCTTCAAACTACGATAAATGTCGATGGCTTTTTGGAAATTACGTCCCGCTTCGAGTGTGTTATCTTGGTCACGGTACAAAAAACCTAAGTTTTCGTAGGCAGCAGCCTCCCAATATTTGTCCTTATTTCTGACAATATTGAGAGCTTTGTTGAGGTATTCCTCTGACTGGTCATACTGTTTTACCTCACGTAAAGTGTTGCCAGCTTTGATAAATTTGAGGGCTGTGTTTAGATCTTGTGTTTGTGCGAAGCCAGTTGCGTACACAAACATTCCCAGAAGGAGGGTAAGGAATAATTTTTTCATGCTTGGGTTAATATATAAAATTTGTTCTTGATTATTAAAATGGAATAGTTGATGATAAGAATCTCTGTTTATTTAAAACTAATCCCAACCCCTAAAATCCGATACTTCATTAATTATTATTTTGATACAAAGGCGTACCCGTATTTGCGGGGTCGATATCTTGTAAGGTATCTTTTTTCACAATCGCTTTTTTCTTGTTTTTATTCAAGCGAGCTTTCAGTTTGTCCTTATCGACTTTCGTAGTAGATGAAGAAGGTTTGGGAGTGGTTTTGGTCGTAGGTTTTTGTTGTAATACAATAGAAGCATTTGAGAAATTGCTTGAAAAAATAATCATAAAAAGTAAAGGAAATACTTTTGAGAATGTATAAAAAGATAAAATTTTTGACTTTTTAATGATGTATAAATCACTAAAAACTAAGCGTTTTTGAGCTAAAATATTCATTTGATGAAGGAGTTTATGGATTAATGGTCTGATTAACAGCAGGTTATTATTATACGAAAATAACTATTGTACTTTTCATAAGCAAAAAATGTTCCAAAGATTTACAAAAAATGGCTTTTGGAACATTCTGATAGGTTTTTTTTAATTTCCCAACTACTTCTTCCCAATCACCTCATTTCCTTGTAAAAGTAGCTTTACACCCATTACTTTTTTAGTTATTGCATCACGCAAAAAGATAACGGTAGTACCATACGAACTCGTAGAAACGTAGGTGTCAGCTTCTTTTTGTTTTAGTAATTTATTATTCCCGTAGCTGTCAGCCTCTCCGTACAAAAATCCACCGTCTTTGGTCACTTTATACGAAGCAAAATATTCGGACATTTTATATTCTCCTACAAATTCATCAAGGCTATCTGCCACAATGGATTTCTGAAAAATGGGTTTCTTAATGGGAGTTGGATTTGCCCAAATCGTTGTACAAGTACCTAAAAACAAGGCTATTACAAATAATTTTTTCATGGTATTTCGTTTGTTTTTGAATGTTTACGAAATTTAATTAGAAAATTTGAATTTTGGTATTTTCTAAAAAGGAAATGACACTCATTACTGAATGTCATTTCCTTTTTTTACACCACAAAAGGCACAAAAGAAAACAAAAGTATTGTTGCACTGAAACTATTGATTCCTTTTGTGCCTTTTGTGGTGAATATAATAATCATTGTAACAACTCAGAAAAAAGAACACAGAACTATAACTACGCCTCCATTCTCGCCACAATTTCTTCTGAAATACCCACCGCCGAGAATCCGCCGTCGTGGAAAAGATTTTGCATCGTTACTTTTTTCGTTAAATCCGAAAATAAGGTAATCACGTAGTCCGCACATTCGTCTGCCGTAGCATTTCCTAATGGTGACATTTGATTAGCATACTCATAGAAGGCATTAAATCCAGAGATTCCTGTACCTGCCGAAGTTTTGGTTGGCGACTGAGAAACGGTATTGACACGAGTTCCATTTTTCTTTCCATATACATAACCATACGAGCGTGCGATAGACTCTAACATCGCCTTCGCCTGAGCCATATCTGTATAGTCAGGGAATGAACGTTGAGCTGCAATATACGACAAAGCTACTACCGAACCATTTGGATTGATAGCGTCTAATTTATCAGCCACTTGCAACATTTTGTGGAACGAAAGAGCCGATACGTCCAAAGATTTCATGTACCAATCGTAGTTCAAATCATTGTATGGGCGGTTTTTGCGGATATTAGCACTCATTCCGATTGAATGTAATACAAAATCGATTTTCCCACCCAATGCCTCCATTGAGCCTGTATAAAGTTTTTCTAAATCTTCCACCGAAGTAGCATCGGCGGGGATGATTTGAGCCTCACATTCTTCTGCCAATTTATTGATTTCGCCCATACGCATAGCGATTGGGGCGTTGGTAAGCGTGATGATTGCACCTTCTTGTCTGGCACGTTGAGCCACTTTCCAAGCGATTGAGTTAGAGTCTAATGCTCCTGAGATGATTCCTCTTTTTCCTTCTAAAAGACCGTATGACATGATTTTATTTTGGATTTTCGACGAAATTCGTCAATTTGAGGTTTGTCTGTCGATTTATTGTAGGGGCATATCGTATACCAATGCTGTCAACCTAAGGATTTACTTTTGTCAAAATATATTTTAATAACCCCGTTTGAACGCTGGTAGGGTTCAAAACCCTACCAGCGTTAGTCGAACAAATTTCTTAAATTGACAGCATTGATATGCCATACACCCCTACAATAAATCGACAGTGAACCATTTTTACAAAATTTATATACAAAATTACGTAATTTTTAACAGAAAGTGATTTACGAATATTTAAATAAATGCTTGGGCAAACGAGATTGATGAAACTATGATGATTTATTAGTTTTTATGGGTTGAGTGTAATGAGCATGGTCATAAACTGGATTGGCAAACTTATTTTTGAATTTTAAAGCTTGTTTTTCAACTAAATGCCATGACAAAAACGCTAAAGGCAATACCGTAGCAAAAGATAAAATTTGTAATTCTAAAACTGACATTTCATGTTTCGTCAAAAAAACAAGCATCTGTTGAACAGGAAATCCATAAATATAAATACCGTATGAAAAATCTCCGTATTTGCCAAAACGATTCAACCATCCTTTTAAATTTCCTAAATAGAAAATAAAATAGGGTAACAAGCTATAAATGATTACTCTAACAAAAAATTGGTTATCAAAATAAATGCTAATGCTGAAAAGTAATATGATAAATAGAAAAATAGAGAATCTGTATTTTATAATATCTCTGAATTGATAGAGAAGCATTCCCCCCACAAAAAAGTTTGAAAATTCGATGATACTCCAATATGATAGTCTTAAAAATGGAATGTATGAATGTCCAAGTATTTCTTTAAAATATGTTGGGTAAAAGACGCAGATACCTATCAGACCTATCCAAATAATTAGGTTGAAATACCGTTTATGGAGAATTTTAAAAAAGCCCAATACCATGATACCAATATACATTGAGAACTCATAGGGTAAAGTCCAAAGCGACCCCAATAATTCGGTATTTTTATCAACTGCAAAAACCCCTGGTAAATAACCATTAATTCTATAAAGTACAATCGACCAAAGCATTTGATAGGTTTGTGGATTCGAGAAGTATTCTTTGAGAGAGTAAGAGCTAAAAAGAGGTCCATACAAAAAAACCATTAGCATAATTAATACAAAAAGCCCTGGTATTATTCTGAGGAATCTTTTCCACATATAATCAAGGTTTGATTTTTTTCTTTCAAAACTTTGTAAGATTAGATAGCCACTAATTAAAAAGAAAATCCTGACCCCAAAAAATGAAAAAGGATAAAGTTCACCAATTAGCTGACCCGAAAAGTCATTTCCATCAGGAAAACCTTTGATAGCATAAGCATGAGTAATAATTACAAATGAGGCAGCTAAAAAACGGATGAAATCAAAGTTATTTGCATGGTTAGCTGGTTGTATCATATCGTGATTTTGGGGTATGATTTGTATAGAATTGTACTGCATTGCAATTTACTCATTTTCATTCAGACCTCAGAGTCGCTACTCAAAATATGTCTGTGTTAAGATTTAGAGACCTAATTTCATCTTAGTTCAAAAATCAAAAAGCCTGTGAAACAATCGTCTCACAGGCTTTTTTTTTAGGAACTTACAGAATCTTAAATCCCATTCGCTTTCTTAATATACAATTCCAAAGCTCCCGTCATGGATGGAGCATTGGGAAGTGGTGCTTGAATATCCAAAATCAATCCAGCATCCGAAACAGCCTTTGCCGTAGTTGGACCAAAAGCTGCTATGCGAGTTTTATTTTGTTTGAAATCTGGAAAATTATGGAACAATGACGTTATGCCAGATGGGCTAAAAAACGCCAAAATGTCGTAGGTAACGTCCTCTAAATCAGACAAATCCGATGAAACTGTTTCGTACATAACGGCTTCGGTCAAGTGCAAATCATTTGTTCCCATAAACCCTGGAATATCATTAGTACGTTTATCAGAACATGGAAACAAGAATTTCTCGGTCTTATGTTTCTTGATTAATTCCAACAATTCAGCCGCCGTTTTTGTACCTGTAAAAATTTTACGCTTACGTATTACGATATATTTTTGTAGGTAGTTAGAAGTTTGTTCGGTGATACAAAAATACTTCATGTCAGCAGGTACTTCTATTCGGGCTTCTTTGCATATACGAAAGAAATGATCAACGGCGTTACGACTCGTAAAAATGATTGCCGTATGTTCGAGAATATTAATCTTGTCTTTGCGGAATTCTTTGTACGCAATACCTTGTACTTCGATAAATGGGCGGAAATCAACCTTTATATTGTAACGTCTTGCTAACTCAAAATAGGGTGATTTTTCGTCAGTTGGACGGCTCTGCGTAACTAAAATGCTGGTTACTTTGGTCAATCGATCTGGATGTGCGGTTACTGTATTTTCGCTCATAGTCAATGCTTTGAACTTGGATTATAATGTGGGGCTAATCTTTGTGGAAATCCGTCCTCAAAGAGCAAAACGGATGCCTACGATTAGAGGGATTAATTCAACAATGCAAAGGTACGAAAATAAATACAGATTTTTTAGTGTAGTCATCTTATTTATAGCGAAGTACAGCAGGGCTAATCTTCCAATATAAAATAATGTAATTGGTATGAAGAGATATTCTTGGGCATTTTGTATAATATTTGGGACTGAGACGGTACTAAAGGTCAGTACAACCAGAATAACCAAAAAGAATAAACTTGAAGCTTGAATTATTTTGAAGTAATGAATATTGGTAATATTATCGAGTCGATAAAGATTAGACAATACTCTCAGTGCTAAGTATTTAAAGATAAGTGATACAAGAATGATGAAGGATATTTCTAAAAAATTAAGCATCAATGTACCTAATGTTTCACCATCTTTCAGAATATTACTGGCTGAAAAAAGGTTACTTTTTTCATTTGTTATGAGCATGAAGATAAAAGCGAGTGTCAGACTCAAATTTACTACGAAAAGGATATTCCCTAAGTCAAAAGGCTTATTTACGATAAATGAATCGTCTCTTTTAGTGATGGTCAATAAATCTTTAAAGCTAAAAAAACGCTCAAAAGACTTAGGTTGAAAATTAAACAAAAAAGCGTAAAAGCAAGCTAAAAAAATTAAGCCAAAAACAAAAAAATTTTGAAATGGTGATATTTCTCTTGGTAAAATTGTCAAAAGAGACGCTCCCATTTGTACAGCTTTTTGGGATTTTGAAATCTTATTCCCTATCTGAATATTAATGTTCTCAACGTTGGTATTAGTACCGTAAATGGTGAGAAATAATTTGGATTTACCAAAGACCCGTTGTAAGCTATCCACATCCAAAATCACCCAAGAGGACACGGGTAGTTTTTTCTGTAAAGAAGCATCCAAGAATAAATAGTTCTCTTTTTCTGAAAAATACAAAACCTTGTAGCCTTTGTAATTTTCTATGTCAAAAAACAGACTGAATGAATTATAGCCTTGGTGAAGCTCACGCACGTAAGGCACATATGCTTTGTATTTTTCGTCAAAAACTTGCCAGTCATTTTGATAATCATGAACCAAATAAAAGGCGTTATCTGGACCAATTCCACCTTTTGCTTCTACTTTTTGCGAGAAGAGAAAGAGAGAGATAGTAAAAAGTAAGAAGTAGGCAGTAGGCAGTATAGAAGTCGTAAATCGTAAGTTGTAAGTTTTACACTTTAGCTTTTTAATGAACTGTTTATAAAAAGAAACCCTTTGAGGTTTTGGAAATCTCTCAGGGTTTAGGATATTGTTATGAAAAAATGCTAAGTTCAATGGTTGGATTGTCTTTTTTACAAAATTACAGAAAAATTCGATTAATATCGTTTCGTAACAAAACTCATCGAAAAACAGGGTTTTATCATAGGGAATCACAGGGTAACAAATGTCTATATTTTCGAGTTATTTCCTTAAATTGTCAATTCAAATTATTCACGCAATCTAATTCTTAAAATGAAAAAAATCTTTCTCGCAGCAACCGCCCTGCTTGCTACATTCGGGGTCACGGCTCAACAAGCACCGCAAAAATCAAATTATAGTCAGTATGACTTATTTAATCCGCTGTTCAATTATACCCTCTCAACGCCTACTCGTAGTGGCTCAGGAACACCTGGGGCTAATTATTGGCAAAATTCGGCTGATTATAAGATTAATGTTTCGTTGGACGATGTCAAGAATACGGTGGACGGAGACGTTGAAATTACCTACAAAAATGCCTCTCCTGATAAACTCAATTTCCTTTGGTTACAGTTAGACCAAAACCAATTTAATACCAAATCTCGTGGTGGATTGACGACTCCAATCTCGGGTGGACGTTTTGGGAATACAGGTTTTGAGGGTGGTTATCAAGTAAAATCCGTAACGATTGATGGTCGTCCTGCGGATTTTTATGTAACTGATACTCGCTTACAAATCAAGTTGGCTTCGCCTTTGGTGGAACGCACAGGAGCTGCCAAAATTAAGATTGCTTTTTCATTCAATATTCCAAAATATGGCTCTGACCGCATGGGTACGCAGGAAGCCAAAAACGGCACGATTTACGAACTCGCCCAGTGGTATCCTCGTATGTGTGTGTACGATGACGTTGAGGGTTGGAACGTGCTTCCGTACTTGGGAGCGGGTGAGTTTTATTTGGAATATGGCAACTTTGAATATGCCGTTACAGTACCTGCATCGCATATCGTGGTAGGTTCGGGCGAATTGACCAATCCAACTGAATGCTGGACTTCTGAGCAACAAAAGCGTTTAGCTGAGGCAGCCAATAGTGATAAAACGGTGATGATTATTGAGAAAGATGAGGTTGGAAAAGATAACTCAAGACCGAAAAAAGACGGTAAAATCACTTGGAAATTCCGTTGTTCGATGGCTCGTGATGTTGCCTTTGCAACTTCAAAAGCCTTTATCATTGATGCCGCCAGAATCAATTTGCCAAGTGGCAAAAAATCATTGGCAATGTCAGCTTATCCTTCTGAATCAGCGGGAGACAAAGCGTGGTCTCGCTCGACTGAATACGTGAAGGGGTGCATTGAATATTACTCAAAATGGTTGTACGAATATTCTTATCCAGTAGCGACAAACGTTGCGGGTGTTGTGGGTGGAATGGAGTACCCTGGAATTGTTTTTTGTGGAAACTCAAGTCAAGGGGAAAGCCTTTGGGGCGTAACTGACCACGAATTTGGGCATAACTGGTTTCCGATGATTGTGGGTTCAAACGAACGTAAGTTTGCTTGGATGGATGAAGGTTTTAATACTTTCATCAATTTTTATTCAACGGATGATTTCAATAAGGGCGAATACAAAGGGGCAAAAATGGATATGCACCAAATGTCGAAGCAAATATTCCGTGAATCTGCCGAACCCATTATGAACATTCCAGACGTGATTCAACCCAATGGATTAGGTTTTGAGGCGTATTTTAAACCAGGCTTGGGCTTGAAAATGTTGCGTGAGCAAATCCTTGGACCTGAGCGTTTTGATTATGCTTTCCGTGAATATATCAAACGTTGGGCATTCAAACATCCAACGCCTTATGACTTCTTCAAAACGATGGAAGATGCTGCTGGGGAGGATTTATCGTGGTTTTGGAGAGGTTGGTTTTATGAAGTTTGGAAACTTGACCAGTCGGTGAAAGATGTGCAGTACATCGAACAAGACCCTAAAAATGGAGCAATTATTACGATTGAAAATTTAGAAAAATTAGCCATGCCAGCCATCGTAGAAATGGAAATGGTAGGTGGTACAAAGGAAAGAGTTACATTGCCCATCGAGATTTGGCAAAGAGGGGGTTCTTGGACATTTAAGAGTACAACTAATTTGCCTTTGAAGTCCGTAACCATCGACCCAGACCATGTTTTTCCAGATGTAAATTCTAAAAATAATACTTGGAAGCCTTTGAATTATAAAGCTCCGAAGCCGAATTAAGAATCAGCTAAATATTATGAGGGATTAGGTTATATATCTAATCCCTCTTTTTGTGTATTTTACCACCAAAAAACTCAAATCAATGCAAAACCAAAATCTCCTCTCCATCGCCAAACGCCTTCAATCCATCGCCCAAGCGGGTATTTTTTATAGCGAAGATAAGCCCTTTGACCGTGAACGTTATGAAGAAATTTCTCAACTAAGTGTCCAGATTTTGAGTAACTTAACTGATGAACCCATCGAAAAAATCGGAAATTTATTTACCCAAGAAAGAGACGGTTATCAAACCCCAAAAGTGGATATTCGGGCGGTGGTTTTTAATGAATCAGGAGAAATTTTGATGGTAAAAGAAAAAGTAGATGGCTGTTGGTCATTGCCTGGTGGATGGGCAGATGTGGGTTACACACCTGCGGAGGTTGCTGTAAAAGAAGTACGAGAAGAAACAGGTTTAGATGTAAAAACGGTAAGACTTTTAGCGGTAATTGATAAAAGGAATCATCCTCATCCGCCCGAAGGTTGGTATGTTTATAAGATTTTTATTTTGTGTAAGAAAATAGGGGGTACAGTTTCCAAAAACACCACTGAAACATCTGATATTCAGTATTTTAGTTTAGAAAAGATGCCCCCACTATCTGAACCACGCAATGTGTATTCACAGATAAAAATGATGTTTGAGTATAGAGATAATCCTGAGAAAGAGGTCTATTTTGATTGAAAATTACTTTGTTCATAAACTCTTCACACGATTAACCATCTCTGATTTTAACATTAAAAATACAAGGATTCAAGTACCTATTTTTGCTGGCTCAAATACTCCAAAGCCCCTTCCAAAACAGTATCTCTACCAGCAATTATATCAGCTACTTTCGGGCTAATTTTTATGTCAGGTTGAACACCTATTCCTACAAAAACTTTTCCGTCGGGGTATAAATCTCGTTTTGTACAAACTCGTGCCATCAATCCCCCTGGCAAAGTCATCATCAATGGTTGCCCTGTACTTCCGCCCGTGGCTTCTCCAATCATTTTACCCCGCTTCATGCTATCAAAAGCTACAGCAAAATCTTCAGCAGCAGAACCCGTTTGTGGACTAATCAGTAGAATAACGGGTTTGGTGTATAATTTTTCCCCATTTGGCATTGCGTTCATACTTAATTCTTGTTGCCAAACAATACCTTCCTCATTTCCCCAAGCTCGATAAGTCGGTATATATCGTCGTACAAATTGCTGGTTTTTTTTAATGGGCTTATCTGTTAAACAACCCAAAATGGCATAATTGGTATTTCCTCCTCCATTTCTACGAATATCCAAAATAAGGGCGTTCGTATTAGCAAGCGTATCAAAAATACTCATAAATTTCTTCTGAGCTTTGTCAGTTTCAAACTCGTTGATGGCAAAATATGCTACTTTATTTGGAAGGATTTTAAACTCAAAAGGTTCATTCATTTTGGGCTTTGGGTAGCCTTTCCGAGGTAATTTTCTGGTAACGATTTTGCCATCAATATCTCGTAGTTCTAATTCAATGGCTTGGTCTTTATTGCCCCTCAAAAGGCTATATGTATAAGTGCGAAGTATCAAATCTTGTTGTGTTGAGCTACTTTGGTAAGGCATAATACTTTTGGCGTATTCTTTTACAGGTGTTTTATCAATACTCAATATTTCCATACCCGTTTTCATGCCAGATTTTTCAAGACTGTCATTTAAGACATTAACAATCAGCACTTTATCTTCAATCAACATTGTTCTGATAGGTGGTGCAAATGCTGTTGAGTCTCGAATAACATTGGAAAATGACCAGATATTAGTGTGTCCATCTTTTAGGGATGCACAGAACTTTTGCATGACTTTGTAATATTCCAAGGTACTTTTTGTGTTTTGTACCAATGGTATATATTCCAAATAAAGTTTGTCCCAATCTAAATCAGGAACATTCTGAAAATAAGCAAAATTATACTTGACTTCTGACCAAAATTTTGAAAGCCCCGCAATTTTCTCTGCCTCTGAAATATTGGGCTGGTAGAATGTCTGAATGGCAGTTCTATTGAAAATTTTACTTTCAACCTCAAATTTTTTAAAAATAGGAGACAATTCTGGCGATTTAATTACATTCTCGAAAACTGCATCATTTTTCATCCATTTTGCGTAAGCACTTGCATCCTTGCTCATTAGGTTTTTCTTCAATAAAGCAATGGCAACATCTGGTTGTCCCATTTTAATTTTAATGACTGACAAATCGAAATTAATGTCCGTTTCTCTTCCAGCAAGATACTTATCGGTTTTTGCCAATGCTTGTACTTTGTCAGTATAGAAATAGACAAGGGCATCTTGCAAAATCTTCTCGGCTTTTTTCAAACTATCAATTGGGGGCATTTTGGCATCTCCTAAAACAAGGTCAGCTCTCTTACGTTCATTTTGTAGATATTCATAGGCTTTTCCTGATTCTACGGAAGTATTTTGTGCATACAATCCCAATAAATTTGTGAATAATAACAGTGTGATGCTAAGTGTTTTTTTCATGGTTGTTTGGATTTAATGTGGAGACTTTAATACTCAAATTTGAACGTTTTTCTTGAATATTTATTTTACCATAATCACTCTGTCCGCAAACTCTTCACAGGATTCGCCAAAGCTGCCTTAATCGACTGGTAACTCACTGTCAATAAGGCAATTACAATCGCTACAATTCCTGCCAAAGCAAAAATCCACCATTCAATATCAATTCTATACGCAAAATCTTGTAGCCATTTATTCGCTAAATAATAGGCAATGGGTGAGGCAATCACGATGCCGAGAATGACTAATAAAATGAAGTCTTTTGACAGTAATTGTACGATTTGAGTAACCGAAGCACCCAAAACTTTTCGGATGCCTATTTCTTTGGTACGTTGTTCTGCCGTGAAAGTTGCCAAGCCGAAAAGCCCTAAGCAAGCAATGAAAATTGCCAACATCGAAGCACTCGTGAAGATGTTGCCAAACTGTAATTCGGACTTGTATTGCTTGTTGAAATTTTCATCAGCAAAAAAATAATCGAAAGGATTATTTGGAAAAGATTGTCGGTAAAGTGCTTCCAAATTTCCCATTTTTGATTGTATGTTGTCTGCCGTAAGTGTAACAGTAAAATAATGAATATCTTTGGTGGGATAAAAAATGATTGGGTCAATGGATTGGCGTAAACCCAAGTGGTGATAGTCTTTGATAACGCCCAAGATTTCGTACTGTTTATCTTGCCAAATAATCCGCTGATTAATTGCCTTAGCAGGGGACTCAAAACCTAATTCCTTAACTGCTTTCTCGTTGATAATCAGTTGGTTATTAAGGTCAGAGCCTTTGGCACAAATTTCATTCGTGAAGTCTCTACCTGCCACAAATTTGAGGTTAAAATTGTGTGCATAACGCTCATCAATCCCCACGATTGAGTACATTTTCTTCTCCTCCCCTGGTCTTGGACTGAGCCTTGTGATACCATAATCTCCGAAATTATACCACTTCCCAGGCACACTGCCCGTACCCGTATAATCCTTCACAAATGACTGTTTGGCAATTTCATTTTTGAAAATAGATTTTCGGTTTTTGTAGGTACTATCTTTCCCTACTTCTGGACCTAAAATGACTACTTTTTGCGTAATATTCATGCCCAGATTTTGGTTTTGCATAAAATTAATTTGCTTCAAAACCACCAAAGTTGCCACAATCAAAATGATGGAGATACTGAATTGAAAAACCACCAAGGTTTTCCGAAGCCAAACGCCTTTGATGGATTGGCTAAAACTTCCCTTCAAGGTTTTGGCAGGAATAAAGGACGACAACCCGAAGGCAGTATAAGCCCCAGAAAGTAATGTTCCAATGATTAAAACGATTAAACCATAAATCCACAAACCATTTTCCTTGAAAATAGCCAACGATAACTCTTTGTCAATCAGTTGATTAAAAGGTTTTTGGAGAACTTCGACTAACAATAATCCAAAGCCTAACCCCATCAAGTTCAACAAAGCCGATTCACTCAGGAATTGGGTAATCAATTGACTGCGAGAAGCACCCACCACTTTTCTTACACCCACTTCTTTGCCTCTTTTTGAAGAAACTGCCGTGGATAAATTGATGTAATTGAACCACGCAATCGCCAAAATCAAGAAGGTGATTGCTGCCATGAGATAAACAAACGAAAGGCTACCCGTCGTAACGTAAGGGTCACTTAAAGATGTACCCAAATGAGCATTTTTGAAAGGTTGAACTCGTAACGCTTGCTCGGCATCTGGGCGTAATTCTTTGAGAATTTTATTGATTTTAGGTTCAAAACTGGCAATGTTCAAATCGTCCTGACAAAGCAAATAGGTCTTGATGTACATAGAATTTGGTCTATCTAAACCCGCCCAACCTTCATTGCCATTCAGGTTGGCAGGATTGGCAAGCGTTTGCAAAGAAAACACCATGTCATACCTAAAATTGGAGGTGATAGGAAAATCCTCATACACACCTGCAATCGTGAAGAATTGTTGCCCGAATTGGTTGTTGATTTTTAGAGTTTTACCGAAGGCTTTTTGTTTATCGAAATATTTATAAGCCGTTGATTTAGAGATGAATACGGTATTGGTTTTCTTTAAATCTGTTTTGTTTCCTTCTAAAATTTTGAAAGAAAAAAGCTCAAAGAAATTTCCCTCGGCATACACAATTTTCTCTTCTCTGAACGCTTTTGGATTATTTTCAGTGTTGGAAACAATGCCCTGCCCCACATTCTCTGCTACCCGACAAAAGTCTTTTACTTCGCCCAAATCCGCCTTCATGCGTGGACCAAAAGTAGGCGAAACGGTTTCCCAAGTTCCACCTTCTTTTCCTTGGTAGAGAAGACGGTAAAGATTAGGCAATTTTTCGTGAAATTGATTAACACTTTTCTCGAAAGAAATGTATTCCAACATCAAAATTGAAGCCGCAATGCCCAAGCCCAAACCCAAGACATTCACGAACGTAAAAACACGGTTTCTGACCAGATTCCGTAGGGCGATTTTTAGGTAATTTTGTAACATCTTGATATTTTTTAGTAATTTTGAATAAACATTTAGGACTCATGACAAAATCATTTGAAACTTGGGAATATGAAGAGGTTGAAAACACTTTTGGAATGAAAAGAGTTTTTGAACTTCCTGCATTAACAGATTGGCTAAATTCTTCAACAAACGATATTGACGAAACAATGAAACATTTTTTGATGGGTATACAAAAGAGACTCATTGTTAATGCTGATGCTTGGAACGAAGATGAATTTAAAATGTTTTTTATCGCTCCTTTGTTAAGTCAAATGCCCTTAGAAATTGAAGATTTCAAGCCTTTTACACAACGTACTATTTCTGCCAAATTTCCCGAATTAGATTTGGAGGTTTCGGGAAAAGTTGAGTTTGTGATTGCTCGTGGTAAACAAAGACCCAAACAACCCTATTTCTTCCTTCACGAGTATAAGCAAGAGCGTCGCCGTGAGAATGACCCCTTAGGACAATTACTAATTTCGATGGTTGCTGCCCGTCAAAATAACGAAAAGAAAACGCCTCTTTTTGGCTGTTTTGTAGTGGGTCGGGACTGGTTTTTTGTGGTTTTAGAAGAACAAACCTACTCTGTAAGTTTAGCCTATGATGCCACCAAAAACCATGAACTCTATCAAATTGTAGCTTCGCTCTCAGCAATGCCTGACATCGTTCGTCGATACTTTTAAACAAATCACTCCGTTCTCAAACTCTTCACAGGATTAGCCAAAGCCGCCCTAATCGACTGATAACTCACTGTTAATAAAGCAATTACAATCGCTACGATTCCTGCCAACGCAAAAACCCACCATTCAATATCCACTCGGTACGCAAAATCTTGTAGCCATTTATTCATCGCCCAATACGCAATGGGTGAGGCGATTACGATGCCCAAAATTACTAATTTGAGGAAGTCTTTTGAGAGTAAATTGACGATTTGTGTAACGGACGCACCCAAGACTTTTCGGATGCCGATTTCCTTTGTGCGGCGTTGTGTTGTGAAGGCTACCAAACCGAATAATCCCATGCAAGAAATGAAAATGGCAATGCCCGTGGCGGTGTTGAGGATATGGGCAAATTGTTGTTCTTTTTTGTAAAATTTAGCGATAGTTTCATCAAAAAATTTAGGGTCAAATTCCCAATTAGAATTTGGATAAACTTCATCATAAGCCTTCTTCATTTTGGCATTAACTGCCTTGAAACTGTCGGCAGATTTGCCCGCAGTCTTTACTTTTACATTAAAAGCACTCTCATATTTTGTTTCAGACATCATATAAAGTGGCTTGATAGGTTCACGCAAAGACTGCAAATGAAAGTCTGCAAGAATACCCACAATTGGAAGTTTTATATCTCCTTTTCCACCTGAATAAATCAACATTTTGCCAATTGCTTGCTCTGGTTTTTTGAACCCCAAGGCTTTGGCGTAGGTTTCGTTAATCACAAACTCTTTGGCAGTATCACTGGTTGTTACATTTCTTCCAGCAATGATTTTCAAGCCATACATCGGGATGTAATTTTCATCTACAGTTCGCCTATGTACGTCCATTTTTATTTCATTTTTACCGTCTCTGTACGTAACTCTGTTAGTTGAATAGCCATTTTTGGCTGGGCTGTCTCCAAGGCTAACTGTTTCAATTTCAGGCATTTGCCTTAATTTATTCATAAAAACATCTCGCTTCCCATTTTCTATTTCATCCCAACTGGTATAGAAATTTATGATAGCATCTTTCTTAAATCCCATATCTTTATTCAACATAAATTTAGATTGCGTAGCCACGATAATTGTTCCTAAAATAAAAACTTGTGAAGTCGTGAACTGAAAGGTTATCAAGGCTTTACGAAGCAATGCCGTTCGAGTTTGACCATTTGAAACTTGATTTTTCAATGAAGCTACGGGGGTATAAGAAGAAATTACCCAAGCTGGATAAAGTCCTGATAGAATGCTTGTTACAACCGTTATCAAGGTTAAAAATCCAAGAATTTGAGGCTCAAAAACATCGAAAATAAGTGTTTTGGGAATGAAATCTGAAAATGCCCAAAGGATAGGTTCAACGAAAAGGACGGATAGAAAAACTGACATTGCAGTAATAACAAAAGTCTCACATAAAAACTGGAAAATCAGACTCTTGCGACTACTTCCCAAGACCTTCCGAACGCCAATTTCTTTGACTCTCATAATAGATTGGGCAGTTGCTAAATTGATAAAATTGATTGCCGCAATAATTAATAAAAATATCGCAATACCCATGAGGGCGTATAGTGTGGGCAGATGTGCTTGACGTGAGAAACTATCACCATAGTCTTCGTTAAAATGAATGTTGTTTAAAGACTGTAAAGTCAAAGAACGACCAACACTCCATTCGTCTTTTTTATCAAGATGTTTACCCAAAAACTTAATTAATTGCTTGTTGATATTAGCCTCAGACGTTCCTTTTGTGAGTTTTACGAAGGCTTGTGAATCTCCATTAGTGTTTGTCCATTGGTCTAAACCAAAATCTCCACGTCTATTTTTGCCTTCAATACTTTTGAAGGAAATAAAGTCTCCAAATTTAAAATCTGAATTTTTAGGTAGAGATTTTACGATTCCTGTAACCGTAACTATCAACGAATCATTGTAGTATAATTGCTTACCCATCACCTGTTCCAGAGGAATTCTACCAAAATACTTCTCCGCTTTCTTTTCTGTCAAAACTACTTCATTAGGTGTTCTGAGAGCTTTTTTAGGATTTCCTTGTAACCATTCGTACTGAAAAATTTGGAAATATTGGGGTTCACAAATAATGATTGGCGAATCTTCGAAATCACCACTTTTCCAAGTTTTAGGAGGGTTTTTAGTATCATTCTTTGGACTCGGAATTGTCACTTTTACAGACCAATTATGAAAAGCCGATAGACTTTCAATACCCGTAAGTTCCTGACGAATCACCGAGGGCATTGGAGCTGATAAACCAGAATTGTAGTAAGCACTCCCATCAGGGTTTTTGAAGCCAGAAGTTATCCGATAAATTCGTTCACGGTCGGGATGGAAATTATCGAAACTCAGTTCAAAGCTCACCAAGAGAAATATCACCAAACAGGCACTCACGCCAATGGCAAGTCCGAGGATATTAATAAACGAATAAACCTTGTTTCTCAACAGGTTTCGGAGGGCGATTTTTAGGTAGTTTTGGAGCATGACGAATTACTATATTTTATGTGCAATTATAATAGTTCATAAGCTATGCCAAAGATGTAAGTATTTGATTTTCAGTATTTTATAATTAATCTAAGAAATAAAAGTGTCCGAAAACGGACACTTTTTGTTCGGTTTTGAAATAATGTACCAACTGATTCATGAAGATGATTTTAGATAGTTTTGTAGCATGATTTTAGAAATGTTGTATATTTGAGAAAAAATCAAAATAATATGGAATCAATTGTTTTTGACGAAGTAGAAGAATTCCAGACGGAAGATGTTATGTCTTATAATCATGCTAAAATTACGTATCGACTTGCAAAAAATTTAAGTCGTTATGACCAACAATATGACATTTTACCTGAATTAGAATTTGAACTTTCACATGGTCGTGCGAAACCCGATTTAGCTATCTGTAAAATAGGCAAAATAGATTGGTTACGAGACGTAATCAGACCTATACAACCTCCTTTATTGGCGATTGAAATTTTATCTCCTCGCCAAGCCCTTTCTGATTTGACAGACAAAGCTCTGGATATTTATTTTCCATCTGGAACTACTGTTGTTTGGATAATTATTCCACATTTCAAGCAAGTAACGGTAATGATGCCTGATGGTCAAAGAACTGTTACATCAGGTAAATTACTTGATGAAAATACAGGTGTAGAACTGGATTTAGAAAGTATTTTTGGGTAAATCATTCCGTCCGCAAACTCTTAATCGGACTAATTCTCGCCGCTCGCCAAGATTGAGAAAATACGGTCAATACACTGATTATCAGTAATATAAAAATACTCAACGACAATATTCCTACGCCAATACTTACTCGATACACAAAGAAATCTAACCACAAGTTATTGAGTAAATATGCCAATGGCGTTGCAATGACAATGGCTATCAAAAGCATTTTCAAATATCCCTTCGACAACAATACCACAATCTGCCAAACACTCGACCCCAAGACTTTCCGAACGCCAATTTCTTTGGTTCTCGTTTCTGCCGTGTAGGTAGCCATGCCCAACAAACCTAAGCACGAAATCAGCACTGCCAAGAAGGAAAGGACGCTCAGAATACGGGCAACGTCGCCTAACATAGAGTGAATAAATAGTAATTGCTGGTCTAAAAATTCGTACTCAAACTTGGTGTTTGGGTTTACGGATTTCCACGTTTTTTCAAGAAATGCCAAGGTTTCGGCAGTATTTCTACCACTTATTTTTACGTTGGCAAAACCAAAAGTATTCGGGCGATTGCGGAGGGCTAATGGTTGTATTTTTCGAGTAACATCCAAGAATTGGAAGTCTTTGACCACGCCCAAAATCTCTACATTGTTACCATCCATGATTAGTTTTTGCCCCACAGCATTTGCAGAAGAGCCATATTTGAAATTTTTGACCATTGTTTCGTTAATCAAAACAAAATTTTCATTGGTCGAACTGGACATTTCTGGAAGGTTTTTGCCATCTACTAATTTCAAATTCCAGACATTGATAAATTTTGAATCAATGTCCAAAAAATTCGTCTGAATACTATCCTTTTTGTTATCGGATTTGTAGGTCATAGTGGCGTTTTGCGTACCCGTAGAAGGCATAAACGAACAGGCAGATACGCCTGTAATATCACGATTTGAGGCAATTGCTTGGGCAAATCTTTGGTAGTTTTCGGGTTTGTAGAGGTTGATATCGACAATGTTATTTTTATCAAAACCATAATCAAAACTCAATAAATGATTGGTCTGAGAATGGAGCAATGCCGTAGAAATAATGAAAATCAGAGACACGCAAAATTGGGTTACTAACAGCACTTTACGCAAGGTCAAACGCTTGAAAAGTTTGATATTTCCAAAGTTTCTGAGCATCTGAATTGGGTTATAAATCGAAATGTAAAACGATGGTAAAACGCCAGCCACAAAGCCAATCACAATA
>JAAFJP010000016.1 GCA_013298125.1 Cytophagales bacterium | reverse complement strand
TTTGAATTTGTCTTTGAGGTATTCTCCAAAAGACTTACGTCCTCTGGACTTAATTGTATAAATCTGTATCCCATAACACAAAAGTAACCAAAATAAAACGTCGTTTATTTATTAGCGACTACTTAGATGACTATATTTAGGAAAATTGTAAAAAAGAACGTACCATATTTGATTTAAAATAACTTCCCGAAAGTTATTTCTACTTTCGGGAAGTTTAACGGCGAACATCTGGTATTTTTAAATATACAATTTTCCTTACGTAGTATCATATTCCATTTTCCCCTAAGCAAAATCATCATGAAAAAACTATTTACACTCCTCTTCGCATTATTATTTTCTTCTGAAATATTACTCTTTGCTCAGTCGGATGCAACTGTCAAAGAATACAAGAAAATGATGAAAACCTACCCGTATTCCGACCCAGACCCTGTCCCTCATCCCCAAAGTCGCTTTTATCCCTACAATCGCTTTGATGGTTTTACAGATGTTGCCGTTGATAAAGAATGGACGGTTATCGACCTTGAAAATGATTATTTAAAGGTTCAAATCATGCCAGAAATTGGCGGTAAAATTTGGTCGGCTATCGAAAAGTCGTCTGGAAAATCATTCATCTACAATAACGAAGTAGTCAAATTCAGAGACGTTGCCATGCGTGGACCTTGGACTTCGGGCGGCATTGAGGCAAATTACGGTATCATCGGACACACGCCCAATTGTTCGTCGCCAGTGGATTATCTCACTAAAAAAAATGACGATGGCAGTGTGAGTTGTTTCGTGGGTTGGCTTGATTTATTGACTCGCACCACTTGGCAAATTGAAATAAAATTAGAAAAAGATAAAGCATTTTTTACCACAAAATCGCTCTGGTACAACGCCACGCCACTCGAACAACCCTATTATCACTGGATGAATGTAGGAATTAAGGCGGCTGGAAATTTAGAGTTTATCTATGACGGTACACAGGCATTAGGACATGGAGGCGAGAAAAATAGTGATTGGAAAACGAATACCAAAAACGGAAAAGAAGTCTCTTTTTACAGAAACAACGATTTTGGGGGTTATAAAAGCTATCACGTTTTCGGGAAATACACCGATTTCTTCGGTGGATATTGGCACGATGAAGATTTCGGCATGGGACGATATTCGCCATACTCCGACAAAGCGGGCAAAAAAATCTGGATTTGGGGATTGTCGCAACAAGGGATGATTTGGGAAAAATTACTGACCGATAATAACGGACAATACGTTGAGGTTCAGTCGGGAAGGCTTTTCAATCAGGCGGGCGAGGAAAGTAATCATACACCCTTCAAACAAAAAGGCTTTGCTCCTTATGCTACTGATACTTGGACAGAATACTGGTTTCCCGTAAAAGGCACAAAGGGATTTGTGAAAGCCAATGATAAAGCGGCTTTGAATGTAAAAGACGGTAAAATTTGGATGATGGCTTTGCAAAATATTGATAGTGAATTATTGGTAAAAAATGGCGAATCAACGCTTCTGAGCCAGAAAATTTCCTTAAAACCAATGCAGATTTTCTCACAAGATTTACCTAATTATCAAGAAGAGAACAATCTCCAAATTACGTTGGGAGATAATATTTTGACTTATAATTCTGATCCCAAAGAAGGCGTTTTGAATCGCCCGACAGAAACACCCAAAGATTTTGATAAAACTTCTGCCTACGCCCTTTGGCTTGAAGGCAAGGCACTTTTACAAATGCGTGAGTACGATAAAGCAACGGAACAGTTGCAGGCATCTCTCAAAAAAGAACCTTACTTCATTCCTGCCCTATGCGATTTAGCCCAACTCAATTATCAACGAATGAATTATGCGGTTGCTCTCGAATTGGCTCGTAAAGCATTGAGTATCAATACTTATGACGGGCAGAGCAATTTTTTATACGGATTAATCAATGTAAAATTGAATAAAATAACCGATGCAAAAGATGGGTTTGATATAGCCTCCATTAGTTTAGAATATCGTTCGGCGGCATCTTTGGAATTAGCCAAAATCTATTTTCGAGAGAAAAATTATAATAAGTCCTTGGAGTATTGTGAGAAGAGCCTTGAATATAATACAAAGAATATCACGGCTTTGCAGTTGAGTGCAATATGTTATTTCAAAACGGGTAATGAGAAAAAAGGAGAAGAATTTTTGAAGAAAATAACAGAATTAAGTCCGCTAAATGATGGCTTGCGAAGAACATTAACGTATCAATCTTTAAATAAACCTACGACATTTTCAAAACAAGATTTTCAAGCCATCAAAAACGAAATGCCTGAGCAATCGATGGCAGAATATGACGTTTTTTTCAATGATTTGAATTTGAAAATTGACTGGAAAGGTACATTGCCATATCATGATTTACTGTTTAAAAATGAAATAGAAAAAGCGGTCAGTTTGTCATCAGAGCAATATTTTCCCTTCCGACCAGAAACGGCAGAGCTTTTAGAACAGGCAATAAAAGCCACAAATAATTGGAAGCCAAAGTATTATTTAGCCTTAATGAAATGGCATTTCAGAGATTTTGAAGGAGCAAAACAACTTTTTTCTGATTGCAAAAACGAACCAGATTTTGCACCCTTCTATGCAGCAAGAGCGGAGTTATTGAAGAATTCATCTAAGGAAAAAATATTGTCTCCCCAGTATTTATCTGATTTAGAAAAAGCCGCCTCCCTCGACCCCAAACAATGGCGATATGGAAAATCATTGGCGTTATTTTACATCGAAAATAAGAATTATAAAACTGCCTTAGAAATTGCCGATAAATACCGCAAAACGCTCCCAAACAACTATTATTTAGGTTTAGTTTATGCCAAAACCTTAATTCTGAATGACCGATACACAGACGGAATTACATATATGCGAACGCTGAACGTCTTACCAAACGAGGGTGCTTCGGAAGGAAGATTGCTTTGGAAAGAAATGAATTTGATGCAAGCGGTGGTAAATTTTAAGGATAAAAAATACAACGAAGCCCTCAAAAATATCGCTGATGCAAGACTTTGGCTTGAAAATTTAGGAGTCGGGAAACCCTATCAATCAGACATTGACGAGCGTTTGGAGGATTATTTAGAGGCAAAAACTTATGAAAAACTGAATAAAAATGAACTTGCCCAAACCTTTTACGAAAAGGTTAAAACAGCCAATAAAGCTAACTCAAAAGAGAATTTTAATGATGTTTTAGCCACTAACACTGATTTGAAAAAAGCGATTGAAAATACAACTTTTAAGGATAATGAGAATATTCGGGTTTTGAGAAAATTGTTATTTTGATGGAAAAGGGGCTTTTTTGCCCCTTTTTTTATAGGTTTAAGTTTATGCCCGCTTGTAGAGAAATGGCTCTTTGATTAAGATTAGTTCCTTTAACCCATGAATTAAAATTTGATTGTCCAGAACCTTCTAAATAAAAATCCCATTTTCGAGCAAATTGATAACGAAAACCAAGCCCTAACCGAAGACCAAAAATATATTCTGTGGCATATTCTAAATTACCTCCTTCTTGAAAAATATAACCTTCGGTATTAATTAGTGATGTTGAAACTCCTTTTAAGTATGATTTTTCATCAAGTGCAGCATAAGAATATCCAGTTTGTCTCTGGATTATTAAATCTCCTAAACCGTACATTTGATAACCATATTTTTTTCCCTTTTTCCTGTTTTTTGATAATAAATTATATTGTGATGTAATAGACAATGCTGTTACTCTCATAGAATGTCCATATGGATACCTTACTGTACGAACTGAATCAAGAGTATTAGGAATATCATTTGGGAAGTTATTAAACGATGAAATAGGAATATTCAAATTACCAAAAGGTGTAAGTGCAGTATATGTTTTTCCTTCAAATTCTTTAAATAGATATAGATTTGAAGTAACGATATTATTCCTTTCAGATACACCACGATATGGAATGCCAAGATTGAATGAATTTGTCGAAAATCCGAGTCCCATTCGTAGTTTTTTATTAATTTTCCATGCTATGCTAATTTTGATTACACTACCATTTGCAACGTAATATGAGGGCAAAGATTTTTTTGATAATCCATTATTCCCAATTCCTAAAAAATTACCAAAATCCCAAATACTTCTCATTGTACCTGATCCATAACTAATTATCGGATGCCTCAAACTAAACTTATCTCCATAAACCATAGAATCAGCCTTATAAACCTCTTTTTTATCAATAAATTTCTCCTTCAAAACAACAATCTTCCTCTCAGACTCTTTTTGCATTTTATCAGATAAGTCATTTAAAGTCAGAGGTTTATTTTCAATTGTTTCTGTTTGGGAATTATTGAAATAACATACAGGTTCAACAAAATCTTCATTTTTAATCATCGTACTATCATCCTCTAATTCGATGATTAAAGGTTCATTTTTTCCTTTTTCGCCGTTCTTGATGTTTTTCACCAACAACTCTTGCGACAGCAACGTTGGTAAAGAAATACTATCTCCGTCCCGTGACTGGTCTCCTGACCAGTCCATCTCAGGAGTAAGCAATTTTGGTGTGTGCTGATGAACAATTGGAATTGGACTTGTTGGGAGATTAGATATGTTATGTGGAGGAACTTCCCGAAAGTTTAAAACTTTCGGGAAGTTGAAAGGCTTACTTTTATTCCCGCCATGGTCAGTGTCCCCACCGACCACCTTCTGCGAGAGCAACTTTGGTGTATTTCTATATACAAGTATCTGATTATCAGTAAAATACCACAATCCCAAACCAGAAACTAATAAAAACGACATTGCTAACGAAGTATATCTCAACCAAACTTTTGGCTTCTTTTCTTCCTGCCCAATCGTATAGGTATGTATGCCCATCCACGCATCCGATGGAGGAGTAACCTCTTGATTTTCAAAGGTGTCTCTGAAAATTTTATCTATTTTATGTTCTTGATTATTTTCCATTTTTATTATCTCTACTTACTGTAGCTCGAAGTGGCACTTCGAGACGCTGGAGTCCGATTCTCGAAGTGCCACTTCGAGCTACAGTATTTTATCTTAAAATTCCACTCAATTTCTTCTGCAAAATCCTTCTGGCATCTGATAAATTAGACTTTGAAGTCCCTTCCGAAATCCCCAATTGTTCAGCAATTTCACGATGCTTCATGCCTTCAAAAGCATAGAGATTAAAGACCATCCTGTACGTAGGTGGTAGTTCTTGAACCAGCAAAAGCATTTCTTGAAAACTCAAATCACTCAGAATATCCTCATCATTTTCTATCTCAAAAACCTCCTCAAAATCCTGTAAAGGCACATTTTGATATTTTGTTTTAGTTCTGAAATATTCCAAAGCCGTATTTACCACAATTTTTCTCGCCCACCCTTCAAATGAACCTTCGTCCCTAAACGATTTGAGTTGATGATAAATCTTGATAAAACTTTCTTGTAAAATATCCTTCGCTTCATCCTTATCCGAGGCATACCGCAAACAAACGCCATACATTTTGGGCGAAAGTTCTTGGTAAATCGTCTCAAAAATAAGATGATTCCCCGCTCGAAATTGTTGGATATATGGTGAGTATTTATCGGGCATAAATAATGTTAAAATCGGTTTCAATTATAAGATGAAAATTTGGGTAAAATGGTTGGGTGGGGATTGATTATTTGTAAAAATCAAAAACTTTTTAACTACTATAACTCTTTAACTACTATGACTCTTCAACTCCAAGAAATGAAAGCAATAAAACAAACCCGTCAATACTCCAACGAACTCATGGATAAACTCCGTCAGACGGGCGACCCTCTGGCAGATGATGTCATTCAACGTCTGCACGACACCGAAGGCATTGCAGGAGTACGCACAATGTTTGGATGGCTAAATAGTTCAGAATCAACATCTTCCTACAAAATTATCAACGAATTTATTGAACAAAATAATACCTTACCCGATTTTGCCGATAAGAAACTAATGCAACAAGGCATACAATTTTTCCAGAAAAATCAGAACCAAATTGGGTTGATGTTAGCCTGTTATTCCTTGCCCTATTGTTATGCTGGGGCAGATGGTGCAAAAGTCTTGGCAATGTCCCAAAGAATCCAAACCGATACGCTAAAACGATTAGAAGAAACAGGCGAATTTGTCCAAATAATTACCCAAGAAAAAAACTGGACAAATGGTGAAGCCACTCGTAAAATATTGAAAGTCAGACTAATGCACGCCGCCATTCGCTTTTTTACAGAATATCATGGTAAATGGGATTTGGCTTGGGGTAAACCCGTCAATCAAGAAGATATGGCAGGAACAAACGGAGCGTTTTCGTATATCGTGATTAGAGGATTAAGAAAATCTGGCGAAGAGCCTTCTGAGTCAGATTCAGAAGCATACTTACATTTCTGGAATGTCGTTTCTACCATCATGGGAATAGATAAACAACTGATTCCGAATAACTTACGGGAGGCTTTTATGATTGATAAAGTAATCGCCAAACGTCAATTCAGACCCTCAGAAGAAGGCAAATTATTGACCAAAGCCTTATTAGACACGATAGAAAAGTTTATCGAAAATCCACTTCTTAAATCATTCCCAGCCGCCCAAATGCGGTATTTGATGGGTGATAAAGTGGCGGATATTTTAGGAATTCCAGCGGTTAGTTTTGAGAAAAAACTGGTGGGATTAATTCCAAATTCGATAATTTTTAGAGGGACAGGAGAAATCAAAAGATGATTATTAATTCATTTTTAAGGTAGGGACGAATAGCATTCGTCCTTTTTTATGTAATATTCTTCTTAAATTGCACACAATTCTGATTCAAAATCTAAAACTATGTGCGATACTTTCATAGCCTTACCCTCTGTAACCAAAACAAACAGCCTAATCTTTGGCAAAAACTCTGACCGTGAACCCAATGAAGCACAGGCAATTGTTCGTTTTCCAAGATTAAAACACATCGAAAAAACACTCCGTTGCACCTACATTGATGTTCCACAAGTTGAAGAAACCTACGAGGTGATTCTCTCAAAACCCTTCTGGATGTGGGGTGCAGAAATGGGCGTAAATGAATACGGTGTAACGATAGGAAATGAGGCAGTTTTTACCAAAGTAAAATTCCAAAAGACCATCAAAGGACTCACAGGAATGGATTTAGTGAGACTTGCTTTGGAACGCTCAACAACCGCCAACGAAGCTCTAATTTGCATTACGGATTTGCTAAAAACCTTCGGGCAGGATGCTTGTGGAGGTTATCAAAATCGAGATTTTTTCTATCACAATTCTTTCATCATTGCCGACAAAGAAGAAGCATGGATTTTGGAAACCGCTGGAAATGAATGGGTTGCAAAGAGTGTAAAAGATTATGGGAGTATTTCAAATGGCTTAACCATCGGCGAAGAATTTGATTTAATTTCAGAAAATGCCGTAAGTTTTGCGGAGGAAAAAGGTTGGTATAAAAAAACAGACGTTTTCAATTTTATGAAAGTCTATTCCGACCCGTTGATGTCATGGGCGAGTGGCTGTAAAGTTCGTCAAAAAACGACGATGCAAGGGGCAAAACAAGAAGGTTTTTCGGTAAAATCAGCTATCGATATTTTATCTTCACATCATATTTCAGACAATAAATTTGCTCCTCACAAAGGCAACACGAGCGATGTATGTATGCACGCAACGGGGAAATTAAATCCGAGTCATACAGTCGGTTCGATGATTGTAGAAATTAGAAAAGTCAAGCCTTCAACTGTCTGGCTTACAGGTACTTCCAGTCCGTGTTTGTCGATTTACAAACCTTTTTTCTTGGGAGAAAATGGTGTTTTGAATGAGACAAATCAAGTTCCAGATGTAAAATTTGACCGCAAAACTTTATGGTGGATTTCGGAGAGATTATATCGTTTGGGGAATTTAAATTATCCAAATCTCAAAAATATTATTTCAGAAGACCAACAGAGATTACAAAATGAATTTATTAAAGAAGAACAAAATCTTTTTGCTAATAATCCAGACGAAAATACACTACAAGAGTTCTCAAAAAATAGTTTCCAAACATCCTTCAAAGCCCTGATAGATTGGAATAACAAAGCCTCAAAACTCGCTTGGCGACCCACTTCTTGGAATCCATTTTATTATTTTCTTTGGAGGGGAGTTAATAAAAAGGTGGGGTTGTGATTTAATAATTTGTATGTCTATTTTTGGATTTATCTAAGTATTTTTAGTAGATAAATCCAAATATAGATTTTTATATTTGGATTTATCTATGTATTTTTGATAGATAAATCCAAATATATGATAGGAAGAGATTTACAAATAGTACAATTAAATGAGGCTTTGAATAGTTCAAAATCATCATTTATTGCTGTTACAGGCAGAAGAAGGGTCGGTAAAACATACTTGATAGATGAAGTTTACAAAAAAAATATTTGCCTCAGAGTTACAGGGATTCAGGATGGAGATTTAAAAGCACAGCTTGTAAATTTTACAGAAAAAATCTCAGAGTATTCAAACAAACCTATATTTACCATTCCGCAAAATTGGCAAGAGACATTTTTGCATCTAAAAAGCTATTTAAAAACATTATCGAAGAATAAAAAACAAGTAATTTTTTTAGATGAATTACCCTGGATGAATACCTCAAAATCTGGGTTCGTTCAGCTATTAGCTCATCTTTGGAATGACTTTCTTTCAAAAGAATCTCATTTCATTTTGGTCGTTTGTGGTTCTTCGACTTCTTGGATAACTCAAAAAATTGTTAATGATAAAGGCGGATTTCATAATAGATTGACTCACCATATTAAATTAAGCCCTTTTACACTTTCAGAAACTAAACAATTTTTACTCACTAAAAATATCAAACAGACAGATTCATCCATAGCGGAGTTATACATGATTATGGGTGGCATTCCTTTTTATTTAGAAAATATCAAACAAGGGGAAAGTCCAACAGTAAGTATAGAGAGAATGTGTTTTTTGGATGGAGGTATTCTTAAAAATGAATATGACAATTTATATAAAGCTATTTTTGAATCACCTGCAAATCATGAAGCGATAGTTGAATCTTTGGCAAATTCTAAACAAGGATTAACAAGAGAAGAAATTATTAATAAAACCAAAATTAATGCGGGAGGAACATATCAAAGAGCCATGCAGGAGTTATTGATTTCTGGATTCATTGTTGAGGAATATCCTTTTGGTAAAAAGAAAAGAGGTTCAATTTATCGTTTAGTGGATGAATTTTCGGTTTTTTACCATAAATTTATTAAAAATAATCGAAAGGCTCAGGTAGGTATTTGGCAGATTATTTCTAATTCACAATCTTACAAAATATGGTCTGGATATGCTTTTGAGTCACTTTGCATGAAGCACGTGAGCGAAATCAAAAAGGCAATGGGTGTGCAAAATGTCTATACCGAAACGTCTTCATATCGTCATGTTGGAGATAAAACTGACGATGGTTTTCAGATAGATTTAATTATTGATAGAAAAGATTTGACTATTAACCTCTGTGAATGTAAATTTTATGAATCGACTTTTGAGATAACAAAAAAGTATGCAAGCCAACTGAAATGGAGAAAATCCGCTTTTCGTAATGCTACTAATACTAAAAAAAATATTTTCACAACCCTAATTTCAAATCATCCTATCAAAGAGAATGAATATTCTTTGGAGTCGGTGGATGTCAGAATTACAGTTAGTGATTTGATGTAAAATTAATTGATTATTTGATTGAAAATCAATAACTTACTACTCAAATAAAAAATTACTAATCGTCTCATTTTAAACCCCTTCTAATCATGCTCAAAAAAGTTTTAATCGGTCTCGCAGTGTTAGCTGTTATTGCATTTGGCGTTTTTCAATTTATGTCAAATACTAAAAATGCAAGCCCAGAAGTCAAACAGTCATATTCTGTTGGTGCTGCCAAAGTTGATTTATTCTATTGTTCACCTTCCAAAAAAGGTCGAGATATTTTCGGAGGCTTGTTGAAATTTGGTGAAGTTTGGCGTACAGGAGCAAACGAACCTACGACAATTGAAACTGATAAAAATATCAAAGTCGGTGACAAAAGTTTGCCCGCAGGTAAATATTCTATCTGGACAATTCCTCAAAAAGACTCTTGGACGGTCATTTTCAACAAAGAAGTCCCAGATTGGGGCGTATCGTGGGGAGGTGTAGCCGCTCGAAATGATAAAGAAGATGTAGCACAAGTCGTAGTGCCAGTCGAAAAATTGGCAGATCCACAAGAAAAATTGTCGATTGATGCTAATAATAATGCCCTCACAATCACTTGGGATATGACGAAAGTTAGTGTACCAATTGTGGTTGAATAGTAAAAAAGCGTTTGTTTTGAATTTCCCGAAAGTTATTTACCCGCAATGGATATTGTTTCGGGAAGTTGTTTCTAATCATAATCAAAAAAAATCCTGCAAGAACATTTTTGCAGGATTTTTTTATAGCCAAACATTATCGTAATTTTGCACTTTATTAAGATTCAAGCAAATACAATATAATGTTAAACGTATCAAATGTTTCGCTCCGTTTCGGAAAACGGGTGCTTTTTGAAGATGTAAATATCAAATTTGTGGAAGGCAACTGTTATGGTCTCATTGGGGCGAACGGTGCAGGTAAATCCACCTTTTTGAAAATCCTTTCGGGTGAATTAGATTCTCAGACGGGTCATGTTTCGATGAATCCTGGCGAAAGGATGTCTTTTTTGAAACAAAATCACTTTGAATTTGAAGAAGTGCCTGTATTACAGACTGTTATCATGGGTAACAAGCGTATGTATGATGTAATGGTTGAGAAAGATGCCATCTATTTAAAAGAAGATTTCACCGAAGAAGACGGAAACCGTGCCGCCGACCTCGAAGCCGAATTTGCCGAAATGAATGGTTGGGAAGCTGAGTCAGAGGCTGGGCAGTTATTGAGTGGTTTGGGCATCAAAGAAGATTTGCATTATACCTTGTTGAAAGACATCTCTGGTTCTGAAAAAGTGAAAGTGCTTTTGGCACAAGCCCTTTTTGGAGCTCCTGACATACTATTGTTAGATGAACCTACCAACAACTTAGATATTGAGTCGGTGCTTTGGTTAGAGAATTTCTTGACAAATTTCAAAAATACCGTTATCGTAGTTTCTCATGATAGACACTTCTTGGATAATGTCTGTACGCACATTGCCGATTTGGATTATGGCAAGATTCAGCTTTATGGTGGTACATATACCTTCTGGTACGAATCTTCGCAATTGGCAGCTCGCCAGCGTTCAGACCAAAACAAAAAATCTGATGAAAAACGGAAGGAATTAGAAGAATTTATTAGACGATTCTCCGCCAACGTTTCCAAATCTAAACAAGCTACTTCTCGTCAGAAGATGTTGGATAAATTGCAGGTCGATGACATCAAACCTTCATCAAGACGTTATCCATTTATCAACTTCAAACCAGAACGAGAGGCAGGTGATCAATTGCTTTCGGTAGAGGGTTTATCAGCCAAAAATCAAGATGGAGAATATTTATTCAAGGATTTAACTTTTACACTTTCAAAAGGAGATAAAGTAGCCGTTTTATCAAGAGATTCTATTGCAATTACAGCCCTTTTCGACATCCTCATGGGCGAGCGAGTTGCGGATGCAGGTGAGTACAAATGGGGCGTTACGACAACTCAATCCTATTTGCCTAATGATAACGCCAAATATTTTGAAGATGGTTCTTTGAATTTAGTAGATTGGTTACGTCAATATTCGGTAGAAAAAGATGAGTCATTTATTCGTGGATTTTTGGGTAGAATGTTGTTCTCAGGCGATGAAGCCTTGAAAAAATGTACCGTAATTTCTGGGGGAGAAAAACAAAGATGTATGTTTTCGAGAATGATGTTATCAGGTTCAAATGTGACCATTTTTGACGAACCAACCAACCACTTAGACTTAGAATCAATCACGGCTTTGAACAATGGAATGGTGGAGTTTACAGGAACAATTTTATTTACTTGCCATGACCACCAACTCACAGAAACCGTGGCAACTCGTATTTTAGAAATTGGTCCAAAAGGCTATTTAGACAAACTAATGACTTTTGACGATTATATTACGGATAGTACCGTGAAAGCTCAGAAAGAGAAGATTTACTAATACTTAGAATTGTACAAAAGCAAGAAACCCTGGGAAATAGCTCTCAGGGTTTTTTCATAAATTGATTAGGGTGTCATTGGTTAATCCGTGTGTTAGTGGATTGTCTTTAAATATACTACTTAGTGAATTAATAGTGGTTAGGACTATCAATTTGGTGGTTAGGATTATAATGTATTTTAGTGGTTAGGATTATCAAATTTATGGGTTAGGATTATCCTTCGCTTTGTTTCAAAATAGTGGTTAGGTGTATTAAAAATTAGTGGTTAATTCTATTTGGTGGTTAGGATTATCAAATTTATGGGTTAGGATTATCCTTCGTTTTGTTTCAAAATAGTGGTTAGGTGTATTAAAAATCAGTGGTTAATTCTATTTGGTGGTTAGGATTATCAAATTTATGGGTTAGGATTATCCTTCGTTTTGTTTCAAAATAGTGGTTAGGTGTATTAAAAATTAGTGGTTAATTCTATTTGGTGGTTAGTAATTGATTGTAAAAATGGTTAAGCAATAATGTATTAGTGGTTGGTATTTATTCCCGATTCAGGGAGCCGCCACTTCCTTCCTCGGATATCGTAATTTGTATTATTCTAATTACATACTTATAACGGAGTATAAATGCTTAGGTCACAATTTTCCTTGCATAAGTCAGAAAAATTAGATGTTAATATTTGTTAATCTACTAAAAATCAATTGTTTTAGAGTTTTTTAATGTGTTTTTCCAAATATTATTTTGTTTAAAATTTACTCTCCTTTATAAAATTTTTTTATAAATATTTTAAGATTTTTTAAATACCACTTACTAAATAGATAAAAATTATCGTAAACTTTTAATAATAAGGTTTTAATTTCGTTTTATAAAATATCAAATCATTCCAAATCGTATCAAAATGAAAAATATAACAATTAGTATCATTTCAGTGTGCCTCATAGCAGTTTTTTCTTGTAAAAAGGATGATGTTGTTGTTGTTCCTAAAAAAGATTTATTAGTAGCCAAAACATGGATTATTGATGAGGTTTTAGCATTCAATACTGCAAAAGCCTTTAAAAGAGGTGGAGACCCAAAAGAGAATGTTTATGACTTGACCAAAGTTGTATTTAATTTTAAATCAGATGGAACATTATCTGGGACTGACAATAATGGTAAAGTCGTGACTGGAGCAAAGTGGGTATTTTCTGCTGACGAAACCAAAATAACCGTATCAGGAACTGGAATTGTAGGTTTTGATGGAGAATTAACTTTGGTAACTTTGACAGCTACCAATTTTGAAATAAAAGGTAAAGTACCTTACCAAGGACTATCTGTGGATGCAAACGTCAAAATGATTCCACAATAAGATTAAGTTCTTCTACTATTGATAAAGGCTCAGTCCAAAGACATATCAATTTGCTAAAAGAATATTTATTCGCACTCAAAATACTAAAAAAGGTCATCAATTAATAGTTCTGTGCATTTATGACAGAACTATTAATTGATGACCTTTTTTTAATTGCAATTTCTACTGATTATTTCACCGTAAAAGCTACTTTCACTTTATCCCACATCAAAGTAACTTGACCTGAGTTTTCAGCTTTGATAGTGAAACGTTCCATCATTTCGTTAGACTCAGGCTTGGCAGTCACACGTAATACATCCTCAGACTCTTTGTATGAATAATTACCCCATTGCTTTACGTTTGTATTGATAATGATGGTCCATTCTTTTTCGCCAGGAATCGTAAAAAGGGCGTATTTACCAGCTTTTAATGCTTTCCCATTGATTGTAACATCTTTACTCACTTCAAACGAAGGAGCATTATTAGCACCCGTACGCCAAACTTTTCCGTAAGGAGCAAGATCCCCTGCCCAAACATTACGTCCTTTTACGGCAGGTTGGTGATAATTGATAGTAAGGGTTGCTCCACTTGCCAAAGTAGCTTTCGTTTCGGCTGGTGGTGATGGCATTTTTGCTTTGTCTTTGCTCATGTCATGTTGAGCATTACTGATGAATGAAGTTAAAGCGAAAGCCGCTAAGAAAAGTATTTTTTTCATTTTTAGTAAATTGATTTTTGTTAGGGAAAATTGTTTTCCGAATACATAACGCAAAAAGACAGCAGAAGTTTCACTATTCTGTATAGAAAAGCAAAAAGCTCCTTAAACAAACTGCATATTATGTAAATCAGCGTACCAACCATCCTGTTCCAATAGTTCCTCGTGCGTACCCGATTCTTTGATTTCACCTTTGTCTAATACTAAGATTTTATCGGCATTTTGTATGGTCGAAAGTCGGTGGGCAATCACGATAGCGGTACGCCCTTTCATTAGTTTCGAGATTGCGTTTTGTATCATTTCTTCGGTTTCGGTATCGACAGAGGACGTTGCTTCGTCTAACACAATTACCTTCGGGTTATGCACTAACGCACGCACGAAGGAGATTAATTGGCGTTGTCCTACTGAAAGAGTTGCCCCACGTTCCATCACATTATAGTCGTAACCATCGGGTAATCTTTCGATAAAATCGTTTGCTCCAACTAATTTGGCAGCTTCGATAACTCGTTCTCTGGTGATGCGTTTATCACCCAATGTAATGTTGTTTTCGATGGTATCCGAGAACAAGAAAACATCTTGCAAAACAACCCCAATTTGTTGGCGGAGGCTATCTAACTCATATTCTTGGAGGTTTATACCATCTACAAAAATATTCCCTTTATTGATGTCATAAAAACGACTCAGGAGATTTACCGTTGATGATTTCCCTGCACCCGTAGCACCCACGAGGGCGATTGTTTCGCCTTCTTTTACTTCAAATGAAATATCTTTCAATACATATTCTTCATCATTATAAGCAAACCAAACGTTTTCAAAACGTACATTTCCTTTGAGATTGGCTTTTATATGCCCATTATTTACAACGTAATCGTCTGAATCTAAGAGCTTTAAGATTCTTTCTGTCGAGACGATGCCCATTTGTAAAGTATTGAAACGGTCTGCCAAAAAGCGAATAGGTCTGAAAAATAAATTCATGAACATAATAAATGCTGTGAGCGTCCCCAAGGTCATATCGTGATGAAGGATTTGCTTTGAACCAAACCAAACAATCAAACCTGTACCTGCCGCCAAAATCACATCTGCCACTGGATAATAAACTGAATACGCCCAGATAGAACGGATATTAGCATCACGATGTACTTCATTGATTTTCAAAAACTTAGCGTATTCTAATTTCTCGGCATTGAAGATTTGAACGATGTTCATACCCGTAATATGCTCCTGTACGAAGGAATTGAGATTAGCAACGGCAGTACGAACTTCATTAAAGGATTTTTTGATAAATTCCTTGAAAATATACGTCGAAACTACCATGAAAGGCACTGTCGAGAGGGTAATTAAAGTCAGTCGCCAGTCGGTATAAAACATCACAGCGAAGATGATGATTAACTGCAAAATATCTCCCGCAATCGCAGCCAAACCGTCTGAGAATACATCATTGAGTGTTTCAATATCTGAAACGGTGCGAGTAACCAAGCGACCGATGGGCGTATCGTCAAAGAATTTAAGTCGTAATTTTAAGATTTTCGCATAAAGTTTTACCCGAATATCTCGAATGACCGTTTGCCCTAACCAGCCCGCCGTAAAAGCACTGACAAACTGTAAAAAGCCTTGCAATAAAAGCACTCCAATCATCGCCAAGAGCATCATGGCGAGTTTAGGATAATTGCCTTGTGCAATGTAATTATCAATGGTATAACGTATCAATAATGGATTCAAAGGCACGACACACGCAGAAACCATAATAAGCGAAACCAACCCCCAAAATCTGAGGCGGTAGGGCATAAGGAAATCGTAAATTCTTTTAAGTATCTGAATGTCAAATATTTGACCGCTTTTTTCTTCTTTTTTCAAGTTTTCTAACATTAATTCTATACTTCAAAATTAACACCCTTTTTTCAGAAATGGTTTTGAAAGCCAAGTTTTGATTCCATTAATTCTAAATATTCGTTTAGCACCCTTAGTTTGGCGTTTTTTGCTTTTAGTATTTTTGGGTATTTTTTGTAAATTTGTATATGAAAATTCATCCCAAAACTCTCCTTTTTATTGTATTTCAATTACTAATTAGTCTTACAATAAATGCCCAATTCACCCGCCAAGACACCCTCAGAGGTACGCTTTCGCCCATACGTGCGTGCTATGACGTAACTTTTTATGACTTGAAATTGAAAGTAACTCCAACCTCCCAGTCCATAGAAGGCTCAAATACGATTCATTACAAAGCCACAACTGACTTCAAGAAAATGCAAGTTGATTTATTTGCTAATATGCAGATTATCAATATTTTACAAAACGATAAGCCCTTGAAATTTACGAGAGAAGGCAATGCAGTTTTTGTAAATTTTACAGAAAATCAGAAAAAAGGTAAGGTATATTCTATCAAAATAGATTACCGTGGAAAACCTCAAATCGCTCGAAACCCACCTTGGGATGGTGGTTTTTCTTGGAAAAAAGACCCCAACGGAAAAGATTGGATTGTAGTTTCGTGCGAAGGAGTTGGAGCAAGTTTGTGGTTTCCCAATAAAGACCATTTATCTGACGAACCTGATTCTGTGAGGATTACCTGTGCCGTGCCAAAGGGCTTGACTTGTGTTTCAAATGGTAATTTACGAAGTACAAAAGAATTAAAAAACGATTCGCAAATGTCTGATAATAAACAACTTAATGATGTAAAATCTTTGCCATATACTGAGTTTGAATGGTTTGTGAGTTATCCAATCAATAATTATAACATGACTTTGAATATTGCGGATTATGCTAATTTCAAAGACATTTACACAGCACAAGATGGTGAGAAATTGGATTTGGATTATTATGTATTAAAACCAAATTTAGAGAAAGCCAAAGCCCATTTCAAGCAAGTGAAACCTATGTTAGCTTGTTATGAAAAATATTTTGGGAAATATCCTTTTTGGAAAGATGGCTATGCCTTAGTAGAAACACCCTATTGGGGCATGGAGCATCAAAGTGCGGTTGCTTATGGCAATAATTATAAGACCAATGAATTTGGTTTTGACTTCATCATTATCCACGAATCAGGGCATGAGTATTTTGGAAATTCGGTTAGTTGTAATGACCACGCCGAAATGTGGATTCATGAGTCTTTCACGACCTATATGGAGGCGTTATACGTAGAATGTACGCAAGGGTATGAAAAATCTATCAAATATTTAGAGAAGCAAAAAGGTGGCATACGTAATGGAGAGCCATTAATTGGACCTTTGGGTGTGAATTATCCGCAACCAGATTCGGATATTTATTACAAAGGAACGTGGATGTTGCACACTATCCGAAACGTAGTAAATGACGATAAATTATGGTTTGAAGCCTTGAAAGAAATTGCGACTAAATTCAAAATCAAGAACGTTACGACAGAGCAAATTATCGAATGTTTCAATCAAAAAACGGGCAAAAACCTTACGCCTTATTTTGATATGTATTTGAGAACGAAGCGTTTACCGACGTTACAATATCAATTGACTCCTAAAAATAATAATACCGTTGAACTACGTTACAGGTATAAAGAAGCAACTGATTCAATGCCTATAAAAGCGGGATATGGCTTGCAGATGTACGAAGTAATTGCTCCAAAAGAGGAATGGCAAACGAAGGTTTTTCAGAAAGTGGAGGGACAAGAGTTTAAAATTGCTACGGAATTGTTTTATATTAAGGCGGAGAAGATTTAGTAGTTGATATTCCAACTTCCCGAAAGTAAAAAAAACTTTCGGGAAGTTTTATATTTAATACTTTAAGCGTTCTCGTGGTGTCAGATTCTCAAATCTGACACTATGGTTAGAATGGACTTTATTTTTTTACTCACAAACAACCCTCCAATCCAATTTCCCTTTCGATTCTATCAAAAAATAATCCGATAAATTTGAGATTTTAGTAATTTCTTTGGGGAGTTTTTTAGCTTTATTCTTTTCAAAAATTATAACTCCATTTAATTTTAAAATAGAAGAATTAAGTTTGCTTTTTGGCATATAAATCATCGCAATTCCATCATTTTGGGACTTGATAATCATATTCGTCTGTCCATTATTTTTCAGAATCTTGACTTCAATATCTCCTCTGACCGACTGCATTTTGGCTTTCACTTCGGTTAAATTTCCTAATTGGGGTTTAATTTGATAACTTGTGTACCCTGCGGTAAGTGGTTTAATACCAGCTACATAGCCCGAAAGTAAACTTAAAGGACCGCCCGTCCAACCGTGATTGTATGTTCCTCCACCGTAGGTTTTACTCCCAATATCCCAACCTTCCCAAAGTGTGGTGAGTTCTGAATCTGTCATTTTTTGGTAACGTTTTTTCATTCTTGCCAATCCTGACGCTGCATCATTCATCACAAAATAGGCTTCTAAAATGTACTTTTCTAAGTATGGTCCGGCAATAAAAGTTGTGTCTAAAATAGGTTTCAAGGCTTTCCATTGCGACTCATCTGCCAAGCCCGCCACAACTGCCATTCCTTGCGAACGGTCATCCATCGAAAACTTATAACTATCTGATTTAAAGACGTTTGATTTCCAAAATACGGTTTTGAAAGCTGATTTTAATTTAATCATTTTCTGATTAATTATATTGGCTTCTTCATTTTTACCTAATAATTGAGCCATATTTCGCTGACTTTCCAACGCCAAATAATACCAACAATTATCCAACACAGGCACATCAATTTTATCACCCCAATCGTGCCAATCCCAACCACCTTGTCGGTGAACTACCAAGCCGTTTTCATCCGTTTGCCACAAAGCCATGTATTTTTTCACGAAGGGATAGGCGTATTCGATAAATGCCTTATCGCCCGAATGTTCGTAGTATTTCCAGATGCCGTATTTACCAACGGAAGCCAACATTTGGGCGGGTAATTCTTTGTCCCAATTTCCTGCAGGAATGGGTGAAAACAACACGCCATCGGGCTTTTGCCATTCTAATAAATTACTGATACTTTTCCTGATTGCCGCTTGTGTTGGTACGTCTGAACTATAAAAAATCTCCTCCAAAATAATCACGGCATCGCCCCACCATTGAGCCCTTTCTCGGTCGGGGTCTTGGATTGCATCACGCATATTTACGTTCATGGTGTAAAGACTTTTATTCCACAGTTTTTCCCAAAAAGGGTCGTTAGAGGAGAATTTACCCACAAAATCAGCATTAAATCTTGTTTCACGATATTTCAATTCTAATACTTTTACGCCTTCTGGAAAACTATAAATCACTTCGTGTCCGTTCATCACGGCGGGCGTTTCAAATGTTTGGATTCCTCTTTTTGTAATGTATTCAGTTCTCACATTTGGCTCACTTCCTCCGTAATAATTATCCGTTCTGATGTCAATTAAAAGTCCTTCGGGAGCTTCAATTTTGAAGTAGGGCGTAACTGTCAGATTTCGAGGGAGTTTCATCGTGATTTTACTCGCTTTTGTACCTTCCAAAATCGTATTTTTATAGTCAATCATTCCCGAATCATACCAATTTTCGAAAGGTCTTTTCCATAATTCACCCCAAGGTTTTTCGCCCGCTTTTGCCAAAATCTCCGCATTTTTCCATTGACCATCTTCAAAGTTTTCTTTTATCCAGACTTCACTTCCTAAACGGGCATCATAACGTACATTATGCTCGGGCAAACGGAAATTCGGGAAAGGACCAACGCTATTTCCATACGCCAAATGCTGAGAAATCTTCCAAGTACTATCACTGATTATCAATTGATTGGCACTTTTAGCTTCAAATAATAAGCCTGACTTTCCACTACTTTTATGACAAAATCCTTCCTTTCCCCAATACCAAACCAAGATGGCAATGGTGTTTTTGCCTTTGCGTAAATGTGGAGCAATTTCAACGGCATCAAAATACGTATCATTGGGCGTTGGTCCACGTTTGAGCTGTCCTTCAAAAATGACCAATTTCTCATTAATCCAAAGCCAATATTTTGAATCGGTTGAGATGTTAGCAATGAGCGTTTGAGGAACATCTGAAAATTCAATTTCTTTTCTAAATCTTGTCCAAGTATTTGGTAATGAAGGGATTGACTCTCCAATCCAAGATGCTAACCAATCTTTTTTGATGGTTTTGTAATCTTGTTGAGCGAGTGAATGTAGGGAAATAAATAAGGTAAGGAGGAGGATTTTGTATTTCATTTTGTTGGGTATTGCTGGTTTGATTGAACACGGATTTTAGGGATTAGACACGGATGAAACGGATTTTTTTTATTGGTGAATTCAATTTTCAAATACACTGTTTAATAAGTTTCGATAGTTTTCTAATACTCGTACCACGGGAATCCCTTCCCGTGAACTTACGTAAGCTATCGGACTCCGACACGGGAAGGGATTCCCGTGGTACGAGTGGAAAATTTTAGATACCAGAAAACTTATTAAACAGTGTGCTAAACTAATTTACTTAAAATTTTTAAAATTAAATCCGTGTACAATCCGTAAAATCCGTGTACAATTTCATCTATTTTACTTTCAACACAGGCATTTGGGCGTTCATTTCTGATAGTTTTTTCATCAGTAACTCATTCAATTCCTTGGTTTTAGCTTTATTTTTCTTAGATAAATCTGTTGTTTCGGCTTCGTCGTTTTTGATGTTATACAACTCACATTTCTGGGTTTCATAACTCTTCGTCAATTTCCAATCTCCCTGACGAATTGCACCCGCTGGGCGACTGGTTTGGTTACTAAAATGTGGGTAATGCCAAACAATTTCACTTCTATCTTTACTCGTTGAGGTATTATTTAGAACAGGCAAAAAACTTTTGCTATCCAAACTTTCGATTGATTTCTCGCCAATGATTTCTAAAAAAGTATTGTAATAATCTGTATTAACTATTTGATTATCAACTACTTTATTATCCAAAATTTTCCCTTTCCAATGAACAATCATTGGGATTCTGATACCACCTTCATAAACAAATCCTTTCCATTTTTTCAGATTCGGCATCATCGTAGGTTGAGGACCTAATTCTGGAATTGCCAAACCGCCATTATCCGAAGTGAAAATAACGATGGTATTTTCGAGCAAACCTTTGTCTTTCAAGGACTTCATAATTGCTCCAACACCATCGTCCACACTCTCAATCATGGCGGCATAATTGGGATTGTACTTTCCTTCAAATTTTTCATATTTCCACAAATACTTCGCTAATTTATCTGCCCTCGGAATCGTCAATACGTGCGGGGCGGAGTAAGCTAAATACAGAAAAAACGGATTTTTATTTCCTTCATTATTGATAAATTCAAGAGCGTAATCGGTCAATTTATCAGTTAAATATTCTTTGCCTTTATCTTTAAAAACCTTCTTGTAAGAATCTTCAAAAATGCCGTAATTGTAGTAATCTAAGCTATTTTCACCAATCATTCTCGAATACTGAAAACCTTGTTCCCATGGACTTCCGCCTACGTGCCATTTGCCAACCATGCCCGTTGCATAACCATTTTCTTTCAATTTTTCAGCAATTGTTACCTCACTCAAGGGTAATGAACGAACCCAATTTGGAGGGGGATTCACATTGGAAGTTGTGTCTTTTCTTTCACCTCCTTGAAAATTAGTCAAACGTAATCTTGCAGGATTTTTTCCAGTCAATAAACTCGCCCGTGAAGGTGAACATACAGGACTGGCAGAATACGCCTGTGTGAAGCGTAAACCTTTTTTTGCCAACGAATCAATATGGGGCGTTTCGTTGTAGGGATTGCCATAACAACCCAAATCTTCGTAACCCATATCATCGGTGATGATGAAAATGATGTTTGGTTTTGTGGGTGGCGTAGTCGTCTGTGAAGACACAGACAATGGCGAGAGAAAGCAAAAGAATATAAAGCTAAATATTGCCTCGGAGAGGCATAACCTTTGTAGAAAATTGGAATTCCCAGCTCCTTTCTTTGCTTCGGAGAAGCATAACATCGTCGTAAATGTTACGCTTCTCCGAAGCGAAAAGGAGGTGATATCATTACTTTTTTCTACAAAGGTTGTGCCTCTCCGAGGCAGTGGACGAAGTAGTGATAAAATCGAACGAATTAAAATTGAAAAATCAATTCGTGTCTTTCCTGACTTATTCATAAAATTATTTTTTCAATTGGCTAATTAACCAAAATTTTTGTTTTTCCATTTGTTCATTAAAAACCCAGTGTGCAGACTCAACCGCTAAGAATTGTTCTTTGGGCGAGGTGATAACATTGTAAGCCGCACACATCGAAGTTGGTGGGCAAATATCATCGTTATACCCAAAACTAAACATGACAGGCACGGTAATAAATCTCGCAAAATTCAAGGCATCGTAATATTTTACGGTTTCTAAATTATCGGTATGACTCGCTCTTTTCCATGAATTTTTATCCGCAAATGGTTGAGGCCATCCTCCTGCACGCTCGTATAGGTTGCCCGTCATGTCGCACATGGCTGGGTGAATTACGTAGGCACAAGTCACTCTCTTATCCAATCCTGCCGTTACTAAAGACAAGGCACCGCCCTGACTACTGCCCGTTACACCCAAGTTTTTACCGTCCCATTGTGGTAAGGAAGTCAAGAAATCATTGGCTTTTATACATCCGATAAATACTCTTTTGTAAAAATATCGGTCTTTATCGTTCAGATTATTTATCCAATAATTGTTGTTATAATTGGCAATCATATCATCATAAATCTGTTGTTGAAGGTTTACAGGAATACCGTGAATGCCTATTTCAAAAACCACAACGCCCTCCGAAGCAATGTTAATATCACCATAATAAGGACGAACGCCCGCCCCTGGTACTTTCAGTAAAGCGGGATATTTTCCCTCTTTTTTGGGTACTGATAAAATCCCATACACCTTTGCCCCGTTTCGCCAATTTTGTATTCCTACGTGATATACATTTAACTTCTCTGTACATCTTTCGGGCAATAAAGTTATTTTGGAGTCCATCGGAAGTTTGGAGTTTTCTTCAATGGCTTTGTTCCAAAATTCTTTAAAATCGCTTGGTAGGGTTACAGTTGGTTCAATTTTTTCGGGTGAAAAAGCTGCCGTAGTCCATTCTTTGAAGGTTTTTCCTTCATATTCAGTTTTGACAGTACATCTCAAAAAACCTGGGGTTTTCATTGTTCCTCCGTCAATTATTGTGCTACCATCTTTCAACGTTTCTTCCTTTGAAATGGTAGGACTCATTTTCTCTGGACCAATTTCATAGCTAATTTTCACGCCTGCAATGGGTACGTTTCCTTTCAAAACATTTACTCTGAATTTTACATTTTCACCCACGACATATTTCCAATCAGGTCGTTCGGGAGAAACGATTATTTTGACCCACTTTTCGGAAGGAGGTGATTGTGCTTTGAGTGTTTGAAGACTGATAAAAAATAGTACAAAAAGATTTAGGATTTTTGACATGGTTAAGGGGAATTTTAGGGTTGATTATGGATAAAAATATACCCTAATTTACAGACAAATTTTATTCATTCGTGTTAATTAAAGGTACAGAGTACCAAAATATTTGTAGTAATAAATGTTAAAATCATGTATCCAAAGGTACAGAGTACCGAAATATTCAAATTCTAATATTTCGGTACTCTGTACCTTTGGAACAAAACTATATCTCATGCTACAAATATTTAGGTGCTCTGCACCAGTTTGTTCTAAATATTCAGGTAAATCTTCTCGAAAAAATAAGGAAGCCTCCGCACGAGGCGAAGTCTTCCTTTGAGAACTATTTACTGAATGTTTTATAATCATTACCAACCTGCCGTTTGTGGATAGCCAAATACTTCTCTTTCTCTTCTTGGATATGGTGCCAATAAACTAATTTTGGTATAAGCCGTTTGGCGACTACTTAAAGCTGAAATGGTAGCTTTTTGTGCTTTTTCAGAAATACCATGAGCAATCATCACTTCCACGGCTTTGCCTGTACGCACAAGGTCGAACCAACGATGACTTTCACCTGCCAATTCCAAACGGCGTTCGTCTTGAATGGCTTGGGCAAATTCTTCTTTGCTTTTCAATTCAGCAAGCGTTCTGGCAGTCAATCCCGCTCTGGTTCTTATGCTGTTGAGCAAAGTTAAGGCTTGCGTGCTTGGATAACTGGTTTCGTTTAAACACTCTGCTTGCAACAAAACCGCATCTGCAAAACGATAGATTATCCAGTTCGCAGGATTAAATTTCGTGGTAGCATCCCAATAATTGTATTTATTCATGTACAAAAGCGTATTTCCTCTGGCTGCGGTTGTTGCAATTGAGCCAATCACCACGGATTTACGTTTGTCTGCGGCTGTGTAAGCATCATTCAAACTTTTTGTGGGCTGATTCAGTCCACCTCGAGTACCAGAACTACCTCCATAAATCGTTGACCCAGTTCCCCACGGAGTCCAGCTTGTTGCGGTGGGATTCATAACATTTAAGGTAACGTTCAAAAGTGGGTTATACTGAATTTCAAATATTGACTCCGAAGTGTTCTTTTTCGTTGGGTCAAATATATTTTTATAATCTGACTGCAAAGAATATCCTTTCAATTTAGCCAGTTCAGTATTAGCATCGGCAAATTTCTTCTGCGTAATCAATACGTGTGAAAGCAACATAATAGCTGCTCCTTTGGTTAACCTTCCTACTTCAGAAGCCGGAACTGTCTCAGGCAAATTTTCGAGAGCAAATTTCACGTCAGGTTCAATGACAGTACTATACACTTCTGTCACAGGGCGACGTGGATATTTTTGAGCAATCTGAAAGTCTGGTTCAATGACAGTTTTGAAAATAATTGGGACTTCACCATAAACTCTTACCAAATTAAAATAATTCCATGCCCGAGTGAAACGAGTTTCAGCCTCTTTCACAGTCTTAGTAGCTGGATTTATAAACTTAATACCATCTATTTTCTCTAAAATAAAATTGGCTCGTTGAATACCATCATAAGACTGTTGAAACAAACCATTGAATTCACCATTATCTGCTGTGGCAATGAATTCATCTATGTTTTCAAGGTTTGCCCCTCCTCTATCGGTTGGATTATAACTATACGAAGTATTGTCGCTCAACATATCTCCATAAATCCAGAGTTGTCCTGTGGAAATTTCAGCAACTTTTCTGTAACATCCCGCTACTGCTTGTTCTACTTGGGCTTCGGTTTCTAAAAAATTATAATAACTATATCTATCAATGGGATCAACGTCCAAATAAGAATCTTTACAAGCTACCAGCGAAAGGGTTAGCAAAAAGATGAATATATATTTTATGTTTTTCATGTTTTCTGAATCAATTAAAATGTAAAGTTTAATCCTAATGTGTATGTGCGTGAGGTAGGATATGAACCATAGTTTACACTTCTCAACGCACTTCCGTCATTAGTACGGCGAACTTCGGGGTTACCTTCTTTGTAATTAGCAATGTAAAATACATTACGAACACTTCCCACCACCTCAATTGCCTTAGCAAATTTGGCACGTCCTTTCAATAAACGAGCAATGTCATAAGCCAAGGTAAGATTTTTCAAAGCAATGTAACTTCCATCAATAATCTTGTTTGAGCCTGGAAAACGTACACGGTTTGTGTTTAGATAGGTAGTCGGAAATTTATCTGCTGAAAAGTCTGTATCGCCTGGTCTCCAACGGTTTGCCATATCACGAGAAACATTGAAATTACCGTCCACATTATACATGATTTCTTTACGTAAATCATAAATTGCTCCACCTAATTGACCCGCAAAAATGGTTCTTAGGGTTATTCCTTTATATTCAAAGGTATTGTTCCAACCAAACATCAAGTCTGGATGAGGATTAGCTAATACTACATAATCATCTTGAATTTCAAGTATCCCATCACCATCGCCATCTACCCATTTCATACTTCCAGGTCTTGCACCAGCATATTTAGGGACTTTTGGGTCATCAATCTCTGCCTGAGTAAACAATCCTGTCGTTTGATAACCGATTAGCATACCGATTGAACCACCAGGTTTTGTCCATGTGATTTGTGTACCATTTCCTGCATTTCCATTTCTAAAACCCACGGTATCAGGATATGACACAAGTTTGTTTCTATACGCCGAGAAATTTAGCCCTGTTGTCCAACTGAATCCTTTTTTCTAACGGCTAAAACACTAATATCCACTTCAAAACCTTTATTTTCGAGTACACTATTTTGATTGCCAATTACATTTCCAACCCCCGTAATCCACGAAGTTGAAATTTGAGTAAGGTTACCAGTAGTTTCTTGGCGATACAAATTCAAGGATAAATTGATACGGTTGTTCCAAAATGCCGAAGAAATACCGAAGTCTAATTGCTTACTTTCTTCCCAAGTAACATTTGGGTTTGGATAACTTGTCAAAAATGTTCCTTGTTTTACGGTAGTGCCAAAAATATAATCAGGAATAGGATTTCCAGAAGCAACTACCGTTCCTCCCAAGTGTCCGTAATTACTAATACTATTACTTCCTGTGATACCATAACCCAATTCAAATTTCAAATCATTCATAAATTTGCCCGTAAGATTCTTCATAAATGGCTCTTCCGAGGCTCTCCATCCGATTGAACCCGCAGGAAAATTTCCGTATTTTACACCACGACCAAAACGTGAAGACCCATCCCGACGAAGTGAAGCATTTAAGAAATATTTATTTCCGAAAGAATAGTTTAATCTTGAAATATAAGAAACCAAACGATTTTTACCGAACTCATCACTACCTGTAAAATTTCCAATCACCGAACGATTCACATTTCTAAAATCAACTAATGCAAAAGTTTCATCGACAATATTTTTTACATTGACCGTTGAAGTTTCACTGGTAACTTCTTGGACTGAAAAGCCTCCCAATATGCTCAGATTGTGATTATCTTTTATAAATTGGTATCTGGTAATGTTATCCCAAATCAAATTATTTTCAACGTTTGCAAAACTGGTTGCTCTTGCTCCGTCAATATTAATTAGCGGAGGTGTCAAGGCATCTCCCACCAATGTAGAGGGTTGAAAGTTGTTGGATTGAGCTTGTTTGTAATTATGAGAAAGACTTGACTTCAAGGTAAAATTCTTGATGGGTTCAAACTCCAAATAAAAGTTTGTAAGCAATTGAGTAATATTTCTAACTTCTTTCTCGCTCTCTAACTGATAAACAGGATTGGCTGTATAACTGGACGTGAGTTTACCCAATGTTGTAAAATTATAATTTCCTAACGCATCTCTCACAGTTGCCGTTGGGTCTGCCCAATACGTCGAGGTAATTGTGCTATACGCACTAAATTGATCAGCTTTTGGTTCATCAGCACTACGATTTCTTTCCGTGCGTGAAGGGCTGAAATTCAAACCCATTCTCAATTTTTTTGTTAGTTTCATATCAACATTACTTCTGAAACTATAACGTTTGAAATCGTTGAACAAAACTACTCCTTGCTGGTCTTGATAATTAGCACTGACATAATAACTAACATTATCTGTTCCACCATTTACCGAAATATTATGGTTTTGAAATCCTGCTTGACGAGTAATTTCATTGAACCAGTTTGTACCAATTCCATAGCGAGACATATCACCTTGAAACTGGGCTGGCAATTCACTATCGGGTACAGGTATGTTTGGGTCTCCATAGATAGTAGGTTTTTGTCCCCTAATGCGGTCAATATTTACACCACGGTAAAAAGTAGCTAACTCTGTGGCGTTCATCACATTAGGCTTCTCGAAAGGTAAAATATCTTGAATACCAAAACTGGTGTTGAATCTGATAGTGGGAGTTCCTTTTTTTCCTTTTTTAGTAGTGATAATAATTACACCAGCGGTAGCCCGAGAACCATAAATTGCCTTCGTGGCAGCATCTTTCAAAATAGTAACAGTCTCAATATCCTCTGGATTTACTAAGGATAAAGGGTTGTTATTTTGAGCATCCTGCGATGCTCTTGTGGGGTCTGATGCTTCAATGATAACATCGTCAATCACTACGAGCGGACGGTTGTTTCCTCCCAAAGTATTGATACCACGAATCAGAATCTCTGGTCCAGACCCTGGTGCACCCGAACCTTCACGTAGCGTAACCCCTGGTACTAAACCCGCCAAACCTTGGTCAACCGAAGTAATGGGTTGATTGGCAATGAACTTTGAGTTGATTTGCGTAACGGCTCCACTCAATTCTTTTTTAAGGCGTGTACCATAACCCACAACCACAACCTCCGAAAGTCCTTTGGTACTTGTTGAAAGACTCAGATTGATAATTTTACGAGTGCCAACATTCACATTTTGAGACTCATAACCAATTGATGTGAAGACCAATACAGCTTTTTCATCAGGAACAGCAATTGAATAAACCCCAGTTGCATTGGTTGTTGTTCCTCTGGATGTTCCTTTCACGATAATACTAACCCCTGGAACTCCCTCACCGTTTTCATCAACGACTTTTCCTGTTACGGTTATATCGGCGAGGGCTGATGCGTTTGGGCTTTGTTCCGTAATTTTTGGTTTAGTAGAGATAACTTCTTTTTTATCTTTCGCCATTGGAACAATCACAAAAGAACTGGCATTAATTACCTCACATTTAAGATTTACTTCTGATAATAATTCATTCAATTTATTATCAATTTGTCCTTTAAATGCTTGAATGGCAGTATTTTCTACTTGTACATTCTTCAATAAAGATGCCTTGTAGTTAAACCGAACTTTGTAGGTATCTTCCAGATTATCAAGGAGTTTAGATAAATCTGTCCTCATGATTAGAGGCATTTCCGCAGTACGTGGATTACGACTTTGAGCCATTGCCAGTACCTGAGCCATCACTCCCACCGTTGTACAAACAAGAAGGAAAGTAGTGAGCCGAATTCGTAAAAAAAGTAGTGATTTTGACATATTATTTAAGATTGATTTTTTGTTTTGAATTGGGTTTTGATTGGTATTTGTTATTATTCTTTCGGAACAAAATAAATTTTATCACCATCTCTCAATGGCTTTTGTCCAAAGGTTGTACTCAAAATAAGTAATGCTTCTTCTAAATTATTGACAGGCAGCTCCCCTTTAAATGCTTGATTATCAAATGCTTCTCCTTTTAGTATTAATTCTAATCCATACACTTCTTGGAAACGAATTTTCAAATCTTCCATGCTTACTTCATTGAAAATCAAGAGGTTTTGTTTCCAACTTGTCAATTGCTTGGCTTCTTCGATGGGCGTTTCGATAAGTTTTGATATTGATTTTATAACATTCACTTCAACCAATTGCCCAGGCTTCATCGTGATTTGTTTTTTGGTCTGATTTTCAACCAATTCCACTTTCCCTTCATCCAATAAGACCTTTGTTTGGTTGTTTCTTGCATAAACATTAAACTGAGTTCCATACACCTCCACTCTTGCGTTAGAAGTTTTTACGGTAAATTTTATATACTTTTTTGTGGTATTTTCGACCAATTTTGACACAACAAAATACGCTTCACCCTCTAATTTAACCGTGCGAGAATTTGCCCAATTATATCGTGAAGGAATTTCTAAATGACTATTGGCATTCAAAGAAACCGTTGAACCGTCATAAAGTGTAATAGTCTGAATTTGAGCGAATTGCGTATGATAAGATTTAGATTGAAAGTAATAATTATAGCTAAAAAGTCCCGTAGCAACTAAAATAGCTACCGATGCCGCAACCGCCCATTTTGTCCATGAAGAAGATAACCGTTTGACAGGTTTTTCCTCTTGTGGTATCAATTGAGGAATAATCTTATCAAAAAGTTGATTTTTGTAAGTTTCGGAAAACTCAATCCATGAGGATTCTAAGCCCAAAGCCAAAATACGAGCCTGTTCAAAATGTTCTCGTAAGTGCGGATGTGTACGAAAAAGTCCACGCCAATAAGCATGAGATTCGGGCGTGGGATTTTTTATCCAAGCCTTAAAATCAGGGTCAGACAAAAAATCTTCCGTTTTGTAGGGAATGTAATCAGCGTAAGATTTCATAAAATGTTGTTTCTATATGTATAGAGACACATTCTATGAATTTGTAGTATGAAAAGAAGAGAAATTTTACAAAAAATGTAAACCAAGCACAGAAAGAATAATTAAGTTGCTGTTTTTCAGCTCACTACGAAGCACTTTGAGAGCGTTATAGTGTTGCGTTCGGGCAGATTGATAATTAATGTTCATCAATTCACAGATTTGGTCGTAGCTCAAATCATTGAAATATCGAAGATAAATAATTTCTTTTTGGCGGGGCGTTAAGGCTTTGATGGCAAACTGAACCCTTTGATAAAGTTCTGCATCAATATCCAAATCAATGAGGCGTTGTTCGGAAGAAGGTTCAATCAAAAAAGGCAATTCAACAGCATCATCAAAACCAGAAATGTAGGGTTGATTTTTTCTAAAATGCTTGCCAATTCTATTCCTGAGGCTTCTCATCAAATAAAATTTTACATCACTCGGGTCAGATAAATTCTGACGATATTGCCACAAATCAATAAAAACTTCCTGCACGCAATCTTCAACAACATTCAAGACATTGTGAAGTCTGATTCCATAATTTAATAAAAAACCTGCATGGATTTGGTATAAATCACGATATGCCTCAACATCACCCTTTTTGAAGGCTTGCCAAAGTTCAGTTGATATGTCGATTTTAGTGGTATTCATTTTACAAAACTATAAAAATTTTGTTGAATTTTAGGATTTATTGTAGGGTAGTTTCTTGACATTGAAACTATCACAAGTAACATTTATGAAATATTGTCTTTCTGTTTTGGAATTATCTACGTTTTTACGAAAAAAATGGTACACAGATGACATAGATATTAAAAATAGCACAGATTTACACAGATTTTTATAGTCTTATCTGTGTAAATCTGTGTTGGAACATCTGTGTTATCTGTGTACTAATGTTTGTTTCAAATAGTAGATAAGTTCGTATAAGTTCATAAACTAAACTCTTCAAAAAATGACTAAAATATCACGTCGCAATTTCTTATATCAAGCGGGTTTATTGACTTCCGCATCACTGATTCCTTTGGATATTTTTGCCAAAGTTCCCAAACTTCAATTAGCCTATTCCGCCATCACTTGGGGAGGCAAAGATTTGGATGCGATGAAAGATATTGCTTCTCTGGGCTTCAAAGGCGTACAATTGCGTGCCAATGCCTACGATAATTACAAAACAAAAGTCAGTGAATTGAATGAACAAATCGTGGCAAGTGGCTTGGCGTTACCCATGTTTTCGAGTGGAAATGTTGAGATTGACCCTGCCAAAGAACAAAGCACCATCGACATACACGTAGCACACGCCAGTTTTGTAAAAGCCTTGGGGGGTACTTCTATTCAATTGACCAATTCCCTTCGTAAAAAAGGAGAAAATCCAACTACTGAACAATTGAAAAGATTGACTTTTGTGATGAACGAAATAGGTAAACAAACTGCCGATTTAGGTATTCAAACCACCTATCACAACCACATGAATCAGTTTGGCGAAACACCCGAAGAAGTGGACGTGATTGTGCAAGCGATGAATCCGAAATATTTAAAATTACTCTTGGACGTTGCTCATTATCATCAAGGTGGAGGTACTCCTGCAAAAGCGATTTTGGACTACAAAGACATTATTGATGCCCTCCATATTAAGGATGTACAAAGTCCATTACCAGATAAACCCGAAGACCCAAAAGCCTATAAATTTGTAGAATTAGGACAAGGAAATGTGGATTTAAAGGCTGTTTTCGATAATTTACAGAAAATTAATTTCAAAAAATGGGCAATCGTAGAATTGGATGGTGTACCTGTGAAAACACGAACACCAAAAGAATCGGGCGAGATTAGTAAGGCTTTTTTGAAAAATAATATTGGTTTTAAGATTTAGAATAATAAAAGAATCAGTATTGAGTTTAAGTAGAAATAAGTACACGAGAAGAATTAGTTTTTGTTAAATATTTATCGACCAAGATAAATAGAGATTTTGATAAAAGTGGAAATGTTTGTAGTACCTTTATAATAGATTTAGACTTGACACTGGAAAAGAAAAAGCATTATTGAAATTAGGTATAGATTTTGAGAATGATAGTGTACTGGGATTTAACAAAATAGTAAATCAGCTATTATTCGGACGATTTCTAATAATGTGTCATTAGAATATTTAGCTACTCACTCTTAAAATAACTTAGAATAAGAAATGAAAAAAACATTTCTAATAACATACCTATTAATACAAATATTTCAGTCACAAGCCGTTGATTTTCAGGATTCTACACGTATTTCAAGTTCAAAGTTTATCAATTTTTTTACCTCTCCCAAATACATCATTTCGCCTTTTGCTTTTTACATGCCCGAAACCAATGTCGTACTTGGGGCAGGTATCAAACGGTTTTATCATTTTGGGAGTGACTCACTCACGAGGGTTTCTAACATTGCTGCTTCAGTTCAATATTCTCTGAATGGACAATATCTTTTACGTAGTCAATATCAAATTTTCACGAATAATGAAAAATATTATATCAACGGCTATTTAGGATATAGTCGTTTCCCGATGACCTTCTACGGTATTGGAACTCAGATAGATATGGCTAAAAGTGAACCTGTAACCTTCAATTATTTTCGATTTGAAAACGTAACAGCTCGTAAAATAGGCAAGAATAGTTTTGCAGGGTTAGGTTGGCGATACTTTGAAATGTTCAATGTCAGTACCCAAGAAAACGGCATGATGGAAAAGGGAGATGTTGTTGGAAATAAAGGTTCACGGGTTGCAGGATTAAACATTTCCTATCTTCATGATAGCCGTGATAATATTCTTACGCCCTCAAAAGGCATTTTTGCTCAAATGACTTATTCGATTCATGGCAAGGTAACGGGAAGTTCACATACGTTCAACCGTTGGCAATTTGATGGACGATATTACTTCAAACCTTTTCAAAAGCGAGAAGATGTTTTGGCATTTCAAGGTTACGGATTTCTTACGGTTGGCGATGTTCCTTTTAATGAATTAGCTCAACTGGGCGGTGATATGATAATGAGAGGCTATTTTCAAGGAAGTTATCGAGATAAAAATCTCTTGGCTTTTCAGTCAGAATATCGTTTACAAGTCTTAAAACGTTGGGGAATCGTAGGTTTTGCGGGGGCGGGAGGAATCTCTGATGCCATGGGAGATTTTACACTAAAAAACGTTATGCCAAGTTACGGAGGAGGACTTCGCTTTAAAATAAACCGTAAAGAAAACGTCAATCTTAGAATGGATTATGGTTTTGGGAATGGACAACAAAATATCTATTTTTTTATTGCGGAGGCGTTTTAAAAAAAGAAATCCCATCAATAGAATTGACGGGATTTGCTTAATACCTAACCACTATTTAATTTTTTCGTTTGAATTAATCAAACATAATTCAAATATATACGATTAATTGATTAATGTCAAGTAAGTTATAATTTTATAACAATTTATTAACATCAGATAAGTTTAAGCCCCAAGCATCTGACACACCTTTATACACGATTTCCCCCTTCACGATGTTCAAACCCTTCGCTAATTCTTCATTATCTGCACAGGCTTTCTTCCATCCTTTGTTGGCTAATTGAATAGCATACGGCAAGGTTGCGTTTGTAAGTGCTAAAGTCGAAGTATAAGGCACAGCTCCTGGCATATTAGCTACGCAATAATGAACAACCTCATCAATCACAAAAGTAGGATTTTCGTGAGTCGTTGGGCTACAAGTTTCGATACAACCACCTTGATCTACCGCAACATCAACTACCACAGTTCCAGGACGCATTTCTTTCAACATGGCTCTCGTAATCAAGTGTGGAGCTTTTGCCCCAGGAATCAAAACAGCCCCTACAATCAAATCAGACAACTTTATAGCTTCACGGATGTTATATTCATTCGACATTACGGTATCAACATTGGCTGGCATTACGTCTTCTAAATAACGTAATCTTGGTAAACTCACGTCCATAATCGTAACATTCGCTCCTAAGCCTGCCGCCATTTTTGCTGCCTGTGTTCCTACAATTCCTCCTCCCAAAATCAATACATTTGCGGGCTTTACACCTGCAACACCACCCAACAAAATACCTCTTCCGCCCATCGGTTTTTCTAAATATTTCGCTCCTTCTTGAATTGCCATACGTCCTGCAACTTCTGACATGGGTACTAAAAGGGGCAAACTTCTATCGGTTTTTTCAACTGTTTCATAAGCCAAACAAATAGCCTTACGCTCAATCATGGCGTGTGTCAGTTCTTCGGAAGAAGCAAAATGAAAATAGGTAAAAAGTAATTGATTTTCTTTAATTAATTGATACTCAGAGGCTATTGGTTCTTTTACCTTGCAAATCATCTCTGCAATGGCGTACGTTTCTTCAATATTTGGTAAAATTGTTGCTCCCGCCTTCACATATTCCTCATCCGAAAACCCACTACCCGAACCTGCATGTGTTTGTACATAAACAGTATGTCCGTTTTTCTTGAATTCAGCCACACCTGCGGGCGTAACAGCCACACGGTTTTCGTTATTTTTAATCTCTTTTGGAACGCCAATTATCATGTTTTCTGTATTTACGAATTTTGAGAGTTTGAGAATTCCTCAAACTCCAAAATTCTATTTTATTAATGAAGTGATGTACAAAATTAATCACGCAGAAAATACTTTTGTTAAAATGAAAATAATAAGAAATAAGTAAAATATTTTAGTATATTTGAAGAAATTAATTCTGAAAAATTGAGTAAAATCAATTACTAAAAGTAAAAATTTCTTATGAACTTCGATGCAACCGATATTCGCATATTGCAATTACTTCAAGAAAATGCACAATTAACCTTGAAAGACATCTCCAAACAAATCAATCTTTCGATGACTCCTACGCATGACCGCATCAAGCGTTTGGAAAATGAAGGAGTTATTGATAAATATGTGACGATTTTGAATAAAAAGATGTTGGGCAACCCGATGACGGTGTATTGTAATATTACTTTAGACAAACAACAAAAAAATCATTTCGAGGAATTTGAACAAGCCATCAAAGAGTTCCCAGAGGTGATAGAGTGTAGCGTGATTTCAGGAAGTTTTGATTATTTATTGAAAGTAATAGTCAAAAATATGGAGGCTTATAATGAGTTTTATCAAAAGAAACTTTCTGATTTGCAGAGTGTTGCACATATTAGTAGTTCTTTTGTAATGTCGGAGGTGAAGAGTACGACGGTGTTGCCCATAGCCCCCTAACCCCCAGAATGGGGAATTATTTTACGATAAAAATTGACGAACAGTTCCTCCTCTGGGGGTTAGGGGGCTATTACCTCCCCATGCGTAGCTTTAATCACAGCCCTCAAAAGCGGTTTAATTGTTTTCATCGTACTCAAAGCAATTTCAGAAACGACTTCATTGCCAAATAAACGCTGTACATTTCTACCAATCCAAAGACGATTTTGGAAGTTATTTTTCCATAAATTTTGATACGTTTTTTCTACTAAATTTCTATCAGAATAATTTGCTAAAATGCTCTCTGACAACAACTTAGCCCCGTGAATTGCCATCGCCATTCCGTTTCCACATAGAGGCGTAATCAAGCCCGCAGAGTCGCCCGCCATGAGGATATGATTTTCGATAGTTGTTTTGGGAGCAAAGGAAATTTCGTTGATAACTTCGGGTTTTTCGTAAAGGAATTCTGATTCAGTAAATATTTTCTGCAAATGAGGATTTTTCCAGAGAATATTTTTTTCCATTTCTGCAATCGTTCCGTGCATTCGGAGATTTTCACGGGTTGTGAGATAACACAGACAATACTTATCATCTTCAATGGCAGAAATCCCACAATAGCCATCTTTGAAATTGTGAAGGGCAATTAAATCTTTCGGGAAGTCGGTTTTGATATGATATTTTACACCAATATACGGACTTCTTTTCAAGAAAAAACTACGTTGTAAAGTGGCATCTAATTTTGTTCTTTTTCCATACGTTCCAATGACGAAACGAGCCTCAAAAGTATCAAATAGAGTTTTTATAGTAAATTTATCATCCTGATAATCAACACTTTCTACGGTATTTTCTAATAAAAATTCTACGCCATGAGATTTTGCTAAATGATATAATTCTTCATCAATTTTATACCGACTAATCCCAAACCCACCTAAATCTAAATCTATTTCTAAAACTCTTCCAGAAGGAGAGGTAAATTGAAATCTTGAAATTTCTTTTACGTTCAATTTCTCAAAATCTAATCCAATAGATTCTAAAAACGGGCGAGTCTCATTAGAAATATATTCTCCACAAACTCGATGAAAAGGATATTTTTTCTTTTCAATTACCAAAACTTTCTTTCCAGTTTTCGATAATAAAATGCTGGAAATTAAACCAGCTAATCCTCCTCCGATAATGACAATATCATACATAAATTTTCATTTTTCACAATCTAACAAATATGTCGTAAATTTAGGTCATGGAAACTACATTATATCATATCGTCCAACCTGAATGGTGGGAAACTTTTACAAACAAGGATTATTACGAATCGGAAACTCTATCACAAGAAAAATTCATCCATTTATCCAATTTTGAACAAGTGAATGGCACTTTGGCAAATTTCTTCAAGGGTTCAACCAGACTTTTTTTATTACATCTTGACGTTGAAAAATTAGAAGCTGAATTAGTTTTTGAGGATTTGTACAATCATGGTTCTCAATATCCTCATTTGTATGGTCGGTTGAATAAGGATGCAGTTGTACAGGTGCAGGAGTTGTTGGCGGATGCGGATGGAGTTTTGAAGGTTTAGTTTTTTGTAAATGAAAATTTATGGGTGTACGAAACTTTGCAGATTTTTAGCCTCACCCCCAACCCCTCTCCCATGGAGAGGGGAGTATTCGACCGAGTAAAGCTCCCCTCTCCATGGGAGAGGGGCTGGGGGTGAGGCTAAAATAAGATTAAAATATTCATTTATTCGTACACCCAAATTTATTTGTAGTCATTTGTAAATCAGTCACTTGTGAGTTTTTTCGACTTAATTACTTCCAGATTTAAAACTTAACGACTACTTAATTTTTATAGAAAGACTGTTTTTCCTATCTTTGCAAATGGAAAAACAGTCTTCTATTTATACCCCCCAATTTTGGTTACTTTGTTTCAGTAACTTTCTTTTCTCCGCAAGTTTTCAAATGATGATTCCTGAATTACCTGACCATCTGAGTAGTATGGGCGGGCAAGAATACATCGGTTATATCATTGCATTATTTACTTTGACGGCAGGTTTTGCCCGTCCATTTTCTGGAAAATTAACTGATACCATCGGGCGTATTCCCATCATGGCTTTGGGGTCAATCGTTTGTTTTGTGTGTAGTGGTATTTATCCATTTGTTCATACCGTTTTTGGATTTTTGTTCCTCAGATTTTTACATGGATTTTCTACGGGAACAAAACCAACGGCAACAGCTGCCTACGTAGCCGATATTATTCCAGAGGATAGGAGGGGAGAGGCACAAGGAATGTTGGGAATATTTACAGCAACGGGTATGTCAATCGGACCAACCATTGGAAGTTATTTAGTAGGTCTAACAACTATCAATGTCATGTTTTATACCTCTTCGGCTTTTGCACTATGTTCGATTTTGATTTTGTTGAATATGAAAGAAACGCTACCAAAATCTTCAAAACAGCCTTTTTCTTTAAAATTATTCAAAATCGGTTGGATAGATGTTTTTGAACCTCGGGTAATTCCAGTTTTTATTGTGATGCTTTTGGTTTCTTTTGCTTCGGGAGTTATTCTGACCTTAGTTGCTGACCAAACCAAACTTTTGGGCATGACAAACAAGGGGTTATTCTTCACAATTTCTACGATTGCTTCACTGTTTATTCGAGTATTTTTTGCCAAAAGTTCAGATAAATACGGACGAATTCCTATTATGATGATTTCTTGTGTAATTCTGATTATTTCAATGCTGATGTTTGCGTTGGTTCAAACTGAGTGGATTTTTATTTTGGCATCTATCATGTTTGGTTTCGCTTGGGGCTTCAATACGCCAACGCTAATGGCTTGGACAGTCGATTTATCCCATGAAGATTTTAGGGGAAGAGCCATCGCAACCACGTACATTGCCCTTGAAGCGGGTATTGGAATCGGTGCTTTGATGTCGGGATATTTATATAAAGGAAAAGTAGAAAATATGGCAGTTTCATATTATTTATCTGCGGTTTTAGGGTTGATTGCTTTGGTTTATTTGTGGAGGAAAATGAATGTAGTGCAAAAGTCGTAGGTCATTAAGTCGTTAGTTTAAAGTCGTCAATATATGCTTTCGATATTTCTTATGACCTACGACTTAAAGACTTACAACTTTATTTCAATTCCCTTTAAAATCAGCCTTTTTCTTCTGTAAAAAAGAGGATACTCCTTCAATAAAATCATTACTTTTTCCTGCAATATCCTGACTTTCAGCCTCCAAGGCTAACATTTGTTCCAAGGTTGAATGATAAGATTGATTAAGCAAATTCTTTATTAATCCAATTGCCTTTGTAGCTCCTTGGGCATACATTTGGGCGGTTTTATTGACCTTAACATCCAGTTCGTTTACGGCTACGACTTGATTTATTAAACCTAATTCCAAACATTCTTTGGCTTCCACAATTCTCCCCGTAGAAGCTAATTCAAAGGCTTTTTGTGAACCAATGAGTCTTGGTAAAAAGAAAGAAGAACCAGCATCAATAATAAGCCCGATACTGACAAAGATCTGAGACATTCGGGCAGTTTCAGAGGCAATAATCACATCACAAGCCAAAGCCAACGAACATCCCGCCCCCGCCGCCACGCCGTTCAATCTACAAATAACGGGTTTTGCTAAATTCCTGATAGTCAGAATCATAGGATTGTAATTTTCTCTTAAAGATTCGCCTAATGAACCTGTGTTAGTAATGCCATTTTTTAAATCAGCCCCCGCACAAAATGCTTTTTCGCCCGTACCCGTTAGAACCACAACCCTCACGGAAGAATCCTCTCCCGCCAAAGCAAATGCTCTGGTGATTTCTTGAATGAGAAGAGGATTCAAAGCATTATAAACCTCTGGACGATTGAGCGTTATGGTACAAATATCGTCTTGGATTTGATAAATCAGATGATTAAACATAATTCTGTGGACTTTTCTTTTTTTAATTTTCAGTAAAAGTATTTCTAAATTACTTTGATAGTTTATATTTTTTTAAATATTTGAAAAAAAACTTGTGTGATAAAATTTTCTATATTTACTTTGCATCACAAAGTAATTTGAATAAAATGAAACAACATCTTCAAGACCTTACAGAAATTCGTTCGATGATGGAACGCTCTTCTCGATTTATCTCATTGAGTGGGCTTTCGGGTATATCCGCAGGCGTATTTGCTCTCGTGGGGGCGTATGTGGCTTATATGCGTATCCTCGAAGACAGTCAGAGTGAATATCTCAATTTATTGAGCAATGCTCCTCTCTTACGTTTTATCGTGATTGATGGTATCATCGTCTTGACATTTTCCTTGATTTTTGCTTTCTATTTCACGGCTCGTCAGGCACGAAAAAAAGGTTTGAAATTGTGGGACAATACTTCCAAACGTTTATTCGTCAATTTGGCTGTTCCCTTAGTGGCAGGAGGATTTTTCTGTATGATTTTATTGCAACAAGCTCCTCATTTGATAGACTGTGCCACGCTCGTTTTCTACGGTTTAGCCTTAGTAAATGGCTCAAAATACACCTTAGACGACATTCGGTATTTAGGTTATATCGAAATCGCCCTCGGACTTGCCTGTGGATTAATGAACGAATGGAGAATCGGGTTGCTGTTTTGGGCAATAGGTTTTGGGGTTTTGCATATTGTGTATGGGGTGGTGATGTATCGGAAGTATGAGGGTTAATTTTGAACCGCCAAGACGGGAAGACGCTAAAAATAAAAAAAAACAAGACGTTGAAACGCTAAAAAATAAACTTTGCGTCATAGCGTCCTTGCGGTAAAAAAACATGAAAAATTTAATCGCTGATATAAACAAATCATTCGAGAATCGTGTACGGTTGGGCATTATGTCTATCCTCATGGTGAACGATTGGGTGGATTTTGGCGACTTAAAAGACACCCTCGATTTGACGGATGGGAACTTAGCATCCCACATCACAGCACTCGAAAAAGAGAAATATGTGCAAGTCAGAAAAGCCTTCATCGGCAAACGTCCGAATACCTCTTTTCAAGCCACTGCCGAGGGTAGAAAGGCTTTTCAAGAGCATTTGAATGCTTTGGAGGCGTTAATTAAGGGAATGTAAAACGATTCTCCTGAATCGCACACCACACCAACATACTTCACGTTTACGATTTAGGAAAATCGTCTTACATGAAGTTTTTTTAGAAAATTTAACTTTGTAATTCAAAGTAATTTGTAATAACATTAAACCAAACATTCAAAATGAAACTAAAAAACATCCTCCTTTTCTTCGCAGTCGTAGCGTTTAGTGTTCTTTTTTATCGACAAACTTCGGGTATCAATTATTTGATTTTCAATCTATTATTGATTGGGTTTTCGGGTGTGATTTATCCAGAACTTATCAAAAAGTTTCACTGGCAAATGGCTTCTTTGGGGGCAATTATTTCTGCCGCTATGATTGTTTTACATAATTCTGAATTGGCGGTTTTTACAAATATCATTTCCTTGGTTTTAGTGGCTGGAATCTCCTACAATCCTCAGACATCTTTGTACATCTCAGCCTTGCATGGTTTAGCTTCTGTGATTGTGCCTTTTTTTACGAATCTCAATCAATTTATAGTTGATTTTACAAACTCAAAAGCACCGAAACGGAAAGGTATATTTTCTTTCAAAACAGCTTCAATTTATATCATTCCATTGACAATAACGTTTGTATTTTATGCTCTCTACGCATCAGCTAACCCTATTTTTGGTAATTTAATCCAAATTCCAGAGCTGAATATTTCGATGGCTTTGATTGCTTTTACTTGTGGAGGTTGGGTGATTTTATCTGGATTTTTCTATCCGACAGGTAATCAAGATTTGGTAAAATGGGATAATTCTAAAACGGATATTTTATCAAGAATTAAACTTAAAATCAAACGTACTTTTGAAGCCACTGCCTTAAAATTAGAGCATAAAAAAGGCGTAGTTATGTTGGTGATGCTCAATCTTTTACTCCTATTTTTCAACATTTTTGATTTCTCATTTATTCTCTCTGGAAAAAAACTACCCGACGGAATGGACTATTCTGAATACGTACATAATGGAGTCAATACGTTGATATTCAGTATTTTATTAGCCATTGGCATCATTCTTTATTTTTTCAGAGCCAATCAAAATTTCTATAAAAACAATCAGTGGTTAGTCCGCCTGACTTATCTCTGGATTTTCCAAAATGGACTTCTTTTGATTGGTATTATCCACAAAAATCAAATTTACATTGATGCCTTCGGGCTGACCTACAAACGTATCGGTGTGTATGTGTACCTCCTCATGACCATGGCGGGTTTACTCACGACTTTTTGGAAGGTTCGTAACTTAAAATCAGTTTGGTTTTTATTGAGAAAAAATACGTCAATTGCATACAGTATCTTGATAATCAGTTGTTTAGTGAATTGGGACAGACTCATCGCCCAAAACCAAATCAACGTTGCCAAGCATATTGACGTGATATATTTGACTAATCTGAGTGATACCGTTCTGCCCGAATTACAATCTTTACTGATCAATAAAAATGTAAATCTCTCTGTGCAAATTAAAGACTACACGTATTCAAATGATGCTACCGAAAAATCAAATTATAGTTCTACACCCATTATTTCTGAAAGAGAATTTATTGAAAATCAGATTAAGAATTTCAAAGAAAAACAAAAGGTAAAAGACTGGCAATCATGGAATTATGATGATTCGAGAGTGTTGGAGGCTTTGAATGGTGGGAAATTATGAGAGTGCAAGCGATAGTTTTATCTCCGATTATCAGTATTACATTCATTGGTTTTTCAATGATAGTATTATCACATTTTTCAATACCAGAAGAGTTTTTCTTAATTTATTTACTCACAATTACTTTTGCGATAATTGCACAAGGAGGTGTTGAAATTGTATTATTAGTTTTAGAAAATTGGATGATTATTACGTTTAAAGTGTATCTAAACTTAGCATCTTTTATATGTATAGGAATAGGAATATTTGTGTTTCAAACTAACTCTCGAACGAATTTTTACAATAATTTATCTGAAAGTTTTGGCATTTTTTTGTTCTTTTACGTCTATTCAATTTGTAATGCTATAACTTATAACTATCTGTATTTCAAAAGGTTAGAAAGAGAATAAGAGTTCCCTGTCATCCCGACAACGGAGGGAACTGTCAGATTATCCCAAATATTATGAATGACGGAAGTAAACATCAGTTCCCTCCGTTGTCGGGATGACAGGAGACAAAATTTATCAATCAAAGTTCATGTCAATTAAAAGTAAAACCATTTTATTCGTAAAATAAACAATCCTAAAATCTCAACAAAAACCAACATGGAACAATCAATTAACCCAACAGAAAACCAGCCTCCAAAATTATACTTGGGGCAAGATTATCAGACCATCATAGGCATCGGTTTGTTGATGCTTTCGGGATTACTTTTTGTCTCTTACAAATCCTTTTATTTGAGTAATGGGAATTTGATGCAAGGAGTTTTTATCATAAATTTCATTATTGCCATTAGTTACACCATCCTTTTATTCACAAATGGGTTGATGTATTTTTTCAAGAAAAAGGATAAAATCAATTCATCGAAGCATATTCTAATCCTGTGGAGTTTGTGGATTGTGAGTTGTTTTGCTCTCAATCGTAACGTGGGAGTTTTTAATGAATCATCTGATTGGCTTTCGGTGGCTGTTTGTATATCCTTGATAGTCAATTGTTTATTTGCTTGGGATGAACAAATTACGAACAAGATTTTACGATTTATTCTCTATTTTTTATTGACGTTTTCGTTTGTGCTTTGGATGTATTTTAGCATTTACCTCATTCCCCTTTACCCTGTCAGCGTTATTGGGATGTTATTTTTGGGCGTTTCCTTTCATAGTTATATTCCACTAATTTTGGCGATTGCTCTTGGACGAATTTTATATAAAAAATGGTCGCTTGAGAAACGAACCATTAGCCTTTCTTTGCTTAGTATATTGGTAATGGTAGTATCGTTTATCGTCATTTATTCATTAAAAACTAAGGAAATTAAACGTCTCGAAACGATGACTTTGGTGTCTTCTACCAAGGAAAATGTACCAATGTGGGTTAAGATTTCTCAAAAAATGGGCGATGATTGGATAAGCGAGCGAGTCTTGAAAAGCGATTTGATTTACCAAAAATTTACAGGCGATGGTTTCAGTTCTTTTTTGCCACAATTTGGCTTGCAAGACCTCCTTCGTCACGACCCTTTGGTGATGGTGGCGAGTGCTGTTGCTCCAAAATTAAACCTCAGTCAAGAGGAGCGAATCAAGATTTTGGAAACTCGTTTTGATGCCCGTCATTACACGGAGGAACGCCTATGGTCGGGGGCAAATTTGCGGGTGAATGATGTCATTACGCAAACGCATATTTACCCACAATATCGGTTAGCTTACACCGAAAAAACGATTACGATTCTCAATAATGGTGACAATAATCGTTGGAATACCGAAGAGGGACTTTTTACTTTTTTTGTACCCGAAGGCACTGCCGTTACTTCGCTTTCACTTTGGATAAATGGTAAGGAAGAGACAGGCATTTTGACCACCCAAAGTAAGGCGGATATTGCCTATAGAACGATTGTAGGTGTTGAAAACAGAGACCCGTCTGTGGTACATTGGCAAGAAGGTAATCGTTTGGTTGTGAGAGTGTTCCCATGTACACCCAAAGAAAATAGACGGTTTAAAGTTGGCTTTACATCTCCGCTTTTATTTGAAGAAAAAACAAAAAAACTGACTTACGAAAACATCTATTTCAAAGGTCCAAAACTTGAAAATACCGACGAATCTGTGTTTATTGAGTTTGATAAAATTCCTAAAAATGTAGATTCTTCAAGAGATTGGACGGTGTTTGAAGGGACAAAAATACAGCATGAAGGAATGTACAAAGGCGATTGGAATATCAGTTTTGATGCTCCTGAATTTGCGACAACAAGTTTTGCTTTTCAAGATAAAAATTATCAAATCAGTCCTACGAAAGCGGTTGCGGAGTCTGTAATTTGGAAGGATATTTATTTGGATATTGATAAAACTTGGACAAGTTCTGACGTAGAAAGAATCATCAATTTAGCCCAAAATAAAAACGTTAGAGTCTGGAATGATAAATGGATTTTGTTGAATAAGGACAATCAAGAATCTACCATTAAAGAGCTACAAAAACAGGAATTTAGCTTGTTGCCCGTTCGTGAAATTAAGGATCTGAACACGGCTTTGTTAATTACGAAATCCAAAACTAATTCACCGCTTTTGAAGGATTTATCAGAGACTGATTTGATGGAATCTTTTAAAAAATCGAACGAAGAAATACGTCTGAGAACTTTCGTTTTTGACGACCTTTCACCCTACCTAAAAACACTCAAAGAACTCAGAATTATTCGTTGTGAATACGGTGATTTTCAGAAATTAGAAGGCATTTTGAGAGACAATAAATTTGCACAAAATATTGAAAATCAATCGGTTGTAAGTATTCAAAATGCTCAAATGAATATCCAAGAGATTGCTACGACAAAAGTCTCAGATGCTCCCGACCATATCTTGCGTTTGTTTGCTTACAACCGTGTAATGAGCAATATTGGGCATACTTACTTTGATAAAAAATCGCTTGAAGATAGTCTTTTGAATACTGCGGTTTTGGGAAATGTCGTTACGCCAATTTCGAGTTTGATTGTCTTGGAAACGAAGGCGGATTACGAAAGATTTGATATAAAAAAGAACAAAAATAGCTTGGATAATGCCACCCACAAAAAATCGGGTGCAGTGCCTGAACCACATGAATGGGCGTTGATTTTGTTGGTTTGTGGATTTTTGTTTTATCATTTTAGGAAAAATAAGGTAGGGTTATGGAATTAGTAGATAATAACCTCACCCCCAACCCCTCTCCTTCTGAGAGGGGAGTTTTTTCTCGGACGAATACTCCCCTCTCAGAAGGAGAGGGGCTGGGGGTGAGGTACTCACTTTTACCCATCCTCCTCTACGCCATCCTCCTCATTTACATATCATTACGTTCAAATCTGAACCTAAATTTTAGCGTAATAATTGGCTTCCTTTTATTGCCCTACGTCTGGACTTCAAATGCTAAAAATAGTCGTTCCAATCGTTGGTTGGTTGTGGTGGTTTTGCTTGCGATTGCTTGTTGGTATTTGTCGATAGTTACGCTTTATTATTGGTTAGCGGTGATGGCTTTGGCATTTGCTTTTGAGAGTTTACGGACACGATTAACCATTTTGCCGATTGCTCTTTTGTTTACTATCTCTATGATATTCAGATACTTATCAGAAGTTTTTACTTTCCCGATAAGAATATGGCTGAGTCGTTCCGTGGGAGAATTATTAAGATTTTGTCAGTTTGATATTCAAGTTTCGGGAAATAATATCGTCTTGAATGGCTCAGATTTTAGCGTCGAACCCGCCTGTATGGGCTTAGAAATGATGGGTGTATCGCTGATGATGAGTATATTTTTGATAGCATTTTATCAGAAAAAAACACAAAGAAATCTCCCCGATTTATGGACTATTTTGATACTTATTCTGACGTTTGGGATTAATATTTTGAATAATTTTTTCAGAATGATGCTATTGATTATTCTGAAAATTACACCCGAAAATCCTTTTCATGAGATCATTGGGTTGTTGTGTTTTTTGGTTTATGTGTGTGTGCCTTTGTCGTATTTGATAGGGAAGGTGTTTGTAACCTCAGTAACCTCACCCCCAGCCCCTCTCCCGTGGAGAGGGGAGCTTTTGCTGGTGAATACTCCCCTCTCCACGAGAGAGAGGCTGGGGCGACCGACGCTTCGGGTGAGGTTAATCTTACACCTTTTTTTATCCATTTTCATCAGTTTTATCATCATTTCAGGCATGGAAAATATCAGAAATCGACAACAAAATGAGTCTGCAAATGTCTTGAAAAAGTTTGATGTACAACAAATTAGAACTGCCAAAACATTGATTTATATTAAAGAAATTCCAGCGTTTTATTCAGTAGAACATAGCCCATTATTCTGTTGGCGAGGGAGTGGTTATGAACTCAAAAATATTGATGAAGAACTCGTTAATGGACATAAAATTTATACGGGATTTCTCACAAAAGGAAACGAAAAATTAATAACCGCTTGGTGGTTTACGGATGGTAATATGCTCACAAACAGTCAATTAACTTGGCGATGGAGTTCATTTTTAAATAATAAATCTTTTCAGTTGGTGAATGTAACAGCAAATTCGGAAGCGGATTTGAAGAGTGAAGTAATGAATCATATTAACTAATTAACAAAAACAACAAATGAAAATCTTAAATATCCCTATCAATCGTTTTAGAGTTTTATTCACCTTGGGCTTGATGTCAGGTGCTGCCGTTGGGCTTTTTATTCTCAAAAGTATCCTCACTCACAATTTGGCTTTGTGGGGCATCAATTGGAATTTGTTTCTGGCTTGGGTGCCTATTTTTATCGTAGTTTGGCTCGAAAAGAAAGTACAGATAAATGCTCTCCAAAAATGGGAAGTGCTGATAGCCAGCTTATTATGGTTGCTTTTCTTTCCAAATTCACCTTACATTATTACGGATTTGGTACATTTGCAATCACTCTCGGGGAATACTTATTGGCATTATCAAATCATGATTTTCATGTATGCCTTCGTGAGTTTGGCGTGTGGCTTATTATCACTTTATTGGATTCAGAAGGTCTGGACGAAGCTTTTTTCCCTGAATTGGAGCAACTTTTTCACCTTTGGGGCAATTTTCCTTTCGGGTTATGGCATCTTTTTGGGCAGAGTAGAACGTTGGAATTCTTGGGATTTTTTCGTGCATCCGTTTAGTCTTTTGAGATATATGTTGCACTCCGTCAAAAACCCAACGGCAATCTTGATGACCTTTGAATTTTCACTTTTCATCGGCTTGGCTTATTGGATGTTTTATAGTTTGATTCATTTGAGGGAGGAGTGATTTTTAGTATCTTTACAACAGTTTTCAAACACTTAAACAAATATACACAATGAAAAAATCTATCGCCATTTTACTCGTTATTTTAGCTAATAACTTGTCATTCAGTCAAATACAAAAAGGTTCTTGGATACTTGGGGGGAGCATTAATGCTAATAACAATAACTTCAAGTCCAATGTCACAAATTTTTCATCCACCAATTCTAACTCTTCAACATTAAACTTTATTCCTGAGATAAATTATGCAATTAGTAACAAATTTATAATTGGTGGAGGGATAGGCTATTCATTAACAACAACTAATTATGAAAATATATTTGCACCTCAATTTTCAATGACTTCATCTTTTGTGACCTCTAAAAGTCAAGGAGTTAGTGGTTTTGTTCAGGCAAAATATTACATAAATATTAGTAAAAATATATGGTGGAACATAAATCTAAAATCTGGATTAGGCAAATTTGATATTAATTCAAGATCAATTCCTCTACCTGTTATCATTTCACAACCTACGTCATTACCAACACAGACAAGTCAAATATCGAATTTTGAACCTACATATTTTTATTCAAATTTGAGTTCACAGGTACTGTTTATTCCTTTCCAACACTTTGGTTTTCAATTAGATATTGGTGGATTGAATTATTTAAACTACGAATATGGTAAAGTTTTAAATTCTGATTTTTCGTCAAACAATATCTCATTTAATATCAATCCATCCAATTGGTCATTAGGCATTTTTTATATTTTTGGAAAGACTAACTAATCAGATGCTCAACCCACAAAAATTCATAAAAAGCGTCCCACACGCATTCAGAGGCATATTAACCTTAATAAAATCTGAAAATAACTTTCGGATTCATTTATTGGCAATCGTTTTCGTAGTTGTCGTTGGGTTGAAAATGGACTTAACCGAGGGTGAATGGCTCGCTCTTATCCTCACGATGGGAGGCGTTTTGGCTCTCGAAGCGGTCAATACTGCCATTGAGGCAGTCGTAGATTTAGTTTCCCCAGAGTTTCATCCATTAGCCAAAAAGGCAAAAGACATTGCCGCTGGGGCTGTTTTGTTGTTTGTATTTGCGGCTTTGGCGGTGGCGGGGGTTATTTTGGTTTATTAGTTATTGGTTGATTGGTTACTGGTTTATTAGTTTATTGGTTACTGGTTTATCGGTTTATTAGGAACTGGATATTAGTAAATGGAAAATTCTCTTTCGGATTCTTCTGAAAAAAACCTATATTCAATAAACCAATCATCCAGTAACTAATAAACCAGTAACCAATCAACCAATCACCAAACCTTAGCCCTCTTATCCGCCGCCAAGAACAATTTATTTTTTTCCGTTACATTGAATGTATTATAAAATGGCTCAAAATTTCTCAGAGGTCCGTTGATTCTGAATTCTTCGGGCGAGTGTGGGTCTGTCGTGAGGCGTACACGCATGGTTTCTTCTCGGTTTTTGATTCGCCAAATCTGGGCAAAACTCATAAAGAAACGTTGGTTGGGCGTTAAGCCGTCAATTTTCTCATTTCCTTGTCCTTGTTTGGTCAACTTGAAAGCCTCATACGCAATGGCAATTCCTCCAACATCTGCCAAGTTTTCGCCCAAAGTCAATTCACCATTTACGTGCATATTGCCAAACATCGTGAAGCTATTGTATTGATTTACAACCACTTTCGACTTTTCGTTAAACTTTTTGGCATCCTCTGGTTTCCACCAATCTTTCAAATTTCCCTCGGCATCATACTGGCGACCTTGATCATCAAATAAGTGCGTCATTTCGTGTCCAATCACCATCCCGATACCGCCGTAATTAATAGCATCGTCGGCAGCATTATCAAAGAACGGAAACTGTAAAATCCCCGCAGGAAAAACGATTTCATTGAAAGCTGGATTGGCATAAGCATTCACCGTTGGCGGAGTCATGCCCCACTCGGTTTTATCCACAGGTTTTGCCAATTTCTCAATCATTTCTTTGTACGAATGACGACCAACAGCCTGTGCATTCTCAAAGTACGTATCACGTTTTACATCAACATCATCAAAGTTTTTCCACTTGTCTGGATACCCAATTTTCTGAATAATTTTATCCATCTTCACCAACGCCTTCGCCTTAGTTTCTGCCGACATCCAATCCAATTTTTCGATGCGAGAACGATATACTTTTTTCAAATTTGTTACCAATTCCAACATCCTCTCTTTTGCTTCTGGTGTGAAGTGTTTTTTCACCCAAAGTTGCCCTAAAAGTTCTCCAAGCCCTCCATCAGTCTGATTTGCCAATTTTTTCCAACGTTCAGATTGTACTTTTTGACCATTCAAAGTCTTTCCAAAAAACTCAAAACGAGCATCTCCAAAGGCTTTATTTAAGTACGAAGAAGTATTATTCAACAAGGCAAATTTCTCTACATCTTTCAAGGTTTCGATGGGCGTTGATTCCAACAATTTACCCATTGCCGTATAGTATTCTGGTTGACCCATCAAGACGGTATCGGTTTTGATGGTCATATTTTCCAAAAACTTTTTCCAATCCATACCATAGACTTTCGATAATTCAGAAACAGCATATTTATGGTAATTTTTGATAGGGTCACGCAACTCTACGGGTGACTTGTGCGACTTTGCCAATTTGGTTTCAAAAGCCAAAATATTATTGGCAGTTTGCGTAGCCACCTTCTCATCCGTACCCACGAGCGTAAAGAGCGTTTTGATGTATTTCAAATAAGCATCTCGGATTTTCAACGTTGCAGAATCCGTTTTGAAATAATAATCTTTTTCAGGCAATCCCGTTCCACCTTGATAGAACGAAACCATATTTTTAGACGAATTTTTATCGTCCGTTCCTACATAAAAACTAAATAAAGCACCTCCACGATTATTTTCATTATTCGAGACATAATCCAAATAGCCTTCATAATCTTTGATGGCAGAAATTTTAGCGAAATCCGCTTTTACGGGTTCAGAACCACGTTTTTCGATAGCAACAGTGTCCATGCCCGAAGCATAGAAATCACCAATTTTTTGTTCTAAACTTCCTGATGAAGCATTTGAGGCGGCGGCTTCTTCTAATACCGCTTTGGTCTTTTTGAGGTTTTCTTCCGACAAAGTATAAAATGAACCCCAACCCGATTGGTCATCTGGAATTTTAGTGTTTTTAATCCAATTGCCATTCATGTATTTGAAGAAATCATCGGCGGGATTGACGGTTGTATCTCGTCCAGATAAATCCAGAAAGGTCGTTGGAGCATCCGTTTGAGTGGTTTTTGATTTATCGCAAGAGAGCATCATTGCCCCTGCGAGTAGGAAAATCGGTAATTGTTTGTAATTCATGGTTCGATGTTTGTTTGAATGATTTTGCAAGATAACAAAAAGGCATTCAAGATATTTGCCGTTTATCATTTTTAACAAATTTGGTTGAATAAAAATAATGAAGGACACAGAGTTGCACAAAGTTTTTCACTGAGTTTCACAGTGTAAAATTCTTAGCGGAACTCTGTGAAAAAACTCTGAGGAACTTAGTGTCCCTGATATTCCTCTAAATTTCTTCTAAAACAAGATATTTTAAATTAAAACTCATCGTTTTGTAATCTATTCTCTATTAACTATTCTCTATTATCCTACCTTTTTGTATCTTCGTAAAAAATCACAAGATTTTTATATTTATTCAAATGAAAGAATACGGAACAAACGTCCAGAAATTAGTGAACCATATTTTGACGGTTCAAGATAAAAATACAAGAACAAAATACGCCTATTTGATGGTCGAACTGATGCGTCAGGTACACCCCAATATGCGTGATAGCCAAGATTATTCCAATAAACTTTGGGATGATTTGTTCATCCTTTCCAACTTCAAATTGGACGTTGATAGTCCATTCCCTCCACCATCGCCCGATGCGGTGGGTAAATTGCCCAAAACTGTACCATACAATACCCACAACTTAAAATATCGTTATTACGGACGTAACGTTGAGTTGTTGATAACCCGTGCTATTTCTGAACAAGACGATAACGAAAAACGTATTCTCGTGGCTCATATCGCCCGTTTGATGAAAACCTTTTATCAAAACTGGAACCGTGAAGTAGTTGACGATGAGGTAATTTGGGGTCATATTATCGAAATGTCAGAAGGACTTTTGAGAACCGTTGTACAAGCTATTTCTGGTAATTCGTCATTGGGTAATTTAAGAAATAACAACACCAGTAACAACCGCCCAAGCTCAACGGGTGATGTTCGTAGAAACGATAGTAGAGGCGATAATCGTAATAACAACGGAGGTCGTCAAAGTTTCGGAGGACGAAATGACGGTGGTAGAAACAACGACAACCGAGGCGGAGGGCGTAACGACAACAACCGCAATAATAACAACAGTGGCGGAAGAAACAATGATAGTAGAGGCGGTGGAAGAAGTAATGATAATAGAGGAAGACGATAAAATCAATTTGAAAATTTGAAGATTAGGTAATTTGAAAATGGAAACATAAATTTTTAAACCGAATCGTAGAATTTTCAAATTTTCAAATTATAAAATTTTCAAATTAGATAAATGGCATCATTTAAAGTAACTGGCGGTCGCCAATTGAAGGGCGAGATTATTCCACAAGGAGCAAAAAACGAAGCACTCCAAATATTATGTGCGGTAGTTTTGACCAAAGAACCCGTAACCATCCACAACATTCCCAACATCAGGGACGTAAATCAACTCATTGACCTCTTGGGCGATATGGGCGTGATATGTACACGAACTGATGTATCTTCCGTAAAATTCGATGCCTCGAATGTAAATTTAGATTACTTAAATTCAGAGACTTACAAGAAAAAAGCCGCTGCCCTTCGTGGTTCGGTGATGCTTTTAGGTCCAACTTTGGCACGTTTCAAAAAAGGCAGAATCCCATCGCCAGGTGGGGATAAAATTGGTCGTCGTAGATTGGATACGCACTTTCTGGGTTTTATGAAATTGGGGGCAAAATTCAACTATTCGCAAGAAGACGGTGGAATTTATGAAGTCGATGCCTCGCAATTGAAGGGTGCGTATATGCTCTTGGACGAAGCCTCTGTAACGGGTACAGCCAATATCGTGATGGCGGCAGTTTTGGCAGAAGGAATCACCACGATTTACAACGCTGCTTGTGAGCCGTACCTTCAACAATTATGCAAAATGTTAAACCGCATGGGAGCAAAAATCTCGGGCGTAGGTTCAAATCTTTTGACGATTGAAGGCGTTTCTGAATTATTTGGAACAGAGCATACGATGTTGCCAGACATGATTGAGATTGGTTCGTTCATCGGATTGGCGGCAATGACTCAGTCAGAAATTACGATAAAAAATTGCTCTGTGCCTGATTTGGGCATTATTCCTCAGACTTTCCAGAAGTTGGGAATCAAATTGGAAATCAGAGGAGACGATATTTTTGTACCTGCCCAAGACCGTTACGAACTAGAAACTTTCATTGATGGTTCGATGCTTACGGTTTCGGATGCTCCTTGGCCTGGTTTCACGCCTGACTTGTTGAGTATCGTGTTGGTAACAGCCATTCAAGCAAAAGGAACGGTTTTGATTCATCAAAAAATGTTTGAAAGTCGTTTGTTTTTTGTCGATAAATTGATAGAAATGGGTGCTCAAATTATCCTTTGCGACCCTCACCGTGCAACAGTCGTAGGATTAAATCGTGAACAACAATTGAGAGGAATCCGTATGACATCTCCCGATATTCGTGCGGGGGTTTCGTTATTGATTGCCGCCATGTCAGCCAAAGGAACTTCGATTATTGAGAACATCGAGCAAATAGATAGAGGTTATCAGAATATTGATACACGTTTGAATGCGATTGGGGCGGAGATAATTCGATTGTAGAGTTCTGTAGATAATATAATAAAAATGCCCTAATTCTTAAAATTAGGGCATTTTTATCTTTATGGCTTTACTTCTTCCTCGAAGACCCAATATTAAATCCTAAATGAAAATCCCCCATCCCAGTAGTATCAAACTTTTCATCCCCAAAAATGAATCCACCACCAATTGATAATCCAAGATAGATACCACTTTTATACACTCGCTGAATTCCCCAAACTCCGCCGAGAGCTAATCCATTATTATAATTTAGGAAATTTTCTTTATTAACAATAGGGTCGAAAATATACATCGTTCTAAGAGCCAGATAGTTACCTGAATTATTATTGATATTTTTCCCTTTGGCTAACCGTTTTTCAAAGTTATAATAATGCCGAAAGTCCGCTTTTATTTGTGGAGTCAATGTAGTAAAACTATTTTCAATGCCATTAGAAATATTAAATTTTGAAATTACACCCAACTCCGCTCCGAGCAAAATGGTTTGTCGTGGGCTAACCGCAATTTCATGCGTAATGGCAGGTGACAAAATACTGATATTCGTTACCGATTTTGTGGTTGAGGCTTCATCTTGTGCAGTGAATTGTTGTGCATGAGAGGCGAAGGCGATGCTTAATAAAGCGAGAGAGCTGATTAATCTGTTCATTAGAGTTTAGTTTTAATGTTTTCGTAATTATGACAAGCATACAGATTTATCCCCCTATGTTGTCTAAAAAAAAGGTTGGTAATTCAATAAAATTTAATTTCAAAACAGTTTTGTGAGTCAATTTAGTAAAAGATTGGGTATTGGTTTAAAAATCATGGATGTTGCCTAAATTGACGATAAAATATAATCAATCTAAGAATTTTTCGTAATAAATCCAGAAGAGGATAATGTTTTGAGAATTTTATGTAATCTTTAATCAATATTTTATCTCGACCAAACGTTTTGTACTAAACTCTTTTGTATTATTCCATGAAAAACCAAATCTTAATTCTTTCATTTTTCTTTATGTCCTCCTCGTCTGGTTTCGGTCAAGTTTATTCCGATTCGCTTATTATCAATATCCAAGGCACATTAGGAAAACTACAAAGTGAAAATGAAAACCTAAAAAGTCGTCTCGAAATACAGAGCCGTTCCTTGACGGATATATCTAAGAATCAGTCACTTACGGATAAGACTAAATGGGAGAAAATTAAAACTAATCTCATCAAAAGTACCGAAGTTTATAAAATCTTAAGTGACGATATTATTGACCTAAAATCACAAGTTATCAATCAAGACTATCAAGGTTATATCAAAAAACTGAGTTCCGTAGAAAAAGGTCCATTAGGATTTTCTTTTGAAGATGTGATTTTGAAAACCGCTGAAAATAAGGCTATTTTTAGTAAGAAAAAGAAGAACGAACGCTTTATGTCGGTCTTAAAAAGCCTTAAAGATAGCCCCATTGTAGGTTTGATTCCGTATGCTTCTCAGGCGGTCAATCTCTCGACTGCGGCAGTGAACGTAGCCTATGCTTCGGGTATGCAGGATAAGAGGGTAAATTTTGACAAAATCAAAGAGTTTGAGAAGGAATTACAACGCTACACTGGTTTTTATAATATGTTGGACAAAGCCAATTTGATGAATACTAATTCGAGTTCGCAGACAGTTACAATGTTGGAGGCTTTGCAATTAGACTTATTAGAAAAATTCAAAAAAGATGCTCAGAAACTTGGCTATAACCCAAGAGATTTGCGTGGAGATGAGTCTCTTGACGATTACTTTAACTACATGATTGGAGAGTTTTCAATTGATTATATGAAGAAAAGAATCTCCGAAATTGAAGGAAAATATACTCAGAAAGATGGAAAAGTGAATTTGGGGGAAATGTTACAAATGGAATTAGATTTACGTCATGTCAATAACAATCTGGACTATACCCAAAGCCTCTGCAATCGTTTTATCAGCGTACATGACCAATATTTTGATTTTGAAAATCGGTATTTTGACCAAGTAAAACAAGCTATCAATGTAGCCAAAGCCAATAATATCATCGAAGGTGTAGGCGAGAGACCATCCCAAATGATTTACGAAGATTTAATGAAAGATTTAGGCTCGAAGAAAAAGAAAAAAGATGCCGCCATCAAGTCGAGTATCAATATTAAGGAGTTGAAAGATAAGATAGATTCGGTGGACATTTATAAGATACTTTAAGTTATTATTTGTTAATTTTCAAGTTACTAAGTGAGCAAAAACTACTTAACAACTTGAAAATTAACAACTTGAAAGATCAATCAGGCAAATTATATAAAGTCTTAATTTCTTCATAACTCATATCCTTCACACTCTGCAAACGTCCACCTGCAACGCCTCCTGGAATAATCACGTATCTAAATTGATAATTAGTTGCAGGGCCTCCTGAATAAAGATTTTGATTACTAATAAATCTTATTTTTAAATTCCCCACTGATGTTATAAAACTCCAAGTGTCTGTATTGATTAAAGCTCCTGATTTATAAACTACATTATAAGGCAACTGTACGGGATTATTGGACAATCCAAAATCTGTGGCATAACCATTTAATTTTCCAAATACAAGTACAACCCCTTTATCCAAAATATCGGAAGTTATTCCAGCTGCCGCCTTATTGAAATCAAAGTTATCAGAACCAAATACAGTAGTTTTCGTCCAAGCTGTGGTAGTGAACCAAGCGGAATAAATTACGTTTGCTGTTCCTGTTGCACCTGTTGCACCTGTTGCTCCTGTTGCTCCCGTAGCACCTGTTGCACCATTAGTGCCATTAGCACCAGCCGCACCCGTATCACCTTTGGGTCCAGGGTCTCCTTGTTTACATGACCAAATTGATGCAAATAAGATTACTGTTAAGAATCGAAGAGAAAGTGTTAGTTTTTTCATGTCTAAAATAATTTTGAATTGTTAAAATGTTATTTCCAATTCAAAATTATCTGATTATCAAGAACTTGATATTTGTTATTGAGTATATGGTATCATTATTTAGTTTATGGCAATAACGGTTGATTATGTGGTAACTTTGTCTTTTTTTGTACAAATACTCTTCTATTCAAATAGGTTTAAGCTGTTTCAACTAAATTTGTAGAGTAATCAATAAACAAAGATTTAATTCAATCAGTTAAAAGGTAGGTTCTTTAAATATCAACAATGCTTTATCCACAAAATATAGAAATAAAATTAGGATTTGATAAAATCAGAGAACGTCTCAACGAATTGTGTATCAGTACATTAGGCCGTAGTTTTGTAGAAAAAGTGCGTTTTTCGGATAATTATGACTTGATTCAAAAAATGATTCGTCAGGTGGATGAGATGAAGAATATCCTCCAATTTGAACCGACGGCTTTTCCTTCCCAAAACTATCTTGATGTCAATTATCAACTCTCAAAAGCTGCCATCGAAGGAGCTTTTTTGACGGAAGAAGAGTTTTTTAACGTCAAACTTTCTCTCAGAACGATTCAGGAGTGTTTGCGTTTTTTTGATAAAAAAGAGCCAGAGGAATTCCCACAGTTGAGAGAATTAGCATTAAATGCCTTAACCTCACCCCCAGCCCCTCTCCCGTTGAGAGGGGAGTCTTCGGGAGTATTCCCCCCTCTCAACGGGAGAGGGGCTGGGGGTGAGATCGCAATCCGCAATCTCCTTGATTCCTTAGATAAAATCATTGATGACCGAGGTAAGTTAAAAGATAATGCCAGTTCAGAATTACAGTCCATTCGTAAGAGAATACAAGTTCAAGAAAATGATTTACGCAAAACCTTAGACCGAATATTGAAAAGTGTTCGCTCAAATGGTTGGATTTCGGATGATTTTTCGATGACGATTCGTGGTGGGAGGATGGTGATTCCAATTGCCGCCGAACATAAACGAAAGATAAAAGGTTTTGTCCATGATGAATCTGATTCGGGAAAAACAGTTTTTTTAGAACCAACCGAAGCCTTAGATGCCAATAACGAAATCCGAGAATTGGAGTCTGCCGAAAAGCGTGAGATTGTTAAAATTTTGATGGATTTGACCACTCAGATGCGTCCACACGTACCTGTTTTACGTAAGGCTTATACATTTTTGGGGATTATAGACTTTATTAGAGCAAAGGCTCGTTTGGCGATTGAAGTCAATGGAATTGCACCGTTAAGCCTTAACAGCCAGGTAGTTGACTGGAAAAATGCGGTTCATCCGTTGCTTTATCTTTCTTTCAAAAAACAAGGTAAAATCGTAAAACCGCTTACAATTTCTCTCAATTCAGAAAATAGAATCCTTTTAGTTTCTGGACCAAACGCAGGTGGAAAATCTGTTACTTTAAAAACGTTGGGATTACTTCAATACATGTATCAATGTGGTTTGTTAGTGCCGATGGCAGAGCATTCTACAATTGGAATGTTCAAAAATGTATTTATTGACATCGGAGACGAACAAAGCCTTGAAAATGACCTCAGTACCTATTCGTCTCACCTAACGAATATGAAGCATTTTCTGTTAAATTCTGACAGAAAAACACTCTTTCTGATTGACGAATTCGGAACGGGAACTGAGCCGAGTTTGGGAGGGGCAATCGCTGAAAGCATCTTAGAAGACCTTAATAAATCAGGGGCTTATGGAGCTATCAATACCCACTATACCAACTTGAAAGCCTTTGCGGATAAAACAACAGGATTAGTAAATGGAGCGATGCGATACGATGCCGAACATCTTGAACCATTATATGAATTAGAAATCGGAAAGCCTGGGAGTTCGTTTGCCATTGAGATAGCGTACAAGATAGGTTTACCCAAAGCTATTATTGATAAATCAAAGCAACGTATTGGTAATCAGCAAGTTAATTTTGAAAAACTGCTCAAGGAATTAGAAATTGAGAAGAAAGTTTTTACGGATAAAAACATCGAAAACGCTACTAAACAACGTAAATTAGACCAATTATTAGAGCAGTATTCTTCGCTGAAAACATATTTGGATAATGAAAAGAAAACGATTCTGAATACTGCTAAATTACAAGCAAAGGAATTAGTGAAAAATGCCAATCAAAAAATTGAGGCAACCATTAAGGATATTCGTGAACAAGGAGCAGATAAATTAGCTACCAAAGAAATTAGGCAAGAGTTACAGGATTTTCAAGAAGGTTTGAATGTAGAGAAACTTGTTCCAGTTCGAGTAGTTGGAGGGGATACTAACCACGGGAAAGAAGAAAATACAGAAAAAGACGTTATAGAAGTAATCACAGGTGAAATTACGGTTGGTTCATTAGTAAGAATCAAAGGACAAGAAGCGTTAGGAGAGGTTTTGGCTATGAGGGGGAAAGATGCAGAAGTTGCCATAGGAGATTTGAAAACGACTGTAAAAATGAATCGTTTAGAGAAAATTTCTCGAAAAGAATTCAAACAAAAATCAAGTGTAAAATCGAAAGTCGTAGGTATGGATATGAACGAAAAGATGATGAATTTTTCGTTCAATTTGGATATCCGAGGCAAACGTGGCGACGAAGCAATCCAAGAAGTAGATAAATTTATGAACGATGCCATCATGGTAGGTTATGATGAACTCAGAATCGTACATGGCAAAGGTGATGGAATTCTTCGCACACTAATACGCAATCACTTACGTGGCTACAAACAAGTAGGCAAAACACAGGATGAACACGCTGACCGAGGAGGGGCAGGCGTTACGCTTGTGAGTATGAAATAAAAAAAATAGAAATGATAAATAGAATCATCCAGACCTTAACATTAGTCACTTTATTTTGCACGTTATCTTTGGCACAAAATAATCCACGATATTTGGCGTATTCGATGGTTAATGTTTCGTATCGTCAACCTCAGATTGTTGAAATTAACGCAGCTGCCGACCTTGGTTTTAACGCTATAATTATGAGTGTTAGGAGAGATGTTGTTAGTGAAAAGCGAGTTAGTGTTACCAATCCCTGGAAACAATATGATGATCAAATTACCGCAGCCAAAAGCCGTGGTATGAAAATTTGCCTGAGAATTGTAATGGTTCAATGGTGTAGTTACGCATCTATTGCCAGTAACAATGGGGATAATAATATCCCGACTTGTACAGGTTATCCCGCAAACGAAAGGATGCAGGGTTACAACGTCAAAGGAATTGCAAGAGTCCAACAGCAATCGGCTGGCTACGCAGGTTGTGATGCCATAGACGATTGTGGACACCTTGTTTCAACCAGTCTTGCTTCAAAAAGAACTCTCCAAGAAATGCAAGACTTTTCAAAAGAGGTTCTCCAACATTTCAAACCAATTATTGATGCTGGGGATGTACTGTATGTCTCAATAGTAACCACACCTGAACAAGAATTAGGTTATCCTATTATTTCAACAAAAGATGCCGATTCGCAAGTGTTAGTACTATACGATTATTCAGAAGTAATGATAAATGGATACAGAGAGTGGTTAAAAACACGTTATTCAAATGATTTTACAAAACTTAAAAAGGCATGGGGGTCTTACGCTAATAATTTCTCTGGTTTCAACACCCTCGAACCTCCCAAACCAACGCTAAATACTTCTTTTCAGTGGGGCGTTTTTCTTATCGGACCAGCGGGGGATGATTGGTTTTTTTACAGGCACCATGTACTGAAAAATTATACTCAACTATTTACGAAGACAGTTAAAGATTTTAATCCCAAAATAAAAGTTTTCAATGATTATGGTGCGGTAAATGATAATGCCTCGCTACTCCGTGGTACGTATGCCTTCAAGGATTTAGGAACAGGTACGGATGGAATAAAAGCCAATTGTCACGGAACGCAAGATGTTAGATATGTTTCAGACTTACTCAGAACTACATTTGCTGAGAGACCCTTTTGTATAGAAGTTGAACCTATTACAGAAAGTGTAACTGTTCAAGAAAGGCAAATTGAAGAAGCCTTTACGCACGGAGCAACTATTGCGAGTGCATTCAACTTTAATCTACTGGGGAATCAATCACACAAAGATATGTTGAGACGAGTTGCTCAAAAATTCATTTTGGGTAATCAACAAGTTCAAAAAGTAGAAACTTGCGGAACACTGACCAGTATAGTTCCGTATCTCCTCATGGACGGTGGGTGTAATTTTAGCAAAGGAGAGAGTGACTGTCGTGGCTATAAAGAATGGTTACAATTAAAAACAATCAATGGAGACAAGCCAATCAGAGTATTCAGTGATGAAGCGTGGGTATTGGGTACTACCTTCCAACTAAAACATGAGGAACTTTCAGCCTGTGGAGGTATTCCAAACTTTGCCGAAATTTATTCTAATGACTGTCAAAAAGTAGGAAGTAAACCTTCTGCAAAAGTTGAACTAAAAGGAATGATTGAAAACGTAACTTGTGAAAGTATTAGTGGCTGGGCTTTGAATACTAAAAACTTGGACGAGATTCAACTAATTGATATTTATGCCGATAGTATAAAAATAGGAACAACCCAAGCCAACGTAGGCAATCACCCTGAATTAGTTACTACTTTTAATAATTCCAAAGCAAATTTTAGAGGTTTTAGTTTTACACTCCCTGACTCAGCGTGGTATAAATCTGGGCAATCAAGAAGAATTTACGCTCGATTTGCTAATACAAGTACTACTTTGGATGAAGGGAATGACGTGAAAGTATTGAACTGCGAGGGCAGAGGCTCTGGAATTTGTGGTTCGCAATACCGCCTCATTGTATCTCCAGACTCGCTTACCAATATACTAAGTAAAGCCAATGAATATAAAATAGCGGTATCGTCTAATACTAAATGGCAAATCAAAAGTATGCCAAGCTGGGTTAGTACAAGTACCGATACAGGAAGATTTAATGGTGAATTCACTTTGAAAATTACCGCCAATGTAGATACTGGTTCGAGAAAAGGGACTGTTACTTTGACGGCTGGTAATCTTACTCGAAGTATCAAGCTAAATCAAATTGGTGTCGGAAAACCATACATCATTGCATCGCCTGACTCTCTGACTACTGTGTCCAGTAATGGTTTTTCATTTAAAATCAATACAAGTTCTAACGTAAGACTGAGATTATCAAAGAGTGTTTCTTGGATAACCTTAGACCCAGAAATAACAATTGATAATGGATTTTTCAATTTAAAGGTAGAACCTAATCCTGAGACTACAACTCGAAGAGGGAGAGTAACGGTATCTGGACAAGGGGTAACAAAGATTTTTTATATTGTCCAAAAAGGAAAAGGTGAATCTTGTATTAATTGTAATGGACAGATAGATACAGAAAAGCCTTCTACTGACCCTAATTCTACTAATGGACGAACAGCACCACCTACTAATATAGGTTGGGTTGAGGTTATTTCATGTTGTTCTGTGCGAGGGTGGGCATTTGATAATAAAAATTATGACGAAAACTTAACCTTAGATTTTTACTTTGATAAACAAAAAATTGGCTCTACCGTAGCAAACATCGGTTACAGAACTGATTTAGCTGAGACCTATAAAAGTAACAAACTCTTATATAAGGCTTTTTGCTTCAAAATTCCAAAATCAACGCTTGATTCATTTAAGAATGGAAGCCGTAAACAGTTAATTGTTCGTTTTGGTGGGACTGTTACAAAATTATATTCTCCTGAACAGAATTTTATTTATTGTACTCCCACGGTGAGTTGTCCCGATGGGCAAAATTGTGAAGAAGAAATAGTGAGTGATTATTTAGAGATTGTTTATCCAAACCCGAGTAAAGATAAATTTAATTTATCCGTTTACTCCGTCAAAGAGCAATCGGCTATTTTAAAGTTGGTAGATAGCTATGGAAATCTGGCAAAAATTGCTCAATACGATTTGATTCGTGGGATAAATCCACTTGAACTATTCACTGAAACTATTAACAATGGTAACTATTTACTTTCAATCAGTTTGGAAAATGGAAATCAATTATTCAAGCGGGTTGTGAAAGTCAGTGAATAAAAAAAGGCTAAGAAATATCTTGATTTCTTAGCCTTTTTTTTACAAAACATTAGAAGTCTGTTCCTTAATTTTCTCTAATTCATCTTTCATATTTACGACTATCCTTTGGAGAATCACATCGTTAGCTTTTGAGCCAATCGTATTGATTTCACGACCAATTTCTTGGGAAAGGAAGTTGAGTTTTTTGCCGTTCCCTTCTTTCAAAACATCCTTGAAATAGTTCAAATGCGTACGCAGACGCACTTTTTCTTCTGAAATATCGTATTTTTCGATATAATAAATTAATTCTTGCTCAAAGCGATTTTTATCAAATTCTTCGTCTCCCATTAGCTCCGTAACTGACTTTTTTAGGCGTTCACGCACGGCAGGAATACGGTGTTTATCTTGTGCTTCGGCTTCGGTCAAGAGTTCGCCGATTTTATCAATATATTCCAAAAATTTACCAGAAACGATTGCTCCTTCTCGCAAACGGAATTTTGTACATTCTGCAATGGCATCGTTGACAGTTTTCAAAATCTGTTTCCATTCCGTTTCGGCTTGCTCTTCTGAGGCTACTTCTGTGTTGAATGCGTTGGGTAATGTCAAAGCAATTTTGAATAATTCAACACGGTCACCATCAGCATAAAACTCTTCGGATGATTCTATTAAATCTTTCATATAGGCATTCACCAAGGGGCGATTGATACTTGTTCCTGAGCTGGCAACGTCAGTATAGTTGGTGGTAAGGTTAAACTCTATTTTCCCTCTTTCCAAAGCCTGTGTTAAAAGATTTCTGATTTCTATTTCTCTGAAAGAAAGGCTTTTAGGGATTCTACAATAAATATCAGTAAATTTTGAGTTTAGAGATTTTACTTCGGCTGTAACGGTCAAACTGCTTGACTCTGAAACAGATTTACCAAAGCCCGTCATTGATTTTAACATATTTTTCTATTTTAAAACTATTGTCAAATGGTTTACTTCTAATAGTTTGTTTTGTTAATTTGTTTGCAAGTTACAAAAAAAGAGCTACAAAATTGAATCGTTAAAATTCAACTTTGTAACTCTTTCATTCTTAAACTCACTCCCAACCCTTCTCCTGCTGAGAGGGGAGAGTTTACACGAACAAATACCCCCCTCTCAGCAGGAGAGGGGTTGGGGGTGAGGTTAAGTCTATAACTTCCTAATCTTAACATTCCTATACCAAACTCGATTACCGTGGTCTTGAAGTACGATATGTCCTTTGGTGTAAGTACCCCACATTGGGTCGTCCTTGAATTTACTTTCTGCAACTGCCTTTTTATATTCTGGACTTCCGATAGTGTATTCAATGACCATTCTGCCGTTTAAAAATAATTTTACGTTGCCATTTTTTTGTAAAATCTTGGCGGTATTCCATTGTCCTTGGGGTTTTACGTTTTCGGGTTCGTATTTGAAGATGTCATACAAATTCCCCGCACGGTGTTTTGGAATTTTTCCGTCCTCATGTCTTTCATTATCCAAAACTTGAAATTCAGGACCTGTTTTCCATGAATATGGATGATTTTTTTCATCATCTTCTTGAGAATTAAAAATTATTCCAGAGTTTCCTCCTTCTGATATTTTCCAATCAATAGAAAATTCATAATTTTCATAAACTTCGTTTGTTGTGATTTCTCCGCCACCTTTTGCCATCCAACCTTCTTTGAAAGAATCGTCCAGCATAATGGAATTATCAGAAACTTGCCAGGCACCAGCCAAGTCTTTTTTATAAAAATTACGCCAACCATTCATGGTTTTTCCATCAAAAAGGAGTTTCCAACCCGCCTTTTTTTCTTTGGTTGTTAGCGAATTTGGTTTCTGTGCAATAACAGAAATAGTACCTAAAAATAGAATAGTCGTGAGTAGTTTTTTCATTGGGTTTGGGGGATTGTTAAAAGATTATTTTCAAATATAGTGTTTTCTGAACAATAGCAAAGAGTAGATTAAGTTTTAGGTAAAATAATTAATAAAATAAAAGAGAACCGATTGCTTGATTCCCTTTTTACTTTATAAAAATGTATCTTCTAATTACAAATCCTGACCAATTGATTCAATTAAAATATCATTTTGATTATCTCCTTCTGCCTCTTTTAATCCTAAGAGGTCTTCAAACATGGCAAATGTACTACACACATATATCGGATAAGTAAATAATATACCAATTAAAAAAAACAACAGTCCTCCTAACAAAAGAAAAGAATTTACAATTAGGAAAACTGCTAACATTACTGAATTTTTATTGACGAATCTAAATCCAATTTTCAAAGATTCGCCAACTCCTTCACTATGAAAAACACTTATAAATATTGCCGCTGCATTAATTAAAGAGATATAAATAAGCACTATGAAAGCTACGATAAAGAGATACCATTTTGACATAACTGCATAGGCAATTTCTGTTTGGTCGCCAGATAAAAATACTGGAATAATAGCATACCCCAATAAGAGAACAATGATTATTACACCAATGACGGCGATAACTAAAGAGGGTAAAATGATAGAACCGTAGTAATTGAACCCCTTAAAGTAGTCTCCAAATTCACCTTGTGTTTTGGTGGTGATGTATTTATAATTTACAAGAAAAATTCCGTAACCGATGGGTGCAGTTATAAAAAAACCGAGCAGATTTAGTCCTGGAATTAAACTGAGTACTCCTGAAATCAAAAAGAATACAAGCGTGAAAACAATATGCCCAGGCATATTTGCTTTAAATAATTCGTAGCCCCGACTAAAATATTGTCCGATATTGACAGTGTAGCCATTTTGAAGGTGATTTTGTAATTTTTGTGTCATTTTGGTTAATTTAATTGTAAAATGTGAATGAGTTTACAAAAATAGAGAGAACCAAAAGCATTGGTTCTCTCTATTTTATCTTAATTTTTTTGATTATTTACCAATAGAATTAATCAATTGGTCATCGTTCAAGTTGTTGCCAATTCCTTTTGGGTTTGGACCATATTCGTTTGAGCCTGGTTGGCTGTCTGTACAACATAGAATAATATTGTAAATTGGAATTAGACAATACCATCCACTTTTACCAACATCGTGCATTCTTCTAATAGCTAATGCAATATTTGGAATTAGAGCTGCAAGTGAATAAATCGTTCCTAACCAAACAAAGTTGATTGCACCGCCGATAAAACCTAACACAAATGAAATAATCATACTAAACAAAGTGAAATACCAGTATTCACTTCTTCTCGCACGTCCTTCAAAGTCGGCAAACTTTTTTGTAAACGCTTCAATAAAATAATTAAACATAATTGATTTGGATTAAGGATTTTTTTTCCTACTCTTATGGCTTTTCGGTTTCGCCCCGTTTTTATAGTGGTTTCTGGTCTCCAATTTTTCAAATATAGGATATTTCTTCTAAAAAATATTATTTATCACCAAAATCGCTCCAAGAATGAGTAATTGGTCAAAAATTACTGTTTCAAGGACAAATAATTATAATCCGCCAATAACTTTTTCAAAAATACATAGTCATCTTCCTTGTTTTCAATCATCAAAATTTTCTTGATATGAAGAGCTACTTTGCGGGCTAATTCGTATTCATAATCAGTCTCAGAACGTTCTAAGAGGTTTTTCACGATGGTCATGTCTCGGTCAGAGAGTTTGATGATTTCTGGAAATTGAACTTCATAATCCTTCTTTTTACTGACTGCATAGGCGTAAATGGTATCGTAAATACTCACTTCGGTTTGTTTAAAATTGACGATAAACGTCTGAGCGGCAATGTCTCCGATGCGTTGTTGCTGTTTGGTAGTGGCAATCATAATACATCCCACAAAAGGACTGAAAAGCATAAGTCCCGCAAAAAGGGGATTTATGAAAGTAAACAGTGCAAACAAATAACTATCCACCAACAAAAACATCCATCTGATAGCACATTGGCTCACGGTAGGAGGGTTTCCATCAATTCCTACGACCTTTATGTTTAGAATCATCTTGCCAAGCGTTTGCCCCTTGTTGAGCCACTCTAACAAAAAACTGTAAAAGAAAAAAGGAGAAAAAATAATGAATGAAGTGAGCGTTTGGTTGCCAAGTAAGGTAATATTGAAAGACATAGTAGCGACAAAGAGATAAATCCATTTAACGCCCCAATCAATAAAATAAGCTCCGAAGCGACGACCAACGCTTGACATCTCAAAACTGAGGTCAATATTCAGAAAGGTGGGAATATTTATTGTTTTCATTTTGTAATTTTATTCAAAAAAAGTAATATTACAAAAAAAAGACTCAAAATTTAATTTGCCTCCAAGACACCAAGACTCTAAGAATATGAATTTTGTTGAAAATTTTGAGCCTTTGTGTCTTTGTGGCAACTATAAACGGGTACTTACCAAAAACTTATGAGAGAAGCTGCATTTATTGACAAGAATAATCACCGCTGGCATGACATTGAGAACTTCACCAAAGAAGACCCCGACGAAGTATCTTCTGATTTTATTGACCTCGTAACAGACCTCTCTTACGCACAAACGCATTATCCGCATAGTAAAATAACGGCTTACATCAATTTTTTGGCGGCTCGGGTTTATAAATCTATCTTTATCAGCAAAGAGAAAAACCCAATCCTTGATTATTGGAAAAGAGATTTTCCGTTGATTATTGGACATAATCTCAATATTTTGTGGGTGGCGGTTGCCTTCTTTTTTACATTCAGCATTTTGGGTTACGTTTGTTCATTTCTTGATACCAATTTTATCGAATCGGTTTTGGGTGCAGGTTATGTGGAAATGACTGAAAAGAATATTCGCAAAGGAATGCCTTTTGGGGTGTATGCCGATGCAGATAAATTGACGATGTTTCTGAAAATATTTGCTAATAATCTTTTCGTAGGCTTACTCATTTTCATTTCAGGAATATTACTTGGTATCGGTACATTCTATCATACCTTCAAAAATGGTCTGATGGTCGGAACGTTTATGGCGATGTTTTTTAAGCATAATCTGGGTACACAAGCCATTTTTGTTATCATGCTTCACGGGACTTTGGAGTTGATGGGATTGATTTTAGAATGTATGGCAGGGCTGATTTTGGGGTTGAGTTTCTTGTTCCCAGGTACGCTTACACGTATGCAATCTTTGAAGAAAGGTTTATTAGAAAGTGCCAAAATCTATATCGGGACAATGCCTTTTACAGTATTAGCTGCCTTTATTGAAAGCTATGTTACGCATTTGGGTAAATCGGGATTCAGTGGTTCTAATATTGTGATTATGAGCTTATTAGTAATTGTATTTGTAGCCAGTTGGGTATTTGTGATATGGTATTTCTTTATTTACAGTAAAAAAGTAGCAAAGAGTATTCCTTTTGAGGAATATTATAAGGAGATAGTGGTGGCTACGTAGTTTTTAACCTCACCCCCAGCCCCTCTCCTTCTGAGAGGGGAGTTTTACTCGGACGAATGCTCCCCTCTCAGAAGGAGAGGGGCTGGGGGTGAGGTTGATGGATTTTATAATCTCAGAAAATAATTTCAATGAAATACATACTTTTCACATTACTCTTACTCACTACATACTCTTCATATTCTCAGGAAAAAACTTCTGGAAAAATTACAGAGCAAGAAACCAAGACTCTCAAAAAAAATGAGCCTCAGCTTTGGTATGTGGATGAGCTACCTCCTTACAAGTATCGAAAGACGAAGGATTCTCTCGGACGTTTAGATTCTCTCAAAAGAGCTCAAAAAGAACAAAGAGAAAGAGTTTTTGATAATTTAGAAATCCCCGCTGGGCTTTTTGAAATTCTGAAATGGGTGTTTTATATCCTCTTGGCTTTGGGCGTTGGAATGTTGATTTTGAAAGGGAATTTTTCATTTAATTTAAGTCCTAAAAATAAGAAAATCGACATCGTAGTTACTGAGACTTCAAATATTGAAAGTGCTGAACAATTAGGACAAATTTCTTTTCAAGGACAAATCAATGAAGCCGAAAATCAAGAGAATTATCGACTTGCTACACGGATTTATTATTTATGGACTTTAAAGAAACTGATTGATAATCAATTGATTAGTTTCCATAAAAGAAAAACTAATCAAGATTATTGTAATGAATTGAAGGGCAATAAGCACTCAGAAGAATTTAATCAATGTACCAATATTTATAATCACGTTTGGTTTGGGGAGTTTAATATTGACCAAGACATTTATCAAAAAGTAAAATCAGATTTTAACCAATTATTAGAAAAATTATGACAAAGAAAACGCTGATAGCCATTCTTGCGGTTGTGATAATTGGAATCCTGATTTACTTAGCCATTCCTTATATGTCCAAATTCCAAAAGATTTATTACCCTACTTTTACCTACACGACCAAAACGTATCGCCCGTATGATATCAAATTTGCGGCTGAACAATTTAAGAAAAAAGCTACAAAAGGATTTGTCCTCAACAATGAAGCCTTGGATGAAGACAATAAAAATATTCAAGGCGGTAAAAAACTGATGGTCATTGTGTCGCCCTATTTTATGCCAAATGAGTCTGAAATGGCATATTTGAATGATTTTGTGAGTGAAGGGAATAATATTTTTCTGAGTGCGTTTACGATTAGCCCTAATTTTTACAGAAATATTCTTCAAGATACAAATCGAACTTTTAGTGCCATTACCTACTTTCCGCCTGTGAATCAACACGATTCTTTATCGCTGAATTGGTATAATACCGATACGGGGGAGTCACAAATATTTTCGTACCCAGGCAAACGCACGACTTTGTACATTGACTCAACGCTCAATGAATTTCATAGTTCAAAAATGCTTTTATTGAATAAAGACAGTACGAACAGAATGTTGGATTTTAATTTAGGCAAAGGGCATATTTTCTTGTTGCAAAGTCCCGAGGCAATGACTAATTATTTTCTTTTACATAAAAATAATTACCGCTTTTTGAACATTATTTTTGAGCAAACAGACATGGCTAATCGGAAGGTAATTTGGGATGATTTTTTTAGAAAATACGATTATCAACGCAACGAACCCAACGAAACTAATGAGCCAGGCGAAAGTTATTTTTGGAAAGTTATTAGTGACCATCCGACCTTAGCTTGGGCAGTTTTTACTTTCTTTTTGTGTATTGGCTTGTTTATTTTGATAAATTCCAGACGAGTTCAAGAACCAATTGCGGTGATTCCAGAAATAAAAAATCATTCGATTGACTTCGTGAAAGCGGTCAGTGGATTGTATTGGAACAGGCAAGACCATAAAAAAATTGCGGATAAATTAGTATCACAGTTTCAAGACTACATGACGACAAATTATAAGTTAGTTCCCCGTGATATTACCTTAGAAAAAGTGGATAAAATTGCTCAAAAGACCAATAAAAGTACCCAAGAGATTGAAGAAGTCGTGCGTTGGATAACCTTTGTTGAGACGACTGGCGTAGTTTCAAAACAAAATTTAATAGATTTTTATAGCATCATTTATAAGTTTACCAATCAATAATTCTCAGCTTTAACCCTCCCAAGGGTTTCAAACCCTTGGGAGGGATTTAGTTAGATACAACTTAATAAAATTAATCCAAATAACTCCTCATGGAAAACCAAGAAGATATTTTTCAAAACAGAATCGATTTAACGGAATTATCACAAGCCGTTGCTAATATTCAAGAACAATTAGGCAAAGTAATAATTGGACAAAAAGAATCCATTAATCTCCTCATTACGAGTATGTTATGTGGCGGACACGTATTGCTCGAAGGCGTGCCAGGTGTTGCTAAAACTTTGACTGCCAAGTTAATTTCGCAGACCTTAGATGTCTCTTTCAAAAGGATTCAATTTACCCCAGATTTGATGCCTTCGGACGTGTTGGGTACGTCAGTTTTCAATCCTAAATTATTGGAATTTGAATACAAAAAAGGACCTGTTTTTAGTAATCTGATTTTGATAGACGAAATCAACCGTTCGCCTGCCAAAACGCAAGCGGCTTTGTTTGAATTGATGGAAGAAAGACAAGTTACGATTGACGGTACATCTTACCCCATGCAAGAGCCTTTTATGGTGTTAGCAACTCAAAATCCGATTGAACAAGAAGGTACATATCGCCTTCCAGAAGCTCAGTTAGACCGTTTTTTTATGAAAATTATCGTGGGCTATCCAACGGGCGAGGAGGAGATTGCGATGTTGCAAAAGTTTAATTACAGTAGTCAAAAAGAAGTGAGTGATACCGTGAAAGTTGTGTTGAAACAGAAGCAATTAGTTTCTCTGAAAAACACTATCAAAGCGATAATCATGGAAGATAATTTATTGAAATATATCTCCGATTTTGTGCAAGCCACTCGCAATCATAAGCAAATAGAATTGGGTGCATCTCCACGTGCTGCGATTGCCTTGATGAACGCCTCAAAAGCCACTGCCGCCATTCAAGGACGTGATTTTGTGATTCCAGAAGATATTAAATCGGTTGGAAAAGCTGTGATGAGACATCGTATCATTTTGACCGCCGAAACCGAAATGGAAGGCATTACCGAAGATGAAGTATTGACAGAATTATTTTCTACTATCGAAATCCCACGTTGATAATCTGATAATCAAGTAGCTACAACTTCTCGAAAGTAAAAAGAACTTTCGAGAAGTTCGATAACCACAACTTCCCGAAAGTTCTTTTTTACTTTCGGGAAGTTCCGCAATAACAAAATCTCTAATCAGTGTGCTAATGAGTTTTCTGAAATCATTTTATTTGAATAAATCCTTCTTCATTGCTTTGGGGGTGTGTATTGCTTTATTCAGTTTTGGATTGCTAAACGATATTTTCTTCGTTTTGGGTAAAATGCTCTTTTTTTTGATTTGGGTGGTGGTTTTGTTAGAATTTTTTTTGCTTTATCGTAAAAAAGAACCACTGACTTTAACCCGAAAACTCCCTATGCGACTCAGTAATGGCGATACAAATATTGTTACGCTTAAAATGAGAAATGATTTCAGTTTTGATTTGTACGCCAACATTGTAGAAGATTTGCCAGAGCAATTTCAGTTTAGACAATGGAAACAAGACGTTGTGATTGAAGGGAATAAAATGACAGATTTTCATTACGAAGTAAACCCAAAAGAGCGTGGAGAATATCTTTGGAAAAATTGTTACGTAGCTTTTCAAATGAAACCGTGGAGTTTATTGTCTCGAAGAGAAACTTTTGAGATGGAACAGACCGTTGCGTGTTATCCATCTTTCGAGCAATTTAATAAAATTCCTTTGAAAGCTATCGTCAGTAATTTTCATGAAAGTAGTGACAACTTGACTCGAAAAATTGGGCAAAGCCTTGAATTTGAGCAAATTAAAAATTACGCAGTAGGAGATGATTACCGCCACATCAACTGGAAAGCCAGTGCAAAACAAGGCGATTTGATGGTAAATCAATATCAAGATGAACGTAGTCAAGATATTTATTGCATCTTGGATATGGGGCGAACCATGCGAATGCCTTTCTATAAACAGACGCTTTTAGACTACTCAATCAACGCCTCTCTGGCACTATCCAAAGCCGTGATTTCGATGCAAGACAAAGCGGGAATTTTGGGACTTACGCATAACAAATGTGACTTCCTGCCCGCACGTAAGGATATGAAACAATTTGGCAAAATCAATGATTTTTTATTCAATCTTGATACCCAATATTTAGAGGCTGATTATGAATTGTTGTATAAATTTGTGAGAATTAACATCAAACAGCGGAGTCTTTTGGTGATTTTTACCAATTTTGATTCTGTCAATTCTATGTACAGGCAATTACCTTATTTGAAAGTCCTTGCCAAGTATCATTTATTGTTAGTAATTTTCTTCAAAAACGCAGAAATCGCTCGCATGACCGAAGAGAAAGCCCAAGACTTAAAAGGCATTTACGAAAAAACCATCGGACAAAGTATTTTATTTCAAAATAAGCTGATTACTAAGGAGTTAAATAAATTTGGTATTCAAAGTTTATACATCGAACCCAAGAATTTGAGTTTGGAGGTGATAAATAAATTTGTAGAGATTAAGCGGAGGCAGTTGATTTAGGTGTTTTGGATTAGTTCTGAGTGCGAAGGACAATTACACAATAAATATTAGATTTTTTGGTTATATTTTTATAATTTTGTGATACTATTTATATCATTAACCACTTATCAAACAGTCGCTTAACTCCTTTACTTTATGAAATTCACCACATCGAAAGTTTATCTTGCCGGCCTCCTGTTTTTGACGGGTTTTGCTGCCAACGCCCAAGTTACAGGTAGTACAGAATCTTCCACTTCGGTTGATACAACCACCGTTTCAAGTCCCCAGCCCATTGTTTTAGAACAAACATGGTTAATTGACCCTGCCATTGTTCAGCCACGTTTGCAGGCATTAGAAAGAGAAATTCCTTTGACATACAATTCTACAATACACCAATTTGTAGAATATTTTGCTTATCGGAAGCCTTCATTTACCAAAACCATGTTGGAACGTAAAGGCGTATATTTCCCGATTTATGAGAAATATTTGAAAAAATACGGTCTCCCAGACGAACTAAAATACCTTTCTTTGATAGAATCTGGGCTTAATCCAAAAGTGATTTCGAGAGCGGGTGCAGGTGGTTTGTGGCAATTTATGCCCAAAACTGCCCGTGTAGATTTCGGTTTGAGAATTGATGAGTACGTGGACGAAAGATTTGACCCAGAAGCTGCAACCGAAGCCGCTTGTAAATATATGCGTCAATTGTACAGAATTTTTGGAGATTGGCACATGGTTTTAGCTGCCTACAATACAGGACCAGGTAATGTACGTCGTGCTATCCGTAAATGTAATGGTGGGCAAACATTTTGGGCAATCTATGACTGCCTTCCTCGTGAGACCCGTGGATATGTGCCTCAGTATATTGGAATGTTATACATGATTAACCATGCAGATTCGCATGATATTTTTGCAGAAAATGTAGAGACAGCCATTCCCCACGATACCATTCACGTAAATTCATTTTTGGATTTAGATAAATTAGCAAGTTTGAGTTCGATTAATTTAGAGGAAATACAGAAACTAAATCCTCAAATTCTTACGCACATTCTTCCAGGTCATACTCGTAATTTTTCTTTGAAATTACCAAAAAATGACATGGCGTTTTTCAGAGCTAATCGTCAGTCGATTCTTGATTCAGCTACTAAAATACAGACTTATTTTGTTGAATCACCTCAACAAAAAGCAGAAGTGTTAGCCAGTAATAATTCGGACGAAAGACCAATTCTCATCACAACGCCAGTCATGGGAGCTCCAAGTTCAGAACCCAAAATGGTGGTTGAACAAGAAATAATTGAGGACGATATTGAAGATGTGGTAATTAATAAAAAACCCAAAAAACAATATTATACCGTTCGTAAAAAGGACAATTTAACAGAAATTGCAGAAAAATTTGATGTTGAGATTTACGATATTAAGGTTTGGAATCATTTACACAAATCAACGATTCAGCCTGGTCAGAGATTGGTTATTTTTAAAGAAAGAGCTGTTACGAGTCAAATCAAATATGCCAGAAATAATCACCGTGAAAAAGAGGCAGTTAAGAAAGGGAAAACTAAATTTTATAACGTTCAAAACGGTGATACCCTTTGGAATATCTCACAACGTTACGGAGGAATTTCAATTGATAAATTGAAGAAATTGAACGGAATCAAAGGAAATGTGGTAAAAGCGGGTATGAAGATTAGAGTTTCGTAAATTTTGGTGTTGAGGATTAGGGATTTGAGTTGAATATAGAATTAACCAAAAACAAACAAATTGAAAATCCGCATAGCCTTTCAGGTGTGCGGATTTTTTATAATTTTTGAACAAATAAATTATGATAGCATACATTGACGGGAAACTCACTTATAAAGACCCCGCCTACGTAATCATTGACGTAAACGGAGTAGGTTACGAAATAAAAATATCCTTACAAACTTATTCAGCCCTTCAAGATGGGCATGAGCGTTGTAAGTTGTTCACGTATTTGAGTATCAAAGAAGATTCACACACACTTTTTGGATTCAAAGAACAAGACGAAAAAGTGCTTTTCTTGGATTTATTGAGCGTTTCGGGTATTGGACCAAGTACGGCTTTGGTTATGCTTTCGTCGATGTCATCGGGTGAAATTCGTCATGCTTTGATGAATGAGGATGTCAAAACGATTCAAAGTATCAAAGGAATTGGAGCAAAAACTGCCGCCAGAGCCATTATTGAATTGAAAGACAAACTTCGCAAGGAAAATATGCTTGGCGGGGCATCTACTCCAACGACTATTTTTGGGGTATCAAATACCAAAGTCAAAAATGAAGCCTTAGCTGCCCTTGTTACCTTGGGAATTCCTAAAAACGTAGCTGAAAAGAGCATTGAGGCTATCTTGAAAAAAGAAGGAGACGATGTAACGGTTGAGCAATTGATTAAATTGGCACTTAGGTAGTGGTTGATTGGTTTATTGGTAAACTGGTTGATTGGTGAACTGTTGAATTGGTGAATTGGAAAGTTAGTCACCGTGCAATATCAAATAATTTTATTTGAGTAAAATAGAAATTCTAAATACTAATTAACCAGTTTACCAATTAACCAGTTCACCAATCAACCAATCAACCAATCAACCAATTTCCCAAAAAATTCTAATCCTTTTATAATATTGGCAGGGTTTTAGACGTTTCAAAATTGGGTGCTTTTCAAAAAAAATACCCAAACTTATCTTTCAAATAATTAATTACTCATTAGGTTTTAGAAAGAACTTTACATTTTAAGCAAACACATTATCTGTAAACTACTAAGCTAATCAACTGTGCAACATAAAAAGTTTTACATAATTTCTGGATTTCTCGTTTTTTCAGTTTTTGCATCACTTGCTTGGGTAAAGCCATTGCGTGATGTTGTATTCAGATATAATGTACCCTCAAATTCCTTATTTTCTTCCAAAATAGATACAGTAAAAAAATCTGGTCGTCGTCCTAAATTTAAAATTAAGGATAGATATGCCAATAAATTTGCTGAAAAAACTCCTTTATCCCCTTTCATTCTGAAAGACCCCAAAGACATCAACACAGAGTTTAAATTAGATTCTGCGGGCAAGATTTCGGTTTATGAAAAAATAAAAGGTGTTTCTGGTAATGATAATTACAGACCTTCGGATAGGATTTCAATCCAAGATTTCAACAATCGTCAAGAAGACCGATTTATGAAAGATTATTGGAAGAAATTTGCTTCTTCTCAGGATGGTGCCGATGATACCCAAGGAAAACGATTATTACCTAAAATAGAACTTCCCCCTGCTATTGACCGTATTTTTGGAGGTTCAAAATTCGATTTTAAACCTAATGGTAATATTCTTTTGGACATCGGTTACATTGGGCAATTCATTGATAATCCAGCACTTCCAGTTGAACAACGTTTTATTGGAAATCTTCTTTTTAACCAACAAGCACAAATCAACTTTCAAGGAAAAATTGGCGATAAACTTAATCTGAATACCAATTTTGATACAAAAGCAAGTTTTAATTTTCAAAATCAACTAAAACTTAATTGGAGAACCAATGAAGAAGATATTTTACAGAATGTAGAAGTCGGCAATACCTCTTGGCAACTCAATAGCCAACTAATACCAGGTGTTCAGAATCTCTTTGGTCTCAAAACACTCATGCGTTTTGGGAATTTAGACGTTACGACGGTTATAGCCCAACAACGCTCAAAACAAGACTGTATAACACTCAGAGGAGGCTCACAGGGTAAGGGTTTTGAAATAAAAAGTAGCCAATACGATGAAAACCGTCACTTTTTCCTTTCTCAATATTTTAGAGATAACTACGAGAAATCATTAAAAGCTCTTCCAATGATTACCTCGGGCGTGACGATTACACGTATAGAAGTATATGTAACCAATCGTACGCAAAGCACTGAGACTCTCAGAAATTTAGTGGGTTTTTCTGACTTGGGAGAAGGTGCTCCGTTTAATACATCGGGAGTTAAAGCTACCGTTGGAAAGAACGCCAAAAGCCCAGTGGATAATCTCAACAATGATTTGTATAATAAATTGCGGAGAGATTCAACTAATTTGCGAAGAGCAAATGAATCAGCTATACGATTAGAATCTGGTGCTTATAACTTACGAAAAGGAACAGACTTTGACTTATTGCGTGGAGCAAAAAGATTGACGGAAAGAGAATTTCGTTATCATCCGGAATTAGGTTACATCTCATTAATTACTCCATTACGTAATGATGAAGTTTTAGCGGTTTCTTATGAATATACCAAAGATGGACAACGCCACCAAGTGGGTGAATTGACAGAAGATTATCAAAATCTATCGGATAATAAAGTATTGTTTCTGAAAATGCTTAAATCATCAACCATTCGGAATAATCTTGACCATCCGATGTGGAATTTGATGATGAAGAATATTTATACCTTAAATGCTCAACAACTAACTCGACAAGGGTTTCAGTTTAGAGTAATTTATAAGGATGACCAAACGGGCGTTGATAATCCGAACTTACAAGAAGGTGAAAAGATTGTTAATAATGATAAGAAACTAAAAGAAACCCCTCTTTTGAGAGTCATGGGGCTTGATAGACTTAATCAAAACAATGACCCACAGGTAGATGGTAATTTTGACTTCGTTGAAGGCATAACTGTGGATAGTAAAAATGGTAAGATTATTTTCCCTGTACTTGAACCTTTTGGAAAATCGTTGAGAGCTCAATTTAATCCAGAAGAGATTGGTTTGATTGATAAGTATGTTTTTGATAAACTGTATTCAACGACCCAAGCGGAGGCGGTACAATTGACGGGTAAGGATAAATTCTTCTTGAAAGGTACTTTCCAATCGGGTGTTGGGGGCGATGTTTCATTGCCTTTTGGTGTGGATGCTAAATCAGTGCAAGTAACCGCTGGTGGCGTTGCTCTATCCGCAGGAACAGACTATATCGTTGAGCCTCAGTCTGGTAGAGTTCGGATTTTGAGTTCGGGAGTGTCTAATTCAGGGCGTGAAATTAGGATTTGTTACGAGAAACCTGATTTGTTTAATAATCAGATTCGTACTATGTTAGGAGCTCACGTGGACTATACCGTTGGGCAAAATCTTCATTTGGGAGGTACAATTCAGCACATGGGCGAAAGTCCACCAGGTTTTTTGACTCGTGTACAGATGGGTAACGAACCAGTAAATAATACTATTTTTGGTTTTGAAGCTGCCATTCAACAAAAGTCAAACTTCTTGACTCGTATGATAGATGCACTTCCTTTAATTTCTACAAAAGAAACCTCTGCCTTTGATTTTAGTGGAGAATATGCCCAACTGATTCCCGCCGTAAATAGTGATGTAAGAGGAAATGCGTTCATTGATGATTTTGAAGCCGCCAGAAGTATTTTTAGCCTAAACAATCAGGCTACTGCTTGGCGACCTGGGGCTACACCACAAGATTTTTTAAAAGGAGCTACGTCACAAGGTTTAGAACGAAATTTTAAAAGGGCTAAAATCTCAGCTTATGTTGCCGATTTTAGTTTATACGGTACTCAGGGCGGAAATTTGAACGTGCCAGGGGTAAATGCCGATGAGTCAAGAGCTTATGCTTACGAACGCAATACAAACTTAGAAAGCCTTTTCCCCAATAGACGAAATGCAAATAATATTACAGGTTTACCTCTTGGAATATTAGATATTTCTTATTTCCCTTCCGAAAGAGGAATTTACAATTTTACTACAGATTTGAATAGCAATGGTACTCTCAAAAATCCAAACCAAAATTTTGGAGCAATTACTCGTGCCATAACTTCGGACACTGATTTTGATAATGCTAATATTGAAACATTGGAGTTTTGGATGATGAATCCTTTAGTTGGAGGTGAAGGTGGGGTAGTGAGAGCCACAGGAAATATCCGACAAGATAGAATTAATAGTGATAGAAGAAATCAAACAGGTGGTAAATTGATTTTTAACCTTGGGGATATTTCTGAGGATTTTATTCCTGATGCCTTCTCAAATTTTGAAAATGGTATTCCAGCGGGTGAGAAAAAAGTGGGTATAAATGTTGAAAGAACTGATTGGGGAATAGCTCCAACTCAACAATTTGTGACGAATGCTTTTTCAACAGGCGGAGGAAATGAAAACAGATCTGCACAAGACGTAGGATTAGATGGAATGCCGAACAAAACGTCCTTGAATAATGAGACTTTCAACGAGCAAAGTTTTTTTGGTAAATATTTGACAGACATTAGAAAAGTTGTAACAGACCCAGGAGCCTTTACACCTTTTGAAGATGATCCCGCTGGCGATGATTTCCAGCATTATTTGAGTGCAAAATATAACACTACTTCAAGTCTTGTTCAAAGATACAAGGAGTATATGGGCTTAGAGAATAACTCACCCACCACAAATTCTGCCACAGCCAATACAAATTCTGGTTTCACCGAAGCCAATAGCCAACAACCAGACCGTGAAGATTTGAATCAAGATAATACCGTCAATGACATAGAAGCCTATTATCAATATGAAATAGATGTTAAAAAGGAGAAAATGGTTGTGGGGCAAAATTATATTGTAGATAAAATTGATGAGAATGGCGTAGAATGGTTTTTATTCAGAATTCCACTGAGGTCGCCAACCAAAACCGTTGGTGGAATCAATGGCTTAAAAAATATTCGTTTTATCCGAACAATTTTGACAGAATGGGATGCTCCTGTGGTGTGTCGTTTTGCTTCATTTCAATTGGCGGGTTTTCAGTATCGTAAATTTACTGGGGATTTAACTCCAAGAGGTTTGGAGACTGTTCCAGAAACTTACGATGCTAAATTCAAAATTTCAGCCGTAAATATTGAAGAAAATGGTTCTGTTGAAGGAGGAAATAATAAACAAGGTAGTCAATCTGTTGCGTACGTAGTGCCTCCTGGATTTGAGCGTGATGTAGATGTTACTACGATTAGTAATCAACCTCTCAATGAGCAATCTATGAGTTTATGCGTAGAAAACCTACGTGACGGTGATGGAAGGGCGGCTTTTAAAAATACACTTTATGATTTTATCAATTACAAAAATATCAGAATGTTTATCAGTATGAATAGTACTGAGACTGCCACTGAGATTAATGGAAAAGTAAAAGCATTTTTACGTTTTGGGTCAGACTTGACAGATAATTATTACGAAATCGAAACTCAAGGTTTAGAGAAAACAGAATATACTGAGAAAATTCCAGAAAATGTTTGGAGAACTACAAACGAAATTGATGTTCCTCTTGATTTTTTGAGAAGTGTTAAACTACAAAGAGATAAACCAGGTAGTGGAGGAGAACTTACAAAAGCATTTAGTAAGCGTTATGAAATAAAAGATGAGACCGGAAAAGTGATAAAATTTTACACGATTTCAGTGGTAGGTCGTCCAGATTTGAGTGCTATTTTGACAACAATGATTGGTGTCAGAAATCCGCTTTCTGCGGATGGACAATCTAAGTCATTTTGTATTTGGGTAAATGAACTTCGTGCTTCGGGTTTTGAACAAACTTCTGGACAAGCTGCCATTGGTAAATTGAATTTGAAACTGGCGGATTTTGCTAATATTACGGTAAATGGTTCATTCAAAAATTATGGATTTGGTGGAGTGCAGTCAAAGATTTCGGAACGAGCCAGAGAGAATACATTGGAATATGGAATTGCTGCCAATATCAACGTAGATAAACTTTTGCCAGAGAAATGGGGTGTAAAAATCCCTCTCTATGTGACGTATGATAAGAAAAGTGTAACCCCAAGATTTAACCCCCTCGACCCAGATGTACCTTTGGATAGCTCATTAGCCAATATTCAAGATGCAGACGAGCGTGAAAATTACCGTAATAGCTCAGGGGATAATACAGAAAGAAAAGGTATAAACTTAACCAACGTTCGTAAAGTAAAAACGGGACAAAATACAACTTCTCACGCTTGGGATATTGAGAATTTCACAGCTACATACGCTTATTCTGAATTGACAAGAAATAATCCTTTGATGGATTACGACCAAACCGTTCACAAGGGTGGTTTGACCTATACTTTTACGGGCAATCCTAAACCCATAGAGCCTTTCAAAAAAATCAAGTCCAATCACCCACTCATGCGGTGGATAAAGGATTTCAATTTTACTCCACTGCCTAATTCAGTTACGTTGAGAGCTGATATGGACAGAAGTTTTGTGAGAACTGTTTTGAAAAATGCACTGCCACAAGACCAGCAAAGAAATGGTATTGGAACACCAAAATTAGTGTCAGACCCATCAAATGCCTTGTTTGAAAAATTATGGACATTTAATCGTGCCTATAATTTAAACTGGAATTTGACCAAAAGTGTAGTCGTTGGATATACTTCTACGGCTAATGCCATTATTGATGAACCAACTTGGCAAAATGGGATAGAGTCCCCAGCTAATCGTGAGTTTGTTATTAATAATCTAAGACGATTCGGACGTACCAGAGGTTTTGACCAACAAGTAAATGCAATTTGGCGTTTGCCTTTGAATAAATCACCTTTAACCGACTGGATGTCAGCGGATTATAGTCATAAATTTGGTTATACTTATGTAGCTAATTCTTTGGGAATTAGAGATGGAGATACTTTGAAAGGTAAAAATCCAGTTGGGCATACGTCAGAGGGATATTTGTTTGGAGATGTTATTAAAAATACTCGCAATAGGAGCATCAATGGAAAAATAGACTTTGTGGCATTATACAACCGCATACGTGCCTTACGTTTAGCAAATCAGCCAAGAGTTGAACGTAAAAATATAGCCCGAAACCCTGGGGATGATGAGGATATTATCAAACCTCAGCCCAATTTTATGCGGAGTGTTACTCGTTTATTGATGGCGATTAGAGGTATTCAAGTAAATTATACCATCGACGAATCTACCACACTACCAGGTTTTTTACAAAATCCTGGATTATTAGGGTTGAATAGTGCCACCTCAGCTCCTGGTATTGGATTTATTACGGGAAGCCAAGACCCTAATATTCGTTTTAGAGCTGCCGAAAAGGGGTGGCTGACTCAAAGTAGTATTTTGAATACGCCATTTTTACAAATGAGAACGCAGAGTTTGACTTATCGAACTGCCATTGAGCCGTTTAGGGATTTCAAAATTCAATTAGAAGGTAAATGGAATAGAACGGATAATTATCGAGAAAACTATCGACAAGACTCCTTGCATACAGGGTATTTTAATTTCAGCCCAGTACGTTCGGGAAATTACAGTATGACGTTCCTGTCATTTTTAACAGCTTTTGATAGTAATTCGCCTGACGAAAACTCTGAATTGTTTAATCGTTTTAGAAATTATCGAAAAGATATTTTGAGAAGGCTAAATGATCAGAAAAGTGGAGAAGTTACTGGAAAATATAACTTAAATTCCCAAGATGTTTTGATTCCAGCCTTCTTTGCAGCATATAGTGGAATCTCTCCTGAAAAGGTGAGTTTCTCTCCTTTTGTTAATATTCCTCTTCCCAATTGGCGAGTGGATTATAATGGTTTGGCAAATGTAGGATGGTTTAAACGTAAGTTCTCTAATATTTCTATCCAACACGCTTATTCTTCAATTTATAGTGTTGGAGAGTTTACTTCGTCTTTGGGTTATGGTTCAATTTATAATACTATTGACCAATCCAATGCCTACATTTATTTATTAAGCATGGACAGAACAGACTATTACCCTTCTTTACTAAGCAAGGAGCAAATTATTCGTAGAACAGTTGATCCAAATTATAATATCGATCCAAAAATCCCAGGACAAACATTCCAGAAAAACCTTGAAGATGAAGATTTAGCTCCGATTTTGCAATTATCAACGATGTCTTTTATTGAAAAGTTTTCGCCATTAATTGGAATAAATGCAACGACAAAAAGTAAGGTCACCTTTAATTTGAGTTACGGACAAGAAAGAACAATAATTCTAAACTTCAACAGCAATATTGTTCGTGAATTAAGTAATAAAGATTTTACGATAGGGTTAGGTTTCACAAAAGCCAATATGTTGATACCATTCAAAGTAGGAGGGAAGCGAGTAAGATTGCCAAATGATTTTAAATTTGAATCACGCCTTACCATCCGTGACCAAAGAACTATCGTAAGAAATATTGACGCACTGACTACGCCTGAACAAGGTGGGGTTCAATTTCAGTTAAGACCACAGGCGAGTTATAATGTTAATAAAAAACTAAGTATAACGGCTTATTACGATAGAAATTTCAATAATCCCTACGTCTCAAATCAGTTCTATCGTTCAACTGACCAAGCAGGATTTCAAGTTCGATTCAGTTTATCGGAGTAAACTGAAAGAATAAAAAGCGGGAGGCATACTTTTTATGGTACACCTCCCGCTTTTTTTGAATTGACTTATATCCCTTTTTCCCATTTTCCCTTTCTCCCTTCCTACTTTCTCCTGGCTTACTCCACATAAAGCACCAAACCCTTCAAATAACTCCCTTCTGGATGAAAGAAATTCACTGGATGGTCAGCTGGTTGGGTGAGGTGATGTAATACTTTGGCTTGTCTGCCAGCTTCTAACGCTGCCGCCACGACGGTATTGTAAAATAGTTCTCTATCAACTACCTGCGAACATGAGAAGGTAAACAAAATTCCCCCCTTCGCTAATCTCTTAAAACCTTCGGCATTCAATCTTTTGTAACCTTGTACTGCATTATGACGGGTGGCTACGTTCTTGGCATAGGCAGGTGGGTCAAGCACAATGAGGTCATAAAATTGGTCATTGGCTTTCAGATATTTCATCACATCTTCTGCATACGCCTCATGGTTAAGTCCTTGGAAATCATTGGCTTGTACGTTGATGTTTACTAAATCAATCGCTTTTTGAGAAACATCAACTGAATGTACTAATTCAGATTCAGCCCCTAAAGCATATACCGAAAATCCACCTGAGTAGCAAAAAGAATTTAATACTTTTTTGCCTTTTGAATATTTTGCCAACAAGGCACGATTGTCACGTTGGTCAAGGAAAAAGCCCGTTTTTTGACCCGTTTCCCAATTTATCATAAACTTGTAGCCGTTCTCAGAAACCTCATGCGGCACTATACATTGTCCGTAGAGATAACTATTCTGAACATTTTGGGCAAATTGTTTAGGTAACGTTTCGTGAGATTTATCGTAAACCGCCAATAATTTATCGCCAAAAACTTTCTGTAAAGCCACCGAAATTTTTTCTTTTTCAAGATACATTCCAATACTATGAGCCTGAAAAACGGCGACTCCATTATAAAAATCAATGATAAGTCCAGGGCAACCATCGCCTTCGCCGTGAATTAATCTAAAACAGTTAGTGCCTTGAAAATCAATGATTTGGCGTACATTATAGGCTTTCTGAATTTTATCATTCCAGAAACTTTCATCTGATTCTGTTTCTTGAAATGAAAATATTTTTACGGCAATACTTCCTTCGTGATAATGACCCGTGGCGAGATAATTCTTTTGCGAATCCAACACATCCACAACTTCTCCGTCAGTAGGTTTACCAATAATTTTATGAATTGCCCCCGAGAATACCCAAGGGTGAAAACGCTTTACTGGGTTCTCTTTGCCCGTTTTTAAAATGATTTGTGATTTCATGGTGCAAAGATAAGACTGTAACCTGATGCTTCCGCATCGGACGATTGATAAATCTACTGAATATTCTCAGAGTTTTCCAACTATTTACACCATATTTGTGTCTATTAAAAATAATTCTAAAAATCTGAAAATGAAGATAATAGCTACAATTTTAATGCTCATATCTTGTTATTTTGTGAATGCACAACATAAATATAGATATGGAGTGTTAGCATCTTACGAGTTGAGAGGAACATCGGGAGATGCGTCTTTCGGTTCACTTTATCCTTCTGAAAATAGATTCGTTTCGTCGTACAGTCTTGGTGGTTTTATTGAAAAAGAACTTAGTAAAAAGATTTCTGTGTCTCTCGAACCAACTTATCAACAAATAGGTGCTTCTAAATTTTTTGAATATTATACTTATAACTCAGAGAGAGTAACCAAGTTTACTGCCATTCAGATGCCTGTTGCTTTTAAGATAAAGTTAGGGAAATTGATATATACCGAACTCGGGGTTGCACCTGTATATATTTTGACAGGGAAAGAAACTACTACTACCACAAATTCAACGAAAGTTGTAATTCGAGAAGAAAAATACGAATATCTTGACCAAAAATATGGGTCTCAGAGAATCCAATTTCCTTTATTTATCGGATTAGGGTTTAATCTAACTAAATCTCTCGAAATAGGCATGAGAGGGTATCTTGCAACAGAAAAATATACCTACACTGGGCAAGATGTTTATAATCCAACTAATACACCTAATTCAATCTATGACCCAGCTTTTAAAAGTACGAGACAAAATCAAGGTTTAGCGTTTAGGTTAAAGTATAATTTCGCAAAATAATGATTCTTCAATTCTCATCCCTTGGTTTAAATATTTTCTCTAACCAAGATTTCTGTTCATTCTCTTCCTCTTTCTTCTGTTGTTCAGACAATTGGAAAGTTAAAAGTGCCGTCAAATCAGGTTGCCCAGCATCCACCCAAGCCGTAAACCATAAATCCCCAATCATTTTTACGGCTCGCTTCATTTGCCTTTCTACTTGATTACCAAGCGATTGGTGATATTTTTTAGAATAATCTTTTGCATAAACTTTGATATTCTGCCCGTTTCGTTCTTCGATAGAATATTTTTTAGTTTCTTTAAAATTAGCATTGAGATTTCTTTCAAAAACCAAGACAGAATCCAAAGCCAAATTAGCATTTCTGACTGCATCCCACGAACGTTTACCTACGTGACGCTCATACTCGGCTGCCCCCACAAAGAAATCATAATTATCAGAATACAGCTCAGGCAATCGAGATTCCCAAAAGCCATGAATCCCTATCTGATTGGTTTTCTGACCGTTATAGTTAGAAGTAGTATGCAAAGGCACATTCGCATCTGCCACATAATGCCCAATTTCAGCCGATAATCTCAGAATTCGTTGAGCATCTTTTTCTTGAAAAGCCTTCGTTAATTGAAATTTCATAAACTGAATATGCCACGGAACGATACCATGTTTCATTAAAGTATCTTCGGTCAATTTTTCAACAGCTTCTTTCCAAAACATAGGTAATTTATAGGCAGCACTATCACCATAATTATCCAAGTCAATATAATGTCGTGGAGCTTCATCCTTGACAGCATAACGCCTTTGGTCGGGGGCGGTGGAATGTTCCATGATGTAGCGTAAATGAGTCTTGTAAAAAGGCATCATTTCTTGAGGAAGAATAAAAATTGCCAGTCGATTGATACGTTGATGAGCAAAGAAACCCCAATAATGAGTTGGGAGTTTTGAGTTTGGAGCGAGGAGTGGGGTTGAGTTATCTTTAATATTGTTTGAAAATATTGAAAACGAAAATAACAATAGTCCTAAAAATAAAAATGATTTTTTCATAAAATAATTTGATAGTGATTGAGTCGTAAATTTAAGAATAACTTTGAAAGAGTATGTGGAATCACTATTATTTCGACTACTCTTTCAAGGTTGCACTTCTCCGAAGTTTTTAAAAGGAACTTGATTTTTTCTACAAAGGCTGAACCTCTCCGAGGTATAATTCCATATAATTTCGGAGAAATTTAACATTTGTAGCACAGGAATAATCTCGAATTATAGGCTTCGGAGAAGCCCAACCTTAATTCTATCAAATAGATAATAACTCTGAAACATTTTGGTAGAATATTTCAACTGTCTGATTATCAGTATTTTAAATTAAAAATCGCTTAAATGCCCCAATCCCTAATCCCTAATCCCCAATCCCTAATCTCTTTTTTTCCAAAAACCATCTTGTGATTTAATAAAAAAGTCGTACCTTTGCACTTCAAATTTAGAAAACAGACAACCAATATTTATTCGGGAAATAAACATGGCAAATCACAAATCAGCATTAAAGAGAGTCAGAGCTAACGAAGCAAAGAGATTACGTAACCGTTATCAGCACAAAACTACCCGTTCGATGGTTAGAAAATTGCGTGATACAGATGATAAAGTAACTGCAACTGACCTTTACAAAAAAGTTTCATCGGCATTAGACAAATTGGCGAAAAGAAACATAATTCACAAGAATAAGGCTTCTAACTTGAAATCAAAGTTATCGAAGTTGGTGAATAAATTAGCTTAATTGAGCTTAAAGATATTTTCTTTGAAAGACCTTGCTGAAAAGTAAGGTCTTTTTTTTGTTTTTTTTAGGTAAAAAGATAGCAAGGCACAAAGGCACAAAGTAAAGTATTGAGCGAATTCCGTGATATTTTTATAACTTTACTAAAATTAAAACCACTTAAAACTCTGTGCCTTTGTGCCTGAAATATAAATGAACCACTACGAAGAACAACAACATCTCAACATTAAGTCTTGGGCAGAAGAAGACCGTCCAAGAGAAAAATTACTTCTAAAAGGTAAAGCCGCCTTGTCAGACTCAGAATTGTTAGGAATTCTCATCGGCTCAGGCACTCCCAAAATGACGGCTGTGGAGCTTTGTAAGATAATTTTACAAAGTGTAAACAATGACTTAAACCAGTTAGCACGACTGACAGTCAAGGACTTATCAAAATTCAAAGGTATCGGTGAAGCCAAAGCTATAACTATTGTGAGTGCCTTAGAACTTGGTCGCAGACGTAAGAACTCAGAAGTGCAAGAACGCCCACGTATCACTTCCTCACATGATGCGTATGAGGTTTTGAAGCCACATTTATTGGACTTGCCTCATGAAGAATTTTGGATAATTCTTTTGAATCGGGCAAATCAAGTAATGAAATGTGAGCGAATCAGTAGTGGCGGAGTTTCGGGAACAGTTGCTGACCCGAAGATGATTTTTAAAATAGCCTTAGAAAATCTTTGTAGTGCTATCATTCTTTCTCACAATCACCCTTCGGGCAATCTTACTCCAAGTCAGGCAGATAAAGATTTGACCAAAAAACTCCGAGAGGCGGGTTCATATTTGGATATTCCTGTTTTAGACCATGTGATTTTTACGGATAAAGGATATTTGAGTTTTGCGGATGAGGGGCTTATTTAAGTTGTTACGTTTTAAGTTGATAAGTTGTTAAAGGAAAAGGACTCTACATTACTTCCCCAACATTTAACCATATTATTGTTTGCAAATTATTGTGAATCTAAAAATTAACAACTTAGAAACTTAATTACTTACCAACTTTAAAATATGACCTTCCGAAAACGATTACAATATCTTTTAGTAAAACGAATCAATATTTCTAACAAAAGTGCCTTGACGCTTATTTTAGATGGAAAAGTGTTTGTGAACGAAAAGTCGGTTTGTGAGAATATAGTTGTCAATCCAGAAGATAAAGTTGTTTTTGAAGGGCAAATTGTGCAAGAAGGAAAGCAATTTTTATACATAGCTTTTTACAAACCAAGAGGCATTGAAACGACATTAAATATTGAAATAGAAAATAATTTGAAGTCAATTTTACCTTTTGAAGAAGAGCTTTTTCCCGTAGGGAGATTAGACAAAGAATCGGAAGGTTTATTGCTTTTGACCGACGACGGAAGACTTTTTGACAAAACCTTACGAAGTGAACATCAAACTGAAAAGGAGTATATTGTTACTGTTGATAAAGAAATTGACGATGATTTCATCCAAAGAATGTCGGAAGGAATGATGATTCTTGGAAAAACGACTTTGCCTTGTCGGGTTGAAAAAGTGGATAGTTTTTCCTTCAAAATAATTCTGATTCAAGGCATTAATCGACAGATACGGAGGATGTGCTATAAATTGGGATATGAAGTTGAGAAGTTGGTTAGGATAAGAATAGGTGAAATTGCATTGGAAGGTTTAACTCCCAATGGCTTTCGATATTTGAAATTATAAATCACTTTCAATACTTTTCGCAAAATTCAACAAATCAGCTTCTTTGAAAGCCCCGCCCATTATCTGAAAACCAATCGGTAAGCCTTCATCATCGACTCCATTTGGAATAGAAATCGCTGGTAAACCTACTACATTGGCTTGTACAGTGAATAAATCCCCTAAATACATCTGGATTGGGTCGGCGGTTTTTTCGCCTAATTTGTAGGCAGTTGTTGGTGTAGTTGGACAAACGATAAAGTCGTAAGTTTCTAATAAATTATCAGTATATTCCTTAATTAACCGTCTGACTTTCTGAGCTTTGGTGTAATAGGCATCATAATAACTGGCACTCAAAACAAACGTTCCCAACATTATTCTTTTCTTGGTTTCTTTTCCAAAACCTTCAAATCTTGATTTTTTGTACAATGACATCAAATCAGTTGCCTCCGAACTACGATGACCAAATTTTACACCATCAAATCTTGATAAATTTGAACTTGCTTCGGCAGTTGTCAGGATGTAATACGTTGGTAAAAAGGACTTTATCAACGGGAAATCAACCGCTTCGACTTCGTGTCCTTGTGATTTTAAGAACTCTAATTTTGCCAAAATAGCCGCCTTAACTTCCGCTTGCAAGCCTTCACTTTCTACGGCATCTTTCAAATAACCAATTTTAAGTTTTTTCTTTTTAAAATTTAACTCAGAATATTTTTCAACTGGAAGGTTTGAAACGGTACTATCTTGTTCATCTTTTCCAGCAATAATTTCTAATAAAATTGCTGCATCTTCAACCGACTTTGTGATAGGTCCAATACAGTCAAATGAGGAGGCATAAGCAATCAATCCCCAACGAGAAACTCTTGAATAAGTAGGTTTTAAGCCAACCAAGCCACAAAACCCTGCGGGCATACGTATAGAACCACCCGTGTCTGTACCTAATGAGGCAAAGCACATATCTGCCTGTACAGCCACCGCCGAACCACCCGAAGAACCACCTGCCACTCGGTTTTCTCCAATTTCATTTAAACAAGGTCCAAAAGCTGAGTTTTCATTGGTCGAACCCATCCCAAATTCATCACAATTTTGTCGCCCGATGATGATAGCATCTTCATCCAAAACTCGTTGAACGGCTGTTGCGTTAAATTGCGATTCAAACCCATTCAAAATCTTACTACCAGCCTGTGAAACATGGTCTTTGTAACAAAGTAAATCCTTGATACCCAAGACCATGCCTGCCAATTTCCCAGCGGTTTTATTTTTGATTTTCACATCAATTTCATCCGCTTTCAATAGAGATTCATCTGCATAAACCGAAAGAAAAGCATTCAATTTCTGATTCTTTTCTTCTATATTTTTCAGATAAAATTCTACTAATTGACGGCAGGTGATTTTCCCAGCGTTGAGGTCAGTTTGTATGGATTGTAATGTGGTATATTTCATTAAGATTTTAAGAAATAATTATTTTGCCACAAAGTCACCAAGACACAAAGAAAATTTGAGATTATTAAAAAAACTTTGAGACTTTGTGCCTTAGTGGCATAACTAAGCGTTTATAAAAACAAAAGCATAGCCAAGACGATTTCTCATCTAAACTATGCTTCAAAAGAAACTTTATGATACTATTTGTCGTCCTCTAAACCTTTTGTGATTTGTTCTTGAACGTCTTTTTGGGCATCTTTAAATTCTTTCATGCCTTTTCCTAAGCCTTTCATTAATTCAGGAAGTTTTTTACCTCCGAAGAATAATAAAATAGCTAAACCTACTAAAACTAATTCAGGAGCTCCCATATTGAAAATTAGATAAATTGATGCTAATGCCATGTCTGTAAGTATTAAATTTCCGTAAAGATACGAAATTTGAGTTATGAGTTATGAGTAATTATCAGTAAAATTTTATGACTATTTAAGTGTTCCTTTCTCCCAAGCCTCAAAGTTAGCAAAATCTTCTTGTAAAGATGAAAATAGCCAAACTACAAGGGCAAGGTCGTCAGAAAGACCAATTACAGGTAAAAAATCTGGAATAAAATCTATGGGTGAAATAAAATAAATTAAAACCGCAATAATCTTAACGATTGACGACCAAGGAATTATTTTGTAATCACCTGAAATATAGGCTTTTACCATTCTACTCAGTGTCGTTATTTTTTCAGCTAATACTTGCCCAATTCCCTTGTTTTGTTTGTCGGCTACGTCTTTTGCCTTGGTGAGGGCTTCACGCAATAATTCTAAAACTGCCAATCCTTTACCTGCATATTTTCCAGCTTTTTTGGTAGCGGATTTAAAAAAAATGGATTTCAGGACTTTGGTTATTAAATCTTCTTTGTTCATGGTTTGATAGTTTTTATAGAGTAAAGTTTAATTTTTATAACACAAAAAAACAAAAGGTATCAAAAGTATAAGTATACTTTTAGAAATAGTTTATGGTATTCTTGTAATGTTGAACAAAACTAAACGTCTATTTTTAACTCTACTACACCAGATATTACACCTCGTTCAACATGATAAATACCATAAAAAATACATTGACAGACAGGATTTTATAAGAATAACAAAATACTTTCTTAGCTAAATACATAACTCCGTTTAATTCTTACAAACATTTTGTCATAATGTGCTTTTAAATAATTTGAGTCACCATTAGGTATTTCAATAAGCCCTGGATATTGTTCAATATAATTAGTAAAATATTCAGCAACTTCTTCTTTGTCTTCTAATTGAAGAATTCCTCTAAGATTGTCCAATATTGATAAACCGTCAAACCCAGAAGTATATGGATAATCCCTATCTCTCCGTTGTTTATTTCTTTCCGCTTGCTGAACAAGCATTTTAACATATTCTATATTGTAAAAATATTTTTCAATCTCTTCAAAAATATTACTGATATCACTCTTGAAAATTGGTATTATGTGTTCTTTTATATTGAAATCTAAATCAATGAGAAGTTTTTCGAAGTCTTGTTTTTTATTGATATGCCTATTCGAGTAACATAAAATAGCAAGTTCTTCTGGAAGTTTACGATTAATTTTCTCAGCATCGGATAAGTCTAATATTCTTACTATTAATATTATCTCAACAGAAATTTCAAAAGAACATTCTACAATGGGTACAATAGCAACTTGTAGTTGTGAATTTTTCTTTAACACACTCCCCAATTTATACCACTGTCTTGATAAACTAAATCTAATATCGTCCTTAGAAATCTCCTTATTTTTTCTTAGTTTCAGTTTTAGAGGTAAAAATTCATTATTTATTACTAACGTTATTCTATCTAACCGTTCTTGCTCACTTTCAAATGGTTCATTTATAGCAAAAATAGTGTCTGTCCCTAACTTTTCATTTATACCAACATTCATTTTTAAATTATCAAAATCTGGCATTTTACCACAAAAAGATTCAATTTCGGAGAGAGCAATATTTATATCATTATATCCAGAAATATATTCTCTCAATTCTTTGCTATCTGTATAAGCATAGCTTTTGAGAGGTGTGTAATACTCAACTTCACTTGGTAGTAAATCGCCAAAATCAAATCTATTATCTACTTTATTATGAAAAACATTTTTCCTACGAACTGGCTCACCATTTTTAAAGAGTACCAACACAAAACTCATCTCAGTATCATTTGAGAAAGACAATAACATATCAGATTCAGGAAACACCTTTTTCAAGAACTCAAATTGTTTTATTGAACCTTTTGGGTTTACAGCATCATAAATATAACGTGTAATTCTTTTGCCACTTAGGATGATGTAGTCTTCCCAAAAACCTATTGCGATTCCCTCGGCGTTTAATGATTCATAATAGCCTATATTTTCATCAGAAATTTTTTTTGATTGCTCAATAAGTAAAGAATCTAAATTAAGTTTCAGTAAAAGTTCACTTGCATCTGTAATTGCCTTAGATTTTATTATAATTGTATTCGTGTAAGTTGCCATTTTTTAAAGGTTTGATCATCAATTATTATTAAGGAAGACTAAAAACTATTGTTTTTTATGATTGTTATGTGGTGAAAAAAATGTCGCTGATTAACTTACATTTGCCTTTTCTACTTCAATTTACCAATATTTCTTTGAGTATTTTCTATAAATCGTTCAAAATTTGTTTTCTGAATTTACAAATGACGTACTTTTGTGTGCAAGAAGCTACTTAAACTTATTCCTTTCGTTGTAAATGGTTTCATTTTAAACTTAATCGTCTAAGATTTATTCAAAATAGCTCTGCTATTCTTCATAAATTTTAGACGATTAAATTCAAAATGAATTCAATTTCCATTCAAAACGAAAAGTTTAAGTAGCTTCTGATTTTAAACGTATTTCATAAAAAATAAATTCAAAAATAATTATGTCAAAAATAACTGTTGTAGGTGCAGGGGCGGTTGGTGCTACTACTGCCGATAATATTGTTAGAAAAGAATTAGCCAAAGAGGTTGTAATCCTTGATATTAAAGAAGGTTTTGCAGAAGGAAAAGCCTTAGATATGTTCCAGACTGCGGCTATTTTGGGTTGGGATACTTCGTTCAAAGGCGTTACAAATGACTATGCTGCAACCGCTGATTCTGACGTTGTGGTAATTACTTCGGGTCTTCCACGTAAGCCTGGTATGACTCGTGAAGAGCTTATCGGCGTGAATGCTGGCATCGTGAAAAGTGTAGTTGATAATATTTTGAAATATTCTCCAAATGCTATTTTCGTTATCGTTTCTAATCCAATGGATACGATGACTTATTTGGCTCTTAAAGCCTCTGGATTACCTAAAAACCGTATTATTGGTATGGGTGGTGCTTTGGATTCGGCTCGTTTTAAGTGTTATTTGTCGTTGGCAATGAATGTTTCTCCAAACGATTTACACGCAACAGTTATCGGTGGACACGGTGATACTACAATGATTCCTTTGACTCGTTTGGCTACTTGGAACGGTACGCCAGTTGCTAACTATGCAGATGCTGAGACTTTGCAACAAGTAGCGGCTGATACAATGGTGGGTGGTGCTACATTGACAAAATTGTTAGGTACGTCTGCATGGTATGCCCCAGGTGCGGCTACGATGGCAGTAGTTGAATCAATCATCCGTGATGAAAAGAGAGTAATTCCTTGTTCAGTGCTTTTGGAAGGTGAATATGGTCAATCGGATATTTGTATGGGTGTGCCAGTAGTTTTAGGAAAAACTGGTTGGGAGAAAATCATCGACTATAAATTGAACGAAGAAGAGCAAGCGGCTTTCGCAAAATCAGCGGCAGCGGTTAGAAATATGAATGATGTGCTTTCGACACTTTCGTTGTAGTTATTGGTTTATTGGAAACTGGTTTATTAGTTTATTGGTTATTCGTTGGAAATCAATAACTAATAAACCAATAAACCAGTTTCCAATAACTATCCTTATTTAGACCTAATAGCCACCACAGGGTCGAGTCGTGCTGCAATCCAAGCGGGTACGATACCTGCAATTACACCAATTACCATGGCAGTGATTGTTCCTTTAAAAATATTGGCATTAGACAATGCTAATTTCAATGAACCAAAATCAGCCAATGACAAGAGCCAGACCAAGGCAATTCCGACAGCACCACCTATCAAACTTAAAAATACAGCTTCAAATAAGAATTGAAATAAAATAAAATAATTTTTAGCTCCCAACGACTTCTGAATTCCGATGATATTAGTTCTTTCTTTTACGGAAACGAACATGATGTTAGCAATCCCAAATCCTCCAACTAATAAAGAAAAACCTGCAATAATTCCTCCGCCAAGTCCTAATGCTCCAAAAATACTATCAAAAAACTTGACTGCACCATCCAAACGATTGATTGAAAAGTTGTCTTCTTGTGCTGGCTTCAAGCCTCTTCTACTCCTCATCAAGCCCGTAATTTCACCTTCTAATATCTGTTGTCCTTTGTCAGATTCAAAAGCCTTAATAGCAATGTCTGGCTCAGGTTCGTCTTTTTGGAAAATGCTCGCATAACACATATACGGGATAAATGCACGCTCATCTGGCGAACCACCGAGGCTAATCAAATCTTCGCCCTTCTTCTTCATCGTGCCAATTACTTTGAACTTGATACCATTTATTTTAATGGTTTCACCAACGGCATCACTAATATTGGGGAAAAGGGCTTCTTTGATAGTCGCCCCAAGAATTACAGAATAGGCTGAATTATCGGTTTCGCTCGTTAGAAAATAGCGTCCGTATTCAATCGGAACTTCTGAGATTTTGTTGTATTCGTGGCTAATGCCCAACAAGCGAGTGTCAATGCTGTTATTACCATTTTTTAAAGTCGTGCTTCTCCCGTCAAGAATAGCAATAGACTCAGCACTGGTAACATTATCCGTAAGAAACTTATATTCACTGTATTTCATTGGGGGACGGTTCATGTATTTCCACCACGGATAATTATTTGCCATCACCCATGGCCATTTGCCTACGTAAACAACCCCTTTTCCGAAAGAGTCAATTTGTTCTTTAATCCCAGCATTCATGGAATCTACAAAACTATAAATGGCTACAATGGAAAAAATACCAATCGTAACGCCCAAAAGCGAGAGGGTAGTGCGAAGTAAATTGCCCATCAAGGCTTGCCAAGCAAAACGGATACTTTCAAAAAGTTGTCGGAGAAATTTCATGTTTTTAGCTTTTAGCTTTTGGCAATTAGCTTTTGGCTCTTAGCTTTTACATGAATTTGTTGATTAAATTATATCCAAGGAAAAATTTATAAACTAACCCTTCCAAGGGTTCAAAACCCTTGGAAGGGATTTTGATGAGCATAACTTAATCAACCAATTTATGTTTGTGCTAAAAGCCAAAAGCTAATTGCTAATAGCTTTTGGAAATATAAATTTAGAATAACATTTCAATAGACACAACAAAGAAATGACCAAAGGAGTTTATCAGTAGGTTGAAAGGCAGAATACTGTTAAGATTGGAAATTATTTTCAAGAAATTGTTGAATTACGTAGCAATATCCTAATTTTACAGGTAGAATTTTAGCTTTGAGCAATAAGCAATGAGCCTCGAAATTCATTAAAGTATTTATCATCAAGTACCACTCGCAATTCTTGTAGCTTAAAGCCAAAGGCTAATAGCTAATAGCCAAAATTATGTCTTCAAAAATTACCATCACAGACTTCAAAATCCTGCAAGATTCCTTTGCGGGTGAACTATATTTTGATAATTCTTCCTCTCATAACGCTCAAAAAATCCTCTACTCAACCGATGCCTCAGTTTATCAAGAAAAACCTTTGGCAGTTGCCATTCCACAAAATATTTCTGACTTAAAAAAACTGATAAAATTTGCGAATGAAAACCATGTTACGTTGATTCCACGCTCGGCGGGAACGTCTTTGGCTGGGCAAGTGGTGGGTAAAGGAATTGTAGTAGATATTTCAAAATATTTTGATAAAGTGTTGGAAATCAACAAGGAAGAACGTTGGGTAAGAGTACAGCCTGGGGTTATTCGGGATGATTTGAATGTAATTTTGAAACCTTACGGACTCATGTTTGGTCCTGAAACTTCAACGTCCAATCGGGCAATGATAGGAGGGATGATAGGTAATAACTCTTGCGGATTACACTCAATCGTTTGGGGCGATACTCGGGCTAATCTATTGGAAGCCAAAGTGTTATTAAGTGATGGTTCAGAGTCGGAATTTAGGGAAATAAACCGTCAAGATTTCTTCGCAAAAGTCAATCAGAAAAACTTGGAAGGTGAATTGTACGGACAAGTTTTCAAGATTTTGAACAATCCTCTTATTCAAGAAACGATTGAAAAAAGTTATCCCAAAAAGTCTCTCACACGTAGGAATACGGGTTATGCCTTGGATATGTTAAGCGATAATGAGCTTTTTAATCAAGAATCGGTCAAGCATTTTAATTTTTGTAAATTACTATCAGGTTCAGAAGGGACTTTGGCGTTTATCACCGAAGTAAAATTGAATTTGATACCCCTGCCACCCAAAGAAATTGCTTTGGTTTGTATTCATTGCGATACTATTCAAGATTCTTTGCAAGCTAATTTAGTAGCTCTTCGTCACAAACCGATGGCTTCGGAATTGGTTGATAAATACATTTTGGATTTCACAAAAGGACATCACGTTTATCATCAAAATCGCTTTTTTATTGAAGGTGACCCTGTGGCTATTTTGATGGTGGAGTTTATGGCAGAAACGGAGGAGGAGTTGAACCAAATTACAAAAGCCCTCATTATAGATTTACAAAAAGAAGGTATTGGCTACGCTTATCCAGTCGTAAAAAATGAAGAAACAAAACCCGCTTGGGAGGTTAGAAAGGCAGGATTGGGCTTGATTCGGAATCTAAAAGGAGATACACAGCCTGTCAATTTAATAGAAGATTGTGCCGTTGCTCCCGAAGATTTACCTGCCTATATTGCTGATTTACAAGAACTTCTGAAACGTCATAACACCAATGCCTCATACTATGCACACGCAGGGGCGGGCGAGTTACACGTTGAACCGATGATTAATTTGAAGACTGTTGAGGGCAAAGAATTATTCAGAACGATTTTGAAAGAAACAACCGAATTAGTTAAAAAATATAGAGGTTCTTTAAGTGGCGAACACGGTGACGGACGATTGAGAGGGGAATTCATAGAAAGCGTGTTAGGTACAGAGGTTTTTGAGCTATTGAAAGAAGTTAAAAATATCTTCGACCCCAAGAATATTTTTAATGCCAATAAGATTGTCAATACGCCTCCGATGAACGAGTTTTTGAGGTATGAGGCAGGAAAACAAGCTCCCCAAATCAATACATATTTTGATTTTACCAACCAAGAAGGTATCCTTCGTTTGGCTGAAAAGTGCTCAGGATCAGGCGATTGTAGAAAAACTGAGGTGACGGGCGGGACGATGTGTCCAAGTTATATGGCTACTCGTTTGGAGAAAGATACTACACGGGCAAGAGCTAATATTTTACGTGGTTTTTTGACAAATTCTGAAAAAGAAAATCGTTTCGACCACGAAGAAATCAAGGAGGTCATGGATTTGTGTTTGTCGTGTAAAGGCTGTAAATCTGAGTGTCCCTCGAAGGTGGATGTGGGCAAAATGAAGGCGGAGTTTTTACAGCATTATTACGATGAACACGGTGTGCCTTTCAGAACAAAAATGATTGGTAATTTTACAAAATCTCAGGCATTAGCTTCTAAATTTCCTAAGATTTATAATTTTTTTATAACGAACAATTTTACATCAAATCTTACCAAAAAAATCTTAGGATTTGCTCCCGAAAGGTCGATTCCAACGCTTGGAAATATTACGTTGAGAAAGTGGCAAGAAGACCGCATAAAAGTTCAGAAAAAGCGAGAAAAAAATAGTGTTCATTACTCAGCCGTAACCCTTGGCAAACGCCGTCCGCAAGGAAAAGTGTATTTATTTTGTGATGAATTTACGAATTATAATGATGTAGAATTAGGACAAAAAGCCATCCTTTTATTGACCGCTTTGGGTTATGAAGTTCACATCCCAAAACACATCGAAAGTGGACGGACTTATCTATCAAAAGGCTTAGTCAAAGAAGCTAAAAACATTGCTATTCAGAACGTTAGGATGCTTTCAGAGGCAATTCAAGACAATTCACCCATTTTAGGAATTGAGCCTTCCGCCATTCTGACTTTACGTGATGAATACCTTGAATTAGTCCCTGATTACCTTCATGCAGACGCTGAACGTGTGGCGGAAAATTGTTATTTGATTGATGAATTTTTAGCCCAAGAAGTTGATAAAAAGAAGATTACAAAAGACCTTTTTAAGACAGATAAAAAGCTCATAAAACTGCACGGACATTGCCATCAAAAAGCCTTATCGTCAATGGTGCCAACCAAGAAAATTTTGTCATTGCCTGTCAATTATGAAGTACAATTAATTCCTTCGGGATGTTGTGGTATGGCGGGGTCATTTGGGTATGAAAAAGAGCATTATGATATTTCGATGCAAATTGGTGAATTAGTGCTTTTCCCAACTATCAGAATGCAAGATGAGGAGGTAATTATTGCAGCACCAGGTACAAGTTGCCGACATCAAATTATGGATGGAACGGGCAGAAAAGCCTTACATCCTGTGGAGATTTTGTGGGAGGCTTTGTTGGGGAATTAGTGAGTCAATACCTGTCAGACTTCTAATAACTTTGTTTGGTAGCACTCGTACCACGGGATTGTATCCCGTGACATTGGAGTCCGATTCACGGGATACAATCCCGTGGTACGAGTACTATCAAACGCCATAGAATAAAAATTTAATGATAAAAAAATACGCAATAATTGTCGCAGGAGGCTCTGGAAGCCGTATGAAATCCGATATTCCCAAACAATTTATAGAAGTAGGCGGACTACCGATTTTGATGCACACCCTCAAACGATTCAAAGAAGCTGATTCAGAAATTGAAATTATTTTAGTCCTTCCAGAATCCCAATTTGAGTATTGGAAAAAACTTTGCCAAAAATATAAAACCGTACCTCATCAATTAGTTGCAGGAGGGAAGACTCGTTTTCAGTCGGGATTGAATGGATTAAAAGTAATTGATAATGAGGGACTTGTAGCGATTCACGATGGCGTTCGACCTTTTGTTTCTACTGAAATTATCAATGAAAGTTTTAAAATTGCTTCCGAAAAAGGAACTGCCGTAGTGAGTGTACCGTCCAAAGATTCAGTCAGAGTAAACGGGCAAGCCATTGACCGCTCGACAGTCAGGCTAATCCAAACACCCCAAACTTTCCAAATTTCATTAATCAAAAAAGCCTTCGAGACAGAAGAATTAAGCACATTTACGGATGATGCAAGTGTGGCAGAATACGCAGGATTTGCAATAAATTTGATAGAAGGGAATTACGAAAATATTAAAATTACAACGCCAGAGGATTTGCTTTGGGCGGAGGTGCTTCTTTCGGAATCAGGATTTACAAGATTTTAAGATTACTCATGATGTTTAAAACAAATATTTTTTAGAGAATAATGCTACCGATGGTATTCAAAATCATTTATAAAATCCATTTTATCCTCAAATCTTGTAAATCTTGATTCAGACAGAAATTTTATGAAAAAACGTCTCTCCATACCAGAATACACCAACGGAATCGTCACTGGTAACAGAATGATTTTGAGTCGTGCTATTACCTTGATAGAGAGCAACTTAGAAGAAGATAAACAACTCGCTCAGGCGGTTTTGGAATCAATTTTACCTTACACAGGAAAGTCCATTCGTATAGGTATAACAGGAGTGCCAGGCGTAGGCAAAAGTACATTTATTGAAACCTTTGGTAAATATTTAACTTCTCAGAATAAAAAAATCGCTGTCTTAGCCATTGACCCAAGTTCTCAATTGACCAAAGGCAGTATTTTGGGCGATAAAACTCGTATGGAGGAACTCGCCCATGAGCCTTTGGCATACATCCGTCCTTCACCCACGGGAGCATCATTAGGAGGGGTTACACACAAGACCCGTGAGACGATGTTGTTATGTGAAGCCGCTGGTTTTGAGGTAATTATCATCGAAACAGTAGGAGTGGGGCAGTCTGAAACTTATGTACATGGTATGGTAGATTTTTTCCTTTTATTGATGTTGGCAGGGGCGGGGGACGAGTTACAAGGCATCAAAAAAGGAATTATGGAAATGGCGGATTTAATCGCCATCACCAAAGCCGATTCAGGCAATGAACATCAAGCTAATTTGGCAAAAAATGAATACGAAAGTGCTTTGCATACCTTTCCGCCTAATGGCACAGGATGGTTTCCACAAGTCCTGACTTGTTCGGCAACTGAGAAGGTGGGTATCGCAGAAATTTGGGAAATGGTCGAAAAGCACAGGGAAATGTTGTCAAAGAATGGTAAATTTGTAGAAAATCGGCAAAAACAAAATTTAGTCTGGATGCACGATTTTATCAGACAATCATTAGAACAAAATTTTTATACTAACCACAACGTTTCTTCCGTAATAAACGATATTCAGGAAAGCGTTTCGCAAAGCAAAAAAATGCCCATTCAAGCCGCTTTGGAGCTTTTGGAGATTTTTTACAACAACAAATAATGAACACAATCTGGCATAGCCTATCCATCATCATTCTCAAATATCGTAAACTGTTTTTGACAGGGGTAGCATTTTTGGCTCTTTTTATGGGCTTCATGGCTACTAAACTCCAAGTTTCCAGCGAATTACCCAAAATTCTCCCACAATCAGATTCCCGTTTTCAACTGTACGAATCCTTCAAAAAACGCTTTGGCGAAGACGGTTCAGTGATGGTTGTAGGCGTTGAAACCGATAAAATGTTTCAGCTAAAATTCTTTCAACAATGGCAAGATTTATCACTAAAAATCAAGTCAGTTGAAGGAATCAAAGGCGTAGTTTATGCAGGAAATGTTCCTAAAATTATCAAAAACGATTCTGCCAAACGATTTGACACTAAGGCACTTATTGCACAGAGGGCAGTCTCACAAGCGGAAGTAGATTCCGTAAAAAGTCAATTAGACAACCTTCCATTTTATAAAGGATTTATCATCAATGAAACGGGTAATGTGCATTTGATGATGGTAACTTTCGATCAAAAAGCCATCAACGACCAAGCACGTGTGAGGGCAGTTAAGAAGATTAAAGAAATCGTTAGTCAGTTTGAAGAGGAACAAAAAACGGATTTACACCTTTCTGGAATGCCTTTTATCCGCACAGAAATGACGGCTCAGATAACCGAAGAGTTAGGCACATTTATCGTATTGGCACTTTTGGTAACGATGTTGATTTTGGTAGCGTTTTTCAGAAGTTTCAAAGTGATGTTTTTTGCTTTGATAGTGGTGATAATTGGTATCGTTTCTTCACTCGGAATTATCGTTTTATTTGATTACAAGGTTACGATTATCTCAGGCATGATTCCCTCTTTGATTGTGGTCATTGGCGTACCTAATACGATATTTTTGCTTAATAAATACCACGAAGAATACGCAGAACATGGCGATAAAATGTTGGCGTTGAAGACTACTATCGAAAAAATCGGACAGACCCTTTTCTTAGCAAACGTAACCACATCCATCGGATTCGGGGTTTTTGCTTTTACGGGAAGTACATTTTTATCAGAATTTGGTATTGTTGCCGCCATCAATGTCATGCTTACTTACGTTGTTTCGTTGATATTTATTCCATTGGTTTTTAGTTATTTAGCTCCTCCTTCCGAAAAACAAACCTCACGTTTAGAGTCAGGAAAAATTACAAAAATTTTAATGGAAGTAGATGTTTGGGTGAATACCAAACGGACGGTAATTTACTCCATCATTTTAGTAATAGTTGGTTTATCAGTTTGGGGAATGTCACAAATAAAATCTGTCGGTTATATCGTAGATGATTTGGCGGACGACAACCCTATTTTAACCGACTTACAATTTGTAGAAAAGAATTTCAAGGGAATTATGCCTTTTGAAGTCGCCATTGATACCTACGAAGCGGGTCGTGTAACTGGTTCACCTGAGTTGCTTACGAAAATTAAACGCATGGAAAAGGAGTTTGCTAAATATCCAGAATTTACCAAACCAGTTTCTATCGTAACCGCAGCAAAATTCCTATACCAAGCCCACCGAGGAGGCGACCCAAAGTATTTTGTATTGCCAGGAATTGATGAACTTTCAAAACTCCGTGAGTATAATTCGAGTGCCAAAGGAAAAGAAGATTTTACCAAAGGATTTATTGATTCTACAAAACGTTATACACGGGTAAGTTTTCAGATTTCTGACTGCGGAACGGTTCGTACCAATCAGATTGTCAAGGAGTTACAGCCAAAAGTGGATTCTATTTTTAATTATAATGCAGAGAATAATGAGTTTTATAAAAAGAATGACAAGCGGGGCTACGATGCAGAAATAACAGGTAATAGTGTTATTTACGCTTGGCAAAATGACTATTTACAAGGTAATTTGATAGAAAGTACGCTCCAAGCTATCGTCTTGATTTGTTTGATAATGGCATTACTTTTTCGTTCTTGGAAGATGGTCATTATCTCAACTTTACCAAGCCTAATTCCATTACTAATCACTGCGGGATTGATGGGATTCTTTGATATTCATTTAAAATATTCGACCATTCTGATATTCTCAATTGCTTTCGGAATCTCATCTGACGGTACGATTTACTTTTTGACAAGATATAAAGATGAATTATTGAATAAGAAAAAAACGGTCAAGCAAGCTATATCAGAGACGATTTTGAACACAGGCGTTTCGATGTTTTATACCGCCATTATCTTATTTACGGGCTTTTTTATTTTTACAGCATCAACTTTTAGAGGTACACAATCGCTCGGAATTTTGGTTTCAATAACGCTGTTGATGGCGATGATTTGTAATTTGGTTTTATTACCCGCTTTTTTGATGACTTTGAATAAGAAGGAGAGTGAGGGTTTGTTGGGGTAGAAGGAAAATAGATTTAGCTTTTCATAAGATTTTTGAATATATTACATGACAAATTCAAAAACAAACAACATGAAATTACGCTCTTCTAAATGGTTATTTATCGCTTTTAGTCTATTCATTTACACGCAAAAAACTTTCTCACAAGACACATTCGTCTATGGTGATGCTTTACCAGATGCACCTGAATTAGCCCCAAGAGGAGAATTCAAAGTAGGGGTTCGGACAATAGAGTTTGTGAATAAAGGTCAGGTAGATGTCCTAAAATCCAAAGGTGGAATAGCCCCAAATTATGACCGCCCTATAAAAGTTGAAGTTTGGTATCCAGCCAATTTGCACGAAGGAACAGAAGAATCCATAGTTTATGATGAAGTTATGGGAACTTCTAATGACCCCAAACGCCCCTTAATTCCTTTCACTTTTGCGGGACGTGCTTCGAGAGATGCTGCTCCAATTGCTTCAAATGGTGCTTTTCCTTTGATTATTGTCTCTCATGGTTACGTAGGTTCAAGATTTTTGATGACCTATTTAACTGAAAATTTAGCTTCAAAAGGCTACGTCGTTGTTGCCATCGACCATACAGAATCCACTTTCAGAGATGCAGCGGGTTTTCAGAGTACCCTTCTGAATCGTTCAAAAGACATTCTTTTTGTTTTGAATCAAGTAGCTGATTTGGGAAAAGTAAATTCTAAAAACTTCTTATCGGGGATAGTTGATGCCAATAATACCGCTTTGGTGGGCTATTCAATGGGTGGTTATGGAGCTTTGAATGTGGCAGGTGCAGGTTATAGTGATGCTTCAATTAAGGTATTTGGTTCATTATCGGGCGGAAGCAAAGCTATTGAAGTCCGAACTGCCAATAATGCAGAATACAAGGCTTCATTAGATTCGAGAATAAAAGCGGTTGTAGCCTTTGCTCCTTGGGGAATGGAAAGAGGAATTTGGGATTCCGAAGGTTTAAAAGGATTGAAAACTCCAACGTTTTTTATCGCAGGAAGTCAGGATGATATTTCGGGATATGAAAAAGGGATAAAAGCCATTTATACAGGTGCAATTAATGCCAATCGTTATATGCTTACCTACATGAACGCCCGTCACAATGTAGCACCCAATCCTGCCCCTGCGGAATCATTGAAAGTGGGATTACATATTGACGAATATTATCGTTATGCAGAGCCTTCTTGGGATTCACGCCGTACCAATAATATCAATCAGCACTTTATTACGGCATTTTTAGGAATTCATCTGAAAGCAAAAGAATACGGAAAATATCTTTCTTTGAAAGAAAATTCTAATGAAAAAACGTGGACGGGATTCAAACCACGTTCTTCGACAGGTTTAGAATTGTTATATTCAGAGGCTCAAAAATAAATTTTTATGATACCATTTCAAGAATTACTCATTTTTATTTTGGCGGCATTGATGCTCGTTATCACGCCTGGACCAAACATGATTTATCTTATCTCTCGTTCTATCACACAAGGTCGTGGAGCGGGACTTATTTCTTTGGCGGGCATCATTGCTGGATTTACCTTCCATGTTACGATGGTTTCAGTGGGTTTGACGGCGGTGCTTTTTGCCGTTCCATTTGCTTATACGACCTTGAAATTTCTCGGGGTATTCTATTTGCTGTATTTGGCATTTCAAGCGATAAGTCCTAAAAATCAAGGATTATTTGAAGCCAGAACCGATTTGAAAGAAGATAAACCTGCCAAATTATTCAGCATGGGATTTTTTACGAGCGTTTTGAATCCTAAAATAGCCGTCTTCTATCTTTCCTTTTTCCCTCAATTTATCAAACCAGAATACGGAAATATCTTCTGGCAAAGTATTCAATTAGGCATAACTCAAATGTGTGTCAGTTTTTCAGTAAATTTTCTTATTGTGCTTTCAGCGGCTAAAATGTCCCTTTGGTTTGCCCAAAATCCTTTCTGGGTAAGAATTCAAAAATGGTTTATGGCGAGTGTTTTGACAGGTTTAGCAGTACGAATGGCGTTGGATAAAACGAAGTAAATCAACCTATTATCCAATAACCTTTTGGTAATTTACTAATACTCCAAGTCAAAATAAAGGCAATAATCAATGTCAATCCTGCATGAGTGAATATGCCAATAAGTGGAGGGTGCCACGCCCAGTTGAGCATTAATTTGTGTGAAAGAATGGTGATGATAAGGTAGTGCGAGAGATATATTCCAAAACTGACATTATCTAACGAACTTATGATTTTGGGATAAATTTCTCTATTCAAAAAATCTTTGAAAAACATAAAAATACAAAGTGACATCAGAATTACGTTAGGGCTAAGGTATTGATAAAAATATGGGTTTACCTTTCCTTCGGGTGACATAAGCCAATAAAAACCTAAAATTGTAATAACATATCCTCCTAAAAATCCCAGTATGTAAATCCATTTATTCAGTTTGTAATTACTATTTTTCAAGACATAACCTGATATAAAATAGCCAATATATCCTCCAAAATTTTGTAAATCCAACCGAATGGATGTTCCTGTAAATTCTTTAATTAATGGAAAAATTGAGCAACTCACAAAGCACAGAAAGAGAAAGAAATAGACTTCGTTTGGTTTTGCTCTCAAAACAAAATAATTGAGAAATGGCGTTATCAAATATAAGCCAAGTAGCATATAGATAAACCAAAAGTGTCCGTAAAGATTTCCTGCCCCCATTATTAAATAATCAGTAAATGCCTTTTTGAATGAAATGGGGCGGTATTCAAAGAAATTATTGTATAGTACCGAGATAATCACCCAAACCGTAAAGGGCAACCAAACTCTCAGAAATCTTTTTTGAAGAAAGGGAAAAGTATCAATTTCTTTGCCCAATAATAAAGCTCCCGAAATCATCACAAAAACTGGGACAGAGAATTTCCCAAATCCATTGACAATATTACAAGTCCACCACCATTCATGCGGAATATCCGCAAAGCGAGGTAATCCTCCACCAGAAGTGTGAATCAGTACAACCATGATGGTTGCAAAGACTCTGAGATTAGAAATCCAATATAATTTTGTATTCACATAGAGGATAAATAAAATTATGTTTTTTTACAATTTCAAAACCACAAACTCAACCCTACGATTCACCTTACGCTCTTCGTCAGTACCTTTTTTCACAATCGGGCGTGTATCTCCATAACCAACGGCTTGAATACGTGCTGACGGAATCCCTTTCTTAACGATATACGTTTCGCAGGCATCCACACGGTCTTGTGAGAGTTCTAAATTAGCTTCGGGGTCGCCCACTACGTCTGTATGTCCTTCCAAGCGAATTTCCATCAATGGGTTATCTTCCATCATAGTAACTAACTTGTTGAGTTCAGAAAAAGAAGCTGGCAAAATATCAGATTTTGAAACTTCAAAATAGATATTTTTCAAAGTAATTTTATCACCAACTGCCAACGGAGTCAAGTAAATGTCTTTCGTAACTTTCTGACCACCAGCACTTTTACTCAAATCTACTACATCATTACTGGCTAAATACCCTCTTGCCGAGGCGGTGTAAGTATAAACCTGTCCTTTCTGTAAAGTCATTTTATAAAGACCAGTCGAAGAAAAACTTTGTACGGAGTCAATGACTTGTTTTGAACTCGAAAGTTTATAGTCAATCGTAGCACTTATCGGACGATTTGTCTTCACATCACGCACAACGCCTGATACTAACACATTCGTAACTACGGGTGCAGGCGGAGGAGTAGGAGTATGATCTACTTCGCCAACTTTACCAGTTTTTGTTCTGGTTTTGGTGGGAGTATTATCAGTTGAAGTTGGAGGTTCGTACGTTGGCTCTTTGGGTGGATTGTAAGCATCATTTGGGTTTCTTACGTACAAATCATAGGCATTCCAACAAATGTAAGCATCTGAATTACACTCGTTTAAGTCAAAGTTTTCTAACCCCTTATCTAATCTGTCAAAATAAGCAACAAAATTTAGTGATTCACCTGATTGTAATTTTCTTCCGAATCTTTCAAGATTTCTTGACTGAGATTCATTCAAAAAAGGAATATTCTCGGTTTTGACGGCTCTGAAAGTTCTTGCACCGTTGGCAGCAATCAATACTGCATTATCGTGAAATGCGACATTTTGACTTCCATCATCACGAACGGTATTACCATTCCTGTCTCTACCAGTTCGTGGTTGATTTCTATTCGTAAACGTCAAATAAAGAATCGTATATTGGTCAGTCAAGCGAATATTTCCTACAACCAAATCTTTATCCGCCGAACGTCCAGAACGAGATTGTGGATTTGTGGGATAATTTTCTGGTTCTCTTGGGGTTTGTTGAGGATAATTATCTGGCTCACGTGGTGTTTGTTGAGGATAAGTTTGGGGTCTATCGTTGCCAGTTCTTCCAGAATTTCCACCGCCAGAATTCCCTCCATCAGAAGGATAGCCTCCCGAACCTTGCGGATAACTTCCGAATTGACAACTTTGAACTGTAATAGCTAAAATAAAAAGCAAAATCAATTGTTTCATTTTTCTAAGTATTTAGTGAATGCTTATTGAACGAAATTTACAAAAACTTCTTGTTTTATCTATATTCTTTAACGAAACATTAACAAAAGGCTTTTGGCTATCGGCAGTTGGCTATTGGCTAAATGAACTGTTTAATTAAGTTGTACTCATCAAAATCCCTCCCAAGGGTATTAACCCTTGGGAGGGTTAGTTTATGAAACTTTCCTTGGGTATAACTTAATCAACCAGTTCATTTAGCCGAAAGCCAAAAGCTGAAAGCCAATTGCCTATTTAACCAACGAATACCCCACCAAAGCATCTGCCCTCGCACCTATCGGGCGATGATAGACGAAAATTTCATAGACATTCTCTGTTTGTGAATGAGTGTTTTCAAAATCCGATTCGCTTTTGATGCCTTTTTCATCTACGGTCAAATAATTGTAGTTGTAGATACCTTGTTTTAGTTGAATATAAACCTCATACGCCTGACTTTCAGGCACATAGTGCATGAGATTTCTTTCATTTAATTTCCAATCATTAAACGCCCCATTGACATAAACCTTCTTATTATCCAAAGAATCTGACTTTAACATAAAACTCACTCGCACATAATCCGACTCCGTTTCTCCACGATTAGTTTCATAATTATCAATCACAAATTGTCCGTTCAAATCATTGATAGCCACATACGCCATGTGGTTTTGTGATTTCTCAGGATAAATTTCAATAACACTTTCTGTTGCTCCTTGATAAATTTTTGAAATATTTACCAACTTTTGTTGGGTACTACGTCCATCAAACATCCTGAATTCATTGCCCCCTTCAAACTGATTTTCACCGTCAAAAAACTGAAAATCTAATTTCTTATTGTAAGTATCAACCATAAACGGAGTCAAAGGCTTAGTCATTTTATCGTCTCTAAAATTCTGACGAATCATTACTTTCAAATCTTGCTTAGGGTCGATGATGTCATAACTACCGTAATTTATCCCAAAATTGACTTGCTGATGCGTCATTCTTCTTTGAGTATTATTTGGAAAACTCGCCTTTCCGCCTACGTTTATACGATTGTCACTGACCATAAATTTACGAGTCAAAACAATATCATCTTCATTACGATTTTTGTAAACCATGACGATATAATTTCCCGATAATTTGACGTGCGGCAATTCGACGGTGAAGTGATTGTACTGAATTTTGGTAGCAAAAGAGTTTTTATAATCATTAATTGGCACATCATTAAATTCCGTCAAATATTCAATTTCACTCAAAACAGAAGGTTTCCAGTCGGCATTGCAATGAAAAACTTTAACCCTAAAAAACTGATAATCAGGATTTAAGCAATCAAATTCTAACAATAAAGGTTGATTATCTTGCAGTTTTACAACGGGAGGATTGAGAGAAGCCTGTGGACTTTTTCCAGAATTTGGAGCTGGATAAAGCTGTACTGTACGAATATAAGGTTCGTAAATATGGTTGTCATAAATAATTTTCTTAGGCTCGTAGGTGTCTCTGTTTTTTTTCTTTTGGGCAAAAACTGAGACTGAAATTAATAAGAGGATAGTGATTAGTTTTTTCATTGTTTTTGATAAAAATAGCACGCAGATTACGCAGATGTAAACAACGCAGATTTAAAAGGATTTTTTTGAATCTGCATAAATCTGCGTTACGTAGTATCAGCGTAATCTGCGTGCCATTGTTTGTATTTTTTTACACCAAACTCCCCTCCAATTCCTCCATTTCCATCATCACCTCTTCCCATTCGTCATTGGCTTGTTCTAATTGATTGAGAATTTTCTGATAAGATTCATTTTCACGTTTTAACGCTATTGAATCATTAAAAATTGCAGGGTCGGCTAATGTCGTTTCTTTTGCCAACTTTTCAGACTCCAATTTTGCAATAATTGATTCAGTATCAGATAGTTTCTGATTCAGTCTTTTCAAATTTTTCTGAATTTCTTTCTTGGCAAAATCATCAATGACAGGCTTTTTCTCAACTACTTTCTCCGTTGCTTTCTTAGTATTTTTTTCAACGACAACTTCACCATTCAATATTCTTTGTTCTTGCCAAGTTTCGTATTCTTCATACGTGCCTGGGTAAACTTTTATCTCTTCATTTTCAATATACCAAATCTTGTTAGCAATTTCTGATACAAAAAATCTATCGTGAGAAACCACTACAAAAGTGCCTTCATATTGCTGTAAAGCCTGTATTAGGATATTAACCGACATCATATCCAAGTGGTTGGTAGGCTCATCAAGCAACAAAAAGTTAGCTTCCGAAATCAAAACCTTCGCCAAAGCAACTCTTGATTTTTCACCTCCTGAAAGTACCTTGATTTTCTTGAAAGCATCGTCCCCAGAGAATAAAAAACAACCTAAAATACTCCGTAATTCAGTTTCTAATTTCCCCGTTCCCGTCATTTTTAATTCATCAAGGAGGGTATTATTTACATCCAAACTTTCTAATTGATGTTGGGCGTAAAATGAATCAATCACATTATGACCCAAAGTGCGTTCGCCATTAATGGGTTCTGAACCGTCAATAATTCTCAAAAGTGTCGACTTCCCCTTTCCATTCGCTCCAATTAGGGCAATTTTATCGCCTCTTTCAATCATTCCTGCGGTATTTGTCAAGATTTTTTTAGAACCATATGCCTTCGTGACGTTATTCAAAGTCATAATAAAACGCCCAGGTTGTGTACCAAAATTGAACTTAAAATTCACCTTCGCATTTTCATCTTCAACGGCATCAATTTTATCCAAACGCTCCAACGCCTTTACCCGTGACTGTACCTGACGAGCCTTCGTTGCTTTTGCCTTAAATCTTGTAATAAATAGCTCTGTTTGCTTAATTGCCTGTTGTTGATTTTCGTAAGCACCTTTTTGAATTTCATTTCTAAGAGCTTTTTCTTCTACAAAAAACTCATAATTTCCAGCGTAAGATACTAATTTTGAGCCAGTTACCTCAACAATTGTATTGACGGTATTATCTAAGAAAAATCTATCGTGAGAAACTACAATAATTGCCCCATCATAAGTATTGATGTAATTTTCTACCCACTCAATCGAAGGTAAATCCAAGTGGTTGGTAGGCTCATCAAGCATCAAAAGTGATGGTTTTTGAAGAAGTAATTTTGCCAACATTACCCTCATACGCCAACCTCCTGAAAAGGTATGAAGAGGCTGTTGCAATTCTTCCGTAGTAAAACCTAAACCTTCCAAAATTGTCTCAGCCTCAGACTGCATCGTATAGCCGCCCAAGTTCTCAAACTCATCTTGAAAACGTCCCAATTTGTCAATATCTGAATCTTCATAATTAGTTTCCATCTTATGAAGAACCTTATCAATTTCTCCTTGAAGGAAATTTTGACGCTCAAAAGCCTCCATTGCAACTGACAAAATGGAGTTCTCTGACTGATAGGAAAGTAAGTCTTGATTCAGGAAACCAACAGTACAATCTCCTGATTTTGAGATAGTCCCACCATCGGGTTGGTATTCACCGTCGATGATACGAAGAAGGGTTGATTTGCCAGTACCATTCGCCCCCACCAGACCGATTTTGTCTTTGGGCTTAATGTGTAAATTCGCACCATCATACATGGCACGTGAACCGAAATAAAACGATAAATTATTGATTGATAACATGGTACAAAGGTACGGAAAAAACAATAAAGGATGGGGAAATGACTTGTTCTTAAATATAGATTCAGTACACTGTTCAATAAGTTTTCTGTCATAATTTTTATCCTAATATCTACATCTATGGAACTTTCCGAAAGTAGAAATAACTTTCGGGAAGTGAAGTATGAGTTTTATACTTCTCGAAAGTTTTTTCTACTTTCGGAAAGTTCTTTCAGGAAATTAAATTTCTTCAGAGAACTTATTAAACTGTGTATTTGGTTTTCAAATAAAAACAGACACCTCACTCAACTCTTTCCGCTGAATATCAGGTACATAACAATCATCAGCTGCATATCCAGCTGGCAATAACAAATAAGGTCGTTCATTGTCTGGACGATTCAAAATCTTCTTCAAAAAATTCATTGGACTTGGCGTATGCGTAAGCGTACACAATCCCGCCTGATGAATGGCAGTTATCAAAAATCCCGCAGCAATTCCACACGATTCTTGGACGTAATAGTGTTTGGATTTATCGGGTGCAGTCGTTTGTGAAAACATCACTATCAACCACGGAGCAATTTCTAAGAAAGGCTTTTGCCAATCAGTACCCAGAGGCTTCAAATCACCCTTCCATTCGTCCGTCATACGATTAGTATAACTTTCATACTCCTCTTTTTCAGCCGCTTTCCTAATTTCTGATTTGATTTCAGGGTTTTGAATGGCTACAAAAGTCCACGGTTGTTTGTGAGCTCCCGAAGGTGCAGTGGAGGCAGTTTGAATAATTTTTTCGATAACTTCTTGATTTACAGGCTTATCCGAAAATTCACGCACACTTCTACGAGCATCCATTTGTTCGTAAAAGGTTCTGGATTTCTCTAAAATAGTATCAGCATCAAAATTCTTATTTGCGTAAGAAATGTATGGAAAATTATTGATTAAAATCTTTTGTGACATATTGTTATTTGTAACCCGAACTTTCCAGTTCGGAATGTTTCAGCCAGAATCCGAACTGGAAAGTTCGGGTTACACTAAACAAAAAAATAGGCAAAAACTAATTTTTGCCTATTTCTAATGGATATTCTGAATTGAGTTTTGCTACTTCTTCAAAGGACTCTTTCGTATCTAAACGAATCGGGAAAAAGTAATGGTCTTGGTCGTCGTAAAAGACTGTGAAATAATATTCTTCTATATCTTTTAGCATCGCCAAATCATAGATTCTTTGAAATTTATCCTTTTCGTATGGTCCATCTTCAAAAATCAAAATCCCACTTCTATCTAACACACGTAGCGTAACTTTTTGCTTCAATTTATTATCCACATACAACTGAAACTTAGAGGCATTGAGGACTTGAAACAACCTAACTTCGACTTTCTTCTTAAAACGTCTTTGCGAAGGGTTATCAATGGAAGTAGGGTCTTCTAATTGCACCATTTTTGGGTATATCACTTTTTCCAAAGAATCCAAAACGGGTACATTCGTTTCTACCATTCTGCCCGTGGTTGTGAGTGGTTTAAATTGGGCATTAGTTTGAAATGTTGCACTAAAAATTAAACCTAATCCTATTAAAAAACTACTGGTTTTTACTAAGTATTTCATTTTTTTAATGGCTATTATTGAGTCAATTTTAAATATTTCTTTTCAAAATTAACATTTTTTTGATGTAATTGTTATTGAAGACACAAAAAAATCAAAAGGTATGAAAGAAATACGCCTTCCATACCTTTTGATTAGTAAAATTATTCAGCAACAGCACCCGCTAAAACTCTCGAAATTGTTAGTTCTTCACCTTCTCCTGAGTAATCAGCCATGATAACATCGCCACTTTGTAAGTCTCCTTTCAAGATTTCTTCGGCAACGGGGTCTTCCAAATATTTCTGAATGGCACGGTTCAATGGTCTCGCTCCATATTGCGAATCGTAACCTTTTTCAGCAATAAAATCTTTGGCTTTTTCTGTTAATTCTACGCTATACCCTAACGAACTGATGCGAGTAAATAATTTTTTCAACATCAAGTCGATGATTGAATGTAAATGCTCTCTTTCCAAAGAATTAAAGACAATTACATCATCCAAACGATTCAAAAATTCTGGTGAAAATGCCTTTTTCAAAGCACTCTGAATTGTTCCTTTGATAGCTTCGTCGATATTATCTTGTTTCGATTTTGAAGAAAAACCAATACCCAAACCAAAGTCTTTCAAATCTCTTGCACCAATGTTGGAAGTCATAATGATGATGGTATTTCTAAAATCAACTCTGCGACCCATTCCGTCTGTCAAAATACCATCGTCCAAAACTTGGAGGAGGATATTAAATACATCTGGATGTGCTTTTTCGATTTCGTCTAACAACACCACCGCATAAGGTTTACGACGAATTTTCTCGGTCAATTGTCCACCTTCTTCATAACCAACGTAGCCTGGAGGAGCTCCAATCAAGCGAGATACACTGAATTTCTCCATGTACTCACTCATGTCGATTCTTACTAAGGCATCATCTTTGTCAAATAAATACGTTGCCAAAACCTTAGCTAATTCTGTTTTTCCAACACCCGTAGGTCCTAAGAAAATAAATGAACCGATTGGTTTTTTAGGGTCTTTCAAGCCCACACGTGTACGTTGGATAGCTTTTACAAGTTTGATGATGGCAGAATCCTGACCTACTACTTTTCCTTGCAATTCCTCGTTCATGTTCAGCAATTTTTGTCCCTCAGTAGCCGCCACACGATTGACTGGAATACCTGTCATTTGGGCGATTACTTCTGCAACGCTTTCTTCTGTAACCGTATAACGACGACGTTTTGTGTCCTCTTCCCACTCACGTTTAGCACGCTCCAATTGGTCTAAAAGGCGTTTTTCACGGTCACGGAGTTGAGCTGCCTCTTCGTATTTCTGCGATTTTACAACCGCATTTTTCTCTTTCTTGATATTCTCAATCGCTTCTTCCAAACGCACAATATCTTCTGGGACGGAGATATTCATAATGTGAACTCTCGCCCCAACTTCATCCATTACGTCAATGGCTTTATCTGGCAAGAATCTATCAGAAATATATCTTTCAGATAATTTTACCGATTGCTCAATGGCTTCTGGGGTGTAAGTTACATGGTGATGATCTTCGTATTTATCCTTGATGTTATTCAAGATTTCAACGGTTTCCTCAATCGAAGTTGCATCTACCATAACAGTCTGAAAACGACGAGCCAAAGCTCCATCCTTCTCAATATACTGACGGTATTCGTCCAAAGTTGTAGCCCCGATAACTTGTATATCACCACGAGCTAAGGCTGGCTTAAACATATTGGAAGCATCCAACGATCCTGACGCACCACCCGCACCTACGATGGTGTGGAGTTCGTCAATGAACAAAATCACGTCTGGGGTTTTTTCCAATTCGTTCATTACCGCCTTCATACGCTCCTCAAATTGTCCACGATATTTTGTTCCAGCTACTAATGAAGCCAAATCAAGCGTTACGACACGCTTTCCGAACAATACTCGTGATACTTTTTTCTGAACGATTCTGAGGGCTAAACCTTCGGCGATGGCAGTTTTACCAACACCAGGTTCTCCAATAAGAATTGGGTTATTTTTCTTTCTACGTGAAAGGATTTGAGCCACACGCTCAATTTCTTTCTCACGTCCTACGATTGGGTCAAGTTTTCCAGATTCGGCTACTTTGGTAAGGTCTCTTCCAAAATTGTCTAACACAGGTGTTTTCGACTTCTCGGCGTTTTTATTGGTGGACGAGCCGCTGTTTCCTGCATTTCCTCCGCCTGCAAACATTCTTGCATCATCATCATTATCGTCAGTGTCCGACGGTCCCGATTTGATATTTGGGTTTGAGTGATATTCTACCATATCTTTTATTAGTTCATAATGTATCTGGAACTTTTCGAGGATTTGTTTTGCCAAATTATCCTCATCTCTGAGAATTGCCATGAGCAAATGCTCCGTCCCAACCAGGTCAGTTTTAAAAATTCTTGCTTCTAAGTAAGTTACTCTCAACACCTTTTCGCATTGACGAGAGAGTGGAATATCTTGCTTGTTTTTGATGGTATAGGTCGAACGAACCGTACTTCGAGTAGCTTGTTCGATGGTAACTCGTAAATCATCAAGGGTTGTTCCACACTTGATAATGAGGTCGAGTGCAATACCTTCACCCTCACGAATCATACCCAAAATAAGGTGTTCTGTCCCTATGTAATCATGCCCAAGCCTGATTGCCTCCTCACGCCCGAGAGAGATAACCTCTTTGACTCTATTTGAAAATTTTGCCTCCATGTAGGGGTTTTTGAGTTGATATTTTGGTTTTTTATTCTTAACGGTAATTCTAATTTATTTGTTCATTTATAGTTGAACCTTTCAAAATAGTCATCGCCTGATTTCCCTGACAAAAAAGCAAATCAAGAATAGAGAGATTAGGCTCAAATTCGTTGCCAAAGTTTTGTCGGTATGCCAAAGGCTGATAGACCCGATTCATTTCAAAATGTCGCTTAGGGTGAATCTGCCCTCTAAAATCATTTTCGACTATTTTTTCGTAATTTTCAGTAAATATAATGTTTTTTTCGAGACGAAGAAGTTTCAGACAAATTGTCAGGAAATCAAGGTTTAAATCGAACAAAAAGTCAGGTTTTTTATCTAAAATTTTCTTAAAATATTCTCCATAATATTCAAAAAAAGGTGATTTTCCGTAGGCTGAGTGGATTGCCCCCCAATGTCGGCGAGTCCAATCTTGTGAATAATCAATCTTCAAATCACGAATCAATACCTTTTTATTTCCATTCTGAACTGGAACGGTCAAAGAATCTATTTTATTTGTCGTCTGAATTATGCAACGATTTCGGTAACTTTGCTTCTCGAAATATTCGTATGCCTCGATTCTGATTTCATCGTGTTGAAGCAACAAACAAAAATATTCAAGACTTGGTAAATATTGTAAATCAACAACCATGTAATTTGAAAATTTGAAGATGTGTTAATTTGAAGATGGTTTCAAAATAGAAATAACGCAATTTAATTTTCAAATTCACTAATTTTAAAATTTTCAAATTAAAAAATGCTTTTCTTCAAATACTTCTCAAAGTTACCCTTTTTTGTGCTTTATGGCATTTCTGATTTTGCTTATTTTCTGATTTATCGTGTAATTGGTTATCGTAAAAAGGTTGTTTTTGAGAATCTTCGTAATTCATTCCCACAAAAATCTGAATCAGAAATCAAACAAATTGCCAGAGATTTTTACAAACATATTGCTGATTTATTTATTGAATTTTTGAAAGGATATTCTATTACAAAAGAACAAGTTAATGAGCGTATTAGAATTGTGAATTTAGATTTGATAAAAAAATATACCAACAAAAACCAGTCTGTCATCATCGTAACAGGGCATATTGGTAATTGGGAGTGGCTTTTACATCCATTGAATTTGTCAGGAATTGTAATGGATGTAGTTTATCAACGATTAAGTAGTCCTTTGTTTGAGAAACTTACATTGTTTATTAGAGGGCGGTTCAGCGTCACACCATTAATAGAAAAAGATGATACTTTAAGAACAACAGTTAATAGAAAAGACATCACCAGAGCCTTAGTGTTGGGGTCTGACCAATCGCCTCAAAACTGGAAATCAGCGTATTGGACTACATTTTTGAATCAAGACTCGGGTTTCTTTACGGGTACAGAACGTATCGCCAAGAAATTTGATTTACCAGTAATTTTCTCCGAAATGAGAAGGGTAAAAAGAGGATATTATGAGATAGAATTTACAGAAATAGCTAACCCTTCCGAATTTAAAGATTTGGAAACAGGGGAAATTACCGAGCGTTTTGTAAGAATTTTAGATAATTCTATCAATAAGTACCCAGCCGATTATCTGTGGTCACACAGACGTTGGAAGCATAAAAGAACAGAGGAGGATATTGTGAAGACTAATTTTAGAGAATTAAGATCGTAATTAATGATTGCTTATTCCAATTCCCCCGCCCCTTGTCGAATTATCTCAAAATCATCATTAGTAGCATCCACAATTGTAGAAGGTACATTTTTTCCATAACCTCCATCAATCACAATATCTACCAAACTTTGGAATCTTTCAAAAATTAACTCAGGGTCGGTTGGGTATTCCAAAATATCATCATCATCCCACAAGGACGTAGTAATGATAGGATTACCTAATTCTTCAACAATTATTCTCGGGATGGCATTATCTGGAATACGTATTCCAACCGTTTTTTTACTCTGTGATAAAACCTTCGGAACTTTGTTATTTCCATCCAAAACAAAGGTAAAAGGACCAGGTAAAGACTTTTTCATCAACTTAAAAGCGGCTGTTGAGACCTTTGCATAATCGGCAATATTGCTCAAATCATTACAGATGAAAGAGAAGTTATTTTTATTAGGTTTGATGCCTTTGATTTGGCAAATTCTTTCTACGGCACGGGCATTGTGTATATCGCAACCCATCCCATACACAGTATCGGTTGGATAAATAATCACCCCTCCATTACGTAAACACGAAACGATTTGTTCGATTTTACGCATATCAGTGCCTTTTTCGTATAGTTTTATAAATTCTGCCATTTAGTTTAAATGTACTGTAGCTCGAAGTGGCACTTCGAGTAGTGTAAGCCCGATTTTCGAAGTGCCACTTCGAGCTACAGTATTTAAAAATTCAGTAGAACATACTGTCTTAATCTAACAGAAGGAACGTACAGAAAGTTTAAAGGCACTCGCAATGTAATGACCCAAGCATAAATTTTTGTTTTCCAATCATGTTTTCCATTTAGATTTTCAAACATTTCAAGTACAATATCTCCCGATTCAAAATTTTCGGTAAAAGCACATTTAGGCATAATCAACTTTAAATATTCGACTAATGCTTCATTTTCATCTTCCGTTTTATTGAGCAAAAGAGCTTTTTGAGCAACAATTACACTTGTTACAATCAATTTATTTTTTCGTAAATACGCTTTTGTAGATAATGACCCTTTGACTTTTCTTTGATATGACAAGATTTTTGGGATATAACCGTAATCACATATACGAGAAGATCGAACCCAAAAATCAGTATCTTCATAAGCCAATGATTCGTCATAACCTCCCAATTGCTCAAAAATAGTTCTGCGAGTCATCATTGTTACTGGCATCATCCATAATTTTTTCTGTAAAACTTCTTTGTAAACGTTGCCTTCTGGCTTTAGAGAGTTTTCTCGAAATCTTTTTAAAAATGAACTATCATATATTCTTGAACTTTCATTTATATTTATTGAATCGGAAAAAACGACTCCAATATGTTCAAAAGATTCCATCAATTTCACTTGTTCAGTGATTCTTTCAGGCAACAAAACATCATCTGTTGATAAGTCAATAATGTATTTTCCTTTTGAAATATGAAAGGCTTGGTTGAAAGAACGACAATTTCCAAGATTCTTTTCGTTCAAAATGATTTTTACAGATGGATGTTGAGAAGAAAACGATAATATTTTTTCACGACTTTTATCCGTACTACAATCATCTACAATAATTAATTCAATATCTGTATAAGTCTGATTTACAACAGATTGCAAGCATTCTTCAATGAATCTTTCGTGGTTATAACAAAGAGCTATGACAGAAACGAGCGGATTATTTTCAATCATTTTAAAAATATTTTCAAATGGAATATTTTTTGGCACGGAGTTGGCAATGTATCTAACATAAGAAAATGAAGTACATCTTAGTCTTCATTGATTTTTATGGGTTAGGGTTATTGGAAAGCCACACTTTTATGAAGTGTGGCTTTTTTTATGCTTTTTCCTTACTCTCATCAATACTCGCATTAATTTCAAAACCCAAAATCAATATCAAGGCTATCAAATACAACCAAACCATCAAGGCGATAAAAGTACCAATTGCTCCGTAGAGGCGATTGTATGAAGCAAAGTTGGAAAGATAGTAGGAGAATAAGTTTGTGATAAGAATGGTTAAAATCGAAGCCGTAATTGAACCTGGATTAATAAACTTCCAACGTTTATGAATAGCTGGTGCAATATAATAAATGACAGAAATCGTGATAAAAAAGACTAAGAATATCACAAAATAAGTCAAGAATTGAAGGAAATAAAAGGTGAAATCTCGATTTAAAAGTCCTTTGTCAGATAAAAAATCTACCCCTAATCTTCCCACAATTAATACGACAATTGCCAAAACTAACACGAATGTTAGCATGAAATTGAGCATTATCGCCATCAATCTTGCTTTGATGAAACTCCTTTTTTCAGCCGTTTTATTGGTCATGTTAAATGCACGCATCAATGCCATCATGCCACTTGTGGAGGCGTAGAGAGCGAAAATAAATCCAAATGACAAAATTCCGCCTCTCGGTTTGCTCAAAATATCAGTTATCGTAATCTGTGCTTCTTTGAAAATTCCTTCGGGCATTACTTGTGCCAATAATCCCATGATACTTTTATCCAAATTAGCGACTGGAATGTAAGGAATCAACGAAAACAAGAAAATGATGGTTGGAAAAATGGCTAAGGTGAAGTTATAAGCCACCGCTGCCGCACGAACGTCAATGTCAAATTTTAAAATTTTATTGATTAAAATCGAAAGGACTTGGTAAACTGTTGCGGGGGTATTTTGCAAATGAAGACTTTGCAAAAAAGTACGTGTCGAGCGATAAGGCTTTGTATTTCGGATTTTTAAGAGCATTTATTTTTCAAAAAAAGGATTCAATTTTTCTAATAAATCCTTGGGGGCTGTGGTTAGTCGATTGTTTTCCATTTTCACAAAAACCAACGTAGTTTCGCCAGTATGGACAATTTTGTCTGCACTATTCAAGATTTCGTAATGAAAAACTACTCTTGCTGATGGTATGGTTTTGACCGTTGTACGAATAGTCAGAAGTTCATCGTACAAAGCGGGGGCAATGTATTTTGAGTGGTTTTCATACACAGGCATCATCACGCCAGAATCTTCCATTTCCTTATAACTAAACCCCAAACTACGAAGTGCCTCAACCCGCCCAATCTCATACAAACGAGCATAATTGCCATAATAAACATAGCCCATTTGGTCTGTATCAGCGTATCTAACTCGGTATTTTGTTTCTTGGATGTACATTGGGTTAATTTGAAAATGTGCAAATTTGAAGATTTGAAAATGGGGAGTAATAATTTTCAAATTAGCTCATTTTCAAATCTTCAAATTAAAATTACCGCATAATATTCCTCTTATTCAAAGCCTCTTGATAGATTCTGGCATTATTCAAATGGTCAGAATAAGAAACTGCAAAATTGTGATAACCCGAAAAATCTTCCTTTGCACAGAAATACAGATAATCATGTTTTTCAAAATTTAAAACTGCATCAATTGATGCTAAATCGGGTAAATTAATTGGTCCAGGAGGTAAACCAATTACCTTATAAGTATTGTAAGGCGAATTGATTTGTAATTGTGCCTTGGTAACTCTTTTTATCGTAAAATCTTGATGAGCAAAAATCACAGTTGGGTCAGCACCCAGAGGCATTGCGTCACGCAAACGGTTCATATATACACCCGCAACACGAGGTTTTTCGTCGGCTTTTTTAGTTTCTGCCTCTACAATAGAAGCCATGATTTGGGCTTTGATAGGGTCTAAACCAATCTCTTGGGCTTTGCGTTTACGTTCTTCTGTCCAAAATTTATTGTACCACATTTTCATCGTCCCTAAAAGTTTATCGGGCGATGTATTCCACATGACTTCGTAGGTATTTGGCAAAAACATACACATAAAAGTCTCGTTGGTGAAACCGTATTTTTGAGCCGTGGCTGTATCTTCTAATATCTTGGCAAGTGCCGTAGAGTCAAACTCAAACTTATTTCCAATCTTATGAATTAAATCTTTTTTGAGACGTATATTATTGAAAGTCAGCTTGATAGGATCTTGGTCACCCGAGCGGAGTTTTTTAATTAACTCATAATTACCCATGTTGGCTTTGATGACGTATCGCCCTTCTTTTACATGGTCTTTGTATTTCAATAGTTTAGACAAAAACTTAAAAGAGAGTTCATCTTTCACGATTTTGTTTCTACTCAAAGAATCCCAAACGGTCTCAAAATTTCCACCTTTCGGAATCAATAGAGCGAAGCCTTTTTGTTCATCAACTTCATAATTGGGTGTTTTGGCGATTTGCCAGATATAATATGAAAACATCGTAGCGAAAAGAGCAAAAACGATGAAGACGATACGGATGAGTTTTGTGTTTTTTTGCATTTTATGAGGTTTAATCTTGGTACAAAATTACAATCTAAAAATGGATTTTCCTTTATAGAATTTCTCTCCAATTTGAACACAAATAGAACATATCAAATAAAAATTTTTGTTTCATGGTGAAAAGCCCTAATTTTGTAGTCCACTTGGGAGAAATTGTGAGGTTCGACAAAACAATTATTCCACAATTAAACTATGATTAAACAACTTCTGGGAATATTTTTCACCTTAGCGGTTGTCGCCACAACGTCAAATGCTCAAAAATTAGGGGATGAGTCCTACGGGATTGGCTCTTTTTATGCAGACTTCTTTTATGACCGCCCAACCTCTACGGGCGAGATTCTTCAAAAAAATCAATACACTGCCGCTCACATGACTTTGCCCTTCGGGACGATGGTTGAAGTGACAAATCTTACTAACAAACGTTTTGTAATCGTACGGGTAAATGACCGAGGACCATACAAGCCTGGGCGAATCATTGATTTAACTGAAAACCCAGCTAAGTGGTTAAGAATGAGAGATGTAGGTTTAACAAAAGTGCGTCTAAAAGTAGTAGGATTTGATGGCGACATTATGCTTGAACCTTTTGATTCGTTGAGTTTGACATCTGCCCCAAAGTTTGAACCCAAATTTTACCAAAAAACAAAACTCAAATACAAAAGATATTATCGTCTAAAAAAGAACTGGCGAAAACGCAAATATCCACAATTCAAATATCGTCGATTGCGGGTGAGTTCATATTTGAGAAAGTTATCAAAACAACGTAGGAAGGAGTATTTGGAGAGTCGTAAGAAGAGGAAGTAAAATGTCTGAATTAGGATTTTAGGATTAAAAGATTGGCAGGATTATTTATTGGTGATAATAACATCTTGAAAATCCTTGAATCTTTTAATCCTGATTCAGACATTGGCATAATATTCGTATTTTCGTAAACTACAAACAAAACCTAAAATGGATTTAGCACAAATTAGACAATATGGAAATATAGAATTCCTTGCCAAACAGATGGTTGAGGGATTTATCACAGGACTACACAAATCGCCTTTTCATGGTTTTTCGGTTGAATTTGCAGAACATCGCTTGTATAATACAGGTGAAAGCACTCGCCACATCGACTGGAAAGTTTTTGCTAAAACGGACAGACTTTATACCAAACGATACGAAGAAGAAACCAATCTTCGTTGTCATATCTTGATTGATACGTCTTCGTCGATGTATTATCCCGAAAAATCGAATGGTAAAATTACTTTCTCAGCCACGGCTGCGGCGGCTTTGGCGTATATGCTTCAAAAGCAAAAAGATGCCATTAGTTTGACGACTTTTTCTAATGAAATTGAAATTCAAACGCCCGTAAAATCCACGCCTACGCACATTCACAAGATTTTTTTAGATTTAGAAAATATTATCCAGAAACCTTCTGAAAGTAAAAAAACAGCTGTTGCGGAGGTTATTCACCAAATTGCTGAACGAATCCATAAGCGGTCATTAGTTGTAATTTTTAGTGATATGTTTGATAATATTCAGGAGTCGGAGAAATTATTTTCTGCCCTTCAACATCTCAAACATAACCTCCATGAAGTTTTGATTTTTCATGTTACGGATAAAAAAACGGAATCAGATTTTGAGTTTGAAGACCGCCCTTACGAGTTTATTGATTTGGAGACAAATGAAAGAATAAAACTGAATCCATCACAAGTAAAAATGGATTATCGGAAGACTTTACAACAGTTTTATCATGAATTAAAACTCCGTTGTGGGCAATATAGAATTGATTTTATAGAGGCAGATATTGCGGAGGGCTTTGAACAGATTTTATCGGCTTATTTGGTGAAGCGTGGTAAAATGAAATAGTAGGCAGTTATCTACTGTAGCTCGAAGTGGTACTTCGAGAGTTGTACGACTCAACTCGAAGTATCACTTCAAGCTACAGTAAAGCTACTGAAAAATTATATCCTTCAAAGTCTCGATATTCATATTCCCCTTTCCAATTATCTTCTTGTCTTTATCCAAAATATAAATCGTTGGGGTGAATTGAGCGTCAAATTCTTGGTAGAGGTTTACTTTGCCCGTTTTGTCAATCACATTGATGAATGGCTCAGAACCAAATTCTTTGATAAATGCCTTCCAAGTTTCTATATTATTGCCAAAAATCGGAGCAAAAACTTCAATTCCTTTGGCTTTATTGGCTTGTATAAATTTCACTAACTGAGGCGTAAAATTCTTACAATGAGCACAATCAGCGGCATAAATGTACAAAACCGTAAAGGGAGATTTTACATCATACAAAGCCCTCTCCTTTCCATTTACATCTGTTGCTTTTAGATTGGGAATCTTGCTACCAATCAATACGTTTTTCAAATATTTTACTCTTTCTTTTACTAACCTTACTGTCGTAGAATCCCAGAGTAAAGGGTCATTTACGTAGTATTTTTGAAGTAAATGATAAAAAACAGCATCCCTTCCCATTACTTTACTCGTCTCAAATTGATTGGCTAATTTACTAACCAAATATTTACGCATGGGCGAAGTTTTGCGTGATTTACTCAAAAACTTATCCGTCAAAACTACCAAAGAATCATTGGGTAAAAAGTCTAATTGGTCAAAATAATATTTTACGGGCTGATACAAAAAAGGGGTATTTATCAATCTATCATCCAGCAAGTTAATGTTATCAAAATAATGTTCTACAAAAAACTTATTGCCCCAAAGTGGGTCTTCTGTTCCATCTTTCAGTTTGGGGGCAGGAGGAATGTCAGAAGCCAAAGTAGATTTGATAATATTGGACGCAAAAGTTCCTTCAAAGGCTTTAATGAACTTCTTTTTATACTCAACAGACTCAAACTGAATGGCATAGAGTTTATTTACCGAAGCCGTATCAGATTTTTTCGTCAATTCTTCAATCTTCTTGGCATCTTTAAAAGTCTTTTGTTGATAACTATAAAAAAGGTCATTCTCACGAGAACCAAAAAACTTGATGGTATTAAAAATATCCTTTGCATTGGCTTCAAACACCACTTTTTGTTCGGTTACTAACAAATCAAAACTTTGCCAACGCCCAATCATCACGTTGTACATCCCTGTTCTCAAAGGTGTTTTGCCTTGAAAAACGATTGTACCGTCCGAACTAACTTTGGTGGAATCTTGAACAAAATTTTGGTTTTCGTAATAATATGTCAAATAGCACGTGGAATCCTTTAATCCACGAATTCTTCCCTCAATTTTGTAACCTTGTGAAAAAACATTGGATGCTAAGAAGCAACAGAACAAGGTTATTAGTAACTTTTTTAACATTTTTTGTGGGTTATTTTTTAAGTAGGCAGTGTTTAGTTTGCAGTAGGCAGTATGAAATATGCAGTTTATAGTGAATAAGTTTATAGTAGGTAGTTTAAAACCATTAAGAGCTAAATTTATTTTACTGCCTACTGAAAACTAACTACTACCTACTATAAACTGCCTACTGCAAACTATTTTACTGCCTACTACTTTCCAGCCTTGTTTTTATCCATTTCCCGAGTCGATTGCTTTCTGTGAAAATCTATAAAATCTTCAACTTGCTCAACAGGAAGGCGTTTGGCGATGATTTTTTTATTTTTGTCCAACACATACACAACGGGCGTTGCATACACATCAAAGCTATTTTTGAAATCTGTATAGTACTCCTCTTTACCTGTCTGTGGATTTTTGTGAATATCAATGCCATGAATCAACTCTTGTAATTTGAATTCTTGAATAAATTTCTTCCATTTTACAGGCGTTCTATCAATCGAAGCGGCAATAACCTTCACATTTTTCGTTTTCAAAGACTGGTATGCCTTTGCCAATTTAGGGGCTGATTCTCTGCAATGCCCACATTCTGGGTCATAGATAAACAAAACGGTATAATCTGCCACAATTTTTGGAATATTAATTTCTGTCCCGACGGTATCAGTCAAATACATATTAGGAAATTCTTTACCGACTAATAATGGTTTTAAAACAGCTACTCTTTCACGCATTTTTCTGACCGTCGAAGTATCCCAAAGTGCTGGCTCACCAACATAATATTTTTCTGCAATATGCACGAATGCACCGTCTGTACCTAAAATTTTAGGATTTTCGTATGAACTTGCAATCTTATAAACCACATATCTACGCACATCACGACCCTTAGCGAGCGACAAAACTTTATCTGTCTCTTTAATGATAGAATCAGAAGATTGAACTGTCAAGTCATCAAAATAACGTTCCATTTTCTTCTGTAAAAAGGGGGTACGGATAAATCTATCGTCCGTCAAATCTACATTATCCCAAAAGTGTCCTTTGTAATAATTGTATTGATATTGATAGTAGGCAGAGGTATCAGCTTTTGTAGCCAAGGGCTTGCCATAAGGAGGAATTTCTGGGTCTTGCGAAGCCTTGATGAGTTTATTGACAAAAGTGCCTTCCGTTGTTTTTAACCACTCTTTCTGGAATTTTGAAATATCGGCTTGGATTTTTCTCAATTTAACATCTGCTAAAGGAGAATTACTAAACTTTTTCTCTAATTCAACTGCCTTCATTTCGTCAAATTTAGCAGCCATATCTTGTTGGAACTTAAAGAAAATCTCATTCTCTTTTGAACCCGTAACTTTCATCTTTGTAATCAGATTAGTCGTATCAGTTTCAAATGAAAACTCTTGATTTCCAATCACAATATCCATGTATTTTTGTTTGGGTAGAGATACCAAATATAAACCTTCTGGAAGAGATTTATTTCCTTGAAAATGGAATTTCCCCTCAGTATCAACCTTCGCCGTATCTTTGATAACTTGTTGATTATAACCAAAGTAGTGAGCTAAGAACACCGTAGTATCTTTGATTCCTTTCACTTTCCCGTGAATAGAAAAGCCTTCTTTGGTTTGAGCAAAACCCAAATTTGTCAGTAAAATGAATAAAATAAGTGGTAATTTTTTAACGTTAATTTTCATGATAATTTTGAATATTTATTAAAACTAAGGGGATTTATCTTTTGACAGTAATTAAACGAAATTGTCATACTTTTGTGTATTATTTCTTTCAAAATACTTGCAATTTACGCTAATCCAACGATAATCAGAAATCTAACCCCAACCCAATGTTTTATTTTCTCTCAAAAATCCTCTATTACGTTCTAATGCCATTGTCGTTTATTATGATAGGCTTGGCATTTGCTCTTTTTTCTAAAAACCCAAAAGTCAAAAAACGTAGTCTAATCATTTCATTTTGCATGATTTTTTTGTTTGGAAATGGCTTTCTCGTCAATGAAGCATTACTTTGGTGGGAAGAACCTCCAATCGCACCTGCATCTATTACGGAAACCTATGATGTGGGAATTGTATTAACGGGGGGTATGACCTCAAACTTAGAATCGTCTGATAGTCAGATATTTACAGATAAACAAGCGGATAGATTCATTCAACCATTGAGGCTCTACAAAATGGGCAAATTGAAGAAGATACTCATTTCAGGAGGAAATACCGACCATATCATCATGCGAAAAGATGTCTCTAACGAAACTTTGAAAGTTGCTCAATTTTTAGAAGAGATGGGAGTAAAAAAAGAAGATATTTTAGTAGAAACAAAATCAAGAAATACCAGAGAAAATGCTTTATTTTCATCTAATATTTTAAAGAAAAATCCTCAATTGGGTAGCAAATTTTTACTCTTTACCTCCGCCTATCACCTTCCGAGGGCAACAGGTTGTTTTGAAAAAGCTGGTGTAAAAGTCATACCATTTGGGACAGCTTACAAATCAAAAGCTCGTAGTTTTACTTTTGAAAATTTATTCATGCCCAAAGAACTGAATATGGTTGAATCATACTATTTGATTCACGAACTACTGGGGTATGTGGTTTATAAAATTTTGGGGTATTGTTGATTAAGAATAAAAAAGGGAGAAAGAAGATGCTTCAAAGCATTTCTTTCTCCCTTTACAGTTCTCCTAAACCTATTTACTCAAAATACCAGACAACCTCAATAAATCAGGATTAATATTCTTCTTCTTAGTAATCGTATCATGGAAAGGTGTATAAACCAATTGGTCATTTACAATTCCTGCCATTTCGTTTTTATGTCCATCCAAAAGTCCTTCCAAAGCTCCTAAACCTAACCGACTTGCTAAAATTCTATCGGCAGCACTCGGACTGCCTCCACGTTGAATATGTCCTAAATTGGTTACCCGTATGTCCACCGGAACGTCAATCGTATTCTTAATTTTTTCAGCAATATTGGCTGCATGACCTTCTTCGTCGCCCTCTGCAACCACTACGATTGAAGAAGATTTCTTTTTCTCGAAACCTGCCTTCAAAGTACCTACTACTTCATCAATTGTCTGTCTTTCTTCTGGAATCAAAATAGATTCAGCTCCTCCCGAAATCCCTGATTGTACAGCAATATAGCCTGAATCACGTCCCATTACTTCAATAAAGAAAATTCTATCGTGCGAATCTGCCGTATCTCTAATTTTGTCAATGGCATCCAAAGCGGTATTTACGGCAGTGTCATAACCGATAGTATAATCCGTTCCGAAAAGGTCGTTGTCAATTGTTCCAGGAGCACCCACCGTAGGGATTTGATATTCGTTATAAAAAATTTCGGCACCCGTAAATGTTCCATTTCCACCAATGGCAACCAATCCCTCAATACCATGAGATTTCAATTGCTCATAAGCCTTTTTACGACCTTCGGGAGTCATAAACTCTTTACTACGTGCAGATTTTAAGATTGTGCCTCCACGTTGAATAATATTACTAACAGATTGTGAATTAAGAGGAATAATATCCCCCTTAATCATTCCATTGTATCCTCTAATAATTCCAAAAATTTCTACTCCGTGATGTAGTCCACCCCTCACTACCGCTCTTATGGCGGCGTTCATACCTGGTGCATCACCACCTGATGTAAATACAGCAATTCTTTTCATAATCTAATGTTTGTCTTTACTCAAATTCATTAAAGTAAAGATTTGTTTATAATTGATAAAACCAAATAAAATTTTTATATGCTATGGATTTGTAAAATTTTAAAATCTAAAATTGTATTTAAGTAGTCGCTAATAAATAAACGACGTTTTATTTTGGTTACTTTTGTGTTATGGGATACAGATTTATACAATTAAGTCCAGAGGACGTAAGTCTTTTGGAGAATACCTCAAAGACAAATTCAA